>NZ_OZ248507.1:0-169218 GCF_965234445.1 Flavobacterium rarum (SeqCode) | reverse complement strand
GCACAAACGGCATAAACACGCTATACAGGCTGGTTCTTGACCGCCTTTGTAGGACAAAATTAAACAATAAAAGTGATTCAAGTGAAATAAACCCAAAATAAAAGACATAGGGTTATAAGAATAAATGAAACAATAAAAACAATAATCTTAAAGATTACCCGAGGTCCTTTTTTGAAATAAAAATTATTTTTTAATTGGAAATCAACACAGAATCTATCGGGACTCTTTTCTAGGCTTAGTATTATTGCTTCCAGAACGAGGATTTGAAGTGGAAAGCGGGATTAGTCTCTAATAATGAAAAAACTGTGCTTAAATTCGCTACCTTACGTACTTATAGAAACGTATAGTATTATGAAAAATTCAATTATAATATGCTGTTTTTTCTTGTTGCTTGGCTGCAAAACCAAAACCGTAAATGGAAAACAAATAGGGAAAAGTGTTGCTCCAACAGAAATGAGTGTGGCTGATGAAGCCCAAAAAAACAAAGCCTACGAATTGGGGAAAAGAGTATTAAAAACCTGCAATAACGATCCATTCAAGCCTTTTACCCAAGTTGAGGCTACAGACAAAGTCATTGCCAAATCTACACCTGAAAATATCAAAAAAATCTGTGTGAAATACAACCTGAAATACGGTCTTTTCAAGGATCTTGAATTTGTAGAAATGATTCCGAATAAAACCGACAACATAAATATCTTTCGATTTAAAGCACTTTTTGAATATGCAAAAGCGAATAAAGAACTTCGAGTTACGATGAATTCAGATAATAAAGCTTCAGCTATTTCAACCAAAGACTGGAAAGATGAATATCAATAGATTGTTACTTCGCTCAATTTTTTTAAAAAAAATTAAAATTAAAATACATAAATAAATCCAAAGCCTTATTTTTGCGCTATGGCAAAGAAAAATACAGACAAAGTTGTCTTTCATCAAATAAAAGTCCTTGATGCTGGTGCAAAGGGCGTTTCGGTGGCAAAAGCTCCCGATGGTAAAGTAGTTTTTATCCCAAATGTAGTACCCGGAGATGTGGTAGATGTGCAAACTTTCAAAAAGCGTAAGGCTTATTATGAGGGAAAAGCAGTTCATTTTCATGAATTATCAGAATATCGAGTGGAGCCTGTTTGTGAGCATTTTGGTGTTTGCGGAGGTTGTAAATGGCAAAACATGAACTACAACCAACAATTGGTCTTCAAACAAAATGAGGTAAAAAACCATTTGCAACGTATTGGTAAAATTGAACTTCCTGAATTTGAACCCATCTTAGGCTCTGAAAAACAGTTTTTTTATAGAAATAAAATGGAATTTTCGTTTTCGAACAGCCGTTGGTTGACAGAAGCCGAAATAGGAAGCGAAGAAGATTTAGGCAATAGAAATGCACTTGGCTTTCATATTCCAAAAATGTGGGATAAAATCTTGGACATCAATAAATGTCATTTGCAAGAAGATCCATCGAATGCAATTCGTAACGAAGTTCGCGCTTTTGCCATCGAGCACGGTTTGACTTTCTTTAACCCGAGAGCGCACGAAGGTTTACTAAGAACCTTGATGCTGAGAACCGCTTCGACTGGAGAAATCATGGTTTTGATTCAGTTTTTTGAAAACGACAAAGCCAACAGAGAATTGATTTTAGATCATCTTTACGAAAAATTCCCTCAAATTACTTCATTGCAATATGTGGTTAATAATAAAGCGAACGATACTTTGTATGACACCAATATCAAATTATACAAAGGACGAGATTACATCTTGGAAGAAATGGAAGGACTAAAATTTAGCATTAATGCTAAATCGTTTTACCAAACCAATTCAGATCAAGCATATGAATTGTACAAAATAACCAGAGACTTTGCAGGACTTACTGGGAATGAAATCGTTTATGATTTATATACAGGAACAGGAACTATTGCGCAATTTGTATCCAAAAATGCTAAAAAAGTAATTGGTGTAGAAAGTGTTCCGGAAGCAATTATTGATGCCAAAGCCAATGCAAAACGCAATGAAATTACAAATTGCGAGTTTTTTGTTGGAGATATGAAAGTGGTTTTCAACGAAGAATTTATTGCGCAACACGGAAAACCAGATGTGATTATCACGGACCCTCCAAGAGACGGGATGCACAAAGATGTGATCGAACAAATTCTAAAAATAGAACCTTCAAAAGTGGTTTATGTAAGTTGTAACTCGGCTACACAAGCTCGTGATTTGGCTTTAATGGACGAAAAATACAAAGTGACAAGAGTGCGTCCAGTGGATATGTTTCCGCAAACACATCACGTAGAAAATGTTGTACTTTTGGAAAGACGATAAGCACTGCCCCTGCCCTCTGAGGGGGGGGGGAATACTTAAGACTATATGAAAAAAATTATTGCCTTTTTAATGATTCTCGGTTTCGCTTCTTCCAGTTGTGAACCAGATGATATATGTGATCCAAACACGCCTACTACACCAAGAATGCTTATAATGTTTTACGACATTTCGAATCCATCGGTTCAGAAAAATGTCACGAATTTAAAAGTAATTGGTGAAGGAATGACCAATGGAGTTGTTCTGACTCGAACTGCAACGGGTGATGCACAATATGTAACGAGTGGAAACAACATATTGCTTCCATTAAACACTGAGGCTGATATTGTGAAATATACCTTTATTCTAAATTATGGCAATAATAACTCGCTCCTAATAAACTCAGACAATTTGGAATTTAAATATTCTCGAGAAAACATATACGTTTCAAGAGCTTGTGGTTTCAAAACCAATTTTAATTTAGATCCAATCACCCCTTTTATACATACCGACGCAACTGCAGCAGATGAAAAGTGGATGAAAATTATATCCATAAAAAAATACAACTTAGCAAATGAAAATGAAACAATCATTAAAATATTTTTTTAGTATTTGTTTTACATTGTCCCTTTTGTTTGCAAAAGCTCAAGAAAAGACATCGAAAACAAGTATTGAGCAAGGAGTAAAAGTAATAGAAACAAAAAGTCCTGAACTTAACAAAAAGAAAGCCGACAAAAAACTGGAAGCTGTAAAAAAAGACTCCATAAAACCAAAAATGGACCGTTATGGATTGATTATTGGTGTAGACGTAAACAAAATTGCGCGTACCTTATATGATTCCAATTACAAAGGAATAGCTTTTACTGGAGATTATCGATTTACAAAAAATTATTATTTGTATGGAGAACTTGGTAATGAAAATATCACTGTTGAAGATCCTCAATTAAGTACAACTAACAAAGGTTCTTATATTAAAGTAGGTTTTGACTATAATGGATACACCAATTGGCTGGACATGGAAAACAGGATCACGATAGGTATGCGATATGGTTTTAGCACCTTCAGCGAGACTTTGAACAGTTATGAAATTTACAATCCACATCCCTACTTTGGTCAATCTCCAAGTATTACTTCTGGAAAAACCTATGATGGTTTAACATCAAGTTGGGCAGAAGTTGCTGCTGGTGTGAATGTAAAAGTATTCAACAATATTTATGTTGGATTTAGTTTACAATTGAAAATGCTAATTACAAATACCGAGCCTAGTAACTTTGAAAACCTTTATATTCCAGGATTTAACCGAACGTATGATGGTAATTTTGGAGCTGGTTTTAATTATAACGTATCCTATTTCATTCCAATTTACAAAAAGAAAGTAGCTTCAGTGAAAAAAGCGACTAAGAAAAAATAATTCAAAAATTAAATCCCATAAAAAAGGAGTACAATAGAATCTAAATATTCAATTGTACTCCTTTTTGTTTTTACCGCTACTCTATTAGCCAATCTCCTTTACCCCTTTTATAAATAACCAAGACATAAATAGTTTTTCACCATCTTTGGTTTTGGCAGCTTGAAATTTTGGAGACAAAAGAGTACCAATAACAAAGGCAGACATTGGAATCCAAAAACCAGTTAAATTGGTGTACTGTTCTACCAAATAACGAAAAGAGACAAACAATATAGCAAAACAACCTAAATTGTATAGAAAAGCTCTAACTTGTAATTTTGACATTTTATATATAATTTTTATTAAACGTACTATGATTTATTCCACATTATCTTTTGAATCTTCAACCTTTTCTTCTGTAACCTGAAACTTCGTTCTCTTGCTTCCTTCGTACATTTCATATTTTACCAATCTCGCTTCCAAACTCGCATTAAAAAGTTTAATTTTACGTGAAGGTTTTAGTCCAACATATTTCAGAGCCTCAAGATTTGCTGTAATAAACCAAGCATTCGTTCCTGGATAATTTTTCTTCAGCGTATCACCAATGCTTTTGTAGAATTCTTCCATGTGTATATCCAAACGCTCATCATAAGGCGGATTAAAAACAATATGCAATTTCCCTTCAGAAGTTTTTTCGGTATCAAAGAAGTTCTGCTCCTCAATCTTTATATATTCATCAAGATTGGCGTTCTTTACATTATCTTTTGCTTTTTGAACTGCAGACGGCGCTTTATCATACCCTTTTATAGTATAATGAAACTCACGAACACGCTTCAATAAACTTTCTTGAATGCTATCAAATAAATCATTGTCCCAATCGTTCCATTTTTCGAAAGCAAATTCTTTACGATTAATGTTTGCAGGAATATTACAAGCAATCATCGCTGCTTCTGCCAAGAAAGTTCCGGATCCACACATCGGATCCAAGAAATCTGTTTGACCATCCCAACCCGAAAGTAACAAAATACCTGCTGCCAAAACTTCGTTGATTGGTGCAATATTCGTTGCGGTTCTATAGCCTCTTTGGTGCAATGAATTCCCGGAAGTATCCAAAGCAACCGAAACTTGGTCTTTATCAATATGAATATTAATTCTTAAATCTGGAAAAGCCTTGTCAATACTTGGACGTTGTCCCGTTCTTTCACGAAACTGATCCACAATTGCATCTTTACATTTTTGAGAAACAAACTCAGAGTGGTTAAAATACTCCGAGTGTACTGTTGCATCAATTACAAAAGTCTGATTGGCATTGATGTATTTAGACCAATTCGTACCACGAATTCCTTTGTATAAAGATTGTTCGTCACGCGCTTTAAAAAAATAAATTGGTTTCAAAATCTTTAAAGCAGTACGTAATGACAAATTCGCTTTGTACATAAACCCTTTATCTCCCTTAAAACTCACCATTCTTACCCCTTGCTCCACATCCTGTGCGCCTAGCATTGTCAACTCTTTTGCAAGTATTTCTTCAAAACCAAAAAAGGTTTTAGCAATCATCTTAAAATTCTCCATAGCCCCCTAACCCCCAAATGGAGGAATTGTTATCATTAATATTCGGCAAAAATACACTAAATTTGCGGGACTTAAATTAATTGAAAAAGAATAAATGTCCGATTCTATAAATAAAAACACTCAAAATTCAAATTCCAATCCAGAAAGTTGGTTTGCCTCTTGGTTCGACAGCCCTTATTATCACATCCTTTACAAAGAAAGAAACTATAGAGAAGCGCAGTTGTTTATGGACAATCTGACGCATTACCTCAATCTTCCCGAGAAAGCCAAAGTACTTGATCTAGCTTGTGGCAAAGGCCGTCACTCAATTTATCTAAACCAATTGGGTTTTAATGTAATTGGTGCCGATTTGTCTGAAAACAGTATTCTCGAAGCTCAGAAAAACAGCAACGAAACCTTGCATTTTCAAGTGCACGATATGCGAGAAACATTCGAAGACAAATTTGATGCTATTTTCAATTTGTTCACTAGTTTTGGTTATTTCGAAAACGACGAGGACAACCTTACCACACTAAAAGCCATAAAAGAAAGTCTTACCGAATATGGTTTTGCCGTAATCGATTTTATGAATGTTGCAAATGTCATTGATACCTTGGTTCCCGAAGAAGTAAAAACTGTTGATGGAATCGATTTTCATATCAAACGTTACCTAAAAGAAGGTCATATTTACAAAGAAATTGATTTTGAAGACCAAGCACAGAAATATCATTTCACCGAAAAAGTAAAAGCATTAACGCTAAAAGACTTTGAAGAAATGATGGAAGATGCTGGGATATTTTTGTTGGATATTTTTGGGGATTACAAACTAAAAAAATTCCACAAAACCGAAAGCGAACGATTAATCATGATTTTTAAATAAACTTTGAAAAGTTTAAAAAAAGTTTGAATTTTTTTTAATGTTTAATTTGTTGTAACTATTCAGCTAACTCTAAATTAACATCTAATTAAAAAAAACAGACACAAATTTTACTAATTTACACGAAAAAGCAACTCTTAATAATTACACAAATTTTTAAGAACTTTTATTTCCGTGACTCGAGCGAAGCGAACAGGCGAAGCAAATTAAATTTTAAAATTGAATACCATTCGTGCTAATTCGTGTAATTCGTGTCGCTTTTTTATTAGTCTGAATAGTTACAATTTGTTTAATGCTGAAAAAACTGCTTTTGATTTAAACGATTGCTAGCACCTAAAACATACTGCTTTAAACTTTTTTTAAACAATTTTTAAACTTTAAACTTTAAACTTTTAAACAATTTTAAACTTTTAAACAATTTTAAACTTTTAAACCGCCCTTAAACTTTTTAAACAGTTAAACAAAAAATGAATTACCTTTTACCTTTACTATCCGTACTTATTGGTTATTTTGTCGCTTTATTTTTAAAGCCAAAAAGTAAAACCAATCTTAAACTATTACTAGCGTTTAGTGGTTCGTTCCTACTTTCGCTCACCGTAATACACCTTTTACCCGAAGTATACGAAAGTAAAAACCACAACATCGGACTTTTTATTATGTTGGGAATTTTGTTCCAAATCATACTAGAATTTTTCTCCAAAGGTGCTGAGCACGGTCACGTTCACGGTCATGCCAAAATGAATCAAATTCCTTGGTTGCTATTTATTAGCCTCTGCATTCACGCCTTTCTTGAAGGATTTCCTGTAAGCCATCATCACGATTTAGCCATTGGAATTGCGATTCATCATTTGCCTATCGCAATTATTTTGACCACATTTTTCATCAATGCCAATCTTGACAAAAAAGCAATTTTTTTCTTTATGATCACTTTTGCAATAATGACACCATTGGGAACTATTGTTTCAGATTTCCTTCCTCAATTAAATGAGTATTATACTGAAATTACTGCTGTAGTGATTGGTATATTATTTCATATTTCCTCTACTATCATTTTTGAAAGCAGCGAAGGTCACAAATTCAATATTGCCAAAGTTTCTATGATTGTCTTTGGAATTGTACTTGCCTATATACTATAATTAAAATTTGGGCGTGACCACCTTGAGCAAAGGGGCTTATTTAGAGTATCTATTAAACAGCCCCTTTGCTCAATGCGGTCGGGCAATCCACGCTACTTTGGTAGCCAGCTCCTTTCCCTCACGCAATTCAGCTTAAACAACAAACATTGTGAAATTAAGACATTTACAATAAAAACTCAATTACATCCTTTAATTATTAAAAAACACAACATTTAACATCAACAACAGAAATACTCATAATTAATACAAATTGTTTGCATTATCAAAAACATTACTGTTAATTTGTACAAGAAAACAAACTGATATTTTTCTACCCCAGCTAATTAAAAGCACAAATCTAACTTATCTAAAAATGATGCGAAAAAAGACTCAAAAACTTAACAATTCGTATTTGTATGTTTAATTTTTTCAAAAGAAAAGCTAGAGTATATTCCAATATTGAAAATCATATTTTTGGAATAATAACCGAGTTACTCAAAATCAGTTCGACAGAAATAAATGTTGACGAATTGGGGGGTAAATACTATTTAAGTAATGAGGAGCAACATTTTAAGGTTACGATTTTAAGTAATGATGCTGTCATTAGACTTACCAATACACGAGATTCTGTAGCTGAAAAATATGATAAATTTTTTGTAGAAGATGTATTAAAAGCCGTTAAAGAAGAAAAACACCTCAGAATGGAGTTGGTTTACGAATCAATCACCAATAGCATCGAAAAAATGGCAGAACGTATGCACAATGTCCTTATTGAAACCAATGAAGAATCAGAAAGCAAAAAACAAGAAATCAATAAAATTCATTTAATAAAAGACAAACAAAATCTAAAAATCATTAATCTTTAATTCTCAGAAAATTTAATTTTCATAGACCATATCTGTTATATTTCTAACGCTCACAACCTTTCGATTCCCCGTTAATTTGTTGTTTTTCAAAAAGACAAACTTGATGTTAATGTAAATTTCAAAGAAAACACTCAAATGACCACTTCTTTTTAAAATACTTTCTATTTTTCACAACACAAAGAAGACAAAGTTTTAAAATTCCCTAACTTTACCAAGTATAAAAGTTGTCCATTTTAAAACAAAACAATGACCTTCACGAAAACCACCGAACAATCCTCTAAATATGAACATTTAGAAAAAAAGTCTGTTCAAGAATTACTTTCCAATATCAATCAAGAAGACCAAACTGTTCCTCTTGCTGTAGAAAAAGCATTACCGCAAATAGAAATATTAGTAACCGAAATTGTTGCCAAAATGAAATCGGGTGGCCGATTATTCTATATTGGAGCTGGAACCTCTGGTCGTTTGGGAATCTTGGATGCCTCGGAATGTCCTCCTACTTTTGGAGTTCCTTTTGATTTGGTGGTTGGAATTATTGCCGGCGGAGACACCGCCATTCGCAAAGCTGTAGAAAATGCCGAAGACAAAGCCACACAAGCCTGGGAAGATTTAAAAGCATTTAATGTAAACGAAAATGATGTTGTGGTCGGAATCGCTGCTTCAGGAACTACGCCTTATGTTATTGGTGGTTTGCAAGCCTGCAATGCAAAAAACATCAGCACCGGAAGTATTTCCTGCAATGCTGGAAGTCCGCTTTCGCAAACGGCAAAATTTCCAATTGAAGTCATTGTTGGCCCAGAATTTGTAACGGGAAGTTCTAGAATGAAAGCTGGAACTGCACAAAAATTAGTACTGAATATGATTACCACTGCCACTATGATTCAGCTTGGAAAAGTGAAAGGCAACAAAATGGTCGATATGCAATTGAGCAACAGCAAACTGGTAGATCGTGGCGTAAAAATGATAATGGGAGAAATTCCAGTTACCTACGAAGAAGGTTCCGAATTGTTAAAAACACACGGAAGCGTTAGAAAAGCAGTTGATTTTTATAACAAAACTTTATAGTAATCTTTGCCCTGTAAATTTAAAAACAATTCTAAAACAAAATCTTAACCATGAATTTTAAATCATTACTAATTACCTTTTTTCTATTAAACCTTTCATTAGTATACAGTCAAACGCTTTCTTTAAAATCTGGGGGAAACATAATAGATTCTAACAACCAAAAATTAACACCAACAGAAGTTCGAACTTTATTAAACAATACACCTGAATTATTAAATCAATATGATGCAGGAAGAACAAAAAAAACAGTTGGAAATATTCTAATGGGTGCTGGAATTGGCTTTATAATAGGTGATTTAGCCGCTGGTGCTACTCAGGACATTACCTATCCAACTGCATTTACTTTTATAGGAATGGCGGCACTTGTAATAGCAATTCCCATCAAAATTGGTTATTCAAAAAAAATTAAATCAGCTGTAGACGGATATAACAAAAAAGTTGCTGTTAAAGATTGTGATTTCAAAATAGAATCATCCAGTGTTATAGCTAACCAAAATGGAATTGGTATTCTTTTTACTTTTTAAAAATTCACTAATTATGAACAAAGAACACTTAACAAAAGGAATCAAATATTTAACGGGTGCATTGCCGCTTATGTTTATAGGTCCATCGGTAATTTACAATGCATTTATGAATCAAAAAAACGACTGGCATTATTTGGTTTTGGCCATCGGAATCCTAGCCTGTCTTGCATCGATGTATTTGATGTTTTTGGGTTTAAAAATAATAATGAAAGGCATATTTAACGACTAATGGAAGACCTAATACACATTCAAAAAACATTCGACAAGGTCATATACATTGACAAAAAAATCAACAACCGGGAATTTGAAGATTGCATTTTCAAAAACTGTGATTTCTCCAATAGTGATTTCTCTTACAATACTTTTATGGATTGTGAGTTCATTGACTGCAATTTGTCAATGACCAACTTGGCAGGAACGAGTTTAAAAACGGTAAGTTTTAAAAACTGTAAACTTCTAGGCATTCAATTTCAGAACTGTGAAGATTTTTTATTTAATGTTCAATTTATGGAATGTGTTTTGGATTACTCTTCGTTTGCGAACAAGAAAATGCCAAAAACCAAATTCAATTCCTGCTCTATGAAAGAAGTAACTTTTATAGGAACCAATTTGACCAATTCGGTTTTTGAGAACTGTAATTTGGATAATGCTATTTTTAACGACACCCTATTGGCTGGAGTAGATTTTACCTCTGCCTACAATTATAAAATAGACCCCGAATTTAATCCGATGAAAAAGGCGAAGTTTTCCAGTCAAGGAATTGTTGGACTTTTGGATAAATATGATATAAAAATTGAATAATCCTCACCCCCAGCCCCTCTCCAAAGGAGAGGGGAGCTAAATAGATTATTTTAAAATATGGAACTCCAAGAACAATTTTCACACATAACGACGCTCATATCAAAAGCAAAAGAGAATGCTTTCCATGCTGTAAACAAGGAATTGGTAACTCTTTATTGGCATGTTGGGGAATATGTAAGCCAACAAGTAGAAAAGAAAGCTTGGGGTAAATCGGTGGTAAATGATTTATCCCTTTTTATTCAACAATCAGAACCAAATATTACTGGTTTTTCTCCTCAGAATATATGGAGAATGAAACAGTTTTTCGAAACTTATAAAGATTTTACAAAACTCGCACCACTGGTGCGAGAAATCACTTGGACTAATAATATCATCATTTTGCCCTGCAAGTCTATTGAAGAAAGGGAATTTTATATCAAAATGACAATTCGAGAGAAGTGGTCAAAAACAGAATTACAAAGGCAAATTAATTCCTCTTGTTTTGAAAGAGTAATGTTGGCAAATACAAAACTCGCGCCAATGGAGCGAGTTTTCCCAAAAGAGGTAACAAACACATTCAAAGACACGTATGTACTTGAGTTACTTCAATTACCTGAAAGTCATTTAGAAAAAGATTTAAGAAAAGCAATTGCACAAAACATAACCAAATTTCTATTGGAATTTGGACGAGACTTTGCTTTTATGGGAGAAGAGTATCCATTACAGGTAGGCAATCAAGATTTCGCCATTGATCTTTTGTTTTATAACCGAAACCTAAATTGTATGGTAGCAATTGAATTGAAAATAGAAAAATTTAAACCCGAACATTTAGGACAGCTTAATTTTTATCTTGAAGCACTAGACAGAGATATTCGCAAACCACATGAACAACCCAGCATTGGTATATTGTTGTGCAATGGCAAAGATGATATTGTTGTAGAATATGCTTTAAGCCGAACAGTATCGCCGACATTAGTAGCCGATTATCAAACAAAACTTCCTAGTAAAGAGCTACTACAGCGCAAGTGGAAAGAGATTTTAGAGTCACTCGATACGGGAAATAGTAACGAACAAGAAATCTTTTAATTTATGAACGCAACCTCATCCTATCTTGAAAGTGTAAAAAAGCAATTTCTCTATTATAAAATGCTAGGCGAAAAAGCCATGGAGCAACTGGAGTCGGAACAACTTTTTGTAGCTGTAAACGAAGACACGAATAGCATTGCCGTGATTGTAAAACACCTGACGGGGAATATGGTGTCACGCTGGACTGATTTCCTAACTACAGATGGTGAGAAAGGAACGAGAAATCGTGATGCTGAATTTGAAAATGATTTGCAAAACAAAGAACATGTTTTGGAATTATGGAACGCTGGTTGGGACTGTTTTCTAGGAGCTTTGGACAGTTTAAAACCCGAGCAACTTTCAGAGATTATTTATATCAGGAATGAGGGACACACAGTTATTGAAGCCATTAACAGGCAATTGGCGCATTATCCGTATCATATTGGTCAAATTGTTTTTTATGCCAAACAGTTGAAAAATAGTAAATGGAACAGCCTTTCCATTCCAAAAAACAATTCAGATAGCTATAATAGAGCTAAATTTGCGCAGGAGAAATCGATTAAAAATTTTACAGAAGAAGAATTCAGACGACTGAAATGAAATTCAATGGCAATGGTAATTGCAAAAAACAATATCAAAAACTAATACTTGCCCCAGATGGAAGTGAAAACCCCGCAGTCTGGTTGACTTAAATTTTTTGAGTTTGCAAAGCGACTGAAAGAAGCACTTGCAAACACTTAAAAATTTTGTTAACCAGACGAGGAGTTGCAACGGACAGCTGGATTAGGCCCAAATTAAAATTAAAACCAATTTATAATGAAAAAAATAATATTTCTCTCCCCATTATTATTAATGATGTCTTGTTATAATGCAGAACGCAATTGTGCTGACTTTAAAACCGGGAAATTTAAGTTTGAATACGAAATAGACGGAGTAAAAAAGACAACTGTTTTTGAACGCAACGATAGCATTGAAATTGAGACTTTTGAAGGTAAAACAGATACTTCAACTGTTCGTTGGGTGAATGATTGCGAGTATGTTTTACAAAAAAAACACCCGAAAAATAGGGCTGAAAAGAAAGCGATTGATATGAAAATTTTGACAACCTCGAAAAATTCATATACCTTTGAATTTGGAATGGTCGGCGTTGATGAGAAGCAAAAAGGAACGGTTACTAAGATTTCAGAATTAAAATAAATTATACTAAAAAAACACAACACTTTAACAATATATAATGGAAGTATTTTTGAACCCAGATGCGTGGATTGCCTTGTTAACATTGACCTTTCTTGAAATTGTTTTAGGTATTGACAATATTATTTTTATCTCTATTGCAACTGGAAAATTACCAATTGAAGACCGTAAAAAAGCGACTAAAATAGGAATGTTCTTGGCTATGTTTATGCGAATTGCATTGTTGTTTGGAATCAATTTTTTGATTCAGATGAAAAAACCTTGGTTTACAATTGATTGGAATTGGTTTCAAGCTGGTGTTACCGGTCAAAGTATCATCCTTTTACTAGGCGGTTTGTTTTTGATTTACAAAAGCACTAATGAAATTCGAGAAAAGGTGGATGAAAAAGGCCATGAGGAAAAAGAGTTGGGCAAGGCCGCTGCAAAATCTTTTCAGAGTGTTATTCTTCAAATTATAATGATCGATTTGGTTTTTTCTTTTGACAGTATTTTGACCGCAGTAGGGATGACCAATGGTGTTGAAGGCGCTTTGTATATTATGATTACTGCAGTTGTAATTTCGGTTTTAATTATGATGCAATTTGCAGTTCCTGTTGGGAATTTTGTCAACAAACACCCTTCTATTCAGATTTTGGGTTTGTCATTTTTAATCTTAATTGGGTTCATGCTATTGACTGAAAGTGCGCATTTGTCTAATGCCCTTATTTTTGGAAGTCACGTGACTCCAGTACCAAAAGGGTATTTGTACTTTGCCATTTCGTTCTCTCTGTTTGTAGAAATATTAAACATGAAAACGAACAAAAAGAAGAAATAAATATGCTTTCTAGAAATATAAAAAACGCTCTTGTACTAGCAGTTATAGTAGGGACAATATTAAACACTATCAATAGTTATGATGTGATTTGGGAAGGTAATTTCACTTCTAGAAATGTTATAAAAATTATTTTGACATATATCACACCCTTTTGTGTTTCCCTATATTCATCGACAAAAGCAACAAAACACTATCATAAAATGAATAAAAATATAAATCCAGTTACCGAGAAGTAACTGGATTTATTTTTTAGAACAAAACAACCTGCCCATCATCTTCCAAATGTATATCGGAATCATCAGCGTTAGTTTCTCCTTTAACTTCAATCTCTTCTGGAACAATTTCTATAGGAGCTTCGTATGGCAAAGGTTCTAACAAATTCACTTGTTTAAGTTTGTCGGTAGTCAATTGATTTCCTAGCGCTTTAAATCCTTTTACGGCTATAAAAGATTCAATGTCAACTGTCACGTTCTCTTTTTGAGCTCCTTTTATTTTAGGAAAAACCAATTCAGCCAAAGGACGATAATCTGTTGCTACGATTTCTAATCTTGAATTGGGATGTTCTGTAATAAATGACTCTTCTTTATTTTCGGTTTCCACCAAGAAACGTTTGATGTAATAACGTTCTTTTTCGCCATCGTAATAAATGGCTGAAATTGGTTTTTTAGGAACCCATTTTTCCAAAACTATCATATCTCCATCAAAATGAGTAGTCAATTCGGGTGTAATAACTTTTACTTTTCCTGATTGAGAAATAATTAAAATTTTATCACTTGGTCTAAATTCGCCCAACAATTCTCCCCTAGCATCAACATTCAATCGTTGAACGGTATCGTCAAACCAAACTTTTCTAGGCAATAAAGTCGAAATTCCTTTCTCCTTCAATTCAATTTTCTTAATCGGATATTTGGAAACTAAATTCCCTTTCGAAGCACGGCCTTTAATAGCCAAAGCAGCAAAATCAATATCAAATTTCAATTTTTTGACACTTCCAACCTGACGCAATAAAATCGTAATGACCTCAGCTTCTCCATTTGGGTTACACGAAAAATATAAAGTTTGCGAACCCGCAGTTTCATTGGTCAAATCATACGGTTTGTCACGAGTAACTCCCGAAACATTAAATCGCTTGATATAGGATGGACCCGATTTTCCGTCACGGTAAATCATATTATAAATGGTACGCTTGTCGCTTTTGTCAAAAATGGCAATATGAATAATATCTTTTCCAACAAAGGTCTTGGCATCGACTTTGGTTATCATCATTTTTCCATTTCTTAGAAAAACAATTACATCATCAATATCGGAACAATCGGTAACGTATTCGTCTTTTTTCAAGCTTGTTCCGACGAAACCTTCTTCCCTATTTACATATAATTTGGTATTTCTTAAAACCACTTTTGTAGCTTCGATATCATCAAAAATACGCAACTCGGTTTGGCGCTCTCTTCCTTTTCCGTACTTCTCTTTTAATTTTGCAAAATAAGCAATGGCAAAATCAATTAAATTAGCTAAGTGATGCTCTACTTCCTTCATTTCTTCTTCTAACTTAGCGATAAAGTCATCAGCTTTGTCAGAATCGAAACGAGTAATACGAATCATTGGTATTTGAGTTAATCTATGCAAATCATCATCATGAATATCTCTAACAAATGATTTTTTGAAAGGCTCAAAACGATCATATAAATAGACATACAACGACTCTCTATCTCCATACAACTTAAATTCAATGTACATTTCTTCCCGAATAAAGATTTTCTCTAAAGTTGAGAAATGCCATTTATTTTTTAGTTCTTCTAATTGAATTTCTAATTCTTGTCGAAGCAAATCAACCGTTCTGTTGGTTGAAATTCTCAACATATCCGAAACTCCGATAAACAACGGTTTATTATCCTCAATCACACAACCCAGTGGCGCTACCGAAGTTTCACAGGCTGTAAAAGCAAATAAGGCATCAATAGTTTTATCTGGAGAAACCCCTGGGAAAAGATGAATTAATATCTCAACTTCAGCGGCTGTATTGTCTTCAATTTTTTTGATTTTGATTTTACCTTTATCGTTGGCTTTCAAAATACTGTCAATCAAAGTCGTAGTATTCGTCGAAAACGGAATTTGAGTAATCACCAACGTATTTTTGTCGAGTTGACCAATTTTGGCACGAACACGAACACGTCCGCCACGCAATCCATCATTATAATTGGACACATCGGCAATACCTTGTGTCAAGAAATCCGGATATAAGGTAAATGGTTTTCCTTTTAAGATTTTAATGGACGAATCAATCAGCTCATTAAAGTTATGAGGCAATACTTTGGTCGAAAGACCTACAGCAATTCCTTCTGCTCCTGAAGCCAATAATAATGGAAATTTTACGGGTAAGTTATTCGGTTCCGCACGACGTCCATCATAAGAAACACCCCAATCGGTGATTTTTGGAGAATACAAAACTTCCAAAGCAAATTTTGACAAACGCGCTTCGATATAACGGGAAGCTGCAGCTCCGTCACCTGTTAAGATATTCCCCCAGTTCCCTTGGCAATCGATCAACAATTCTCTTTGACCAATTTGTACCATTGCATCACCAATACTTTGATCCCCGTGTGGGTGATACTGCATGGTGTGACCAACAACATTCGCAACCTTATTGTAACGACCATCATCCAACTCTTTCAAAGAGTGCATGATTCTTCGTTGAACGGGTTTGAAACCATCTTCAATAGCAGGAACAGCACGTTCTAGAATTACATAAGATGCATAATCCAAAAACCAATCTTTGTACATTCCTGTAACTTTGGTAATGGTATCGCCTTCCTCATTATCATTCTCATAAAAATGCCCTCCTTCAAAATGTTTGGCTTCTACGTCGATAATTTCATCGGCATCATTCTCCTCTTGATTGTCATCATTAGAATGATCCTCCGAATTATCGTCTTCGTTTGCGGAGATTAAGTTATCGTCTTCTTCGTCTTTCATTTATGCTGAATTTATTTCAGTTTATTCTTTTATAAAAAATTTTACCAACTCTTTGAATATGCTCAATTAAACTTTCCGATTTCAAATTATTATAGATCGAAATATCAAATTTATAAGGAATAAAACTATCATCTAATCGATGCCATAATTTGTTTAAATCTTCTTTGGTTATATCTCCTTTTAAAGTAATATCTATATCTGAACCTTCTCGGAAATTTCCCTTTGCTCTAGAACCATATATAACAACCTCATCAATAGAAGAACAATCTTCAATTATTAATAAAATTTCTTCGCAACTTTTAGGATATATTCCAAACATTACAAATATGTTTTCATTTTATTTTCAAAATCTATAAAAACTGGGAAATAATCATTTAGTATAATTTCTAAAATTGCCAAAACTTCACTTTCATCGTAAATATGAGAAGTAAGATTTCTACTTTTAATCATATCAAACCAAACATCACCATTTGAAATAAGTCCAACATTAAATGCTTCTTTGACTGCAATTTTACTCCCAAATAAGTCTGTTTTCCCTTGGTCTTCCAAGAAGTCTTTCATTACTTTCCAAGACAATTCTTGCGAAACTTCAAAAGCTTGTATCACATCTTGTAATTCTAATTCGGTGTATTCTCGCTCATTCTTTAACTCTTTGGCATTTTTTAATTGCCTAAAAGCTTTTACGAAATGCTCAAACCTTTGCTTCCAACGAATATCTTGATTTTCCATAGTTTCTAATTACAAAATTAATTGTATTAAATCTTCTCTGCTTGGTAGAATTGTTTTGTATTTACTGGCAAATATTTGCTCGTTATTTTAAAGAAAATGATATCTAAAAATTCTTATTTATACTATATAATATCAAACTTGAATTTTTCAGAAACACTGGAAAGTATCTCGCAATTTTTAATTTATTAAATTCGTAATACTGTCGCATAATATTAAATTTAAATATCGCAGACAGTGTCTACGATACTCAACATGCTCTTAAATTATTTCACCTCTTCCAAAACATCAAACTCCACCTTCAAATTCTTAATGATAAATTCTTGTCGGTCTGGAGTATTTTTACCCATATAAAAAGACAATAACTGTTCGATCGAAGTATTTTTATCCATCATAATAGGATCCAAACGAATGGTTTCTCCAATAAAATTCTTGAACTCATCTGGCGAAATCTCTCCCAATCCCTTAAATCGAGTGATTTCTGGTTTTGGTTTTAGTTTTTCTATAGCTTCTCTTCGTTCTTCTTCCGAATAGCAATAGATGGTTTCTTTTTTGTTTCGAACCCTAAAAAGTGGTGTCTGCAAAATATACAAATGCCCTTCTTTGATTAATTCTGGAAAAAACTGCAAGAAAAAAGTAATCAACAGCAAGCGAATGTGCATTCCATCGACATCGGCATCGGTTGCGATTACGATGTTATTATAACGTAATTTTTCTAATCCGTCTTCAATATCTAACGCCGCTTGCAATAAATTGAATTCTTCGTTTTCGTAAACAATCTTTTTACTCATTCCGTAGGAATTCAAAGGCTTACCTCGCAAACTAAAAACCGCTTGTGTATTTACGTCACGAGATTTGGTAATCGATCCCGAAGCCGAATCCCCCTCGGTAATAA
This sequence comes from Flavobacterium rarum (SeqCode), assembly GCF_965234445.1. Classification (GTDB taxonomy): domain Bacteria; phylum Bacteroidota; class Bacteroidia; order Flavobacteriales; family Flavobacteriaceae; genus Flavobacterium; species Flavobacterium rarum. The sequence continues at coordinate 151,103 of NZ_OZ248507.1, read as the reverse complement.
AAAGGGTGCTTTCTAAGTTTCTTGGATTTTTGGTGTCTGGAAGATGCGCACGGCAATCTCTTAATTTTTTATTGTGAAGATTGGCTTTCTTGGCTCGATCTGTCGCCAATTTTCTAATTCCAGATAATTCTTTTCTTTCCCGTTCCGCCTGGAGAATTTTACGCAGTAATGCTTCGGCAGTTGGGGGATTTTTATGTAAATAATTATCTAATTTGGTTTTAATAAAATCATTAATAAAAGTACGAACAGAAACTGGTGGTGTTCCATCATCAGAACCCATATCCATTGAACCCAACTTGGTTTTGGTCTGTGACTCAAAAACGGGCTCCATCACTTTGATGCTTATGGCACTTACTATCGATTTACGAACATCCGAAGCTTCGAAGCTTTTATTATAAAACTCCCGAATGGTTTTTACGATTGCTTCTCTATAGGCTGCTAAATGCGTTCCTCCTTGTGTGGTATTCTGACCGTTTACAAAAGAGTGGTATTCCTCACTATATTGGGTTTTACTGTGTGTTAAAGCGATTTCAATATCATGATCTTTCAAATGAATAATTGGATATTCCAAATCTTCTGCACTGATGGTTTCTTCTAATAAATCCCGAAGCCCATTTTCTGAAAGGTATTTTTCACCATTAAAAATAATCGTCAAACCATTGTTTAAGTAACAATAGTTCTTGACCATTTTGATTACATATTCCATACGGAATTTGTAATTTTTGAAAATCGATTCATCTGGTGTAAAAGTTACTTTGGTTCCTTTTCGCTTTGTGGTATCGATTATATCCTCTTCTAAAACTAAATTCCCAGCCGAAAACTCAGCTGCTTTTTGCTTGTCTTCACGAACTGATTCAACACGAAAAGCACTCGAAAGCGCGTTTACAGCCTTGGTTCCTACTCCATTCAAACCTACCGATTTTTGAAAAGCTTTAGAGTCATATTTACCACCCGTGTTCATTTTGGAAACTACATCAACTACTTTTCCTAACGGAATTCCGCGTCCGTAATCACGAACCGAAACCGTTTTGTCTTTGATGGTAACTTCAATAGTTTTTCCAGAGCCCATCACGAACTCATCGATACAGTTGTCGAGAACCTCTTTTAATAAAATATAAATACCATCATCTGGCGAAGATCCATCTCCTAATTTTCCGATATACATTCCAGGACGCATACGGATATGTTCTTTCCAGTCGAGAGAACGGATATTATCTTCGGTATATTGATTTTGATCTGACATTTTGGAATTTTATCGAATTTAACTGTGTTCTGTTCGGTCAGTGCAAAAATTAAAGACCTCTAGCGTGCTAATGTAGTGCAATTCGATACAATTTAAAAGAAGTCCTGAGCAAAGTTATTAAGAATGATATTGACAGAGGGGAAAAGTTAGAAGTTAGAAACAATCTCCTTTAATTGAATGTCTAATTCTGGGTTTGAAATGACATTTGTTTCCATATCAAAATTGTCACTGAAACTGGGTAATGAGAAAATCGCTTTAATTTCGGTTGCAAAACGAGGGAAATTGTTTTTGGCAATTTCTAAAACACTAGCTCCGCCTCTAGCACCGGGTGATGTAGCCATCAATAACATTGGTTTGTCTTGAAATATTTTTCCGTTTATTCTAGAACACCAATCCATCGTATTTTTGAAAGCAGCGCTGTAATTTCCGTTATTCTCTGCAAGTGAAACCACCAAAATATCGGCAGTACTTATTTTTTCTAAAAATGCTTTAGCTAATGGATGTTGACCGATTCCCTCTTCCTTGTCAACACTGAATAGCGGCATTTCATAATCATTTAAATCCAACACCTCAACTTGTGCATTTTTAAATAAGTTCGCAGCATAAATGGCTAATTTTTTATTGATGGAATTTTTACTTGGACTTCCGGCAAAGGCTATGATTTTCATATGTTCATTTTTTAGGATTTATCTATTTCAAAAATTTCTTTTTTTATTTCAACAGAATATTCATTCGGAAAAATTTTACCTCCATACGTTTTTGCATACACCTTGGTAAACTCAGCACCAAAGTAAAGAATTATAGCCGAATAATATACCAAAACCAATATAATTATTACTGAACCCGTGGCACCATATATAGAACCAATGGAAGAATTTCCCAAATAATAGCCTATAGCAAATTTTCCTATCATAAATAATATTGCAGTACATCCAGCTCCAAAACAAGCATCCCTCCACTTTATGATCCCATCTGGCAATGTTCTAAAAATAATGGCGAAAAGCAATGTGATTATAGAAAAGACAATTACCGAATTAATTACATAAAATAAGTAAATCGTACTTTCTGGAAAATATAATTTCAATCTAGAATTTACTATATCCAATATAACATTGACCAATAAACTAACTATCATCAAAAAACCCAATGAAACAATCATCGAAAAAGACATCAATCGGTTTTGAATGAACTTTTTAAATCCTTTATTAGGTTTTGCACGCAGTCCCCAAATATAATTGATTGAACTTTGAATCTCTGCAAAAACTCCCGAAGCTCCAATTAATAACATCGAAATACCAAATATAGTGGCATAAATAGTATTTCCAGAAAGTTCAACATTTTTTATAGCCTCTTGAATCTGAATAGCGGCATCGTTACCAACCAAAGAATTAATTTGCCCATAAAGTTGCCCTGTTACTGCTTCCTCACCGAAGAAAAATCCACAAATTGTGATAATAATGATTAAAAGTGGTGGTAAAGCAAAAATGGTATAATAAGCCAAGGCTGCACTCAGTTTTATAGCATTATCATCGATAAATTCTAAAGTTGTAATTTTAAGTAAAAACCAAGATTTAGATAATAAGTCCTTGTTTAGCATAATCAGTTTATTGAAAATTTAATCAAAGTTATGCAAACCTTTTTCCCAAAGTTTTATATAATTCTTTTTAGTTTTTATAACTTTAAAAATACTTTTTAGATTAAAATTCAATCTTAACTTAATTATTAATCCAAAAGAAATCTACAAAAAATCAACAATAAAAAAACCTGCAAAATGACTCTTGCAGGTTTTTTTCTAATTTCTTTATTCGTTTCTCTGTTTTCTAGAAATTATACGTTAAATCTAAAGTGCATTACATCGCCATCTTTTACGATATATTCTTTACCTTCTACTTTGAATTTTCCAGCTTCTTTACATTTAGCTTCCGATCCGTATTGAACGAAATCTTCATAAGCAATTACTTCGGCACGGATGAATCCTTTTTCGAAATCGGTATGGATAACTCCTGCTGCTTGTGGTGCAGTAGCTCCAATATTTATGGTCCAAGCACGAACTTCTTTAACTCCAGCGGTAAAATACGTTTGTTGTTTCAATAACTTGTATGCAGCGCGAATCAAAACAGATGCTCCAGGCTCGCTCAATCCCATATCTTCTAGAAAAACTTGACGCTCTTCGTAACTTTCTAATTCGGTGATATCTGCTTCAGCACCTACAGATAGTACTATTACTTCTGCATCTTCGTCTTTTACCAATTCGCGAACTTGATCTACATATTTGTTTCCATTAACTGCTGCACTTTCATCCACATTACACACATACAATACTGGTTTTGCCGTGATTAATTGAAAACTCTCTAACAAAAGTTCTTCATCATTACTCTGAGGCGGAACCGTTCTTGCTGATTTTGCTTGTAAAAGGGATTCTCTTATTCGATCTAAAAATGCTTTCTCTGTTTGTGCTTCTTTGTTTCCTGTTTTGGCTGCACGATTTACTTTTTCTAAACGTTTTTCAACATTTTCCAAATCTTTCAGTTGCAACTCAATATCAATGGTTTCTTTGTCACGAATAGGATTTACATTTCCGTCAACGTGAACAATATTATCATTATCAAAACAACGCAAAACGTGAATGATAGCATTACATTCTCTTATGTTTCCCAAAAATTGATTTCCTAATCCTTCTCCTTTACTAGCTCCTTTTACCAAACCTGCAATATCTACAATATCCACAGTAGCCATTTGTACACGTTCTGGCTTTACTAATAATTCTAATTTTTCAATTCTTGGATCTGGTACATTAACAACACCAATATTAGGTTCGATAGTACAAAAAGGAAAGTTCGCACTTTGCGCTTTTGCATTTGATAAACAATTGAACAATGTTGATTTTCCAACATTTGGTAACCCTACAATTCCTGCTTTCATGTGTAGATACTATTTATTTTTTTAAGAAACATGCAATCTTAGCGATTTCATGGTATATTTTATTTTACAAAAACCAGTTTCCTGTCATTTGTTTTCTTTATAATTCCATTTTAAAAGTTTGCAAATATAAGATATAATGAATTAACACCGCAAATATTCGTCTTTGGTTTTCATTCTTTCTTTGATTAGAAAAAAAAGAAAAGCTTAATTCATAATGACGATAAAGCTTATAATAGAGAATACAGACCAAAAAAAATGTCTTTTACCCAATGAAACATTAAAAAATGAAACATTTTATGAATCTCTGGACTTATTGTTGAATTTTAATTATCAAAAAATTCATTAACATCCCTTATTTTATCTTACGTCTATATCAAAAAAAGAAATCTATAAAAATAAATCCTTTTAATTATCAATACCCTTTTCAACTATGATCATATCTAATTCAAATTATCATAACTCTAAATAATTATAGTTTTTAAGATAAATTTTAACACATCTCTTTTTTTTTGTTAATATTTTGTTATATTTGACCTATTACTAATTAACCAATAACTAAATTAATTGAACGATTATGAAAAAAATCACATTATTATTCTTTTTGCTAAATGCCACCTTTATGTTGGCACAAAGAGAAATTTCCGGAGTTGTAAAAGACAAAACAGGCACTCCGCTACCAGGAGTTAATGTACAGGAAAAAGGAACAAGAAATGGAATATCAACCGACTCGAACGGGAGTTACAAATTAAGTGTAAATGAAGGAGCAACAATAATCTATAGTTATATAGGATTTACTACTGTAACCAAACTTGCAAATACTAATGTAATTGACATTAGTTTGGAAGAAGAAAACGGAGGTCAAAAACTAGATGAAGTTGTAGTTACAGGAAGTAGAACAGCCGCAAGAAGTAACACTACCTCTGCTTTACCTATTGATATTTTATCGGCAAGAGATATAGCAGCAACTGGGCAAGCAACATTTGATAAGGCATTGCAATATAAAATCCCTTCATTCAATACGGTACAGACACCCGTAAATGATGCAACATCATTATTAGATCCGTATGAAATTAGAAATATGGGGCCTAGTAGAACTTTGATCTTAATTAACGGTAAACGTAAAAATTTAAGTTCATTATTGTATGTTCAAACCTCTCCAGGACGTGGAGAAACGGGTGCTGACATATCAGCTATTCCAGCAGATGCCATAGAAAGAGTAGAGATTTTAAGAGACGGTGCTTCTGCGCAATACGGATCGGATGCCATTGCGGGAGTAATGAATATCATCTTAAAAAAGAACCGTACTGACAGCTCTGTCACTTTAAGAACGGGTACTACTACAGAAGGCGATGGTGAAATGTTAGGCATCACATTAAACAGTGGGAATACTGTGGGGACAGATGGATTTTTGAATTATACAATCGATTTTTCTAAAGTTAACCTAGCTAATAGACCTGGTACTGTTGATGCAGAGGGAGAAGCTGGTGACTTTGGCGCATCACTTACAGACGTTCAAGAATTTCTATCTAGACGTCCTGATGCTGGAAACATCAATGGTTCTCCTGAAACTGCTGCAGCTAAATTTTCAATAAACGGAGGAAATGACATAAACGATAATTCCCAAATTTATTACAATGCTGCTTATGTCTACAAAAAAGTGAGTTCTTATGCAAATTACAGAACACCTTATTGGAGAACTTTAGACCCTACAAATCCTTACTTAAATGATTTCTTCGGAAATGGCGATGATGCAAATCCTTCTTATGATGGTTATGTACCAACATTTGTTGGAGATTTAAATGATTACAATGCAACATTAGGTTTCAAAACCACTAAAAATGGATGGAATACCGATGCAAGTATAACAACAGGAGGAAACAGTCAGTCTTACACTGTAGAAAATTCTCAAAACAGATCAAACATAGCTACAATTTCTATTGACCCTGCAACTGGGCTTCCAGTATCTACAAACACCTATAAAGAAAACAGCCCTATTAACTTCAAACCAGGAGGAACAACATTCAATCATCTTGTTGGGAATATTGACATTTCTAAAATATTATCAGACCACATTAGTATTGCTTTCGGAACTGAATTTAGAACTGAAACATTTGGAGTTCAAGCTGGAGATCAAGCATCATGGGATGGTGTTGGCGCAGATTCATTTGCAGGAAATCGTCCTGAAAACTCTGGAAATTGGAATCGTTACAACTTAGGAGCTTATTTTGACTTAGCTTATGATGTTACCAAAGATTTCTTAATTAACGGAACCATTCGTTACGAAGACTATAGTGATTTTGGAAGCGCAACCGTATGGAAACTAAGCACTAGATATAAATTCCTAGAAGATAAAGTAACTTTAAGAGGGTCGATATCTACTGGATTTAGAGCACCTACCTTACACCAAATCTACACCCAAAAATCGCAATACTCTTTTGTTGCTGGACAAGGAATACAACTTAGCGGTATCATTAGTAACGTTTCTCCACAAGCGCGTCAATTAGGAGTTCCTCAATTGGACGCAGAAAAATCAACAAATATTACAGTTGGAGTAGGTTCTAAACCTTTTAAAAACTTTAATTTCACTCTTGATTACTACAACATCAAAGTTGAAGATAGAATTGTTTTAGGAGATAGACAAGACACACAATTTGGAAATGTTGCCTGGTTTTCAAATTCATTTGATTCAAGAACATCTGGACTGGATGTAGTAATGAATTATAACAATTTAGTACTTGGATCTGGAAAATTAGGATTTAATTTAGCCGGTAACATAACTTTCGAAAATGAAAGAATATCTCCAGTTACCAATAACAGTTTTGGCCAAACACTAGAATCATTAATGTTTACTTCAAGACCTGATCAAAAATGGATTTTAGGCATTAATTATGAAATAGGAAAATTTGGATTCAACCTTAACAATACTTATTTTGGAAAAGCCACATTTAATCAAGATGGCTTAGCTACAAATGATCCAAATGCACCTGTTGGTTCTGTAGATTATTTGAAAGCTAACTTAAAAACTGAGTTTATACCTAAAATTGTTACTGATTTAGGAGTTACTTTCTCAGCAACAGACAAATTAACTTTGGCATTGAATGTAAACAATATCTTTAATGTATTGCCAGAATGGGAATTCAAAGCTGAAAATGCTAATGGGGCTGCTCTTTTAGCTGATCCTGCGCAAGTAAAAATACAATCTAATTTAATCACTTTCAACCAACGTTATTCTCAGATGACTTATGATGGATATCACTTCAGTCAATTGGGAACTATGTTGAATTTATCATTAAACTACAAATTCTAATTTAAAATTTGATTCAATAGTAAAGAGCTATCTTCGGGTAGCTCTTTTTTTATTGCTTTTTTTTCTATAAATTTATACACATCAATTCAACTGTTATGGCAAATTTATATACCGGAAATATGGCAGCAATATTTGATGCTATGTACCAAACCTTTATCGATTATGATGAAGAATATGAGTTCTACAATACCTTAATTCAAGATGAAAACTGCAGTTCAATTCTAGAAATTGGTAGTGGTACTGGAAATCTAGCCAAACGTTTCTACGAAAACAATTCAGATTACATAGGACTCGATTTTAGCCAAAGTATGATTACAATTGCGCAAGAAAGAAATAAAAACTGTGTTTTTATAAATGGAGATATGCGAAAATTTAAACTCGAAAATCCAGTTGATTCCATTATTATTACTGGGCGTTCTACTAGTTACTTGATTAACAATGAAGATATCAACAATACTTTTGATTCTATCCATTCAAACTTAAATCCAAACGGTATTCTAATTTTTGATTTCATAGATGCCAATCGCTTTATTCCTTTTATTAAAAAAAATGAAATAATAAATCATGAAGCTTCCTACGAAGGAATAAATTATATTCGTGAAAGCCACTGGGAAATAACACCAATGGAAAATTTCTTATTGGAATGGAGTGCGCAGTATTATAAAATTACAAATAGTGAAAAAGAAATCTTACTGAATGATTTCTCTACTGTTCGTGTATTTACATTAAACGAAATTGAACTTTTTTTATATTTAAATAATTTCGAAATCATTAAGACCATTGACCGAAAAACCTATGCTTATGATACTTATGTGATTATGGCTCGAAAAATAAGTTCGTAAAAAAAATCCTAAGCTTTAAACTTAGGATTTTTATTTAAATATAGTAATACTTTCAATACAGCCACTTTATACAAAAAAATTATTCGTTGTGTAAAAATGCTTGTCTGTTTAATAAAGTTTCTTCAGACTCAACGTGATTATCATCTGGAATACAACAATCAACAGGACAAACAGCAGCACATTGTGGTTCGTCATGAAATCCTTTACACTCGGTACATTTTCCTGGAACAATATAATATACTTCGTCAGAAATTGGCGTTTGAGCTTCATCTGAATCTACTTCTGTTCCGTCTGGCAAAATAACTTTACCCTTTAGTTTTGTACCATCTTTGTATCTCCAATCGTCTGCTCCTTCATAAATTGCAGTATTTGGACATTCTGGTTCACATGCCCCACAATTGATACATTCATCAGTTATTATAATTGCCATCGTTTTAGATTAGAAGTTAGAAGTTAAAAATCAGAAGTAAGTTTTTCAATAAATTCACTTTTGACTTATAACTAATTAAAGCTTATTTTTGTGCAAAATTACAATCAAAACTTTTCATAAACAAACATTATGACATTAGATACAAAAAAAAACACATTTGTTAAATTAGGCAAATTTTTAGCGCAATTCAAAGATGGCAATTGCACGAAGAATGATAATGTATTTGGCAATGATTTGTTTTTTGAAAAATTCATCGATTTAATACAACTTTCCCAATCTCATAATGGTTGGTATACTCCTCAGCAAGTTTATTTTTCGATACAATCTTGGGCAGATGCATTAACAGAGGCTAATTTAGAAAAATGGCTTTCTAACTACGATTTAATTGATGTAAAACCGAAAAATGTGGCGCTGATACTAGCAGGAAACATCCCTTTGGTTGGATTCCATGATTTTTTGTCTGTCTTGATTACAGGACACAATGTATTAGTAAAAACGTCTTCGAACGACCAGCATTTATTGCCTTTCCTGGCTAATTATCTAATTGCTTTTGAAGTAGATTTTAAAAATAAAATTACTTTTGTAGAAGGAAAACTAGAGAATTTTGATGCCGTAATTGCAACTGGAAGCAACAATACTGCACGTTATTTTGAATATTATTTCAAAGACAAACCTTCTATCATTCGAAAAAACAGAAACTCCATTGCCATTTTGAATGGAGAAGAAACCAAAGAACAGTTAACTGCACTTGGAGAAGATATTTTTAGGTATTTTGGATTAGGATGTCGCAATGTCTCCAAACTTTTTGTACCAAAAAATTATTCTTTTGTTTCGTTTTTTGAAGCAATTTTCGAATACCAAGATGTGATTCATTACGAGAAATATGCTAATAATTATGATTATAACAAAGCTGTTTTCTTAATGAGTAACTTCAAATTGTTAGATAATGGATTCCTAACTTTAAAAGAAGACGCCAGTTATGGATCTCCAATTACAAGTACATTTTACGAATATTATGAAAGTATAGACCAACTACAAGAACGATTGGAGAAAGAAAGTGAACAAATTCAGTGCATAGTAAGCAACAATTTAGTGAAAGAAAGTATTGCTTTTGGAACTACGCAAAAACCAAATCTATGGGATTACGCGGACAACATTGATACTGTATTGTTTTTGAAAAACTTGGATTAATTCGTATAATTCTATAAATAACAACATTTTTTCAAACTATTTTTAAACCATATAAGTCATATAAGTTTTTAATTTGATTAAAATCGAGTAAAACCAAAAGTTCATTTAAGCAAAGATTTAAAGTCTTACAAAGAACAGTTTTTAATTATATCCCCTTTTAACTATTGACTTTGACTACCGCTCCGAAAAATGGTGATCGGGACAAACTTTAACTTATTTGACTTATTATGGTTTGGAATTAAAAGCTGTTTATTTTAGAATACAACCGATTAATCAAACTTTACGTTTTCGTAAAGATTAACCAAAGAAAGTTCAACAGCGATAGACTTTATAAAAAAAGAATCTTCGATAGATTTGTATTCTACTAGCAACCAGCTGCCATCATCGTTTTTGGAGTGTTTTATCACTTTTACGGCTTGACTATCAATCAAAATATATTCTTTTAGAGAGTCAATTTCTCGGTACAAATTAAACTTTTCTCCTTGATCATAATTTCGGGTTGAAGCTGATAAAATCTCAATAATTACCGTAGGGTTTGTGGCCGTATCTTTTTCGGAATCTAAAGTTTCTGGTTCAGTACAAAAAACACTAATATCGGGATAAGTATAGAGTGTGTTTTTTGGGATATTCACTCTAAAATCACTACCATAAGGACGGCAAGGTTTTCCTTTTAGTTTCGATTTTAATTCATAAATACAATTAACAGCTATTTCGTTATGCTGTATAGAAGCACCACTCATAGCAAATATTTCTCCATGAAAATACTCATGCTTTACGGTTGCCAATCGTTCTGCAGCCAGATATTCTTTCTCTGTGATATATTTTATTTTTGAAGGTCCCATAAAACTTTATTATTTATTCAAATATATCTATTCAACAAAAACAAATATAGCATTTTTTATATAAATTTGCACTCAAACTATATCGATTTTGTCAATAAGACAAGCCAAAAAAACTTCATTATTGCGAATAATTTAACGCTTTTCTGAATCCTATTTCCGAAATTTGCATTTAAAAGTTTTAACCTAAAATTAGCTTATAAAACGGCTATAATTAAAAAATAATGTTCCATTTTTATATTAAAAATAATAACTACACCATGAAAAAACATAACTACAGCGCAGGACCATGTATCTTACCACAAGAAGTTTTCGAAAAATCAGCTCAAGCCATTTTAAATTTTAATGATTCTGGATTGTCCCTTTTAGAAATTTCACATCGTAGTAAAGATTTTGTTGCTGTTATGGAAGAAGCAAGAGCATTGGTACTAGAACTTTTGGACTTAAAAGGAAAAGGATATCAAGCTATCTTTCTTGGCGGTGGTGCAAGTTTAGAATTTTTAATGGTTCCCTATAATTTAATGAAAGAAAACGGTAAAGCTGCCTATTTGGATACCGGAACCTGGGCTTCGGCTGCAATCAAAGAAGCTCAAATTTTTGGCACAACAACAATTGTAGCTTCATCCAAAGAACAAAATTACAATCATATCCCAAAAGGATATACAATACCAACGGATGCCGACTATTTTCACTGTACCAGTAACAATACCATTTTTGGAACACAGATGAAAGAATTTCCAGAAACAGACATTCCGCTTGTTTGCGACATGAGCTCGGATATTTTTTCAAGAAAAATAGACTTTTCAAAATTTGATATTATTTATGCTGGAGCTCAAAAAAATATGGGGCCTGCAGGTGCTACTTTGGTAGTCATCAAAGATGAGGTACTAAGTAAAACAGGACGTACTATACCAAGTATGTTGGATTATGCCAAACATATCAAAGCCGAAAGTATGTACAATACGCCACCGGTATTCTCCGTTTATGCTTCATTATTAACACTGCAATGGTTAAAAAACCTTGGAGGAATTGCCGCTATCGAAAAAATCAACGACGCAAAAGCAGCTTTACTTTATAATGAAATAGATAGGAACCCATTATTCAAAGGAACAGCAGCTGTTGAAGATCGATCAAATATGAATGCTACTTTTTTATTGAAAGACGAATCTCATGCTGCTAAATTTGATGAAATGTGGAAAGCAGCAGGAATTTCTGGATTACCTGGACATCGATCAGTTGGTGGTTACAGAGCCTCTATGTATAATGCACTTCCTCTCGAAAGTGTTCAAGTGCTTGTTGATGTAATGAAAGAACTTGAAAAAAGCATTTAGTAGTCAAGATTTTAGATTGCGGATTTAGATTAAAGATATATATAAAACAAATAAATGAAAATATTAGCAAACGACGGGATTTCACAAAGTGGCATTAAAGCTTTAGAAAATTCTGGTTTTGAAGTTATTACAACAAAAGTAGCCCAAGAGCAAGTGGCTAATTTTATAAACAAAAATGACATAAGTGTACTACTAGTTCGTAGTGCTACAAAGGTTCATAAAGAAATAATTGATGCTTGTCCAAGTATAAAGATTATTGGACGGGGTGGCGTTGGAATGGACAATATTGATGTTGACTATGCCAAGAGCAAAGGAATACACATTATAAACACACCAGCATCATCATCTGAATCTGTGGCAGAACTGGTGATAGCTCATTTATTCACAGGAGTGCGCTTCTTGCATGATTCCAACAGAAATATGCCTCTTGAGGGTGACACTAATTTTGAGGGATTAAAAAAAGCATACGCTAATGGTATCGAATTAAAAGGAAAAACTCTTGGAATAATTGGAATGGGACGCATTGGTAAAGCTACTGCAAAAATTGCCATTGGACTTGGCATGAACGTAATATACAGCGACACTCATATTCCTAAAAAAGACATAAAAATCTCGTTTTTTGATGGACAATCAATTACAATATCCCTTGTTTCAGAAAACTTAGAGGATTTATTTTCAAAAGCAGATTTCATCACCTTACATGTGCCTGCACAAGATGATTACGTAATTGGAGAAAGAGAATTAGAAATGATGAAAGATGGAGTCGGAATTGTAAATTGCGCAAGAGGTGGAGCTATTGATGAAGTAGCACTTGTAAAAGCATTGGACTCCGGTAAAGTTTTGTTTGCTGGCTTAGATGTTTATGAAAATGAACCAAATCCAGAAATTACCATTTTAATGAATCCAAAGATCTCCTTGACTCCACATATTGGTGCGGCAACCGAAGAAGCTCAAGATCGAATAGGAACAGAGCTTGCACATCAAATCATTAATTTTTTCAACAAAACATTAGTTCACTAGCCTAATCTATTGGTTTTGATAAGAATAGTGGTAATTTATTAACTTTGTTTAATAAATTACCACTATTTTTTGTTTAAATTTGATTTGAATTTTAACCGTAAAAACTATGTTTGAGCAATTAACACAACTAGTACAGCAATTTGGACAAGAAGCAGTTGTAAAAAACAATGCGATTCCAAATGAGCATAACGAGGCAGTGATGAATGAAGCTGGGTCTTCCATTTTTTCAAGTCTTCAAAAAATGGCTTCCGAAGGAGGTATTGAACAATTGGCAGGATTACTACAAGGAACTAATGCACAAAATCCTTCAAACCCGGCAGTTCAGCAAATTACACAGCAGCTTACGGGCAGTTTGGGCGAAAAATTTGGATTAAATAGTAGCGCAGCCTCAGGTGTTGCAAGCAGTTTGATTCCTCAAATTCTAGGTGGATTGGTAAACAAAGCAAACGACCCAAAAGATAGTTTTCAAATTACTGATTTAATTGGAGCTATTTCAGGTGGAGGTGCTCAAACTTCTGGAATTATGGATGCTATTTCAAAATACGGAACTCAATTTGGATTGGACCAAAACGCAGATGGAAAATTGGATATTAGTGATGCAATTGCGGTTTCCAAAAGTAGCGGAGGCATAGGAGGTCTTTTTGGAAAACTTTTCGGAAAATAAATATGAAATACAATGCTTAAAAGCCAAGGGCAAAATCATTAAAAAAAATTGACCTGAATTTCAAGAATTTTTACTAATTTTTGTTTCCCTAAAAGATAAAATTTCACTAATTTTTTATGCTTTTGGCAGATTCGTGAAATAATATGATATCCGAATTCGAGCTAATTCGCGTACAAAATATTAAAATTTTTTCAATGCGTTTGCCATGCTTAAAAGCCATTTAACTTAAATAAATGGCTTTTTTATTTTATAAACAAACTAAAAATCTAAGACGTTTAAAAACAATTTATTAAAAAAATAAATTCTTAAATTTGATAAGCTATTTTGTATGGGTTATTTATGATTCAATATTGAACTTATCATTTGGCTTGTTAATTAAAATTACAACCCTTAACTTCTATTATTATGAAAAATATAATTTTTCTATTGACCTTACTTTTGACAATAATAGGTTGTACGACATCAAAATCTAATGTTGTAATAAAAAACACGTCAAAAAATGGAGGTAATGACACAATAAAGATAGCAAACGAAGAACTGGAATACGAAGTAATCATTATAGAGCCCGGATTTGATACTTGGCTTCAATCAACTGCTCACCCTAGAAAATTTTATTCGCAAAGCTATTTAGAAAACAAAAACAACTTTTATATTCTCGAATGGAATAACCGTGTTAGACAGCCACAAATCTATGCTCCTAATTTGTATGAAATGACAATAGATTATTCTCCAAATATTGATTATGGTTATGAAGTAAACTATTTAATTTATAATTATATGGTATATTTTCAAAATAAATACAAACAGAATCTTTATGGATATGTCCCTCTTCGATAGCAACTTAAAAGATTTAAATAACATTCCGAAAATTGCAACAAATTTATGTTTTCAACATTGATTAAACTAAATCGGACCTTTATTATATACATCAATAAAGAAATCATACTAAATTAAAAAGAGATCTTTTATTAACTACTTATTGAAAGCATTTAACCAACAAAAAATGAACTTTAACACTTGAAAATCAAAAGCAAAAAAAAAACTAAGCATGTCAGCTCAAAATAGTCGAATGCACTCCAATTATACAATTCGTAAAAATTTACTAAAAAAATTTTGTATCTTTTTCATACAAGAAAAACACTAAATTATGACAATCTTAGTGCCATAGTTTCATAGTACCTTTAGAACTTAAAACACACTATTTTCGGAAAAACCAACTATATTTGCAAAAAGGAATAAACTAAAAATGAAAGGATTAAAACAACGTTGGGGATTGACATCCAATTGGCAATTGGCTCTTATATTTGTTGTTTTTGCCATTACTGGTTCAAGTTCTGCTTATTTATCCAAGCCTTTTTGTGAATGGTTTGGAATAGGAAAAGAACAATTAGGTCATTGGTACACCCCTATCCGATTACTTTTAATTTTTCCGATATATCAAATTTTGTTGGTAGCGATAGGTTTTTTGTTTGGTCAATTCAAATTCTTCTGGGCTTTCGAAAAAAAAATGCTCAAAAGTATGGGTTTGGGTTTTCTGTTTAAAGTGTAGTTTTTGGTTATGAGTTATGGGTTATAAGTTATGTGTTTAAATCAATAAATTTTTTACCTCTTACTTTTCCCCTACTTCTAACCTCTAACCTCTAACTTCTAACCTCTAACTTCTAACCTCTAACTTCTAACTTCTAACCTCTAACTTCGCGTTTTCTTTATCCAATACGTATAAATCCATGTAATAGTAAAAGAGGGAACAACGTCAGTAAACGGAATAATTTCTTCAACAAAAGTTAAAACACCAGCGACCTTTCCTACTCGTCCTTCATACATTTTAGTCATTAAAAAACCGGCAAGTGGCGCCCATACAATATCACCAAATTCACCAATATACGGAATAGTAAAAGACAGCATACCGATAGCATCGAAAAGAATTCCTAAAACTAATTTTTTGTTTTTGCTGGATACATTTTCTACAACTTCAACTTTATTTTCCATTTTATAATAATTAGACTGGTATAAATATACGAATCTAACCGTTTATTTTTCAGAATTTATCAAATTGAAAAAATCATTTCTGTTTTCTTTTTCGTCAAAAATTCCTCCATATTGAATTGTAGAAGTAAAACTAGATTCATCTTTAATTCCTCTGCTAGAAACACACAAATGTTTAGCTTCCATAACTACAATAACATTATCAGTTTCCAAGACAGTTTTTAGTTCATTAAAAATTTGCATAATCAAACGCTCCTGTACCTGAGGACGTCTGGAATAGTAATCCACAATGCGATTTAATTTAGACAAACCTATAACTTTTCCACTAGAAACATAACCAATATGTGCTTTACCAACTATTGGTAAAAAATGATGCTCACAAGTCGAATTAAAACTAATATTGGCTTCGACTAGCATTTTATCATAATTGTAACTGTTGTCAAAAACCGAAATTTTTGGTTTGTTTTTGGGATCCAAACCTGAAAAAATTTCTTGAATAAACATTTTTGCAACACGATGAGGTGTTCCCCTTAAACTATCATCTGTCATATCCAATCCCATTTCTTCCATTATAATATGAAAATGTTTTTCTATTGCTTCCATCTTTTGTTCATCAGATTTGACAAAAGCATCTTCTCTCAACGGTGTATCAGCAGAAGTCATTTGGTGATTATCGCCAATCAAATCGTAAATATCTTTTTCTAATAGTAATGACATAATATAAAGTTTTAATTTTGTTTAACAAATTTACAAAAAAACTAAACAAAAAACAAAGCTTAACATTAATTTATAATTTATAAAGCCATAAAAAAATTCTATGATAAGTTTAATTAGCAAATACTTTGTTTCTTTGTAAAAACAGTTTTAAATGATACACGCAAAAAACATACATAAATATTACGATCAACTTGAAGTATTAAAAGGAGTCGATTTACATATCAAAAAAGGCGAAATTGTATCAATAGTTGGAGCTTCTGGAGCAGGAAAAACTACACTTTTACAAATTTTGGGTACATTAGACAAACCTAGCGCACCCCTAGTCTCTAAAGGGGGATTAGTAACCAATAAAAACGAAGCTTCTTTGACCATAAATGGGGAAGATATTCTAAAAATGAACGACAAATTGTTGTCCAAATTTAGAAACTTAAATTTAGGATTTATTTTTCAATTTCATCAATTACTGCCTGAATTTACCGCATTAGAAAATGTTTGTATTCCTGCTTTTATAGCCAATAAATCCAAAATAGAAACTGAAAAAGAAGCTATAAAACTTTTGAATTATTTGGGATTATCTCATAGAATACATCATAAACCCAATGAACTTTCTGGTGGAGAACAACAACGCGTGGCAGTTGCTAGAGCCTTGATCAACAAACCCGATGTGATATTTGCCGATGAACCTTCGGGAAATTTAGACACCCATTCTGCTGAAAATTTACATCAATTATTTTTTCAATTACGAGATGAATTTGGACAAACTTTTGTAATTGTAACCCATAATGAGGAATTGGCTAATATGGCGGATCGAAAATTAGTTATGATAGATGGGCAAATTAGCAATTAGACTATAATCAAATGAATTCTTTAGAACTCAAATCATTCCTAGACGAGAAAGTAGCTTTATACAATAACACCGATTTTATCGAAAGTGATCCTGTACAAATTCCACATCTGTTTACTCATAAAGAAGATATTGAAATTGCAGGATTCCTGAGTGCTACCATTTCTTGGGGAAACCGAAAAATGATCATCAAGAATGCACACAAAATGATGGATTTGATGGGCAATTCACCTTATGATTTTGTAATGTCTCACCAAGAAACTGACTTGGAGCGATTGGATACTTTTGTACATCGTACTTTCAACGGACAGGATTTTATGGGTTTCATAAAAGGAATACAGCATATTTATCTAAATCACAGAGGATTGGAAAGCGTTTTTAGCCAAAATATAAAAGACGATAATTTGCAATACAGCATTCATCAATTCAAACAGCATTTCTTTGAAACAGCTCATCTTAATCGAACTCAAAAACACATTTCGGACCCAATGAAAGGATCTGCGGCCAAGAGGATTCACATGTACTTGAGATGGATGTGTCGCCAAGACAACAAAGGCGTTGATTTGGGTATTTGGAAATCGATTCCAACCTCACTTCTGTCCTGCCCGTTGGATGTTCATTCTGGAAATGTAGCCCGAAAATTAGGTTTATTAACTCGAAAACAAAACGACGGTAAAGCGTTATCTGAATTGGATACGGTACTTAGAAAATTAGATCCAATAGATCCTGTAAAATATGATTTTGCTTTATTTGGATTAGGAGTTTTTGAAGGATTTTAAAATTAAGAAAAAGTAAAATTTCTAAAGCAAAACATTTTAAAGCAGTCAAAATAGATACTAGATCTAAATTTCAATATCTATTTCTTCCTTTTTTCAATCCCAAATCACTTTATTTTGCATCTAAAACATTCATATTTAGTTTGTTTTCGCATAAAAATACAGAATAATCACTATTTTTTTATATCTTTATTTTTTAATAAATTGCTTATAAACCCAATAAAAAGCACTAGAAGAATTCACAACACAATTAAATTCGACGTCAATTAATGGATGTATTTATATACAACTTTGCCTTAATTATGCTACCCGTATTAATTTGTGGGTTTCTTTTGTTAATTGTCATTTTAATCACCAATAAATTTAGATATGATTTGTTCAACCCCAAGCTGGAAGCAGCCAAAGGTAAAATAGACAATTTCTTGACCCATATGATTTTTACAGAATTTGACGAAGCCATTTTTATAAAAGAAATTGCAACATTTAAAGAAACTATCCCTTTTGAGAAAAGATGGTGTAAAAAGTTAATTCTAAATGAAATTATTTTTTTAAAATTAAATTTAAAAGGAGACGTTACAAACACTTTTCATTTTTTATACGATCATTTTGATCTTTTTGAATACACTCAAAAACTTTTAAAGAGTCGAAGATTTTATTTAAAGTGTCTGGGAATGTACCAATTAGAATCATTAGAGTACAAAAATGGAATATCCTACATCACCCCTTTATTAAACCACAAAAACAGAAGTGTAAAATCAAGTGCTTTTTTGAGCTTAATTTCATTGGAACCCGATAAATTAGAAACTTTAATTAATTTTTCGCATCAAATAACTATAGCCGAAGAGATTAATATAATGGATATTTTGCACCAGAAAAAAACAAAAATGCCAACCAATTTAAGCCAATGGATCACTTCAAAAAATGAATCTATTATAAAACTAGGCATTAAATTAACGATGTTTTACAATTATACCAATGACAATGAAATCATTATTAAATTAATAAAACATCCAAATCAAAGTATTCGTTTTGAAGCAATTTCAGCAGTTAAATTTTTGTTTATTTCAGAAGCAGAACCTGTTTTGATTGAACAATTTCAATATGAAAATACTCCAAACAAACTAGAAATATTTAATACACTTTCTAGCATCGGAATGGTGGATTCTGAAAACTTTATTGCACAATTATTAGAAAACAAAACAGATGAGAACATTAAACTAGATGCTGTTTATTGTCTCTACAGTATAAACTCGAACTATTTTGAGGATCACTTTTTGGACAATGATGATGTACAAAAAATGGTCAAGCATGTTAAAACTCCATTTTTATAATGTTAAATGAAATCTTACATAGCTACACTTCTTTTATAGGCATTTTTTCAATGACCTATATTTTATTTTATTGTGTTTTGGCACTATTGTCTTATCTCGCCATAAAAAAACATTTAAACACAAAATATTACATTCCAAATAATGTTATTTTAAAATCCAATTATTTACCAGGAGTTTCAGTGGTTGCACCCGCATTTAATGAAGGCCCCAATGTAGTTTATAATGTAAAGTCTTTGCTATCCTTATCGTATCCAAAATTTGAAGTAGTTTTGGTAAATGATGGAAGCACTGATGACACTTTACAGAAACTGATACAAGAATTTGAATTGGTAAAAGTTGACTTTTATTATCAAGAAAAAATAGTTACAAAGCCAGTACGAGGTCATTATAAATCTACAAATCCGCTTTATTCCAAATTACTAGTGGTAGATAAAGAAAATGGAAAAAGCAAAGCAGATGCCTCAAACGCAGGAATAAATTCTACCAAATATCCCTTGTTTTTATGTACAGATGTGGATTGTATTTTAAAGAATGATACCATTATAAAATTGGCCAAACCATTTATTGAAAGTAAGAAAAGAGTAATTGCTTCGGGTGCGGGAATCCGAATATCCAATTCTTGCGAGGTAAAAGATGGATTTCTAGTAAAAATACACTTCCCAAAAGGATGGTATCCTAGATTTCAAGAGTTAGAGTACGTTCGAGCCTTTTTGTTTGGCAGAATGGCTTGGAGTCAAATCAACGGCTTATTGTTGGTTTCTGGAGGATTGGGAATGTTTGACAAAGAAATTGTAATTGCAGCTGGAGGATATTGGCATAAATCGTTAGGAGAAGATATGGAACTCATTACCCGAATGAGAAAGTATATGTATGATAACAAACTCCCCTTTTCTATTCAATACATTCCAGAATCACTATGTTGGACAGAAGTTCCCGCTACTAGAGAAGTATTAATTAGACAACGTGTGCGTTGGGCAAGAGGTTTAATTCAAACTTTATACTTGCACAAAAAGATTTTTTTTAACCCAAAATATTCAAAAACAGGGTTTCTTATATTTCCCTATTTCTTTCTTTTTGAATTCATGATTCCAATTTTAGAATTCATCGGAATTATTGTTTTGATAATTGTGTTTTGCACTCTAGATGTTAATTATACAAATTTTATATATCTATCATTGATGGTGTATCTATTTTATCTTATAATAACTTTCATCTCTATTTTTCTTGATGATTTAATTTATAAAAATTATGCCAATACTAAAGAAATCATAGCATTGATTGCAATGGCAATTATAGAACCCTTTTGTTACCATCCCGTAAATGTATACGCTTCATTGAAAGGATATTATCATTTTTTTAGAAAAAAAGAACAAAGCTGGGGAAATATGCAAAGACAAGGATTTAATACAGTACCGAAATCATGAATTAGAAGTTTGGGATTAAAATTATAAAATAATTATTATGCTAAAACACCAATGGCTATTTACGAAGTCTTCATAGGATTATTTTCCAATTTTTATATTTTGATGTATTTAATAGCAGCCGTTTTATTCTATATAGCCGTTAAAAAATACCTCAATACTAATTTTTTGTTTTCAAATATTGTTTTAATAAAATTCAATCCTATTTCTGATGAAACAGTTATCGAACCCATTTTCAATAAAGGAATGCTAATGTTTTTAAAAATTAAACCTTTTATGTACCATCCTAAAAATATTTTTGCCTATTTAAAAGGGCATTACCATTTTTCAATACAAAATCAACAAAATTAGGAATAGATAAAAAAAGCAATTTTTATTATACAGATGGATAAATTTTAAAATAAAATTATTATGAAATATAGAAATCATATTAAAACGATACTCACCCTTTTACTCGTATTTGGATTTGCCAAAAACGAATCTATTTTTGCCCAAAAAATAAACGTTGATAGTCTTTTGACTGTTGCTGTACAAGAAGTAAATAAAGATAAAAACTACGGATCTGCATTGAAAAAAACGCAATTGGGAATGAAACTGGCTCCCAATTATTTGGATTTTCATCTATTAACAGGCCGAATTTATCAGCTGACTAATATCAAAGACAGCGCTCGATACTTTTACAATTATGTCATAGACAAAAATCCTGTTTATCAAGATGCATTTACCTATTTGATCAATATGGATATCGAAGAAAAAAACTATTCCGAAGCCCAAATTGTAGTAGATAAAGCTATCGAAGCCCATCCTGAAAAAAAAGATTTTAGGTACAAAAAACTTATTATTTACGAACTTCAAGAAGAAAAAGAAAAAAGCGAAGCTTACTTGAAAGAAATACAAGCAATGTATCCAATGGACTCTGATCTTAAACTGCATTCTTACATTGCCGCTAACCGATTAAAATCCGATCGTATAGGAGTTAATTACAACTTCACCTGTTTTAATCGTTCAGGTTATGGCCCTTGGCATTTTGGAAGTTTACAATACATCAGGCAACGGGATTGGGGTTCGGCGATTGCAAGAATCAATTATTCCAATCGGTATGCTGATGGTCAAAGTGTAATAAATGGAATTCAATACGAAGCCGAAACTTATCTTTTTACAAGCAAAAACAGTTATTCTTATGCAGGCGCTAGTTATAGTAACGACCCCGTTTTTCCGAAACTAAGATTGGGGTATTCCTTTTTTCACAATTTCAAAAAAGGATGGGAAGCTGATTTGGGCATACGTTATATTAACACCGATGAAACCAATTTTACAACTGCAGTACTCGGATTTGGAAAATATTTAGGATCGTATTGGCTCAATCTAAGGTCGTATTTGCAGTTTGACAACAGTACAGTATATCCCGCTTTTACGCTTACCAGCCGTTATTATTTCAACACCCGATTTGATTACCTAACACTAATTGCAGGTTATGGAACTTCGCCCGATGAAAGAACTACATTGGGACAAATAAATCAAAGGCTTTCGCTTGATTCCTTTAGAATTGGTGGAGGATACTACCGTCTTTTTGGGAAAAATTACGTAACAGGTATACAACTTTCGGTAAATAACCAAGAGTATGTACCCGGTTTTAAACAAATCGAAACCGAAATTGCTTTGGTATTTCAATATCAATTTTAGTGCAAATAGCAACCTTTTTTTATAGATATAGTTTTAATTTTAACTAATTTAGGCGTGCCCCTTCGTGAAAAACTACGGGTCGTGCTGTTCGTTCCCGCTTTTATTATTTTCAGTTGCCACGGGTTTAAACCCGAGGCAATTGAAAATAAAAAGAGCTCCACTGCCATCACTCACGCAGTTGACTGATTAAAAACAAATTGAACTTTAAAAAACATTAATTGCCAAACAAATACATACATATAGCAACTGCTTTTTTATTCTTTTTAAACGGCACTATTATGGCTCAAAATTCAATTAACTTTTCACAAACAAAAGAACAACAAATCTCTATACTTACTACAAGTACTGAGACCAAAAGTCCAGCTGCACTATTGAAATCGTATTTGGATCAAGCTTTTGAGTATCCTTTCCTGATTCAATTTGATACAAAAATTGCAGGAACTCAAAACAAAATAATATTAAAAATCACTGGCGATTACAGCACAATTCAAGAAAATGCTTTCATCATCAAAAGTGATGACAAAAACATTGAATTGATTGGTTCCAATGAAAAAACGTTGCGTTATGCCGTTTATACTTTATTGGAAATCTGGGGATTTAGAAAATACACTGCAAAAGACAATTTTATACCCAAACTAAAACAAGTCTCCTTCCCAAAAAACACTACTCAATCCTACAAACCCTCTTTTGAATACCGAGCTTTACTTTATCCCGATTGTTATGACGAAGCCTTTAGAGACTGGCACAAACTAGACTGGCACATCAATGATTTTGGAATTTGGGGGCATTCATTTAATAAATTATTGGATGTAAAAATCAATTTCAAAACCAATCCCGAATTTTTTGCGCTGTACGAAGGCCAAAGAAATAGTGAATCGTTTTGTATGACAAATGACACAGTAGTCGAAATTGTAACCAAAAAAATGAGCGAAATTATTACTCAAAATCCCAATGCTCGTTTTTTCTCAGTAAGCCAAAATGATGATGTTGTTTACTGTGAATGTGAAAATTGCAAAGCATTAAACGAAAAACACGGTGGACCACAAGGCTCGTTTTATTACTTTCTGAATAAAATTGCCAAACAATTTCCAAACACCAAAATCACGACATTAGCTTATCTTCATACCTATCACGCTCCAGTAAATATAAAAATAGAACCCAATATTTACACGCTTTTTTGTCCGATACAAATGAATCGCGGTAAAGCCATTGTAGAATCTCCTCGCAATAAAGGTTTTTTGGACATACTTAATAATTGGAGTACAACCGCATCACATTTATACTTATGGGATTATACGGTGGAATTCACCAACTACCTCTCTCCTTTTCCAAATTTGCATACTTTTTCAAAAAACTATAAACTCTATGAACAAAATCAGGTGAAAGGTCTTTTTGTGCAAGGATATTCAGATGTCCCTGGAGAATTATACGAGTTAAGGCAGTATCTTTTGGCCAAAATCATTTGGAATACCCAAACCGATACAGAAGCCGTAACCAATGATTTCCTGAACGGATTTTATGGTGAAGCAGGTACTTTTGTTAAAAAATACATCGACTTGCTCACTCAATACCAAGAAAACACCGATTGCTATCTCGACATTTACACAGATCCCATTCAAAACAGAAATAGCTTTCTCACTCCCGAAGCTATGGATCAATACGACCAAATCATTGATCAAGCAGAAAAGGTGGTCAAAGACAATTCAATATTGGCAAAACGTGTTTTAAAATTGAGACTGGCACTGGAATATGCCTATTTTGAGCAAGCCAAGTTTTATGGCAAAGACAGACACGGAATGTTTGCTGGAACTAACCAAGAAGACCAAGGAAAACAATTAAGGGAGAGAGTACTCAACTTTACTAAAAGCTGTACTGATTTTGGAATCTACGAACTCAGTGAAGGCGGACTTTCTCCTGATCAATACTATGAAGAATGGCTGGCAATAGAACAAAATGCTGTTAGCCATTTGGGCGAAAAGTTAGAAGTCCAATTTTTGACACCTCCATCTGATGAAAACAAAGGCAAAGGAAGTTATGGATTGGTTGACGGCGTTCGTGGGTACAAAAATCCATCTATCAACTGGATTGGTTGGTACGGAATAAATCCAGAAATTGGAATAAATATCCAGAAATTAGATTTCAACACCATTATAATCAATTCCTTAAGCGATCAAAGACACTGGATTTTCACACCAAATAAAATAAGTATCTATGGACTCAAAAAAGACAAATGGCAACTTATCACTGAATTAGAAAGTGATGGAGTAGTAGAAAATACAGAAGTTACTATAAAACATTGGAAATTTAAATCGGATAAATTCAAGCGTTATGATATGCTTAAGATTGTAGTTGACAATCTAGAAGAACTACCGATTTGGAGAAAACGAAAAAACAAAAAATCAATGGTAATGCTTGATGAGATTGAATTGTATGAAAATTAATCCTTAGCATTTTTTGGTAACTCAAACTACTTCTGAAGCCAAATATCCTTCTATTACTATATCCCTAATAGTTATCTTTTTTATCGTTGGATATTTTAGCTAATCCTTTTAAAGAGCTAAATCATCTATAAAAATTAAGACCAATTTAAGAGTCTTTATCAAAACTTTATGCTTTATCAAAACATAGTTGAATAATTTGGCACAGTTGTTGATATCTTAAAACAAATGCATTTCAACAGATTTAAATAACACTTTATCGGTTTTATTAAAATAAATAATGCACCATTTAAGTATACAATAAAAAACAAACTATGAATAATTCAGATTTAAAAATACTAATTGCAGAAGATGATGTATTGATGATCAAAATTCTTGAATTCATTCTTAAAAAAGAAGGATACCAAGTTACGTCATGCAAAGATGGTTTGAGTGCTATTGAAAAAATACCTGTACTTATCCCCGATTTGATTATCACCGACATTATGCTTCCGTTTCGTTCTGGATTGGAGATCATTGGGTATTCCAAAGAAAATTTCGAACACATCCCTGTTATCGTGGTCTCCTCATTGGGAGAAGAAGAAGGAACTGTGGTCGAAGCATTTCATCTTGGAGCTGATGATTTTGTTTCCAAACCTTTTAACCCAACCGAATTGTTACTTAGAGTAAAACGTTTGTTTGCCATTAGAAATCGAAGTTTAAAACCAAATGAATTGAAAGTGAGTATTAGTGCTTAAAAAAGTTGCTTATCATTCCAATAACAAATTTAAATACCGCAAAAACCTCTATTCGCTATTTTAACAATAGTAAATAGAGTTTTTTTTTGATTTGTTAACGAACTTATAGATCTAGATCTTCCCAAAAAATCACTAATAATGGCTCTTTAGCCGCGACAGAAAGGAAAATCCTTTTGTAGAGACGGGTTTGAAACCCGTCTCTACAAAAGATTGGGATGATGGCGGGAACGATAACGGCTGAAAATGCCTATTGCTTCGCTCCTTAGTTTCAAAAAACCTATCTTTGCACAAAATTTACATACAATGAGCACTTTCGAACAATTCAATCTCCCTAAATCGGTCCAAAAAGCGATAGACGATTTAGGCTTTACGTCCCCTACTCCTATTCAGGAAAAGACTTTTTCTGTGATAATGTCTGGTCGTGATATGATGGGAATTGCACAAACAGGTACGGGTAAAACATTTGCCTATTTATTGCCTTTATTAAAATTATACAAATTTACTCCAGGTCATACTCCAAAAATAGTAATCCTTGTTCCTACTCGTGAACTTGTGGTTCAGGTGGTGGAAGAAGTCGAAAAACTGACCAAATACATGTCGGTTCGTACGGTTGGAATTTTTGGTGGTGTGAACATCAATACCCAAAAAACAACGGTTTATCAAGGTTGCGACATTCTTGTGGGAACTCCTGGAAGAATCATGGATTTGACATTGGACAACGTCATCCGTTTTGAGGAAATGCAAAAACTGGTTATCGATGAGTTTGACGAAATGTTGAATTTAGGTTTCCGTACCCAATTGACCGCTATATTGGCTATGATGCCAAAAAAACGTCAAAACATATTGTTCTCGGCAACGATGACAGAGGAAGTTGATGCTATTTTGAATGACTATTTTGATTATCCCGAAGAAGTAACACTTTCTGCATCGGGAACACCTTTGGAAAATATTTCACAATCGAGTTACTTGGTTCCAAATTTTAATACCAAAATCAATCTTTTAAAACATTTATTAGAAACCAAAGAAGACATGAGTCGTGTTTTGGTTTTTGTGAATAACAAAAAGATTTCGGATATGGTTCACGAACGTATCGAAGAAGATTTTGACGGTCAGTTTGGTGTTATTCACTCCAATAAATCTCAGAATTATCGTTTGAGCACCATGGCTTCGTTCCAAGAAGGGAATCTTCGCGGTTTGATTACAACCGATATTATGGCGAGAGGTTTGGACATTTCGAATATTACTCACGTAATCAACTTCGAGATGCCCGAATTACCGGAATTGTACATGCACCGTATTGGTAGAACGGGTCGTGCAGATGCTACAGGAACAGCAATAAGTTTTATAACACCTAGAGAAGAAGAATCAAAAGTGGCCATCGAAATATTGATGAACACCGAATTACCAATCGAGGTTTTCCCAGAAGTAGTAGAGGTTTCGGCTAAATTAATCGAACCGGAAAAAGACAGACAACCGATTAAGTTTTTGATGAAAAAACAAAAACTGGAAGGTGATGGCGCTTTTCAGGAAAAAAGTAAAAAGAACAAAAAAGTCAATTTGGGTGGTCCTGGTGTAACCAAGAAAAAAACGCATGGTTCTGTAAATAGAAACATGCTTAAAAACCAAGCGAAGAAACGTAAGGATAAGAAAAAATAGATTACACTTGATTTTCTTTATTATAAAAAATAGCCCATAATTAAAACTATGGGCTATTTTTTATTTATTCGAAAAGTTACCTAAATAACTATTTCACTTTTTTAGATTTTCCGATTTCACTATTAAAAATCAAACAAACC
Organism: Flavobacterium rarum (SeqCode); assembly: GCF_965234445.1. GTDB lineage: Bacteria > Bacteroidota > Bacteroidia > Flavobacteriales > Flavobacteriaceae > Flavobacterium > Flavobacterium rarum. Next base: position 123,585 of record NZ_OZ248507.1, on the reverse strand, counting down.
GGCGAACACAACTCAAACTTTTTACCAGAATCTGTTAGTGTTCCTTTATGTTTATTAATTTTAAAAATTACCACATCATTAGAATATTGATGTGCAACCAAAAGAAACTTTCCGGTTGGATCAATTACAAAGTTTCTAGGGCCTTTCCCCAGTGTACTTGTTTGTCCTTTTAACACTAATTTCCCTTTTCTTTTTATTTTAAAAATTGTTATGTTATTGGCTTCTCCTCTATTCGAGGCATATAAAAATTTTCCATTTGGCGAAATATGTATGTCTGCGGAGCTAAAAACTCCTTTGAAGTCTTTATCCAAAATACTAGTTTCACTCATTTTAGTCAACTTGCCGTTTACATAAGCAAAAGTGACCAATGCACCATCTAATTCTTGCAAAACATAAACGTATTTTCCGTTTTTGCTAAACGTTAAATGTCTTGGTCCACCACCTGCAGTTACAGAGACACTGTCTTTTAATGTTAAAATTTCGGATGAAGCATTTGGATTATAATCATACACATATACTTTGTCATTGCCTAAATCATTGCTCAGAACATATTTCTTATCTGGCGAAAAATAAACCATGTGAACATGTGGTTTTTCTTGTCTTGCCTCATTTCTGCTTTTACCATAATGTTGTATTACTTGCTTGGCTTCGGTTAAACCACCGTCTGGTCTTTTGCCAAAAACAGAAATATTCCCACCAGAATAATTGGCAACTATCACATTTACCTCATCATTGATTAGGTAACAGGGGTCGGCACCTTTGGAGCTTTCTTTATTTATAAAATCCAAGCGTCCGCTGTTGGCATTAAAACCAAATGCACTTACTGTACTTTCAGCACCATTTTCGTTTACTGCATAAACATAATCATTCCCTTTTGAAATCGACAAATAACTTGGATTTGCAATACTATCCGAAGATTTTAGTCTTATAACAGCATTATTGGTATCAAAATCATACACGTAAATCCCTCTACTTTCGCAGAAATTTGTATATGTCCCAACAATAAGATTGAATTTGTTTTTTTGAGCCTGTATTGAAGCTACACTAAAAATGAACAGAAGAAAGAGGTAGATGTTTTTCATTTTCTATTTATATTGAAATTGATTTGTAATTGAAATTGTTATTAAAATTGCCATTGATATTGATGTTGCTTTTTAAACGCTGATTAATCCAACTTTCAGAATAACCCAATAGCAAGTAATGTTGTAACGCTCTATCAATACCTATTTCTGGGTCTTGCATTTCATCAAGCCGTTCGCTTCCTACTTGAGCCAACCAAAGTTTAAAGGGTTCTGCTTTTGGAGATGGAACTGATTGAATGATTCTCAAAAGTCCTTGAGTATTTGAACAATCTGTAGCATATTTTTTACCATCTGCAGCTTCCATCTGCAGTTGTCGACAAATTGTCGATAACTCAATTCCGGAAAGTTTTTCCCGTTTTTTCATTCTATACCAATAGTCTTTTGGGTCTAAACTTTCGGTCAAAACCTGTATAACATCTATTACCGAAAAATACCATTGCTCCTCATTATCATTCCAATGAGAACGGACTTTTTTATCTTCAAATAATTTTATATTGCTCATAATATAATTTAAAATTGAATTGAATAATTCTAAAAATATCTTTGGAACCACCAGCTAATGTTCTTCGTCACCCCCCATTGGTCAACATACTTACCTGGGGACAATTTGTCCCTATGTAGCTTCCTAGCTCGACATCTCTTTTTCTGATTTTTTTTAAATAATCAGTTGGGTTAACGGAATCTGATAATATACCAATAACATCCACAATAGAAAAATACCATTTTTCTTCTTCTTCTTCATTCCACAAAGAACGAACTTGCTTTTGTTCAAATAATTGCAATGCAGTTTCTTTTGTCATTTTACATTTACTTATAAATAGAGAAGGAGCTTTAATCATATTTGCTCCTTAAAAAAAATGATTTATCTGTTGTGGTATTCTTTTTTAAGCTAAAATACTTATTTTCTTCCATATATGTGTATTTTATTTGCAAACTGTCCTATATCGTATGCTTCGCCAGTTCGCTAATACTCGGCTCGCATTTTAATTTATTGTTGTTAAAAGCGATTTCAGAATTAACCAATTTGCTGTCTAATTTGAAAAATAATCACAACATCATAAGAAACTGTCGACAAATTTGTATTTTTGAAGCACAAAAAACAATGAATTCCATTGAATTATATCCTTAGGGTCTGTTAAGAAATAAATGGTACAGAATTGACGAAGTAATTTTGTTGTTTTTCAAGGCAAAAATTATTTTAATAGTAGCGCTTTTAAAAGAATTTTTAACGCAGAAAAAGAGCAAAAGAACAAGACAAAATGTATTAGTTATTTTTTAACAGACCCTTACAAGCAAATCAAACTTTAGAATGCACTTTAAACAACCCGAAATTCTATACTTTTTATTTTTGTTGATTGTTCCAATTTTGGTGCATTTATTTCAATTAAGAAGATTCAAAAAAGAATATTTCACCAATGTCCGTTTCCTAAAAGCGCTTTCGATACAAACCCGAAAAAGTTCCAAAATAAAGAAATGGCTACTTCTTGCAACTAGACTACTTTTGCTGACTTTTATTATTCTGGCATTTGCACAGCCTTTTTTCGAATCCAAAGACAGCAAAAATGCTCATAACGAAATGTACATTATTTTGGACAATTCTTTTAGTATGCAAGCCAAAGGAAAAAAAGGAGAGTTGTTAAAACGTGCCGTACAAGAGCTACTCGAAGAAACTCCAGAAAAGGTAAACTTTTCATTGCTTACCAATACAGACAATTACTGGAATACGGATATAAAAACCATTCGTGCTGAATTGCAAAACCTAAAATACAGTGCGACTCCTTTTCAATTAGACAATATTATAGCCAAAGTCAAAGCACATAAATCTGCTTTCAAAAAAGACATTGTAATAATCACCGATGGGGTTGGTTTAACGCAAAACCAATTAAAAAACATAGGTACAGATAACATTCCGTATTTTATTATTCCAAAAGCGGAACAAAAAAATAACGTATCAATCGACAGTGTTTTTATTAAACAAACACTTGATGATTTCTACGAATTAAGTATCATTTCTACCAACTATGGCGAAGACTTAAAACCTGTTTCTATGGCTTTGTACAATCAAAACAAATTGATTGCCAAAACAATTGTCAACTTCAAAAACAAAAAAGAAACCATCAATTTTACCATTCCAAAACACCCTTTTCATGGATTTGTTTCCATAGAAGACAATGATTTGGGGTATGATAATAAACTATTTTTTAGCATTTCAAAAATCAAAAAAATCAACGTTATCAGTATTGGAGAAATGGACAAGAGTAATTTCTTGGCTCGAATATATACCAATGATGAATTCAATTATCAAAATTATTCTTTAAGTTCCTTGGATTATAACAGCATTGACAAGCAAGATGCCATTGTATTGAATGAAATCAATGAAATTCCACAAGCTTTGCAAACCACATTGAAATCGTTTGTATATAAAGGAGGTAATTTAATTGTAATCCCGTCTGAAACTGCAGTATTACCAAACATCAATACCTTTTTGAATACTTTTGGGAATACAGAATTCAAATCATTAGAATCTGAAGAAAAACAGATTACCAAAATCAACTTTAATCATCCTTTGTTTGCTGGTGTTTTCGAAAATAAAGTAGCTAATTTTCAATATCCAAAAACAAAAAAAGAGTTTGCAGTCTCGAGTGCAAGCCCAACCGTTTTGTCTTATGAAGATCAATCCCCATTTTTAATTGCTTTAAAAAACAAAGTTTCGTCTGTGTTCCTGTTTTCAGCACCATTAAATACTTTGAATTCCAATTTTCAGCAATCGCCATTGATTGTTCCTGTATTTTATAAAATGGCTTTAAGCAAACAAAATAATGGAATTAACGCAAACACCATTGGAGACAATTCACCCTATTTGGTGGATGTTTTACTTTCCAAAGACAACATTTTAACTATAAAAAATCCCGAAGAACAATTTATTCCAGTACAGCAAATATTGAATAATAAAGTCCAAATATTCTTTAATGATTACCCAGAAAAAGCAGGGAATTATTCCATTTACAATCAAAAAACACTTGTTGAAAATATCAGTTTTAATTACCCAAGAACCGAAAGTAATCTCGATCTCACAAACGAAAGTTTAGTATCAAATTACAAAACAAGCGATTCGATTTCAACTATATTTGACACCTTACAAACCAGTAGAAGTGACAATCAAATTTGGAAATGGTTTATTATCTTTGCACTGTTATTTTTAGTACTAGAAATGGCAATAATCAAATTTGTGAAATAACATTCGTTTTATAAAAAGAAAACAACAATACACATGAAAATAATCATCCGAGGCGCAAAAATAATCGATTCAAATAGTCCATTTCACAACCAGACTGTAGATGTTTTAGTTATAGATGGTTTTATAAAAAAAATCGGAACCAAAATTCCAAATTCAGAAAATATCGAAGAACTTACCCTAGAAAATTTACATCTTTCACAAGGATGGTTTGACAGTAGCGTTTCTTTGGGAGAACCTGGTTTTGAAGACCGTGAAACCATTGCAAACGGACTTGATGTTGCTTCCAAAAGTGGTTTTACCGCCATTGCATTACAGCCCAACTCCTTCCCTATTATTGACAATCAATCCCAAGTGAATTTTGTAAAAAACAAGGCAAATGGGTTTGCAACTCAGCTTTTTCCAATTGGAGCTTTGACAAAAGAAAGTCAAGGAAATGATATGGCTGAATTATTCGATATGAAAAACGCTGGAGCAATTGCTTTTGGTGACTACACAAAAAGTACAGAAAACGCCAATCTACTAAAAATAGCACTGCAGTACGTTCAAGATTTTGATGGATTAATTATTGCTTATGCCCAAGATGACAAAATAAAAGGAAATGGTGTAGCCAATGAAGGAATTGTTTCGACTCGTTTGGGCCTAAAAGGCATTCCAGATCTAGCCGAAGAAATACAAATTGCACGAAACTTGTTTTTGTTGGAATACACAGGAGGAAAATTACACATACCAACAATCTCAACAGCAAAATCAGTTCAATTAATCAAAGAAGCTAAGGCAAAAGGATTAAATGTTAGCTGTAGTGTCACGGTTCACCATTTGGTTTTAACCGATGAAAAATTAGAAGAATTTGACACTCGATATAAAGTCACTCCTCCATTACGAACAGAAAACGACAGGCAAGCATTACTCAAAGGCGTTCTAGACAACACCATTGATATGATAACTTCTGACCACAATCCAATTGATATCGAACACAAAAAAATGGAGTTTGACATGGCCAAAAACGGAACAATTGGTTTAGAAAGTGCTTTTGGAGCATTGATGACAGTCCTTCCGCTAGAATCTATTATCAATAAACTTACGCAAGGAAAAGTAACTTTCGGCATTGAAGAAGATAGTATTAGCGAAGACTCAAAAGCAAATTTCACCTTATTTAACCCTGAAGGAAGTAGTGTTTTTACCAAAGAAAATATCCTTTCAAAATCAAAAAACTCAGCCTTTCTGGGAATTGAATTAAAAGGAAATGTATATGGGATTTTGAATCAAGGAAAATTAATTTTAGGACAAAAATAATGAACAACACTATCGAAGCTGGAAAAACAGCTGCTATTACCAGTTATATTCTAGGCATTGGAGTATTTATCGCTATGTCTATGAACTCCGAAGACAAAAATGAATTTGCTTCTTTTCACATTCGTCAAGGATTAGGAATAACACTAACTTTTATATCATTAGGTTTGATTATCAGCAATTTTGATAGTTTAATGATTTCTGCTCCAATGTGGATATTTGTTTCGGTATTATGGTCTTACGGAATATTCAGCGCAATAAAGGGAGAATCCAAACCCATTCCATTACTTGGAGCATACTTTCAAAAATGGCTAAAAAACATTTCTTAAAGAAAATTGCTGCGCCAGTTCGCTATCACTCGATTCCAAAACTCAAATTCCAAATTCCAAGTCCAAGAATTCTAAAATCTGAATTCTAAAATCAAAAATCAAAAAAATGAATCTATCCTTAGAATATAAAATAAGAGAACCCAAAATAATTTTAGACAAAAATCCGCTTATACTTATGCTTCATGGTTACGGAAGCAATGAAGCCGATTTATTTTCGTTTGCACCAGAACTACCCGATGAATATTATGTGATCTCTGCAAGAGCTCCTTATGACTTGCAATACGGAAGTTACGCATGGTACGCAATTAATTTTGATGCCGACCAAAACAAATTTTCAGACAATGATCAAGCAAGAATTTCTAGAGATAAAATTTCAGATTTTATAGATGAAATGATACGTAAATATCCTATTGACTCTAATGATGTAACCCTTTTTGGTTTTAGTCAAGGATCAATTTTAAGCTATGCAGTTGCACTTTCTTATCCAGAAAAAATCAATAAAGTAATAGCTATGAGTGGTTATCTGAATCTAGAAATCGTAGCAGATGATTACCTAAAAAATAATTTGAATAAACTAAATATATTTGCTTCTCACGGAACGGTAGATCAAGTGATCCCGGTAGAATGGGCTAGAAAAACAGCTCCAGTTTTAGAAAAATTAGGAATCAACATTACTTACAAAGAATACCCAGTGGGTCACGGAGTTGCACCACAAAATTTCTATGATTTAAAAAATTGGCTTATTGGAAAATAGTTTTCAGTTTTCAGTCGCAGTTTTCAGTCACTGCTGAGACTGAAAACTGCGACTGAAAACTGACATCTTTACTTCTGGTATAAAAAAGTCTGATTTACTTCAAAAGAAACACTTTCATCTTCATTGATAAAGTATTTCAACAATACCTCTCCCCAATATTCTCCATCGCTATAATCGGCAATAATCCAACGGTGGTTTAGGACTTTAACTTTGTTGATACTGAATTTAGTAGCACCCAATTGCTCTTGACCCGTATAAGGATTACCTTTTGGATTTGTATTCAGATCTAATAATTGAGCGGTAACATACGGAATAAGAGTAACACTATTGCGTATTTTATCTGACTTAGCCGATTCAAAATAATTTTGAGCATTTTCATTTTTTTCCAAAGAAAAATAATTGTCATCCGCCCATTTATTGCTGATTGATTTTATACTGTCTTTTAATTTTAATGTTGTTTTTTTATATTTTTCTTGTTCATAATTAACTTCTTTACTTAAAAACATATAAGTATAAATATTAAAAACAACAGACAAGATTAAAGCATAAAGAAAGAGGGATTTTTTCATTAAATATTGGTATTAAAGTTTAATTTCTAAATTATCAAAGGCCAAGAAAACATTCTCCGGAAGTTTATTTTGAACTACTTCATGAAAGCCCAACATATGACTGATGTGTGTAAGATATGCTTTTTCTGGTTTCAACAAAGCTATAAAATCTAAAGCTTCTTGCAAATTAAAATGGGTATTATGAGGTTCTTCTCTCAAAGCATTAACCACCAATACCTTTAGATTTTTAAGCTTTGCTATTTCTGCTTTTTCAATGGTTTTTACATCCGTTAAATAGGCAAAATCATCAATTCTAAAACCAAATACTTGAAGATCTCCGTGCATTACATTTATAGGAATAGCCAATTTATTTCCAATTTGAAAAGAAGAATTATTCTGAATTTCTATAATTTTCACCGAAGGAGCTCCGGGATACTTATTTACAGTTTCAAAAATATAATCAAACCGTTTTTTAATGTTTTCAATTACTCTAGAATGAGCAAATATCGGAATTTCTCCTTGTCTAAAATTAAAAGGACGAATATCATCCAAACCTGCAGTGTGATCTGCATGTTCGTGCGTAAAAAGTATACCATCTACTTTTTTGCAATTGGACATTAACATTTGTTGTCTAAAATCAGGTCCGCAATCGATAACGTAAGAGTAGCTCTCCCAAGAAATCCACACCGAAACCCGAAGTCTTTTATCCTTAGTATCAGTACTTTTACAAACTTCATGATCACTACCGATAATTGGAATTCCTTGAGACGTACCTGTACCTAAAAAATATACCTTCAATTGTGTTTGTTTTTTTTACAAAAATAGGATTAATTTCTCTTTCATTAGAAGCCTAATTAGTTAACTTTGTAACATAATCGCCCTATTTAAAGAAAAAAATGGAAGACATAAAGATAAAATTAAAAGGAGACAAAGTAATTGAGCAAATTCCTTCAATCAAGGACAAAGCACTTCGTATCAATTTAAATGAAAACATTTACGGTACTTTTGCTGAAATAGGAGCTGGTCAAGAAACTGTTAGGCATTTTTTTAGATCAGGTGGTTCATCTGGAACAATTGCAAAAGCGATGTCAGCTTATGACAAAGATTTTAGTGATGCCGTTTATGGAATTGAAGAAGATGGTCGTTATGTAACAGAAAGCCGTCTCAAAAAGATGCTTACTTTTGAAGGCGAACTTATTGAAGAACGATTGAGCAGAACAAAGCATCCGAACAAAATGTTTTTTAGTTATGCCAATACAGTAGCTACAATTGATTTTGCCAAACAGTTCAAAGGACATGGATGGGTTGGAATTCGATATCAATTGGACCCAAACGAAGGGTATAATGAAATCATAATTCACATTCGCTTTAAGGAAACGGATTCAAGATTACAGCAAGAAACATTAGGTGTATTGGGTGTAAACTTGATTTACGGTGCTTTTTATAAATACAATGATCCAAAAAAATTACTACGTTATTTATACGATCACTTAGACAAAGACCAACTTGAGATTGACACCATCAATTTCTCAGGCCCACGATTTGCAGAAGTTGACAATCGTTTGATGAGTTTGCAATTGGTAAAAAACGGCATGACAGATGCGGTAATGTTTAACCCTGATGGCAAAAACATTTTACCAGCTGCTATTTTATACAAAAAAAACATACTCGCTTTTAGAGGAAGTTTCCGTCCTGTTACCAAGGTAAATATGGATATGTACAAGGAATCATTAAAAATGTTCCTTGAAGAAAATAAAGTAGAAAAAGAAAACACCTTAGTGATTTTTGAAATTACGCTTTCCAATCTTCGTTCGGATGGTGAAATTGATGAAAGAGATTTCATGGATCGTGCCGAATTGCTTTGTTCCCTTGGACAAACAGTAATGATTTCCAATTTTCAAGAATATTACAAAGTTGTCGAATACTTCTCTAATTATACCAAAGCAAGAATGGGTCTTGCAATGGGTGTAAACAACCTAGTTGATATCTTTGATGAGAAATACTATCGCCACTTAAGTGGAGGAATACTTGAAGCTTTTGGAAAATTATTCTATCGTGATATGAAAGTATTTTTATATCCAATGCTTGGTGAAGATGGTGAAGTTATAACTTCTGCCAATCTAAAAGTACATCCAAGAATGAAAGAATTATACAAATTCTTTAAATTCAATGGAAAAGTAGTTGATATAGAAGATTACGACCCCGAAATTCTTCAAGTTTTCTCACGTGAAGTATTAAAAATGATTGTTAATGGAAAACCAGGCTGGGAACCAATGTTACCTCCCGGTGTTCCTGAAATCATTAAAGAAAAGCACCTCTTTGGATATCAACCTAATATTCTTTTGGAAACAAATAAATAATCACAAAAGCACTATTTTTATAAATAAACCAAGAAAGACAATTTTGTTTTTCTTGGTTTTTTGTTTAAAACAGCGCATACGCTTTTACTTTAATATTTGATCAGCATGTGCTTTGGTTTTCACCTCCGAAATTACCTCATCTATAATCCCGTTTTCGTCTATTACAAAGGTGGTTCTATGAATCCCATCATACTCTTTTCCCATAAATTTTTTGGGACCCCAAACTCCAAAAGCATTGATTACCGTTTTATCTTCGTCTGCTAATAAAGGAAAAGGCAATTCATATTTGTCTTTGAATTTGGCTTGTGCTTTTGCACTATCGGCACTTACTCCCAATAATGCGTAATTATTGGCTTGAAAGCGTTCAAAATTATCTCTTAAATCACAGGCTTCAGTGGTACAACCAGATGTGGATGCTTTAGGATAAAAGAAAACAACTAATTTTTTACCTGTATAATCGGCGAGTTGATGTGATTTACCATCTTGATCAAGACTGGAAAAGCTAGGCGCTTGATCTCCTTTTTTTAATGTGGTCATGTTTTGAGTTGCTAAGTTTCTAAGATGCTAAGATACTAAGTTTTGTAAAAAATGACATTCAAATTCAATTCAAAAACTAAATAATACTATTTTTACATTCAAAAAAAGTCTTAGAAACTTAGATTCTTAGTAACTCAGTAACTTAAAAAAAATGAATAAACAGGAACGTGTAACTTTTGTTATAAATACGTTAAAAGAATTATATCCAACTATACCTATTCCGTTGGATCATAAAGATCCTTATACATTATTGATTGCGGTTTTGCTTTCGGCACAATGTACAGATGTGCGTGTGAATCAGATCACGCCTTTGCTTTTTGCCAAGGCTGACAATCCTTATGATATGATAAAAATGTCGGTAGAAGAAATTCGGGATATTATTCGCCCCTGCGGATTGTCGCCGATGAAATCGAAGGGAATTCACGGGCTTTCGCATATATTGATTGACAAACACAATGGAGAAGTACCTCAGAGTTTTGAATTCTTAGAAGAATTGCCCGCTGTGGGACATAAAACGGCTAGTGTGGTCATGTCACAAGCTTTTGGAGTTCCTGCATTTCCAGTTGACACTCACATTCATAGATTGATGTACCGATGGAATTTGACCAATGGCAAAAATGTAGTGCAGACCGAAAAAGATGCCAAAAGGATTTTTCCAGAAGAAATTTGGAATGATTTACACCTACAAATTATTTGGTACGGACGGGAATATTCACCTGCAAGAGGTTGGAATTTGGAAAAGGACATTATAACCAGAACTATTGGGAGAAAATCAGTTTTAGACACATACACAAAAAAAGGGAACTAGGATAAACAAAAAATTCCACTAATCTTTCTAGAAAATTAGTGAAATTTTTCGTTCAAGCCAAGCATTTCTAAACTTGAAATTCTTTCTATAAAACAAGAAAGAGAATTTAATTTACTATTAATTCAAAAACCATTTCCTCTGTTTTCATTATTTTTAATGCTTTAGAGTAGTTTAACAAAAAAGAGACCACTTCTTTATTAGGTTTCATTCTTTTAGTAATTTTTAATGCTTTAGAGTAATTCTTTTCCATATAATTTATAAAATGATTGTTTTATAATACAACGGAAGACTTTACTATTTATTGTCAATTTGTTAAAACAATTTGATGTTTATCAATAATTTTTCGCATATTCATGAGTGCGTATCTCATTCTTCCTAATGCTGTATTGATGCTTACCCCAGTCAATTCGGAAATTTCTTTAAAACTCATATCTTGATACATACGCATTACCAAAACTTCTTTTTGATCTGCAGGCAATTCTTCGATAAGTTTTCTGATGTCAATTTCTACTTGATCTGCTATAATTTTGTTTTCAATAGAAAGAGAATCATCAGACATTATAGAAAAAATAGAAAATTCCTCTGTTTCTCTGTAAAGAGGCATTTTTTTTGATTTTCGAAAATGGTCGATTATTAGATTATGGGCAATCCGCATGACCCAAGGTAAGAATTTACCTTCTTCATTGTACGAACTGGTTTTTAAAGTTTTTATAACTTTTATAAATGTATCCTGAAAGATATCATTTGAGACATCTCTATCTGCAATTTTGGAATAAATAAATCCATAAATTTTTGATTCGTGTCTTTTGATTAGTGTAGCCAATGCACTTTCGTCACCGGAAACATAATCCTTTACCAACAAAGCGTCTGATTTTTGTATATTAGCCATAACAATTCCTTTTAGATTAATTAGGTTTGGGGAAATCTTCTAAAAGTAATTTTACTGTATAGGCTTTGTGTTTTTTAACATGTTATTAAGTGGTCAAATTTAACAAATATTTATCTTAATACGCAAGAAAAAAGAGGATAAATGTTATTTTTATTTTAAAAAACTATTAAAAGAAACTAAGAACCTTTTGTGCCTTTGAAAAAAAAAAATGGTTTCAAAAACAGAACTTTGAATTATTAGAAAATAAATACAATTCAAAAAGTATTCTGACTGTAATTTTAATAAATTTGTAAAAACAATTCATTATGACTGCACTAACTGTTAAACCCAAAAACAAAAAAGAACTTTTAATGGTGTCAAAATTTTTAGAAGCTTTTAATGTGAAATTCGAAACCATCGAAGAAGACAAACCATATAACGTTGAATTTGTAGATAGCATATTACAAGCTCGTGAAGATTCTAAACAAGGTAAAGGTATTAAAATAGCACTAGAGGATTTATGGAAGTAATTTTTCTTCCACTTGCAAAAGAGCATCGAGACTTTTGGATTAAAACTGGTAATAAGCCAATCCAAAAGAAAATAAGTGCCTTGATTGGAGACATTTTGAAACATCCTTATGAAGGTATTGGAAAACCTCACGCATTAAAACATAAATTATCCGGTTCATGGGCAAGAAGTATAAATGATGAACATCGGCTAGTCTATGAAATAACTTAAAACGGAGATATTGAAATTCAAAGAATGAAAGGCCATTATTTCGATAAATAAAAAAACCTAAAAATATCAAAGATTGCATTTTGAGGCATCTTCCATTGTTGTTTAAAAAATCAATCAATTATTTAACTAAAACACCTTCCAACTCTTCCAAAGATTTTCCTTTTGTTTCGGGTAATAATTTTATAATTAAGAAAAGGCCTAAAAAAGCAAACACTCCAAATAACAAAAAAGTCAAAGTAGTACCTAATCGAGACAATTCCCAAGGAAACACCAGTTGAATTAGGAAGCTCACCGTTGAATTGACAAAGCCTACAAACGAAATAGCAACACCGCGAATTTTATTTGGAAAAAGTTCCGAAAACAATACCCACATAACTGGCCCAAGAGATATGGCAAATGAAGCAACGAAACCTAAAATACATATTAAAATTAAAGTAGCATTCATTTTTATAGATGCTGTTATAAGTTCTGATTCATATTTATTGGCAACTGCATTCCCAATTGTATTTCTAACTGCACTTTTGAATTCAATATCTGTATCAAAGGTTTTATCATTCAAAAATAACAATTGATCTTTATTAATTTCATTGGGTAATTTAGCAATCGAAATCTCGGTTAATTTGTATGTTGCTGCATTAAAACTATAAACCAAAACAAACATACTCAATGCTATACCACTAACTCCTATTATCAATAATGGTTTTCTTCCTAATTTATCAATAAGAGCCATTGCAATGATTGTAAACACTACATTAACAACACCTACTAAAATTGCTTGTACAAAAGAAGCATCTGTACCTATACCAGATTGTTCAAAAATCATAGGGGCATAGAAGAAAATACAATTTATACCTACAATTTGTTGTAGAACAGCAATTCCAATTCCAATTGTTATTACCAATTTCATAGAAGGTTCAAACAACTCTTTGATGGATATTTTTTCTTTTGGAGTCGAATCTAATTCAATACTTTCTTTAATTTCGGTTACTAACTTTTCAGCTTCTTTTTCATCCCCAATCGTTTTCATTATATCCAAAGCTTCGTTAAACTTTCCTTTCATTATAAGCCATCTAGGACTTTGAGGAACAAAAAACAATAAGAAATAATATAAAATTGCAGGAACAAATTCTATACCCAACATCCATCTCCAATTGTATTCTCTAATTTTTAAAGTTTCAACCCAGCCTGAATTGGACCCAGCTAAATAAACAATAAGATAATTGGTAAAAAATGCTACCGAAAGTCCAATTACAATATTCAACTGATTGAAGGAAACCATTTTTCCGCGTTTGTCCGCAGGAGCAATTTCTGCAATGTACATTGGGGCAATAATCAAAGAAATACCGACTCCAATACCAGCCAACATTCTTGCAAAAACCAAAATAAAAAAGGAAGGTGCGATTGCTGATAAAACAGCCGAAAATGCATACAGTAATGCCGAATATTTTAGAACAATAATCCGACCATATTTGTCACTTATAGGACCCGCAAACATCATCGCTACGGTAGCAGATAATGACAATGAAGCTACTGCCCAACCCAATTCAATTTTTGAAAGTTGAAATTCGGGTTCTATAAATTTTATTACTCCCGAAATAACAGAGGCATCAAAACCCATTAAAAAACCGCCCATTGCTACAACAATAGCAATCAAAGTAACCGAACTTTTTTTGGTTTGCATAACTGTATAGTTTATTTAATATTACCCGTTGGGTGAAATTATTTTTGACCACATAGAAACATAGAATTTATAGTTTTTAAAAGAAAAAGATAGACGTTTTACTACTCACATAGCTATTCTATGTGTGAAATAGTGCTATTTCTATTTATTCTTTGCCTATTTAGCATCCATCTATGATTCTATGTGGTTAAATTTTTATTTTACTTGAATTTCACCCAACGGGTTAATATTATTTTATTCTTGCAATTTTATTTCTTTATGATTTTTATGTTTTGAGTTCCATTTGAGTTTTTTACTTTTAAAAAGTAAAATCCTGGTTTAAAACCATTCATATCCAAATTGTGAGTTGACGGAACTAGCTCTTCGACTAACTTTTTTCCAAATATATCTGTCAAAATAATTTTATTTTGGTCGTCAAATAACTGTAAATACAATATGTTTTCAACAGGATTTGGATAAAAACACTGTTTCAATTCGCTTGATGTTTCAACTCCCAATGTGCAACTATTACCGACTACATAAGAAAAGTATTTTGTCACAGAAAGTCCGCCAGCATAAGCAAATTTAACCGCATAATTGATTGTTGACCCTACGACTTGTCCTGTAATAGTTTTAGTGAAGGTATTTCCAGAAACATTCGCCATTTGTAACTCAGAGAAAGGGGATTGTTTCCATAAATAAGCAACAACTCCAGTTTTGTCCGTATCCAAAAGTTCGAAAGTAATTTTCACATCCGTTCCTGTGGATTGAAAATCATATTTATATCCTAACGAGAATGCACCTTGAGAAGCTTCGGTAGCCGTACCCGAACATTCTGAAGCTGTATTTACTGTTGTTTTTGCACTAATCATAATCGGATTATTGAGAGCGATGTTTCCAGTAGCATCTTTAGCCGAAACAGAAAACGTATAATCTGTATTAGGAGATAAATTGGATACAATCAAAGATTTTTGAACACCAGTTGCACTAGTTGCCGAAGCTGTTCCAGTTTCATAAGAAACGGAATAATTAACATTTCCAGAATCATCGGTACCTTTCAATAGTAATTCTACAGTTGAACCTGTGATTTTCCCCACAGTTGCTGTAAAATTTGCAGGAGCCTGAGTATCCACAGTAGTATTTTGATATACTCTCACATAGTCAATTACCATAGCTGTTTGAGTAAAGTTGGACCCAATTGTTCCTGCAACACCACCCATAGCAATATTCAACAGTACATATTGTTCCTTATCAAATGGCCAGTTGTTGGCATTTTTATTGGTTGGCTTATAGGTATAAAAAACTTTGTCATCCACTAAAAATGAAATTTGATTTGGCGACCAATTCATAGAATAAATATGGTAATTGTCGGCAATATTATTCCCAACAACCACACCACCAATATTAACTGTACTACCTGAAGACGAAGGCGTATGCAAGGCACTTTGAATGTAATTATCGGGTTGAGAACGCGTAATACCGTGTTCCAAGATATCTATTTCGCCACAAGCAGGCCAAGCAGTATTTCCATATTGCCCATCAAAAAAGCCACCATCTTCATTTATATTTTTCCCAAGCATCCACAACGCAGGCCAAGTTCCAGCATCTTTTGGTATTTTTGCTTTAATATCTATTCTACCATATTTAAAAGCAAACTTAGAATTTAAACGTGCCGAAGTATATTGTTTTGTAACTCCTTGGTCCGTAAAACTTTCTTTCTTAGCAACAATATTTAAGAAACCCAAATTCACAAAAGAGTTCGTCGAACTATTGGTATAATGTTGCACTTCATTATTGTACCAACTCCCTCCTGCAGGTATTTGCGTTTGATGAAACCAATTATTAGAATCAACAGCTCCATTTGTATTAAACTCATCCGACCAAACTAAGTCTTTGTAAACCACATCTACTTGTGCGATACAAAATTGAGTAATCAGAAAAAGTAAAAAAGGAATCGTAAATGACGTACAATTATTCATAATAATTAATTTCAGTTTTTATCAATACCTATTATTAGAATTGACGAATTATTTTACAACCTAAGTTCCTTTATTAATTTTTGAAGCAGAAACATTTGGCTTTTTGGGCAACATCGTCCCGTTTTCCGTTGCAATCTTTTAAGCTGAACCCCAGCTTAAAAGGATTTTCACTTCAACCGGGGCTAGGAGTTGAAAATTTGCATTTTAGCCATTATCACACAAGAAGAATTGTACAAATCAAATACCGTTTTGTAAAAAAATTGAACTCTAGTTTAGCAAGATTTCTTCCTTCTCAATATTTTTATCTTAAGATTCTGCAGAACCCTTTTTTCTATTATCTAATTTTGTTTTAATTTCTCTCGCTTTTTCTTCGGTCAAATCGTAATTTCTCATCACCCACATTGCAATCAAAGTCCCCAAAATAGGAATACCCGAGAAGCAAAGTCTTAATCCAGTTATAGCTCCTTCTGGTTGTCTTTCAGCACCCGCTTTGAAAGAAACCAAAGACATAATTACACCCGTTAACAATCCAGCAATGGCAAAACCAAATTTAACCATCCACCAATAAATGGCACCAAAAACACCTTCTCTTCTTTTACCCGACTCCAATTCATCCATATCACAAACATCTGCAGTCATAGACATCATCATAGTAAACAAACTACCAATACCAAAAGCAAAGAAAGGCAAGGCAAACAAGAACAAGTACGGTTTTCCTGGAACAAAAAGTACCCAAAGCAGAATGTATCCAAAAATGGAAATTCCCTGGCAAATTAAAAATGTTTTCTTTTTTTCAATTTTTTTGGACATCCAAGCCACAATCGGAATTACGATAAAAGTCGTTGACAAAGCTCCAATACAGCCAAAAAGTGTTGGCCAAATACCCGCATCAGCAGCTACACCATTAAACAAATAATAAACAATAATGAAAAAAGTAAAACCTGCAACAGTATTAAAGGCATTGAAAATAAAGAAAGTAGCAATACACAATTTTCTGAAAGGTTTATTACCAAACGCTTCTTTGAAATTAATTAAAATTTCTTTCAAACTTCCACCAATAGTTTTAAAGGTTAATGGCGCTAAAGTATCATCAAACTGAGTTGATTTACTTTTGATAAAAACAGCTGGTACCATAGCCAAAATCATAAAAATTACCCCTACCCAAATGGCTAAGGTTCTAGTAGCTGTATCTGCATTTGGAAACCAAGAAGGATCGTACATAACTACCCAAAACCAAGGTGCAATAACCCAAGCCCATTGACCGATCCATTGCGATATAGCCATAATATTGGTTCGTTCATGAAAATCATCACTCATTTCATACCCCATTGCTACATAAGGAACACTGAAAATAGATAAACCAATATGAAATATGAGCGACCAAATAAGGAAAAAAGTAAAATTATACAATACACTATCTTCTCTGTACAATTGCCACATAATGATAAATGCAATTCCCATAATTAAGGAACCAATAAAAACATATTGCCTTCTTCTTCCCCAAACCGATTTTGTATTATCTGAAATAAATCCCATAATAGGATCAAAAAAAGCATCTACAATTCTAGGTACAAAAAACAAAACACCCCACATCCATGAAGGCATTCCTAAATTCTCAACCAAGACCACCATAAAAATTCCTAATGCTGCTGGGAACATTTGATTCGCTAACATGCCCAATCCAAAGGCAATTTTTTGACCCATAGGAACCATTTTTTTGGGATTTAAATTAATACTTTCCATATTTTGAGAATTTTGGGTTATTTTGTTTTATATTATTTTTTATATTATTTTTTATATTATTTTTTAGAATTGAAAACAAATTTGTGTCTATTTGGGTTTTTCAGAATGATGTTAAATTACCTACTCTTTTTTTTAGAAAACAAAACAACCTTTGACAATTGTCTCAAATTAAAATTTATCGGCATTGGTTATTTTTCTTAAAATTGTAGTAGGCGTTTTTACATCCAACCACAACGATTCTTCTTTTCCATTGTAAGTTTTTGTAATGGGTTTTCCGTCTCTCATTAACCCTTTAAAAGCTCCAGTATCAACCATTTCCCAAAGTGCATATTTGGCCTGACCTTGAAGGTTGATTAATCCAAAATGGTTTTCGGAACCTAATGCATTTTTATCTTTCCATTGTTCATCAAATGCTTCAAAGTAAAAAAGAGACTTTTTCTCTTTGTTAGCCCATTCTCTCATGTGTTTGTAATACACTGCCGATTTGTACTCGTCTGTTGCTTTTGAACCTGAATCTCCATAAAACTCATTAGATACAGTAGCCCAACCTGTTTCACCAATATGAATGGGCTTATTTACACCCAAAGACTGCATGTATTTTGAAACTCCATTGTATTGAGCAATACTATAATCTCTTGCTCTGCCTATTGCTGCATTTATTTTTTCACGTTCAGACAACTGTGTTTCATTTTCTAAAATTCCCCAAAAATTAGGATTGTAATGGGTATCATGCATAGGATAGGAATGCATTGAAATATAATCAACTGCTTTTAGGAGTTGATTCAAATCTTCTACGTGGTATTCAGTACTTCCACCGCCCCACGAGGCAAAATTATCGGAGCTTGTTATCCATACCTTTTTGCCTAATTTGTCCTGCTTTTTCAAATCTTGCAGGTAATTTACCCATTTCAATACAATACTTGGTTCAACATAATAAGCCGAAGCCCATTTTACCATTGCTTCATTTCCGACTGATATGATCTTTACGATATCAGGGTACTTGTTTGCTAATCTTACAGCTTCGGCAATTTCTATTGGGTTGCGTTCACTGTCTTCATTCCGGACAAGTGGATTTGCTGTCCATGCATTTTTACAATCAATCCATGCTCCCAACATTACATACATTTCAAAATTAGGATCTTCTTTCTTTATGCTTCTTATTGCTTTTAATAAGTTAGAGATTTCTGTATGATGCACATTATAGGTTCGAAGCACTTTAATATTTATCGCCGAGAGGATTCTTAAATCATCAATTATTTGCGAAACGGTAGGCTCAATGTCCCTGGATTTGCCCCGATAGCCACCATAGCACATGGCTTGATAATTAGGATTCCCCAGTATTTTCTCAGCTGTCATATCAGCAGGCACAGCATTCATGCTCTTGCAATTGCTAAACAATATTGTTACTAACAGCAACACCGACAAAACATTCCTTTTTTTCATTATATACTAGATAATAGAAACAGTTACTTGAACAATTTTACCAGTTCGGTCGAAAATTTCCTTACTATTTTCATGACTCAAAATCAAAGAAGAAACAACCTTAATTGTACCATCCTTGTATTTTATTTCAATTTGACTATCCTCTCCTATTTTATAAATTATTGGCACTTGACAAACTGTAAATGCCAAACTCCCTTTATCTAATGGTATAGCAAAAGGTTTGTTATTAAAATCAATAAAACTTACAGTTTCCTCTTTTTCTAAAAACTGATTCTTATTCAATAAAGTGGGCTGAAATGAAAGTTTACCTTCAATTACTTTTATTCCCAATTCGCCTTTTCTTGTTAAGACATCTTCTTTTACTTGCCCTGTCATTCCGGGCTGTTGTGCTCCTCTGTGTGCGGGAGTATGTGAGTAAGGATCCGTAGGGAATGCCCCATAGACTTCTGGCGTTTTATGAACACCTATTCCTTTTCCTATTTCATCATAATGTACAGCCAAAGCACTAATTATGGCTAAGTCTTCTTGATCATCATGTGCTTTTTCTATTACTTCTTGAACTGCCAAATGGAGTTTGGAAACCATGTGCCAGTAGATAGAGCCCAATCCTTCGTATCCAAAGAAAGTTCCTGATCTACCTGTAAAAGCTTTGTGGTTGAACACCTCTTCAAAAATCTGTACTATTTCATCTGATTCGTTATTTACTAAATTTTGTAGCTCATTGGATTTCCCAAGTTGAATTAAAGCTGATTTTAAATCATTTGCATTGTGGAAATTTCCATTAAAATGATATGCCCCTTTTACATCTTTACTGACAATTGCATTATTCGAATCCGCAATTAGTTTTGTCAATAACATCGATTTGTCAACATTTGCTTTAGGAATGTTATTTTTTTCTAAGAATTTAGGTAATTCTTTATTTGGATATAAAATATAACTGTTTTGATCCGTACGATACAAAGCACTATTTCTTAAAGCATTTACTATTTCTAAAGAAGCTTTTGCATCCAAAAATCCAGAACTTAATACGGCAACTTGTCCTTCAAGCATTTCACTTAAATTTGAAACAACAACTCCATCGTTTTCAACAGACATCAAATTGTAAGCGTGGTACAATTTATCCGGCCTTTGATTGGCAAGAATGGAATTATCTAGATAGGCTATACTTACTGATGCAAATTGTTTTAAACTTTCAATAGACAAAGTTCTTTTTTTATTAGAAAATCCATTTTTATAAATGTTTAATCTATATTCTGAAGCTGCTTGACCTAGGGTATCAAGTATCACTTTACGCTTTTGATCATTAATTTTACCTGAAAGTTCGCTTTCATAAGCCAACAAACATTCTCTAATGCTTTGGTAAAAACCAACCATTTCTGTTGAAACACTAACAAAATCCAATTCAGATTTTTCTAATATATTCTGGAACGTTTTCAAAAACCTTCGCAAATAACAAAGAGTAACCATTGACACTCCATTTCCTACCAAAGCATTATTGGCATCATTCCATTCTGGACGTTGCGTATTCATCCAAATACCGCCTTCGGGAATAAAGTTTGACATTTTTGCTAAAACAGTTGCTAATATTTTTTCAATAAAATTCACATGGTAAATTTCATTTTCTGCATTTACCATTAATGCACCATCAGCGCCAATTTTGGCTCTTTGTTCGTTTATTTGCTTCTCCCAATTGTGACTGTATTCTATAGTGTCCTTTGGGTTTTTTAAGATATCTTGATAGGCTTTTATTGTATAAGGTACAGCTGCATATACAAAACATTCTTTTTCAAAATAAGAGTTAAGTTTTTCTGGATAAAATTTTTCAATAAACTCTAGAAACTTCAACAAATATATAATTTGATGATCTCCCCAATACCCAATGTAAGACCAAGGGTTATCTGGCTCTATGGCTTCCCAATCAAAACCACTTTTGGTTACTCTGTACGGATTATAACCATCAAATGTGGAGGCATTCAGGAATTTGGAAATCATTCCTTCGATAAAATTAGGATAAGCATACGCTAAGGCTTCCCAGTTTTGGAAAATATCCCTCCAGTTTCCTTCATAATCCAAGATTTTGGAATCGTCTACCTCACTTCGAGTATTTATTGAAAATTTGTTCCAAGGGCGACTAGGATCTCCGTGTCTACGGCTAAATTTTAACGGCAAGTATTCTGTACAAAGCCTAATTAAATCTAAATCTTCTTCATCTTTTATTAATTGAAGCAAATCTACGTATGAGAACTCTTCTTTTAAATCATTTAAAAAGGATTGGTTATTCTCAACTACTTCACTATTTGCTTTGGCTAGATACTGAGTAAAATCTTTTTTTCCAATTTGATAATTTTCATCAAAAATACCACCTCTCATTATATTAAAAAGAGTGTTGGCAAAATGACGTGTATCGATTAATTTGTCTGCGGTAAACTGCAATCCATCTGCAGAAGCGTTTAAAGCAATTAGGTTTTGTTTTCCTAATTCAACATCGTCAATAAGTTGTTTTTCTAGTGTTTTGTCATGAATTATTGATTCACAAAGCTGTACAACTTGAGATTGGTTTTGATTGACATTGGCAATTATCTTCCAATCTTTTGAAGTGTTTTTTGGCAAATGCAGTTCATTAGATATAAAATAAGCGCCTTTTTCACCTTTAACATCTATTTCAGCTGTTAGTTTTTCAAACTTTCTAAAAGCAGGAAGCTGTTTAGAAGACAATAAATGAGTTGGATTGTTCATTCCCAAAGACCAAACTACATTTGCTTTTAACGCCTCACTAGGTTCTGCTTTGTCTACAATTATGGCACTAAGAGCAAAGATTCCCAAACCACTTTCGGTTTGCAATTCACTTCTCTTGTATGCATCTACTAAATTACTGGTACTGTTTTGCAAATCACTATTTACACCATGAGGCAAAATATTTTGGATTCCATCTAAAACTCTAATATCATAAGGAACAGTAGCATTATTTATAATCTCTGATTTTTTGACAAAACCAAAAAGATTACTCGAACTCCATTGGTACCTAAATGTTAATTTCAAATCATTGTGAATTTCTTCAAAAATGACTTTATTTCCGTAAAAATTTTTATATAAATTTCTAGTTAGGTTATAATTTTCATTAAATCGTTCCGAAAAAGGTTCCCAAATCAATACTTTATTCTCCAAAAGAATCTGAAAAATAGTCTTACTACCCGTAATATCGGCAAACTCTGTTATTTTATCATCTGTGTAATAGGGGAAAAGTGCAAAATCTGCATTTTTTCGTCCAGCTGAAAGACCACCATTACTGGAAATAAACAACCAATGATTGGAATCACTCACGATACTCATAAAAAAAGGTCTTAATGAATCGTGGTTTTCGATTTTATAATATTGCTCTCCTTCTAATTCGACTATTTTCATGCTCTACTATTTTAATATATTTTAGTTTTTATTTTAGTTTAATTTTTATAAAATAAGTACAAATTGAAACTTGTTCTTATTACTAGTTCTTGGGTAATCCATTAATTCTAAAAAATTAATAATTACTTTTTGTTGTCATTCTGAACCTTTACTACTTGTAATTTTATTAAAATTCTTTTGTAGCTTTTTTAATGAATTGCTATTGGCATACGGATTAAGCTGGTGCACCTTTTTCAATATATAATAAGCCGATCTCGGTGTCAATTGATAGATACCGTTTTCATCAGTTGGTCCTTTACTGCAGATACCAAACCATTCTTCGTTCATATTATTTTTTCCTTTTTCAAAATCAAAAACATACCCGCCATTGGCCCATGATGCACTCGTGTCGTGAATGTCTAAATTTATGATTTGACCCGTTTTCCACCAACCATCGCTAAATTGAAAGGTAAAACCACCTATACAATTATTGCTTTTTCCGATACCGTCTGCATTTTCATATATTTCTTTCCAGTTTCCTCTTAGAATAGTTGCTTGTGCAATTTGATCTTCTTTATTAGTTATGGCATTAAAAGCATCTGAACCAAATTCAGTGAATAAAACGGGTTTGCCATATTCTTTTTTTACCCTTTCGAATAGATCACCAAATGAAACGCCGCGATACACATTGATTCCAAACACATCTACATCGGTGCATTCTTTTGCTATTTGATCCAAGAAAAGTAAATCGCCATTACAAATTGCGATGGGGTGCGAATTGTCTATTGTTTTCATGGCAATTGCAGCTTCATTAAACAATTTATATAAACTTTGTGCACGAGCAGTCGATTTTCGGTCTTGAACCGGAATATCCTCTGTTTCTGCACCACCCCAAAACAAACCAAAATTATTTTCATTACCCAATAAAAACAAAAGCAATCCTTTGGTGTCTTTATACTCTAATGCTAATTGTTTAACCTCTTTCAAAAGCACATCTCTAGTACCTGCATCTGAATATTCTGTATTAGCAACCCATGCCCCATTTATCGATAAACCATAACGTCCGAATGAATGATTGAGCATCGTATAAATGCCGTACTTATTATAAATGTATTCTATCCATTTTTTGGGAATACCGGTGTAAACTCGAATGGTATTTACCCCCATGTTTTTTAGCAATGGCATTTCAGAATCCAATGCTTTCTTGATCATTTCCTCTGGCTGTTCCCAAAGGATATACGTATAATTTTTGCCAATAGGAAAATAATCCCAATTCATACCATTGACAATAAAATCTTGTCCGTTAACCTTGAGTTTAAATCCCGATTTACTTTGATCTATAGTAACCTTATCTGCTTGAGAATAAATAGTGGATGTACAATTCCAAAAGAGAAGTAAAAAAATAATTTTTCGCATAATTATAGAGTAATTTGAACGTTTTTTAAATATGAAAATCAGAATCTAAAAAACATTAAAATTGTTTAATTGAGTGTTTAGAAAAAAAATACTAGTTTAGAATTTTATGGTTTTATACAATCATAATTCTTTCTTGAAAATCAGAACTGAAGTTCGATAATTTCGTGTTTTGGATTATAAATTGAGATTAACTTTATAAATACAATCAATCTACAAGCAAGTTAGCCATAGCCAACTTACTTGCAATTGATGTATTTTAATTTTCATTTATTTATAAACTTTAACATAATCTACAAACATAGATGAGCTTGTAAATGCAGGAT
The DNA here is from genome assembly GCF_965234445.1 of Flavobacterium rarum (SeqCode). Lineage (GTDB taxonomy): Bacteria > Bacteroidota > Bacteroidia > Flavobacteriales > Flavobacteriaceae > Flavobacterium > Flavobacterium rarum. The sequence goes on along the minus strand of NZ_OZ248507.1, from coordinate 99,087 downwards.
CAATTTCACCTCCAAGAGATCCACCCATTGCTACATTAAGAATCATAAAGAAATCTTTATGAAACGGCAATGAAGTATCTGCATTGTTGAAAGTATAGAAAAGTGTTCCGTCTATAAAGAAACGAATTGTCTTAGGTGACCAAATCGTTTTATAGATGTGGTAATTAGAAGGATCTTGAAGAGAAGAAACGCCTAGTTTTGGGTTACCTCCTGAGTTTCCAGGAAAATGTAATGCACCTTGAGTTTGAAAAGGACGATTACCGGTCCATTCCATGAAATCAATTTCTCCATTTGCAGGCCATGATACAGGCGCTGTTCCCAATGACCAGAATGCAGCCCAAGTTCCTGAACCAACAGGCATTTTTGCTCTCATTTCGATCGTTCCATAAGTAAACTCTTTAAGTCCTTGCGTTTTAATTCTTGCAGAAGTATAACCAGAACCTTTTTTAATAGCTGTTATTTTAAGATTTCCTCCAACTACCGTTACATTTTCAGCAAGATTAGTATAGTCTTGTTTCTCACCATTCCCCCAACCAGCACCAGCTGGTGTAGTACTACCATTCCCTAAATCATAAGTCCATTTTGTAGGATCTGGAGCGCCATTAACATCAAAATTATCTTCCCAATCCAAAGTGGTATATTCTGTAGTATCTGTAGGAACATTTACAGGACGAGTAGTTGTAAATGTTTGGTACCAAGCCAAACCAGCATTATTGGCTTGTACAAAACGCACTACCATTCTATTCTCTGTAAGTGACATAATTTCATATTGTGTTGCACCAGCATAATAGCCCATGAAACCACCATCAGAAAAATTCATTACAGTTCCAGTAGACTGCTTAGACGCTTCTGGATTTTTGGAAACAAAAGAAGTTGATGGACTTAAAGCCACCGTTTTTTTACTTGCAGTGCTGTAAGGCAAACAAGCATCATCACCACCATTTGTGCCGCCAGCAACACTTTTGTATGAATTATGAAAGAATGTATTTCCTTTATTATCTTGAGTGTATTCAATTTTACCTGCAACCAAAGCAAAAGTATAATCGCCATCATAGAAACAAGTAACCGATTTTTCAAAAGGACCAGCTTGGTAATAGTTAGGATAATAATTTTTGGTAGCATCACCATCGTTTTGTCCAACCCCTAAATGTCCAGCTTCATTTGCAGCCAAATACCATTTTTTTCCAGTAGTTGTACCACCCGTAAGCAATTGAGTTGATTTTTCGTCACTAAAATTACTAGTCACTTTTACATCAACTGTTGTATTACTTGTTACTCCACCTTTTCCAGAGGCAATTATGGTAACGGTATAGGTATTTACTCCAACCGAAGTAAAAGCATGTTCCGTTACTCCTCCTGGAGAAGTTTCTACAACGCCATCTCCGTAAATATATTTAAAAGAAACAGCATTATCAGCAGTAGTAGTAAACTTTACTTTACCGGAACCATCTCCGAAAGGTGTTTGATCTGTTTTTCCTATTATATCAACAGTAATAGCAAGATTGGAAGGCGCATCTAATGCCCCGAAAGAGTAATTATCTTCCTGACAATTGACCATTAATAGCAAACTAAAAATGGTTATTATATTTAAAACTATTTTTTTCATGTTCCTTTAATTTTAGAATTGTTTAATGTCATCAAAATAATAGATTGCTCCAGATCCAGCTACTCCAAAATCTGGAAACAAAATCACTCTATCATACGAATTTGCAGTATTGAAAGAAGCTGCACTAGTTAGATCAAAAGTTAATATTTCCCAAGTGTTGGCAACTGTTGTAGTTGCCTCTATTTCGACATTAATAGTTGGATTACCATTCCCATCTTTTGGAGAAGTTGAATCTTCCATTTTGTACAAAATCTTAGCACCAATTTTTGGTGACCATACAGATACTTTAATTTTGGTTCCTTTGGTAAAATCTACTTTAGAATCCAAATTCAAGCTAGCTCCTGCCCAAACTTGAGCACCAGAAGTTTTCTCAATTTTAACAACTTTGTTCGAAACATTAACACCGGACTTGTCTGGATTAGTGATCACAGAAGCCGGAATAGGTCCGAAACCAGCGTCTCCAAAACCAGTCCAAGTATAAGTCAATGTAGTTGATTCAAAATCAAGAGGCAATTGAACAGTTTGTGCTGCAGAAGGTGCTTTATAAAAATAAATGTTATCGATAAAAACAGACCCTGTAGCCCAAGGTGTTCCAACAAATTTCAATTGAAAAATATCTGCAACTGTTAATCCTTGACTGGTAAATGCCGAAATTGGGATATCAATACTATTCCATTGATTGGCAATTAGATCTTTAGTAACTGGTTTTTCACCATTTGATTTACTAATTAAAGAAGTTTCTATTTTTTGCAAATCGGCTGTCCAAACATCCATATGAATAAATTCCATTCCAGATACATCAACACTTGTACCATCTGCCAAAGCAATTCCTTGGTAACTCAATTTGATATAATTCAGCATTTTGTCGCCGTTCAAATCAAATTCGGCCCAACTACTGCCTTGTCCACCTTGTCCCCAATCTGGGAAATAATTTGTTCCAGCAACATCTGTATATTTTGAACTATAAATAGAAATTACATCCGTAGCTTTTCTATTAGGTGGCGTTGCAGCCGAAGTAGAAGGTTTGTTCACTATTGTAACCGTAAAATCCTCAGTGTATTCAGTAGTTTTAATAGCCGCACTTTTAGAAACCACACGGATTTTATAAACCCCTGCAGCTTGATAGGTATAAGAAACTGACTCCCCATTGTTTGCAGAAACAGGATTTGGTTTTCCAGCTTCGCCAAAATAAACATCATAGAACAATGCATAATCAGCTTTAGCAGTAACAGTTACTTTTTTGGACACAGCCAAATCATTTGTTATTTTTACTACTAAATTTTCAGGTGCTTTGAACGAAACCATAACTTCTTGGATTGCTTCCGTTCTTTTTCCATCTAGTGTAATTCCAACAATTTTGGATTGGTATACCCCTTCTTTGTAAACATGAGAAACGGTTTCACCCGGGTTTACAGTAGCTGGAGTTGTTGTTCCGTCACCAAAGAAAATCTCATATTGAGTAACCCCTTCCCCTTTTGGCAAGAAAGTCACTTTTCCAGTATTATCCTGCGTTACGGTTGTTAATGCAGAGATGTTGGTTGGAGCTGCAATAGATTCCAAGTCAACTGTAGTTTTATCGTCTGAGCAACCAATAGTAATTGCCAAAACAAAAAGACTTATAATAAAATGTATTTTTTTCATAATAATAGTTTTTTAATATCCAGGATTTTGACTCCAATTTCCATTAGAAAATTGTATTTCTTGCAAAGGAATTGGGAATAATTCATGTTTACCAGCTACAAATCCAGTAATGGCAGCTGCCGCTTTTCCGGTACGAACTAAATCGAAGAAACGAAATCCTTCTCCAACAAATTCAGATCTTCTTTCTTTCAAAATAGCATCTGTCAATGCTGGACCAGTTGAAGAAATTCTATGATTGGTATCTCCAAATCCACGATCTCTTACTTTGTTTAAATAACCTAAAGCTTTAGCATCATCTAATCCTCCTCTGTTGAGCGCTTCCGCTGCCATCAACAATACATCAGCATAACGAATGGCTCTGTAATTGTTTGGGTTGGTTAAATTTAAATCCCCAGCCGAATTTGAATTTCTTAATCTAGGCAAGTATTTTTGATTAAAGTATCCTGTATCTTCATTCCCTTTACCATAAGTAGCACTATTGGCAGCAGCCCAAGCGGCAATATCCAACAAGGAAGCATTCAGTCTGGTGTCACCCACTTCAAATGAATTATAAGTTGCTTTGGTAGGCACATTAAAACTAAAACCAGAAGTATATTTTGGTCCTGTATAGTTTCTTACTCCACTAAATCCAACGGCTACATTTCCTTCACTACATTGCAAACAACCGAAACCAGCCCCTTCTACATCCGTATACTGTACTTCGAAAATAGATTCAGGTCCATTCTCGCCTGCCATTTCAAAAATAGAAGCGTAGTCTGAAACTAAAGTATATTTTGAAGAAGTAATTACTTGTTCTAAAGCTGCAGCAGCTTCTGGATATTTATTTTGGAACAAATAGGCTTTTCCAAGTAAAGCAAGAGCCGCTCCTTTGGTAGCTCTGCCTGTTTGAGAAGCAGTAGGTGATAAATTCTGAGAAGCATAAATTAAATCGGCTTCGATAGAAGCATACACTTCCTGAACAGTAGAACGTTTTACTTTGGTTTCGTCTCCAGTAGTAAATCTTTTATCGCCATTCATCGGAATTCCACCAAACCATTTCACCAATTCAAAGTGATAATAGGCTCTAAGAAAACGAGTTTCGGCAATGATTTGGGCTTTACCTTCAAAATTTGTTTTGTCTTTAAACTCCAAAATGTAATTTGTTCTTTGTACACCTGCAAACATCCAATCCCAAAGGTTTTTAAGATTGTCATTTACTGGTGTATGTATCATGTCGTCAATTTGTTGAAAACCGACAACATCTGTTGGACTTTCTCCTCCTGCTAAGGTATTATCTGAAGCTATTTCTCCCATCAGAACATTGATATAGCTGGATTGAAGTATGTCATAAGCAGCAATCAATGCTTTGTCATAATCACTTTTTGCATTAAAAAAATTCTCAGAACCTATAGAATATTCTATATCGCGTTCTACAAAATTATCGCTACATGAAACGAAAACTGTAGAGAACAGTGCCAAACTTGCTACTGTTATGTATATATACTTTTTCATTTTTTTACTAATTAAAAATTAACATTTAAACCCATCAAATACGTTCTTGGAATTGGATAAAATCCATTGTCGATTCCACTTCCAATAGTCTCTTTTGCAGAAGCTCCTGGATCGTATCCTTTGTATTTGGTAAAAGTATATAGGTTATTTACTCCCATATAAACTCTAAACTTACTAATCCCCGCCTTAGAAAAATAAGATGGATCTACATTGTACCCTATTTGAATGTTTTGAATACGAACAAAAGAAGCATCTTCTACAAAATAATCAGAAAAAACATTGTTAGAAGTGGCACTAGTTGTTACTCTTGGAACCGAATTACTTGTTCCTTCTCCAGTCCAACGGTCTAAAATATAATCAAGGCGATTTACATCGGTAAGAGTTCTTTCGTAATTACGAACCATATCATTACCAATAGTAGCAAATGCGTAGGCAACAAAATCAAAGTTTTTGTAATCCAATTGCAGGTTGAAACCCATAGTAGTAGGAGCAATTGGACTACCAATATCAGTTCTATCTTTAGTATTAATTACTCCATCACCATTGATATCTACATAACGAATATCACCTGCTTGCGCTTCGGCTCCCAAAGCTACTTGAGAAGGAGCAGCATCTACTTCGGCTTGATTTTGGAATATTCCATCGGTTTTGTATCCAAAGAAATACCCCAATTCTTTACCTACTTCCATTCTAGAAGGCGCTGGTTGTCCTACTCCAAAAGACCCTCCTTCTACAAAACCAGTTCCATTATTTACTTCAGTTACTTCATTTTGAAGAAAAGTAACATTATACCCTAAACTCAAAGTCATTTTATTCGCAAAAGTATTTTTGTAATCTACTGCAAACTCTAGACCTGAATTTTTTACAGTTCCTGCATTAATCGTCGGAGAAAATGCCCCAGGAGCAGCTGCACCTAATATACCCGAAACAGGAATATCTTTAATTAACAAATCGGCTCTGGTATCGATAAAATAATCGGCTACTATACTGATTTTGTTGTCTAACATTTTTAAATCCAAACCAACATCAAATTTTTGAGCTTGTTCCCATTTTAAATTTGGATTCGGAATTTGACCTGTTGCTAAACCTTGTGTAATTGTATTGTTGAAAATATATGTTGCTTCACCATTCAATTGCGAAACGTATCCATTGTTTGGTATTTGATCGTTACCAAGAATACCGTAACTACCTCTTAATTTTAACAAGTTTATAATCCCTTCGCTTCCTCCAAAGAAAGCTTCATCAGAAACAATCCATCCCAGCGTCATAGAAGGAAAATAACCAACTCTGTTGTTTGGACCAAATTTGGTAGAAGAATCACGTCTTAACATACCAGACAAAAGGTATTTCCCTTTGAAATCGTATTGAGCTCTAGCAAAATAAGACAATCTTCTTTCGTCATAAATGTAAGCAGAGTTCGGCGCAACGGTTGGTAATCCATTGGCTAAAGCAATATCTGCAAATTCCCATGAGTTGTAAGGAACATCAAAACCAGTTGCTGAAAGTTGGTTACCAAATTCTTTAAATATAGTTGTACCTAAAGTTCCCACCACATTATGCTCCCCAATTTTTTTGGTATAGGTACCATATAAATCTAATGAAAAATTATTATCAAAAGTAGATTTTTGAGTCACAGAACTTCTGTTTACATCAAAGACTTTACCTCCATAAGAGATTTGCTTTGCAAATATTTTTTCTTGTGAGCTTTGAGTGTTAAATCCAAGCGCACCTGATAATACAAATGCATCTGTAAACTTATAATCCAAACCAAAATTACCGTTTAGTTTTCTCAGCTCATATTCATTGTAGGTATTCTCGATTTGTGCCAATGGATTGATAATTTCGGTACCCAACCCAGCTGTACTTGGAACCAAAGTATAATCACCATTACTATTGTAAGGAGTTAATGTAGAAGGGACGTTCAAAGCGTTGAACAAAACAGATCCCAAACCGTTGTCATTTACACTTTTTCTTTTTTGAAGTGTATAAATTGCATTGGTTTTCATTTTTAATTTATCCGAAACATCTGAACCTAATGAAATTCTAGCAGTGTTTCTTTCAAATCCTGATTTATCACCACCTATAATACCTTCTTGACCTAAGTGAGAAGCACTTACTGCATAAGTGATTTTTTCGGATCCACCAGAAATAGACATATCATAATTGATTATTGGTGCTGGATTAAAAATTTCTTTTTGCCAATTAGTTCCTTCTCCTAATCCTGATACATTAGGGTAAGGCAATGCTTGACCACCATTGGCGTAGCTTTCGTTTAACAACAAAGCATACTCTGTAGCACTTAATGTAGGTAAGATTCTACTTGATTCTTGAATACCAGTAGAAGCATTGAAAGAGACTTTGGCTTTAGAATTCTTTTTACCACTTTTTGTAGTTACAAGTATAATTCCATTTGCACCAATTGTACCATAAATAGCCGCTTGAGCATCTTTAAGTACTGTAAGTGATTCGATATCCCCCGGGTTAAGAAGACCGAGCTCTCCTTGGTAACCATCAATAATAGCAATTGGTCTAGTTTCACCATTGGTAGCAATACCACGAATACGAACACTTATGTCGGCACCAGGAGCTCCACCTACAGTGGTAACATTTACCCCCGCAACAGTACCTTGCAAAGCTTGCTCGATTTTAGCAGGTCTTAGTGCTTCAATAGTTTTACTACTTACCACACTTACTGCACCTGTAACTTGTTTTTTCTTTACACTTCCGTATCCAATTACTACTACTTCATTCAAAGTTTTTGCTTCATCATCTAATAAAACTAAAATATTAGATTCGTCTGCGGCAATCTTATATTCTTTCGACTTGAATCCAACGTAAGAAAAAACTAGAGTAGATCCTGGAGTAATTCCTCTCAGTAAAAATTTACCATCAAAATCGGTAGAAGCTGTACTCCCCGAATTCTTGTCCGAAATATTTACTCCGTATAAAGGAAGACCTGTACTTCGTTCTTTTACAATTCCTGCGATATCCTTTTTTTGGGCAAATCCAAAAACAGAAAAAAGCAAAAAGATTATTAATAAATGATTTGACTTCATAATTCAAATTTTTAAGTTAGTGAATAACAAACTTATTCAGAAGTACTAAGAAATCGTTAAAATCAACCTCAACAAAAAACATACAATTCAAAAATAATTACATTTTATTGCGAATATCTCACTCAACTCTTTTAAAACAAGCGAATACAAAATTTTCATTTCGCTTAATCACATAAAAAAAACCACAACTACCACGTTAATGTTGTGGTAATGTTGTGGTAGTTTTTAAAAAAAAAGGACGACCTATACTTCCATTATATACTCAACAAGACCTTGATCATGTAACAAGTCCATTTTCTTACGCAATCGATATCTTTTAATTTCTACACTACGAACAGATATATTAAATAATGGTGCTACTTCCTTGGAAGATAGATTCAGTCTTAAGTAGGCACAAAGTCGCAAATCATTTGGGGTTAAGGTCGGATGTAGTACTTTTATTCTCTTCAAAAAGTCTTTGTCAGCGTTATCAAATGCTTCTTTAAAGATGCTCCAAGAATCCTCTTCGGTGATGTTTTTATTGATTGTACTAATTACAGATTTGATATTTGAATTCCCTGTTTCATTGTTTTTTTTCAGATCTTCTTTTATGAAAGCTAGTAATTCATTCTTACTGTTCAAACTCATAGTCGACACAGCCAGTTCTTTGCTTTTTGAATCAACATCTTGCGAGAGTTGTTCATTTCTCAATTTCATAAGCTGTTGTTCATTCTCTAATTCTTGTATTTCCAGTAATAAATTATTTTCTTCGATTAGTTTTTCTCTTTGATTTCGATAATAATTCAAATAGGCTTTGTTTATAAAATGAGCCATTATAAAAAACAAAATAAAGTAAACAAATACAGCAAAATTAGTATTATACCAAGGTTTTAAAACCGTGAAATGGTATTCTGCATTATTTTTTAAAGTAGTGTTAGCAAACTTAGCTTTTACTTTGAAGGTATAATCCCCTGGAGGCAGATTTTTAAAACTCACAGTCGTTTTGGTACTCCATCCACTCCAATCATCCTGAAAACCTTTCAAGGAATATTGATATTCGGCATTGATGTACTTATTGTACTCAGGTACTGTATAACTAAAGTTAAAATTATTTGTATCATAAGGATAAGCTCCTTCATCGATTAAGTTTCCGTTTATTGGATTCTCATTTTGTTTATTAACTGTTACTCCTATAATGGATACAATATAATTTTTAAAACTCAAATCGTTTATATTCAGATTATAAAAACCATCTGTTGTTCCTATTAAGTAGATTGAGTTTGAAATTTGAGTAATATTTTCAAAACCCAACATAGAATTCGTTAACGAAGCAGGAATTGGAATTGTATTTTTTTTGAGTTGATTGCTCATTTTACTCAATGAAAAATAATGAATGTATTTTTTAGAAAATAACCAAATTTTATTTGAATTGTCAACTATTAATTTACCCGATGTGTATTCGTCTTTTTCGAATACCGAGCTCAATACATTGTCTTTGTCAAATTGTTTTGTCTTTGGATTTAATTTAAAAATCCCATCTTTGTAAGCATAATAAATATCGCCATTAAATTGTATTAAACTGGCATTTTTCCCTTTTGTAGGTGAAGAATAGGTTGTAAACCGATTTGTTTGGAGTACATTTTTGTCCAATTGAAATCGAAAAACGCCTTTGTATTCGTGACTTACATAAACCTCTAGTTTATTTGTAATTTCAAAATAACGAGACGAATAGTCAAATCCTTTTATTTTATTTCTAAAAACCCATTGATTGTTTATTTTCTCCAAGACAGAAATGCCATAATAATTACCTTGGATTAAAAGATTTTCTTGATTAGGAACCTTTTCAATTTTCCAAGTTCCCGATTTAGAAAAAATATTTTTAGCAAATGTGTTATCAATAATAAAAGTTCCCGAATCATGTCCGCAAAACAAAGTGCCTTTATGTTCAAATAAAGACCAAACTTGTCCTTTGGTGCCATTTATAAATTTAAAACCTTCTTTACTATTGTAATTTTTGTAAAATAATCCTTGATTGGTCCCTACATATAGTTTTCCATTAAATAAAATTGAAGTATAAACGGTGCCCAAAACACCAGTATCATCAGTATAACTCTTGATAGGTGATTGCAAATTAATACAATTGATACCATTATCAAGACCTATCCAAAGATTGTTATCTACATCTTCAAACAAGGAAAGTGCAGTATTATTACTCAAGCCTTTATTCTGAGAAATATGATGTTCTAATTTACCGTCTTTAGTCAATAAAAAAACACCATTGGATACGGTTCCAATTGCAAACTTCCCGTCCGAAAGTATTAGACTGCTATACACACTACTGGTTTCAATTTGAGAATCTGCCTCGGTTGTGAATTTTGAAACTGAATTCCCCATCACTTTGTAAAAACCATTCAATTGTGTTTGAATAAGTAGTCCTTCAGCAATATCAAAAACATTAATTATCCTGTTTTTTGTTACTATAGGATTGTTCGAAATTAAATGTGCTTTACCTCTTTCTAACTCAAATAAACCTTCATTTATAGTTTGGAAATATATTGAAGAATTGGTTCCATAAGATTTGGTTATACTGCTTTTGGGAGTAATAATCTTGAAAGTACCCGTTTTAACGTCATACACAAAAATACGATCCAAGGATTGAAAAATAACCCATTGATCATAATTAAGAATGTTCCAAAACTGCTCGTCATTGAGTATTTTACTCTTTATGTTTTTACTGAGCGAAGTATAATGTAACCTTCCGTTGGTTTGTCTGGTCCAAAAACCAAATTCCATATAGCATCCCGTATATATTCGATTGTCTATAACTTTAACAGATCGGATAATGGTTTCATTTGGCGAAGGATACAATTGCCAATTTGCCCCATTAAATTCTAACAGACCTTCATTATTTGCAAAAAAAACAAATTGATTAGCCGATTGTGAAATCATCCAGTTTTGATTTCCTCCTCCATAAACATTGGGGGAAAACTTAATAATTGGGGGAAGCTCCTGTGAAAAAGCAAATGATACTATAAAAAGTAACAGTAAAGTAGATTTTGTTTTCAAAAAAGATGTGGTATTTAGATTAAAGACTACTTATTGAAAATTATTTCATTAAAATAAGTTTAAATAATAAATTGGCACTAACTCAACTATTACTAATAATACAAATCACAAAACAAAAATAGGCTAAAAAACCAAGAATCACATTGTATGCTTTGCATTTATTACAGTAAAATTAGCAAAACAACCAAAAACAAAAAAGCGCCTCGGATGTCCGAGACGCTTTTTAAAATACAAGTACTAATTAAAAAAAAACTTTAATTTGTTCGAAACCTCCAGGTTTGACCAATCGTTTCGCCTCCTTTATCATCTTTGACTACCACTTTCCAAAAATATTCTTTAGAAGCAATAACACTTACATCAAGAGTCGAAGTAGCTTGATTTGCACCTACCTTATTTGTTGGTGGATTGGCTGTTCCAAAATAAACATCATAAACCAGTTTGTCTTTTGTATCAACATCTTTTGCAGTCCATTCTAGCTTAGCAGTAGTTGCATTCAAAACAGAATTTAATTCTGGCGACACTAGATCAGGTGCAAAAGGCAAATAATTGATCACTCCATCTCCAGAAGTATAAAAGCTAAAAACTGAAGAATAAGTACTAGACAACGCCTCGTTATCCATAGATTTTACTCTCCAATAATAAGCAGTAGCTTTTTCTAGAGTAAAATTTTGATACGTTGCAGTACTTTCTGCGGTCATTACTATTCTAGTAAAATCTTTATCTTTCGAGACCTGAATTTGATAGATTATAGGATCGTTATTAGAATCTGCAGCAACATTCCATTGAAAGCTAACGGCGTTACTGTTGCACAATTTATTATTTACCGGAGCAACTAATGTAGGTGTTGTAGGCGCCACATTTACAGTCTCAGAAGATTCAGAATCTTCGTTACAAGAGATTAGCAAAATGCTAATAATTGTTAGATATAAAAACTTTTTCATCTTTATTTTTTTATGATTTTTAAATAGGAAGGATTGTCTAAATACACTTTTGCAATATAAACACCCGCTGTTTGACCATCAAGGCTCAATTTTACTGTTCCATTTTCTAAAGGATATGTTTTGCTAGAAATAAACACTGAAGTCAAAGAGTATAAATCGACTACAACCTCTTTTCTATTGGTTGGAATAGCAATTTCAAAACTTCCAGAAGTTGGATTTGGATACACTGCCGAAGCATCTAGTAAACCCTCAACATTTTTAGAATAAGTTCCTTCACATGGTTTAGCCGTTTTCACTTCTAATAAACTTTCTTTATTAACATCTAATAAAAAAGTAGAAAAAGGAGTTTCAAACTGCTCTTCACCGTCTAAGAACACTTTGTAAGGAGCCGTTCCTTCAGTCATTACTACAGTCAGTTTATTGAAAGAAGATTTATTAATTTTACCAGTTATTGTTGACCCTTTTGGAACCACAGCCGTAAAGCTTTGTACGTAAGAATCTCCTTTAACCGAAATAGAAATAGTATAAACACCTGGAGCTAAATTAAACACTCTTAAACTATTTGCAGTAAACTCATAACTTTTGTCATTTATAATTGCCACATAAGTATGAGATTCTAGCGCTTTAATATTTATTTCTCCATTTTTCTCACCCAAACAGGTTTCACCAGTTGTTTCAATGGTAAAGTTATTTGATTTTAAATCACGAACAACCACAAGACTAACTTTAGCTGAACTATTTCCAACACCATTTGTTCCGGTAACGGTATAATCAGTTACCTGACTCAATACAGTTGGTGTACCGCTAATTGTAGCAGTTGTTGTATCAAAACTCAATCCTACAGGTAAAGCTGGACTAATAGTGTATCCATTTGCCGGAACTAAACCTCCTGTATTGGTAATTGTTAACGGATAAATAGACTTACCTAATGGATACGTTTGTGCAGCAACACCGTAACTTAAAACAGGTAGTGTCGGAATCACAGCCATCATCATATCATCAAAATAATAGATTTTTTCTGCTCCTTGTTGTGCTCCCGTTGTACCAAAACCGAAGAAAATACTAGCTTTGTCATATTTATAAGCCAAATTCAATGCAGCTGTTCCAGTAACTGGTTTTGCAAAATCAAAAACAACAGTTTCCCAACCACTTGCAGTTGTTACAGTAGATTCTGTTTCTACAGTATGTTTATTATCGCCATGCTCTTCTACTTTTAAGCGAATTATGGTTCCCGCATTTGGAGACCAAACACGAACACTCATTTTAGTAACCATTGCTGTAAACGGAATAGGACTACTTAAACCTAATTGAGCAGCTGCCGTAACGGTTGTTCCAGCCCATAATTCTGCGGTTGCAGATTTCACAACTTTCGCCACTTTGTTTGTTGCCAATGTTGGATCAACAACAACTGTAGAACCTTCAGCACCACCAAATCCTATTAATCCGTACTCAACCGTAGAGTCATCAAAAGTAACTGGTAAACTCATTTGCTTTAGTGTACTTCCTACAGTGAATTGTGTTACATCGTCAAAATAATAAGTCGAATTGGCACTTCCGTCTCCTACAGTTCCTAAATCAAATATGAAAACCATATTGTCATTTAAGTTGTTTACACCAGCAACTCCCGTGTAATCAAAAGTCAATTCTTCCCAAGTATTGGCAACTGTTGTGGCTACTTCTTTTTCGAATGCCGTTCCAGCTCCTTCAAATTTTAACAAAAGTTTTTTTCCAGCAACTGGTGACCAAACTTTTACTTTAAGTATTTTTTTGGTTGAAAAATCTATTGGAGAAGCCATTTTAATCTTGCTTCCTGCCCAAGGTTGCCCAGCTCCTTTTACCATTTTGCCAACATTATTACTAGTGTTTATTCCCGATTTATCAGGATTAGCAATTTTTGTTGCAGCTCCACCATCAAAATCAACAAATGCATACGATGCTGATTCAAAATCTAAAGGTAGTGTTGGTCCTGTTGTAGGTTGTGTTACATCGTCAAAATAATAAGTCGAATTGGCACTTCCGTCTCCTACAGTTCCTAAATCAAATATGAAAACCATATTGTCATTTAAGTTGTTTACACCGGCAACTCCCGTATAATCAAAAGTCAATTCTTCCCAAGTATTGGCAACTGTTGTGACTACTTCTTTTTCGAATGCCGCTCCAGCTCCTTCAAATTTTAACAAAAGTTTTTTTCCAGCAACTGGTGACCAAACTTTTACTTTAAGTATTTTTTTGGTTGAAAAATCTATTGGAGAAGCCATTTTAATCTTGCTTCCTGCCCAAGGTTGCCCAGCTCCTTTTACCATTTTGCCAACATTATTACTAGTGTTTATTCCCGATTTATCAGGATTAGCAATTTTTGTTGCAGCTCCACCATCAAAATCAACAAATGCATACGATGCTGATTCAAAATCTAAAGGTAGTGTTGCATCAGTAGTTACTGGAGGAGTAACAGTACCTTTTGAAAAGTAAAGATTATCAATATAAACAGTTGTACCAGCTGTTGGAGACACCATTTTCAATTGGAAAACAGTTGCTAGATTAATGCTTGTATAATCCGATAAGTTAATATCAAAAGAATTCCATCCAGACAACGTTGGTGTAAGAGTAACTTTTTGCTCTACTGGTCCAGGATTAATAAGATACACTTCAAAAGAAGTACAATCTGGTGACCATAAATCCAAATGCAATTTTGTCATTGCAGACACATCTGTTGAACTAGCTAATGCTATTCCTTGATAATTGAAATTAGTATATTTTTTGGTTGCATTACCTACAATAGCAATATCAGTATGAACAGTAGATTGACCCCAATTTGGATTAAAATCTGTTCCTACTAGATTCGCGTATGCATCACTAAAAAGAGAAATCACTTCGACTGCAGGTCGTGCAGCAGGTGTCGTTGCTGCTACAGTTGGCACTGTTGCACCAGGTGGAGTTGTAGTTTTGGCTGAAAAAGTTACATTGTCAAAATAACAAACATTTTCGGTAGTTCTAGCTTGGAAATCCAAAAAGAAAATGATTTTGTTGATATCTATTGACTCTGCTTTACTAATATTTGCCGAACAATCAAAAGTTAATTCTTCCCATTCATTGATTTTAGTATTTTTAACCTTAATCTCTGCTTGAGCTCCGCCACTTGCTATTGAAAATTTCAAACCGACATCACTAATAACAGATTTATAAACCATTATTTTCACGGTGCTGTTTGTAGCATCCAAAGAAAATTTTCCAATACCAGTAGACTCACAACCTGCCCAAGGTGCTCCAGCAACAAGTGCAGTAAACTTACCTACTGTAGCAGATGTGTTAATACCGGTAGCGCTAGGATTAACAGATTTTTCATACCCAACTCCAGTAGCGTTTTCAAACGACACAAAAGCCCAATCCGAACCAAATTGACCTGTTTCGAATGTAATTGGCGCATTTAGTGACGATGGTACAACTACTGGCGCTTTATAAAAGTAAAGATTATCAATATAAACTGTTGTACCAGCGGTTGGAGACACCATTTTCAATTGGAATACAGTTGCTAGATTAATGCTTGTATAATCTGACAAGTTAATATCAAATGAATTCCATCCAGACAAAGTTGGTGTAAGAGTAACTTTTTGCTCTACTGGTCCAGGGTTAATAAGATACACTTCAAAAGAAGTACAATCTGGTGACCATAAATCCAAATGTAGTTTTGTCATTGCAGACACATCCGTTGAACTTGCTAATGCTATTCCTTGATAATTGAAATTAGTATATTTTTTGGTAGCGTTACCTGCAATAGCAATATCAGTATGAACAGTAGATTGACCCCAATTTGGATTAAAATCTGTTCCTGCTAGATTCGCGTATGCATCGCTGAAAAGTGAAATAACATCTGAAACTGCCAAAAATCCTGGTGTTGTTGCTGCAGAAGTTGGAACAGTTGCTAAAGGTACAGCTGAAAAAGTTACATTGTCAAAATAACAAACATTTTCAGTAGTTCTAGCTTGGAAATCCAAAAAGAAAATAATTTTTTCAATATCTATTGACTCTACTTTTCCAATATTTGATGAGCAATCAAAAGTTAGTTCTTCCCATTCGTTGATTTTAGTATTTTTTACTTTTATCTCTGACTGTGCTCCACCATTACCAATTGAAAACTTTAGTCCAACATCACTAATTACTGATTTGTAAACCATAATTTTCACAATAGCATTTGAAGCATTTAATGTGAATTTACCAATGCCTGCAGACTCACATCCTGCCCATGGTGCTCCAGCTACAAGAGCTGTAAACTTACCCACATTAGCAGAGGTATTTATTCCCGTAGCAAATGGATTCGATACTTTTTCATAACCTATTCCTGTAGAATTTTCAAAAGATGCAAAAGACCAAGTAGATCCCTGTTCTCCTGTTTCAAAAGTAATAGGCGCATTTTGCGAAAATCCAAACGCACAAAGCATCAAGAAAATCAACAAAGTAAATTTTTTCATAAGGTATAGTTTTAAAGTTTCTCAAATTTAGTAATGAAATAAAAAAAACCTTTCAAAAAGCAACTATGTAAAAACTATACCAATTAAAACAAACTATAAAGTAGAATCAAAACCATTGATAAATAAAGCCTAAAGCAATAAAAAACTACAACTACAAGAAAGACTCTTGTAGAATAATTTATACGAAAAACAGCAAATGTTGTGGTAATGTATAGGTAATCACGAAAACGTTGTATTAAAAATAACTCAACAATATAACAGTAAAAAAATGATTTAAGCAATTTTATCAGTTTTATATTGAATTATTACAATTATGCATTAAGCAATACTAATGATTACAAAGGCAAAAAAAGACATTTTAAAAGTTAATTAATGAATAATTTGATGCTATCACATTTTTAAACATAGTTTAAAAAACATTGTTTTTAACTATTCTGATGAATTAATTCAACAGTTAAAAAAATTATTTTCATTGCAAACCAATAAAAAATTTATTTGTTATACCACAAAGACATACGATTAAACAAAAATTTGAAACTAATTATCACACAATAAAATCAGCCTAAAAAACTAATAATTGCATTTAATTCTTAACCCATTCTCATTTTAAAATTGAGTACTTTTGTGTAAAATTTACTTTTTTATGCCAATTGATATTTCCAAACTCGATCCAAAGAAAAACATCATTATAAAAGGAGCACAAGTACATAATTTAAAAAATGTAGATGTTGCTATTCCTAGAAATAAACTCGTAGTTATTACTGGGCTTTCTGGCTCAGGTAAATCAAGTTTAGCCTTTGACACCTTGTATGCCGAAGGTCAACGTCGATATGTAGAAAGTTTATCTTCTTACGCCAGACAATTCTTGGGTCGATTGGACAAACCAAAAGTAGAATACATTAAAGGAATTGCTCCAGCTATTGCCATTGAACAAAAAGTGAATACCACCAATGCACGTTCTACGGTTGGGACATCTACAGAAATATACGATTACATCAAACTATTATTTGCAAGAATTGGACGAACCTACTCACCCATTTCTGGACAAGAAGTCAAAAAAAACACGGTTACCGATGTGGTTTCTGAAGTCAAAAAATTTGAGCTTGAAAGCAAATGGTTACTCCTAGCTCCTATTCACCTTGAAGAAGGTCGTCAACTCGAAGACAAACTAAAAGTATTACTGCAACAAGGATTCGCCAGAATTTTGATTAATAATGAAATGATTCGTTTGGATGATTTCACCACTGCAGAGCAACACACTCTGGATCACAAAGACATTTTACTTGTCATTGATAGAATTATAGTCAAAGAGGAAGAAGAGTTTTACAATCGGCTTTCAGATGCGGTGCAAACTGCTTTTTTTGAAGGAAAAGGCATTTGCTATTTGCAAGAATTAAATTCGGATAAAAGACTTTCATTTTCGAATAATTTTGAATTGGATGGCATTACTTTTCTAGAACCCAACGTACATTTATTTAGCTTTAATAATCCGTATGGGGCTTGTCCTGTTTGTGAAGGTTATGGAAATATAATAGGAATCGATGCCGAATTAGTCGTTCCCAATACTTCGCTCTCCATTTTTGAAAACGCAATATTTCCGTGGCGTGGAGAAAGCATGGGTTGGTTTCGAGATGAATTGGTAAACAACGCCTACAAATTTGATTTCCCGATACACAAACCATTTTTTGAATTAACAGAAGAGCAAAAAGAGTTAATATGGACTGGAAATAAATACTTTCAAGGTCTGAATGACTTTTTCAAGGAATTGGAAGAGAAAAATTATAAAATTCAAAATAGAGTAATACTTTCTCGTTACCGTGGCAAAACCAAATGCCATGTCTGTAAAGGCAAACGCTTGAGAATTGAAGCTTCGTATGTAAAAATCAATGACAAAACAGTATCCGATTTGGTGGATTTACCAATACAACATTTGGTTACTTTTTTCGAAAACATTGATTTGGACGTGTATGAAAAACAAATAGCCAAGAGATTATTAATCGAAATCAACAATCGATTGTCGTTTTTAACCGAAGTAGGTTTGAATTATTTGACCTTAAATAGAAATTCTTCAACACTTTCTGGAGGAGAATCACAACGTATTAACTTAGCAACATCACTGGGGAGCAGTTTGGTAGGATCGATGTATATTTTGGATGAACCAAGTATCGGTTTACACCCAAAAGACACCGAACGCTTAATTAAAGTTTTGTTATCCTTACGCGATTTAGGAAATACTGTAATTGTGGTGGAACACGATGAAGATATAATGAAATCGGCCGACATGATTATTGATATCGGTCCCGAAGCAGGTACCTTGGGAGGTAATCTAGTCGCTCAAGGAACTTATAATGAAATACTCCGTTCGACTTCGCTCACGGCAGGCTACCTCAATGGTAATCTTGAAATTGCTGTCCCAAAAAAACGCAGACCATTCAAGAATTTTATCGAAATAAAAGGTGCCAGAGAGAACAATCTACAAAATATAGATGTCACTTTTCCGCTTGATGTTTTAACCGTAATTACAGGAGTTTCAGGAAGTGGAAAAAGTACTTTGGTCAAGAAAATACTTTTCCCTGCTATGCAGAAAAAACTGGACAATGCAGGAGAAAAAGCGGGACAATTCAGTGAAATTTCGGGCTCATTTTCACAAATAAAACATATTGAATACGTTGATCAAAATCCTATCGGGAGAAGTTCTCGTTCCAATCCTGTTACGTATATAAAAGCCTACGATGATATAAGAGAATTGTATGCAAAGGAAAAACTTTCGAAAGTAAGAGGGTATCAAGCCAAGCATTTCTCTTTTAATGTTGACGGCGGACGCTGCGAAACTTGCAAAGGAGAAGGTTCTATAAATGTCGAAATGGTTTTTATGGCAGATGTGCAATTACCGTGTGAAACTTGTAATGGAAAACGTTTCAAAAAAGAAGTTCTTGAAGTGGCTTTTGATGGCAAAAACATTCACGACATCTTAACCATGACTATTGATGATTCCATAGCTTTTTTCGAAACAAATAAGCAAACAAAAATTACTCAAAAATTACAACCTTTGCAAGATGTTGGTTTGGGCTATGTACAATTAGGACAATCTTCCTCTACACTTTCAGGTGGTGAAGCACAACGCATCAAACTTGCTTCTTTTTTAGTCAAAGGAGCGACCAAAGAAAAAGCGCTTTTTGTATTTGATGAACCTACAACTGGATTACATTTTCACGACATCAAAAAACTTTTAAAATCATTTGATGCATTGATCGAAAAAGGTCATTCTATTTTGGTAATAGAACACAATCTCGACTTAATAAAATGTGCCGATTGGGTTATTGACCTAGGTCCAGAAGGAGGAGAAAACGGAGGATTATTATTGGCAGTTGGAACTCCTGAGGAAATTGTTAAAAACAAAAAATCAATTACTGCCAAATACCTGAAAGAGAAACTATAAAACATTATAATAAACAAAAAAGCCACTGAACAATTAAAAATTGCAGTGGCCTTTTACGCATTATACCTTTATATAATTCAATTGAAAATTTATTCTTCTTATCCCAAATAACAATTTTCTTCAAAAACTCTACCATCTTCATCAATGGCTATCAAAATCTTTTTATCTTTAGAAGTCACCTGAGACAAATACAACCAGGGTAAAGTCCACATTCCAAAAGTAGCACAGCTAACTAAAAAATTTAACCTGTGATTGCATTTCTTACCTTCTTTAAACAAAATTGTAAAAGGTAATTTATCATTTCTTTCTATAACCACAAAACCATCATTAATTTTGTTTGAAATCAATTTTGTAAAGAGATTTAACCTTTTTTGATTGAGTAAATTATTTTTCATCTTTGTTATCTATTTTAATATGCTTTAAACAAATACTTATTAATGCTTACAAAATTAAAGCTAACCTAATAAACAAACAATACCCACTTTCCGTGATATTGCAATAACAGAAATCTAATTTACTATATTACAAGCAGTTAAAAAAACCAAAAACAATAACTTGCAAAAATACTCGATGTACTGTTTTTATTAAAATTATAAAGACAATTATACTTACAATTTTTTTTATCAAGACATTGATTTTAACAAGTATTTATGTAATTAACGTTGAGAATCGTTATTTACATTAAAATTCGGCGTCTTGTTATCTTTACCTAAATAATTTTCTGGAATGGTAGTTTTGTTTCCATCGCGTAGTGAATTGTAATGCGGAGACATAATTTCGAGACCCGCTTCATTAAAACAATCTTGGATATTTTGATGAAGCTTAGAATAAATTAGAGGCTGTTGGTTGGGATGTTTGGTATACACATTAATCTCATACGAAACATAAAAATCATCCAAACTAGTCTGCAACACAAATGGAGTTGGTGTTTTTTCGACCAATTCTGTTCTCATTGCTGACTCAATAAGTGCTTTATGTATCAAATTCCAAGGCGTGTCATATCCAATCGTTATAGTTGTATGAATTAGCAATCCGTTGCCATTATCATTGGCATTGGCAGAATAATTGATGGAAGAACTGGACAAAACCGTTGAATTGGGTATTGTAATATCTTCTTGTTTTGGAGTACGAACCCGAGTTACTAGCGTCGTTTTTTCTATTACCGTTCCGCTAACATCGCCTATTTTTATAAAATCACCAATTTTAAAAGGTCGCATATACGTAATAACCAATCCTGCTATCATATTGGCTATTGCATTGGAAGAACCTAATGAAAACAAAACACCTACAAATACGGATACTCCTTGAAATACAGGCGAATTTGAACCTGGTAAATACGGAAAAATAACAACAACCATAAATGCATAAACCAAAACTCTAATGATATTAAAAGTTGGTTTGGCCCAATCGCTATAAAATCCTTCAATCTTTATTTGCCCTTTCTGAATTTCATCTACAAAAAACTTAATGGCTTTCAGCAAATAATGAAACAACGCCACAATTACTAGTATGGAAAACAGATTAGGTAAGAAATGAACAAATCCCATCAAAGCAGATTTGGCTGGAGAAAAAATCCATTTTAAAAGAGTTGAAGCGTATATTTTTGTTTCTGGAAAAATACTAAAAATAGCAGGCAACGAAATATAAAATACAAAAAGCAAAACAATCAGACGTATCAACAGTACAAACTTCAACACAAATTCCATTTCCTTTTCGGGAGTAAAAATATAAGATTCTTTGATTTTTATTCCTGAAAAATAGCGCTCTTGCTTCTTGATTAAGAGCAATCTGATCCATCTGAAAATTTTATTTATAGCAAATACAATTATAAAAACAAACAAAATCAATACCAGCACTAATCCAATTCGTTTTAACCAATTTTCAGTAGCATTAGTCTCTTTTTGAAAAAGTATTTCTTTCTGAATAATAGCAAGGTTTTTTTGAGCCAATTCAAAATTGCTGCTTCCAACTGTTTTGCCATCCAAATCCGTAACAGACATTACAACAAAATCACTATTATAAACAATATCCATACTGATATCGGATTTAATCAATGACAAAGAATCGGAATCATAATAAGGTTCTTTGTATAATGATTCAATTCTATTACTAATTGCTTTTGCTCTTTCCTTTGCTGTAAATGACCCTATTCTATTATAAACTAAAAACAAAGTATCATTAAAAGGAACAACTGGATAACCGCTTATTTGATTGTTTAATTTTTCTTTTTTGATGCTATCAACAACAGGCACTTCACTCTTTTGAGATTGAGAAAAAACAAGTGTCGAACTAATAAGGAATAAACAAAATACTTTTATTTTAAATTTAATCATCGCTAAAATATATTAGTATTAAATTCTGTAATAGAGATCGTTACATTAAGCTTACAAAAAAACATCTCTTACAAATATAAAAAAACTAAGCGACCAAAAATTTAAAAATTTAAGTGAGAAATGTAATGATTAATTAATCGTTTTTTTTAATCTCAATTTTACGAATAAGTCATCCAAAATTTGGTTAATCTCAGGCGAAACAACCATTTTGTAATTGATGTAAACATATACAATAGTTACCAAAATTGACTTTAAACCAATTGCTATAATTTGATTTATTGGAAATTTCCAAAAATAAAACAATAGAAAAACTATTAAAGTAATAACCAAGGAATGTACTGTTTGTTTGGTAAAAGGATACAAATGCAGTTTTTTTACAACAAATAGCAATTTAGCCAAACTGTACAAAGTTATTGACAATAAAGTTGCAAAAGCAGAGCCTATAATCCCGAAAAGAGGAATAAAAATCATATTTAGGCCTACTGTTAATACTACAAGCGCCACTCCCAAAAACAAAACGGTTTTATAATATTTTGTATTAAAAATAATAGCGTTGTTGTTCCCCAAAATCAAGTCAAAATACTTGGACAAACCAATCATAAAAACAACCATTATTCCACCGCTGTATTCTTTTGGTACCATTTCATACAACTGATCGATATTGACAAAAATACAAAGCATCACAAATCCACCAACTATTTGTAGATTGATTGAGGTTTTTTTATAAAGAATATTCATTTCATCGTGCTTGTTTTCATGCATTAGTTTTGCAGTAATAGGATACACAATTTGATGCATTGCCCGACTTGGTACGGAAATCACCAAAGCAATATATGTAGCAACGGAATAAAAGGCAATGTTTTCTATCTTCATATATTGATTCAAAATCATTTTATCACCATCCAAAAGCAAATTGGCAACACTTCCTGATAAAATAATATAAAAAGTATATACTAATATCTCTTTGGTATTGGCAGGTATTGAAAACTGAAAAGTAGGCTTCTGAATACTAAATGCATAAAACATAGTGACCAAAAAGGCTAAAATATATAAGACTGTTGTTGCATAAACAAATCCCTCCACTGAGAGCCAATTATAATAAACACCAAGTAACAATAACAAAGAAAATAGGCGTAAACCAACTTCTTTGATGAAATTACCAAAAACGGAATGCATGTGTACTCTTGCCCATGCATAAAATATTTCGAAATATGCCATACTCAATCCAATGACAGGTATCAACCAAATATATCCTTTGACTACCGCGTTTTTCTTAGATAAGAAAAATAGTATTTCATCAAAAAATAAAAACCCTAACAATAAAAAAGGAATAATTAATAATAATGGAAATAATACTGTAAAAGATAAAAAACGAGATCTTTCTTCGTCTGTTTTATATTGAGAATAGAATTTTACCAACGTATTTTGCATACCAATGGCAAACAATGGCATAATGACATTGGCACAAGACGTAACATAATTTGTTAAACCATAATAAGTAGCCCCTAAAAAAACAGGATATAAATAAATGGTATTTATCCCTCCAATTCCAAAACCGATATAGGTAATTATTGTGTTTTTTAAAGACTGATTTAAGACTATGCCCATTAATAGGAGTTTAAAAGTTTAAGGTTTGAAAAAGTTTAAAGTTGGAATACCTTAAATTTTAGAATGAATCAACTGTGCCAGTTCTTTGGTCAGATGTTGCCTGGAATATTTTTGCAAACCTACACCATAGGATTGTAATTTCCCTTCCAAAAACTGATTATAATACGATATGATGGTGTTTTTAAGTTTTTCTTTTTCAGTATATTCAAAAAACACACCTGTATTGGTTCCGGTAATAATTTCGGCAAAATCAGAATCTTTTGGACCAATAGCAATAATAGGTCTGTTGGACACCATATATTCAAACAATTTACCAGGAATAATGCTTTTAGTTTCTTCTGAGTCTATTTCGATAAGCAACAAAACTTGCGAATTGCGTTGATGCTCCACTGCTTCCGAATGAGAAACATATCCCAAATTA
Organism: Flavobacterium rarum (SeqCode); assembly: GCF_965234445.1. Taxonomy (GTDB): domain Bacteria; phylum Bacteroidota; class Bacteroidia; order Flavobacteriales; family Flavobacteriaceae; genus Flavobacterium; species Flavobacterium rarum. Next base: position 75,040 of record NZ_OZ248507.1, on the reverse strand, counting down.
TTCAAATAGGAGTTCAAATTAAATTGAGAAATATTATCCAATACTTCCTGACTAACGGCCCCTATTAATTTAAGTTCTAAATGACTTTTAAAATCAGAAATTTCGTGGAGCAGTTCCGTTAAAACTTCCCATAAAATAATTGGATTTCGTTCTGAAAGAAAGGAACCAATATGAGCCAAACTAAATTTAGAATCCAGAGTCACTTTGGTAACAGCTTCGGTATCGTAACCATTGGTAATAACAGCTATAGGCTTATTGGTAATAGCTTCAAACTCTGTTTTGGTCGTTTTGCTGGTAACAATAACAGTATCGGCTGTATTCAAGACACGATATTCAAGCGCTTTGTGCTTTCTTTCTGCTCTTGTTGACAAACGCAATGATTTATGATACCCTATAGTTGTCCAAGGATCCCGAAAATCGGCAAACCAAGTAACTTTTAATTTCTGTTTTAAAACCAATCCAATCAAGTGCAAACTGTGTGGAGGTCCCGAAGTGATAATGGTATCAATATTATTCTCAACTATATATTTTTCTAAATACTTTACAGAAGGATTTACCCAAAAAACCCGAGCATCTGGAATAAACAAGTTCCCACGAATCCATAGTAACATTTTATCCAAAAAAGTTTGCTTTTTCTGATTTGGAATAATACCTGAACTGATTTTTTTTGTTTTATTTTTAGAAAAAACCGAAGCCAGCTGATACGGCTCGAAAATTTTGTGTTTCAAAATAATCGCTTTATCCGAAACTTCCTTTTCTAAATTGGCATCAACAATTGGATACGTTGGATTCTCCGGAATATAAACAATGGGCTGAATGTCAAAATCCGGTAAATATTTGACAAACTTAAGCCAACGCTGAACACCAGGCCCTCCAGCTGGTGGCCAATAATACGTTATGATGAGAATTTTTTTTGACTCTGATTTCAATTTCTTATTTTGTTGATTATAGTAGCACTGCAGTGTATCTCTACAATGTTTATCTACTTTTTTTCTTCTCAAAGTAAATCCCTCCAATTAAAAGAAACAACATTCCTACAGAACTGACAAGCGTAATTACACCTCCCGTTTTTACAACTTGAGGATCAAATTTAAATTCTATAGCATGTTTTCCTGCAGGAACCACAATTGCTCTCAATGCATAATCTGCTCTCATTATTGAAGTTTCTTTTCCGTCAACAAGAGCTATCCATCCTTTTCCATAATACATTTCAGAGAAAACAGCCAAACCTTCTTTTGAATTATTCGAAGTGTATTTCAAATTATTTGGTTTATAAGAATCCAAAGTTATGGTAGCCGAACTGTCTTTAGCGAAAGCTTTATTTTTTATATCTGAAAACTGATTTTCATTAACAACAGCTACGTTTTTAGAATCCAATTTATCCAACCCTTTCATCTCTTCGTCTGAATTTTTAACCAACGCAACTTGATTCACAAACCAAGCATTTCCGTTGGCATCTGGATTGATAATTGGATATTCCTTTCCTTCCTTGTCTACTTGAATCACATATTTTACATTCAACATATTTAGAATTTCCAAATTATTATTAGCAATTTGGTAATCAAATAATTGTTGTATTCTTTGAGGTTTCACCGCGCTATACCCTCCTATTGCTTTATGAAAATAAGATGTTCTTGCTTGCATTAATCCTTGAATATCAAAAACACGATAGTTGGTTGTGTCTTTTAGAATCTCAGTATCTGCGGGTGTTTCTTGAAAAGGGACTTCTACTTCTCTAGCACTGATAAAATCTTTGTTGGAAACATAATTTTTGGCTACAAAAAACAAGTCGGAAACCATAAATAAACCCACCAAAATAATAGCCGTGTTTTGAGCTATTTTATTTTTAAAAAACAACCACAAAGTACCAGCTGATATAAGAATAAAAAAACCAGAACGCAACAAATCAGCACTATATAATGATTTTCTATCCGCCTTTAGAGCATCCACAAAATTAGGTCCGTAACTTTCCATAAAAGATCCATCACTCGCACCCGAAAAGCTGAACAAACTTTTAGACAGGAACAATACCAAAATAAGTCCTAAACAAATAGCTCCCGATTGCAACAAAGGTTTCAATTGTTTTTCTTTTTCTAATTTAAAAAAAGATTGCAACCCCATTATAGCTAAAACTGGAAAACACAATTCCAAAATAACCTGAATAGAAGAAACTGCTCTAAACTTATTATACATAGGAATATAATCGATACAGAAATCGGTCAATGCAGGAAAATTTTTCCCCCAAGAAAGCATTAATGTAAGTATTGCTCCACCTAAGAAAGCATATTTAATTTTTCGATCGTCAATAAACAAAGCCAAAATGGCTAAAAAGAAAACAACTGCTCCTATATATGCAGGTGCAGATACTATGGGCTGATCTCCCCAGTACGTTGGCATTCCAGACACAAAATCTGTGGCTTGTGCTTCGGGAACTCCTTGCGAAATCATAAACTCAAACATACTGCTGTCTGTACCTACTTTTTCATTATTGGACCCTCCAAACAATCGAGGTGCGATCAGGTTAAAACTTTCGGCTATACCATAACTATATTCGGTGATATAATCATACGTCATTGCCATATCAGTAACCTTTTTGGATCCATCAGGATTGAAACTTAAATCGCTTTTTCCTCTTGTACTAAAGTTTGCATATTCGGCAGTTGCTAACAAATTGGTTGAATTGGCTCCAATAGCAATAATTCCGGCACCTATTAACGTTCCAATAGAATGTAATAAAGACTTGTATTCTTTTGATTTGATTCCTTCATAAACAAAATACCCGGAAAGAATCAATAACAATATCAATAAATAATAGGTCATTTGAAAGTGATTGGCATTTACTTCCAAAGCCACTGCAAACATCGTTAGCAATCCTCCTAAAATGAATTTTCGTTGAAAAACTAGTACAAATCCAGCCACAACCAATGGCATATAAGCAATCGCGTGGGCTTTGGCATTATGTCCAACTCCAAGAATAATTATTAAATAAGTAGAAAAACCAAAAGCCAATGCTCCAAAAAAAGCTTTGAGGGGATCTGCTTTTAAAACCAACATTAAAATATAAAAACTAAGAAAGTATAAGAATAAATAATCCGCAGGTCTTGGTAAAAAGCGCAATACGTCATCGATGGCACCGACATAATCATGAGGATATTTGGCTCCTAATTGATACGTTGGCATTCCTCCAAAAGCTGAATTTGTCCAATACGGTTCCTCGTGATACGTAGCTCTAAAATCATTTTGTTCTTTGGCCATTCCGGTATATTGAGCTATATCCGATTGAAAAATCTGTTTTCCTTGCAAAACGGGAAAGAAATAAAGTGCAGATACGATAACAAAACCAAAAATGGCTAGTGCGTGCGGAAAGAACCTTTGAAGTTGCTTCATTAAGATTTTAGATTGAAGATTAACGATTTTTGATTTCAGATTTTAGTCCCGAAGAAACGAGAACAATTTTAATTAGCAATAATAAGGATTAATGATTTAATTTACGTTACAGAAGAAAATTGATTTTTTCACCAAGTTAAAAAAAATCAAAAAAACGTTAATCTTAAATCATCAATCAATCTCTTCATAATCGACATAATCGCCCACTTTTTTGGTTTCGCGAGGATTTTTACTATTGGCTGTATCGATTATAATTTCATCATTACTAGGTGTTTTCTTCCAAGTGGATTGCTGAGAAGTTTGCTGCTGTTGCTGTTGAAAATTTTGACCCGCTTTTTCCACTACCTTTTTTACAACTATAGGCAAAAACAACTTAGCCAAAAACTTAAATATATAATAGAAAGCGATCATATAAAATATCGCTTTTATAAAACCCGAAAAAGAGGCTGTTTGCATAATCCAATAATTTTTAGGCAAAATTAATAAATCAATATGGAAACTTTGGAGCATTTTAAAAATATCATTCTTAAAGAAATGATAAAATTGGTAGTATAGCACCAAAAAAAGAACAAATCTATTTAACCAAACCAAAATTGTAATTTGCTTAAGGTAACATTTGGTTTATAATTGTACTTAACCCGTTGGGTGAAATTCAAGTAAAATAAAAATTTAACCACATAGAATCATAGATGGATGCTAAATAGGCAAAGAATAAATAGAAATAGCACTATTTCACACATAGAATAGCTATGTGAGTAGTAAAACGTCTATCTTTTTCTTTTAAAAACTATAAATTCTATGTTTCTATGTGGTCAAAAATAATTTCACCCAACGGGTTTGTACTTAATAAATCCCAAACAGTAGCAATATTCAAGAATCTATTCAGTGCAAAACCATTTTTTATAATCTTAAAAAACAATATCCATCATTATAACAGTTTTTATACTATTTTTTTAACAAAAAAATCAATATCACGACATAAATTTACATTGAAAAAACAATTTCAAAACTTAAAAGTATAATTTAAAATATAACAAACTGATAATCAAAACCTAATAAAACCATAATTCTTAAAATTCAATTAGTTTATATGAATTATAAACAGTAATTTTGCACCCTATTTTAAAAATACATATGAATAAATTTGAACAATTAGGATTGAGTGAATCGTTACTGAAGGCGATTTTAGATCTAGGATTTGAGAATCCGACCGAAGTACAGGAGAAAGCGATTCCCCTATTATTGGAAAAAGACACAGATTTAGTTGCGTTGGCTCAGACAGGGACAGGGAAAACGGCAGCATTTGGTTTTCCAGTTATTCAGAAAATTGATGCCAACAATAGAAATACACAGGCGTTAATTTTATCTCCAACACGCGAATTGTGTTTGCAGATTACCAACGAACTTAAAAACTACTCAAAATACGAAAAAGGTATTAATGTGGTAGCGGTTTACGGTGGAGCTAGCATTACAGAACAAGCGAGAGACATAAAGAGAGGTGCACAAGTAATTGTGGCAACTCCAGGAAGAATGCAAGATATGATAAACAGAGGATTGGTAAACATTTCTCAAATTAATTATTGTATCCTTGATGAAGCAGACGAAATGTTGAATATGGGTTTCTACGAAGACATCGTAAACATCCTTTCTACTACGCCTGACTCCAAAAGCACATGGTTGTTTTCTGCAACAATGCCTGCTGAAGTAGCACGTATTGGAAAACAATTTATGACCGACCCAATAGAAATTACTGTTGGTGCCAAAAACTCTGGTTCGGCTACCGTATCTCACGAATTTTACCTAGTAAATGCTCGTGATCGTTACGAAGCTTTGAAAAGATTAGCAGATTGTAACCCTGATATTTTCTCAGTAGTTTTCTGTAGAACAAAACGTGACACTCAAGCTGTTGCAGAGAAATTAATCGAAGATGGATACAGCGCTGCTGCATTGCACGGAGATTTATCTCAAGCGCAACGTGATGGTGTTATGAAATCTTTTAGAGGAAGACAAATCCAAATGCTTGTTGCAACTGACGTAGCTGCACGTGGAATTGACGTTGACAATATTACTCACGTAGTAAATTACCAACTTCCTGACGAAATCGAAACGTACAATCACCGTTCTGGCCGTACAGGTCGTGCTGGTAAATTAGGAACTTCTATCGTAATCGTTACAAAAAGCGAATTGCGTAAAATTTCTTCAATCGAAAGAATCATCAAACAAAAATTCGAAGAAAAAACAATCCCTTCTGGAATTGAAATCTGCGAAATCCAATTGTTGCACTTAGCAAACAAAATTAAGGATACTGAAGTTGATCACGAAATTGACAACTACTTACCTGCTATTAACAATGTTCTTGAAGGTTTAACGAAAGAGGAATTAATCAAGAAAATGGTGTCGGTAGAATTTAATCGTTTTATTGCTTACTACAAGAAAAACAGAGATATCTCTAATCAATCGAACTCTGAAAGAAGAGATCGTGATGACAGAGACGGTGCTCCAAGAGAAAGCAACAATAGCGGTGCTACAAGATATTTTGTAAACATTGGTTCTAGAGACAACTTCGACTGGATGTCATTAAAAGACTATTTGAAAGAAACATTAGACTTAGGTCGTGATGACGTTTTCAAAGTAGATGTAAAAGAAGGATTCTCTTTCTTTAACACCGATCCAGAACACACGGATAAAGTAATGGAAGTATTGAACAACGTACAATTAGAAGGACGTCGTATCAATGTTGAAATTTCTAAAAACGACGGTGGCGGAAGACGTGATCACAACGGAAGAGATTCAAGAGGTGGAGGAAGCGGATTCGGCGGTGGTAGAAGCTCTGCTCCAAGTAGAGAAGGAAGTTTTGCTCCAAGAAGAGAAGGATCTGGCGGAGGTTTTAGAAGCGACAGAGGATCTGCTCCTAGAGAAGGTGGCTTTGGACCAAGAAGCTCTTCAGCTCCAAGAACTGGTGGTTTTTCATCAGACAGAGGACCAAGAACAGAAGGTTCATCTGATAGAGCTCCGAGACGTTCTGAAAACTTTGGTGACGCACCAAGACCAAGAAGACCTAGAAGAGACTAAAGATAGTAGAGGTTAGAAGGTAGAAATTAGAAGTCAAAAGGCAGAAGATAGAAAACAGGTATTTAATTACAGATTTCTAACTTCTAATTTCTGAGCTCTGACCTCTAACCTATAATCGACTGTTAATTTTCTTATAATTATACTAGAACTACAAAATATTTAATCCTGTTTTACTACTTTTAAAGTTTTAAATCAGTTTATGAAATATTTTGTAGTTTTTTTGTTTTTAGTAACGTCCATAAATTCAATTGCCCAAACAATTGAAACCCCAACAAAAGTCTCTGGATTAATAATCAGTGATAATACCGGCACCCCATTAGCCAACGTCAACATCATCAATATCAATCAAGTTACCGGAACTACCACAGACGATAAAGGTAATTTTGAAATTGCTGTAACACAAAGCGACACCTTACACATTACCCTTCTCGGTTTTCAATCCTTACGTGTACGTGTGACCAATGACTGGATAAAAAACAAAAAAACAACCATACAACTTACCCAAAAAGCGATCCCATTAAACGAAGTGGTAATTAGCCCATACTACTTAACTGGATATCTAGAAATCGATTCCAAATTAATTCCAATCAAGGAAGACTATCGCTATAGCATTTCGGGCTTAGGTCAAGGATACGAAGGAGGACAATATGCACCAGATGCTTTTGGAAAAGTATTGGGATCCATATTCAATCCTGCCGATATGCTTTACAATTTCTTCGGAAAAAAACCCCAACAGCTCAAAAAACTCAAAGAGATGCGAAAGGACGACACCGTTAGGAATCTACTAGAAACCAAATACGACAGAGAAACCATCTCACTACTCCTTGGCGTTTCACAAGATGAAATTTCCGAAATATTAGGCAGATGCAGCTACTCCGAAGCTTTTATAAAAACCGCCAACGATCTTCAGATTATGGATGCCATTAGCGGTTGCTACGAACAATACAAAGTTTTGAAGAAAAAATAAAACTAGTGGTCAGTGATCAGTTTTTTTTAGTGTTCAGTCTTAGTTTTTTCAACATTATACCTATTATTTATTCACTATAGTCCAGAAAAATGGACTGTTTTTATACTATATCGGCATTATACCTCTTGTGATCGGACTATTTAACAAATGGGTTAAGTATCATGTGGGCGTGCCACCATAAAAAAAGGGACCAACTAATCACACTAATTAGTCGGTCCCTTTTTTTTTTATGCTGTCGGGCTATACGCGCTACAAGGTAGCTAGCTTCTATCCCTCACGCAGCATTTCGGCAATAAAGAAACTTTAGCATTGAATCAGAAAAAATATTTCATCTGAAAAATTGTTTTCTGTCATTTACTTGCTAAAAGTTATTTAGAATTAAACTAAGCTTATTCAATTTCGATTTCATTATAAACAATCCATCGTTTTAAATTACCAACAAATCTTTTTAAATGATCTTCATTTAAAAAAATGTTCGTCCAATTATCATACCTGTCACATTGTATACTTATATAATATGTCATAATTCCGAGACAAACAAAGGGTAAAATTCGTCTTTCTTCTTTAGTGATTGGAGTTGTAATTTCGTATCCTTTTAGAAAACTTTCTGCTTTTATCTGATAATCATTCTCGTCTAAATTTGTGCTGAATAACTGAAATAAAAAGTACGAAATATCTAAGCACAACCATCCGTTACCACAGAAATCAAAATCAAAAAGGGTTACTTTATTTTCTTCATTAAAATGCATATTATCAAACCACACATCAAGGTGAACTGCCCCATGTCTGATTTGCTCTTTATCAATTTCATTAAATTTAGTATCAATAAAATTGGCAGTTCTTTCTAAAAATTTTATTTCATCCGTTTCTTTTTTAAAGAATTTTCGTGTTCGCTCAAGGGAATCAACAAGCAAAACTTTATTATTATATACAATTCTGTTTAATGGAAAATTCTCTGCAGACTTATGAATTTTTGCTAATGCCTGCCCAATAAAAAAACTTGTTTCAGCAGTAAATTTTGCCGATTTTGTGCCTTCTGCAAACGAAAACAATACACCAAATCTGTTTCCTTCTGGAGCATTAAATTCTTGAATATACTCATTTAAATTATCCGCTATTGGGTATGAAACAGGAGTTTTGTTTTCCTTTAAGTGAATTAACAATCTTAATTCCTCTGCTATTTCTGTTTTTGTTCTCCAATCAAAAGTATAGACACGAAAAACATATTTTTCTTTCATATCCGTAACCATATAAACGTGATTCATTCCTGTTCTGAAAAGTTTGCATTCGGTGCCTTTACTTAAATTATACTTCCGCTGAATAAATTCACCAAGTTCTTTTGCTGAGAGTGTCGAGTTTGATACTGGAAATTCTGTTGTCATTTGTTTGATTTTATTCTGTAATCTGCAATCTAATTACTTTTCATTGCTATAATACCGCTCCTCTATCCTCTTTATATCCTTTATCGACTTTTTAGCCCAATCCAATCTTTTTACCAAAATCTCTTCCTCCGTCAATTGCCAATCAATATCCGAATTGCGTAAACGATTCGTTAGATTCTGAATAATAATCGATGCCGAAACCGAGATATTCAAACTCTCCGTAAAACCCACCATCGGAATTTTAAGAAAACCATCCGCTCTCCTGAGAATCTCTTCTGATAATCCATCTCTCTCGGTTCCAAAAAACAAGGCACTTGGTTTTGTAATGTCAAAATCCTCCATCAAACAATCATTCTCGTGCGGTGTGGTGGCAATAATTTGATACCCTTTATTTTTTAACGTATCAATACAATTCGTAACACTATCATAAGTCGAAATATCAACCCATTTTTGGGCTCCCATAGCAATTTCTTTATCGATCCGTTTTCCATAACGTTCCTCGATAACATGTAATTCCTGAATTCCAAAAACCTCACAACTGCGCATTACCGCACTAGCATTATGCATCTGAAAAACATCTTCAACCGCAATGGTAAAATGATTGGTTCTATCATTCAAAACTTTCAGGAATTTTTCTTTTCTATTATCTGTCAAAATATTTTCAAGAAAAGCAAGGTAATCAAGGTCAATCATTGTATATTAGTTTTGGCAAAAATACTAAAAAAGAGTAGTTTTATTTTCTATAAAATTTTCAATAACTATAAAACCTAAAAGGTTAAAAAAAACCTTGCAGGATAACAGAATTTCCTGCAAGGTTTTTCTCAAACCTTGTAGGTATGATTTTAAAAATGAAAAAAATGAAAAAGAAATTAGTGGTTCTTACTGGCGCAGGAATAAGTGCCGAAAGTGGTATCAAAACATTTCGCGATAGCGATGGATTATGGGAAGGTCATAATGTAATGGATGTCGCCACTCCCGAAGGTTGGCACAAAAACCCAGCTTTGGTTCTTGATTTTTACAACCAAAGACGTCAACAATTAAAGAGCGTACAACCCAATTTAGGACATCAGATTTTAGCCGAATTAGAAAATGATTTTGACGTTTACATCATCACTCAAAATGTAGATGATTTACACGAACGAGCAGGAAGTTCAAATGTAATACATCTGCACGGCGAATTATTAAAAGTACGAAGTGTCAAAAATGAAAATTACATTTTGGATTGGTCCAACGATTTAAATTTTGAGGATAAAGATAACGAAGGAAATCAGCTTCGCCCTCATATTGTATGGTTTGGCGAGCAAGTGCCCGCTCTTGAAGAAGCCATTACAATAACCGAACAAGCCGATTATTTTGCAGTAATCGGAACATCATTACAAGTTTATCCTGCTGCAGGATTAATCGATTTTACCAAAAGAGAAACACCCATTTATTATATCGATCCAAAACCCATTCAAATACCAAACCTAAGAAATCCGCTGGAAGTCATTCCGAATATCGCATCAGAAGGCGTTCGTATTTTAAAAGAAAAACTATTGGCTAATTCATAACAACTTTATCAAACGAATTTAAAAGACCCAAATCCAGAACAGTGCTTTTGTTATTTTCGCTTCGAGTGAACATAGGTTTAAATTTGGCACCATAAATGATTTCATCAAAAGTATAAGAAGTACGACTTGCAACTGTAGTACTGAACATACTATCAAAGGTTTTGATGTTAATCATGATTTCACCAATTATAGTACTATAATCTGCAGCACTTAGCCCATACATAGGACTTTCTTCGGTAATAGGATGAACTAAAGTCCAACTTTGAACCAATGAATTTACTTTTTGAAATTCAAGATCCAAAATGTAAAATTTATTTACATAAACACCTTCTTCTTCGATACGCATTCCCAAAGTAACATTTGCTTCAGTATCTATATAATTGGTATTTTTATAAGGTGCAATCCGAAACATCAATGCAGTTCCTTCTTTGTAAGGGGCAATAATTGCATTGTGCGAAAACTTTAAAAAAAGAGAAGGTTTACTAAATCGTCCAAAAAACAAACCTGTGGCGATAGCAAAACTCAGCAATCCAATAAGTGCTTCAGCAGATGACAATGCACTGGTATAAAATCCAGAGGGGCTAATGTGTCCATAACCAACGGTGGTGAAGGTTTGAGCACTAAAAAAATACGCTTGCCCAAATTGAACCCACTTACTTTCAGAAGTCGCAATCCCATTTAAATGTTCAATTCCTATCCCGAAATAAAGCAATGCAAAAACAAAGTTGATTACAATATAAAACAAAAATAGAATGGACAAAAATTGCCAAGTAGAAAGACTTAGCATTGTATGATACCAGCTGATTCTATCCAGAAGTCCAATCCCTCTTTTTGAAACATTTGCCGAGCCATCTTTATTTACAAAGCGCCCTCCTACATTAGAAGCACTTGTTCCAAAACCAGTATTGGCCAGTGATTTTTCTCTTAAATTTAATCGATTAAAAAATGCCATATTTACTTTACTAATGAGTTGCAAATTAAATAATATATTTCATTAATACACAAATAAAAAAATCATTTAAAACACATACTACAGAGAATTAAACAAATAGGTGAACTGCAAAACATTTTTTTAAAAAAATTATAACTTTATAAATAAACTATACTAAAATAAATTATGTTTGTAATCTAAACCTTAACCAATATGACTTTTTTTCTTACCTACTGGTGGATATTCTTAATTGTATTATCCTTTCTATTTTACAAATTTGTTTTACGTGTATTTTTTGGAATGGTCATCGTTCCTGAGAATAAAATTGGATTAGTTACCAAAAAATTCGTTCTTTTTGGCGCTGATAAATCATTACCAGACGGCAGAATTATAGCAACCAAAGGAGAAGCCGGTTACCAAGCCAAAACACTTGCTCCAGGATTGTATTGGGCGATGTGGCCATGGCAATTTTCGATAGATATGGCCTCCTTTACTATTATTCCAGAAGGAAATATCGGGTTGTTACTCAGCAAGGATGGAGCCGAAATACCAACAGGACGTATTCTTGCTCAAAAAGTGAGTTCAGACAATTTTCAGGATGCTACTTTATTTCTTGACAATGGCGGACAAAAAGGAAGACAATCCGCTTTTATTACAACAGGATCGTATCGTATCAACACCCATTTGTTTGAAGTGGTTGTTTCTCCACAAATTGTTATATCCGAAAATATGGTTGGTATTGTAACCGCAATGGATGGAGAACCGATTCCGATTGGACAAATTGCTGGAAAGTTTGTTGACAATCACAATAACTTCCAAGATTTTGATCAATTCTTAAAGAATGGTGGAAATCGTGGATTGCAACCGCAAGTGATGTTAGCAGGTTCCTATTATATCAATTCATGGGCAATTCAAATTGAACAAACTCCAATGACTGATGTGCCTATTGGATATGTTGGTGTAGTGATTTCTTACATTGGAGAAGATGGAAAAGATGTAACTGGCGACACTTTCAAACACGGAAATATTGTTTCCAAAGGGCAACGAGGTGTTTGGATGGAACCTTTTGGACCCGGAAAATATGCACTTAACAAATACACAACCAAACTCGAACCAGTTCCTACCACAAATTTAGTTTTGAACTGGGCAGACGCCAGAAGTGAATCACATAACTTAGACCAAAACCTTTCTACAATTACGGTTCGCTCCAAAGATGGTTTCCCTTTTAATCTGGATGTTTCACAAATCATTCACGTTCCTGCCAATGAGGCACCAAAAGTAATTGCTCGTTTTGGAAGCATGAACAACTTAGTTTCTCAAGTTTTGGAACCAACTATTGGAAATTATTTTAGAAATTCGGCTCAGGAAAGTGATGTAATTTCATTTCTTTCGACTAGAAAAGAACGTCAGGAATCTGCCAAGAATCATATCAAAGTGGTTTTAGACGAATACAATGTTAACGCAGTTGATACATTAATTGGAGATATTGTTCCACCTGAATCGTTAATGAAAACGTTGACAGATAGAAAAATTGCCGAAGAAGAGCAAAAAACCTATCAAACCCAAAAGATGGCGCAAGAGCAACGCCAGGGAATGGAAAAAGAAACCGCCATTGCCGATATGCAAAAAGAAATCGTAAAAGCATCACAAAGTGTTGAAATTGCTCAAAGAACTGCAGATGCGACTGTAAAAAAAGCAGAAGGAGATGCAACCAGTTTAAAACTAAACGTAAATGCTGAAGCCGAAGCTACAAAAATGCGAGCCAATGCCGAAGCGGAAGCTACCAAAGCAAGAGCAGGTGCACAAGCCGAAGCAACCAAATTGACAGCCAGCGCCGAAGCCGAAAGAATTTCTAAAACTGGTCTTGCAGAAGCAGAAAAAATCATGGCAATAGGTAAATCTACTGCTGAGGCGTATCAGCTTCAAGTTTCTGCTATGGGTGGAGATAATTTTACAAAATACAAAATCACCGAAGAAATAGGAAAAGGAAAAATCAAAGTGATTCCAGACGTACTTATTTCTGGTAGTAACGGAACAGACGGATCAATGAGTGGCTTGCTTGGCCTTAAACTTATGGAAATGATGGATACTGATAAAAATAAAGATACTTCTAAATAATTACTATTTACAATTCAATACTACTAAAAATCTGCAAGAAATTGCAGGTTTTTTTTTGAAAAATTAATTGCTAAAAAAAAAAACGATAACAAAAGATTTTTAAACAAATAAAAATTCGGTAATATTTATAAGTAATAAACAATAAATACAAAAAAATAACATTTTATATTAATATTTTGAAAAAATATTTATTAAAAAGTTTACAAATTGAAAAAAAAGTTATATTTGTCAAAACCAAAACTAAAAACTATTAACTAAATACCACCAAGTCATGAATTTAAAAGTACCTTTTGTTATCGTATTTTTACTAACTACTCAATTTTTCTTTGCTCAGGAATCAACAAATACTGAAGCAACAACTGAAAATACCGTAAAAGAAAAAACAGCTCCAATTGATTTTAAAAAGCAAATGCAAGATTTAAAAGATCAAGAAAAAGCGTATTTAGCAAAAATAGAAGCTGAAAAAAAGGCACTTGCTGAAGCTAAAGTAGCCGAAGATAAGGCGGCAAAAGCAAAAGCAGAAACAGAAAAAAAAGCAGCAGAGCAAGCTAAAATAGCAGCAGCAAAAGAAGCAGCAATTGCAGCCAAAATAAAATCTGAAGCAGAAGCAAAAGGAGCTGCAGAAGCAAAAGAAGCAGCAAGAGTAGCAGCCATTGAAGCAAAAGCAAAAGCCGAATCAGATGCAAAAACAGCAAAAGAAGAAGCAATAGCTGCTAAAATTAAAGCAGAAGCTGATAAAAAGGCGGCAGATGAAGCAGAAAAAATTTCGAAAGAAAAAATAGCGGCTTATGAAAAAGAAGCTGGGAAAGCTAAAGATGCTCAAGAGAAATTAATCAAAGATGTTGAAAAACTAAAAAAAGAAAAAGCAGAAGCGGATGCAAAACTTGCTGAGTCTGCTAAATTAGCTTTGCAAAAATCAACTTTATTGGACGAGCAAATCGCTAAAGCAACTGCAGAAGCAGAGAAAGCAGCAGCAGCTCAAGCCAAAATAGCAGCGGAAAAAGCTGCAAAACCAAACTAAAGTACAACAATAAATATCCAAACCCAAACCTAACCAGTTTAATGAAAATATCCATTGAAAAATGGATATTTTTTTATTTTATACCACCGCCAAACCAACAACCTACGTTTTTCAAAAATGTTTATCTTTGTTCAAAAATAAATACCATGCAACATATAATTGATCGTTTTGTAAGCTATGTAACAATCGATACCGAGTCGGATGCCAGCTCAGCAACTACTCCTAGTACTTTAAAACAATGGGATCTAGCCAACAAACTAGTAGAAGAATTAAAAACCATTGGATTACATGACGTTACTATAGACGACAAGGCTTATATAATGGCAACGCTACCAAGTAATGTAGATCATGAAGTACCAACTATTGGCTTTATTTCGCATTTTGACACCACTCCTGATTTTACTGGTGCCAATGTAAAACCACGAATAATACCAAATTACGACGGTAAAGACATTGTACTGAATGCTGAACAAAATATCATCTTATCCCCTGCTTATTTTAAAGATTTATTACAATACAAAGGGCAAACCTTAATTACTACAGATGGAACCACACTTTTGGGTGCCGATGATAAAGCCGGAATTACTGAAATAGTAACCGCAATGGAATTCCTAATCAACAATCCTGAAATTAAACACGGAAAAATCAGAATTGGATTTACCCCCGATGAAGAAATTGGCCGAGGGGCTCACCATTTTGATGTAGAAAAATTTGGAGCTGACTGGGCTTACACTATGGATGGGAGTCAAGTAGGTGAATTGGAATATGAAAATTTCAATGCTGCGGGTGCCAAAATTACTTTCAAAGGCAAAAGCGTCCATCCGGGTTATGCCAAAGGAAAAATGATCAATTCAATGTTGATTGCCAATGATTTTATTAACGAGTTACCAAAAGGAGAAACCCCCCAAGAAACCAAAGGTTACGAAGGTTTTTTTCATGTACATCACTTATCGGGAAGCATAGAAGAAACGGTTTTGGAATTAATAATCCGAGATCATAATAAATTAAAATTTGAAAAACGTAAAGATTTAATTGGCAAAATAGCCAAAAAATTCAACAAGAAATTTGCCAAACAATTTGGCGAAGATATTGTAATTGCCGAAGTAAAAGACCAATATTACAATATGAAAGAAAAGGTATTACCTGTAAAACATATTGTTTTTATTGCCGAAAAAGCCATGAGAGAATTGGGTATAAAACCACTTATCAAACCCATTCGAGGCGGTACTGATGGATGCCAATTATCATACAAAGGATTGCCATGCCCAAATATTTTTGCTGGCGGACACAATTTTCACGGAAAATACGAATATGTACCTGTAGAGAGTATGCAAAAAGCAGTTGATGTTATTGTTAGAATTGCTGAATTGACTGCCAAAGGAGATTATATAAAAACAGAAGAAAAACCGAAGAAAAAATAACTTTCGCAAGATACGCTACTAAGAAGCTAAACCTCATTGATTAGGTCGTTCCTTTTTAAATCATTGTCGCTTAATTCATTTGTTTACAACATTTGGTAAAACTAATTTCATTGGTTTTGTTGTCTTTCTGTCTCGTCTTTGGGGACGAGACAGAATAACAAAAAATGTATTATGTAGAATTAAGCGTTCTTTGCCAATAACGATATTTATCGGAATAGACTTTGACAAAGTTGTTTGAAAAAAAGCTACATTAAACCTTTGTCAAAGTTTTGAACTTTGACAAAGGTGCTCGAAAAAAAACTGACTTTACATTCAAAATCCCAAAGTTGTCACAAACAGCTTTGGGATTTTTTCATAATAACATTTGTATAATAAAAAAGAACACTTCCGCAATCTTTTCGTGATAACTTCTAGCGAGATTTGTATCAGTCAAAAGAAGAAAAGTTTTTCTAAGTTGAAATTAGCTTTCAAATACAAAGTGGAAAACAATATTGGCTACAAATGATTATATTGCAGGTCATTGCGCTCGCGTGAGGGATGGGCTAAGCTACCGAAGTAGCAGCAACAGCCCGACCGCATGGAGGAAAGGGGCTTTGTAACCGGTGCTATAAGTAAGCCCATTTTCTCCATGGGGTCACGCCCAAATACTCTTAATTATGGTATTGAATAATGAGGTAATGCATCCTTTTTTATTTTAAGTTTAAAGAAAAACAAATGAAAAACATATTAATGATTGAAGATGATGTTTCGATAGTTGAACTCGTTGCAATTCATTTGAAAGATATCTATTGCGAATTGACCAAAGCGCATACGGGTACAGAAGGCTTAAGCTTGGCGACCAAGAATAAGTATGATATGATTATCCTTGATGTGATGCTTCCTGAAATGGACGGAATTGAGATCTGCAGAAGATTGAGAGCAGACAAAATTTTCACCCCAATTTTAATGCTAACCGCTCGAAGTGAAGAAATAGATAAGATAATTGGGTTAGAAACTGGAGCCGATGATTATTTGACAAAACCATTTAGTATTCGAGAATTTATTGCTCGTGTAAAGGCCATTTTGCGCAGAACCGAAATGGGGAATACTGAAAAAGAAATTGTAGAAGAGATATTTGAATATGGGGGATTAGCAATCGACCCCATAAAAAGAAAAGTAACACTTGAGGGTACAAAAGTGGATCTAACCCCCAAAGAATTTGATTTGTTGTATCTTTTTATGTCAAATCCCGGAAAGAGTTATTCTCGAGAAAACTTATTGAATCTGGTTTGGGGTTATGAATTTTCGGGATATGAGCATACTGTAAACTCACATATCAATAGATTAAGAACCAAGATTGAAGCCGATCTTACCACTCCAAAATACATATTGACCACTTGGGGAGTGGGATACCGTTTTACTGATGAATTAAAATAATTATGAAAAAATCAACATTTAACAGCTTATTTTGGAAAATATCCTTAGTGTTTTTTGTCCTTCTTGCCGGAGTTGGACTGATGTACACTTATGTAAGTCACGAATATTCTAAAACTTATTTGGAAGAAGTAAACCAACGACTCAATCACGATACCGCCAAAAATATAGTAGAAAACTCTACTCCTTTTTACAACGGAGAAGTCATAAAACCAGCGCTTGAAGAAATGTTTCATCACGTAAGAGCTATAAATCCAAGTTTGGAAGTGTACTTGGTAGATCCCAAAGGAAAAATTATTGCATGGTATCCTCCAGGACGAGAAATCGCTTTGAAACAAATCAACCTTGCGCCTGTTTTGAGTTTTATAAAAGATAAAAACAATACATATATAAAAGGAGACGACCCGCTGAATCCATCCCAACAAAAAGTATTTTCGGCCTCGCCATTGACAATGAATAATATGTTGTACGCCTATATTTATGTGGTACTCAACGGAGAGAAACAAGATGAAGCCTCTGAATCACTTTTTGGGAGTTACCTATTAAAATTGGGTGCCCGAACAATGGGAATCACTTTGCTGTTCACATTCTTGATTGGTCTATTAATCATACGAGTGATCACCAACAACTACGCCAAGATACTTACGGTTATGCAACAATTTCGACAAGGAGATTTAAAGGCCAGAGTTGAATTTAAGTCCATGGGAGACGAACGACAATTGGGCGAAATGTTTAATGAAATGGCAGACATTCTTACGATAAATATTGACAAACTCAAACAAGTAGAAAACCTAAGACGAGAACTTATTGCCAATGTTTCGCACGATTTACGTACCCCAATTGCCATCATTCGCGGGTATGTTGAGACCTTGCAAATGAAAGAAGAAACTATAACAATCGATGAACGCAAACAATACATAAACACAGTTAGGGAAAGTGCCGAAAAATTGGAAAAACTAGTAAATGAACTTTTTGAGTTATCAAAACTAGAAGCCAATCAGGTATTAGCCAAAAAAGAACCATTCATTATTAGTGAATTGGTGAGTGACATCAGCAACAAGTACCAACTCATTGCCGAAACCAAAAACATTTCAATTAGCACCGTTTTATCCAAAGAATTAACGCCCGTTTTTGCCGATGTTTCTTTGATTGAAAGGGTAATGCAAAACCTTATTGACAATGCGCTAAAATTCACACCAAGTGGCGGAAAAATAGAGATAAAAACCATAAAAAGCACCGATAATAACATCGAAATATCAGTAACTGATAATGGTATTGGAATTCCTGAAAACGACAGGGAACAAATTTTTGCACGCTATTACAAAGCCAACAATTTTACTGACTTAAAAAACAGTACAGGACTTGGACTTGCTATTGCAAAAAAGATACTCGACTTACACCAATCCACTCTCGATTTGGTAAGTGTCGAAAATGCTGGAAGCTCTTTTATTTTTAAACTAAAATGCGTCTAAAAAAAGTAACTTACAGGAGCAGTTAGCCAAACTTATCCATTCATTCAAACCAATTTTCAAAAAGTGTTTCCATAACGCCAAGGCAACGCCTAGCCTTATTTTAAAATAAATTTTAAACCAATAATTAATAATCATTAAATCCAAAAATTATGAATGCAACAACAATTTCCACCGCAAAAAGTATATTTCAAAATATGCTAAAAGTAACTCTGGTAGCGCTTTTTCTTATCGCGCTAAACTCTTGTTCAAATGATGATGACAAGGCAGATACTGCAACACCGCCACCAGTGGCTGTCAACACCGCTGCACCCGATTTTTCGCTTACTTCATTAGACAATAAAACAGTAAAATTATCCGATTCCAAAAACAAAGTGGTGGTTCTTTTCTTTTTTGGCAACGAATGTCCATCTTGCAAAGCTGCCGCTCCAAAAGTATGTATGCAATTGCATGCTCCTTATGCTTCAAGAGCCGATTTCCAAATTTATGGTATTGACCAATGGGACGGAAACGCTGCCAAAGTTCAAAACTTTCAAACCATCACGGCTGTTGGATTTCCGCTACTTCTTACAGGCTCTGGTGTAGCAGCAAGTTACAAAACCACTTACGACCGTATTGTTATCATCGACAAAGCTGGTAAAATTGCATTTTCAGGAACTCAAGGAGCTGCCTCAGATATTGATGCAGCAAAAGCAAAAATTGACGAACTTTTAAAATAGTTTAAGAGCTATTTGGGCGTGCCACCATAAGCAAAAGGGGCCAATATACATGGCGCATATTCGGCCCCTTTCCCTTATGCTGTCGGGCTATCCACGCTACAAGGTAGCTAGCTCCTATCCCTCACGCGCACCCAACAAGAGATGTGGTTCGTACCGAATATTTCAATTTTTAAAAACATACACTATGAAAATCATACATTTAGCTATTGTATTCTGTATTACTTTACAACTTCAAGCTCAAACCGTTAAAAATTTCAATTTAAAAGATACTCAAAACACCAACCATAGTTTTGAAGAGCTTAAAGGAGAGAAACTAACAGTTATTGATTTTTGGGCTACTTGGTGTAAACCTTGTTTAAAAGCTATTCCAGAGCTTAACACCATTTATGACCAATTCAAAGACAAAGGAGTTGCTGTTATAAGTATCAATTGTGATGGCCCTAGAAGCGTTGCCAAAGTAGGGCCAATGAGCAAATCACTAAAAATGAATTACCCCGTATTACTAGATATTGACTCTACTGTCAAAACACAACTCAATCTAGCGGCCTTCCCCACTTTGATTTTAGTCGATTCAAAAGGGAAAATTGTATGGATCCACGAAGGATTTGTTTCTGGTGACGAAAAAGAAATTATTGCACAAATTGAAAAATACAGCAATGAAAAATAAACTCTTATTCCTAGCTATTCTGTCTTTTTACTTATTGGGAGTTACAAAAAATTATGCCCAAATCTACGGAAGCAATCTTTTGGAAACCCAGTACGGTAAACTCCCAACAGATTCAATCAATTTTGGAACCGCGTATGACAGAGGAATTATTGGATACAATTACAAAAGATTCAGTGCAGGAGTCACATTAGATCAATACTATACCCGATATGCAGAACGTAATTATACACAAATCACACAATATTCATTAAAATACAACTCAGACCTACTCGATGTGTCATTAGGAAATTTTAACGAAACCATTGGCCGTGGTACCATACTGCGCTCCTTTGAAATCCCAGGTGCCATACTTGAAGATCAAGGTTTTCGCTCCCGAAATTATTTCTATAGAGATGTTCAAGGAATAAGTGCAAAACTAAAATTAAAAGATTTTACCACAAAAGTAATTTGGGGTAAACCCCTAAACAATGTTTTCCCTCCCAATCAAGACAATTCCATTCGTAGAATTGATGAAATAAAAGTCATTTACTCCGATTACACTTTCAAGAAACAAACCTTGGGTGCTTCCTTTCTAAACTTAAATAATGAAAAAGGAAATAGTAATTATAGCATGCTTACTTTTTCTGGAGTACTATCGCCAACAATAAATTATTACACTGAATTTTCAAACAACCTAGAAGATTCTTCTATTCATGCCTATTACGGTAACATCAATTTTACTTTTGAAAATCTAGGCATCACCGCAGAAGTCAAGGATTATAATAATTTCTTATTGGGTTCGGGTTTCAACGAAGTACCTGCTTTGATCAAAGAGCATTCGTACAAAGTTTTAAATAGAAGCACTCACGTTGTACAGCCCATAAACGAGTCGGGCTATCAAGTTGAAGCCTATTATACTTTTCCAAATGCATCAGTACTTACATTCAATAATGCAATAGCCAAAAATGATTTGAACAAAGAGTTCATATTTCAAGAATATTTTGCCGAATACGATTTTTCAACCACCAAAGGTCACGATATTAAACTTTTTGTAGATTATGCCGAGGACCCTTTCAAAAACCAAAGCAATCGTATCTCAGCAGGAACCTATGTAGATTGGAAAGTATTTAAAAATTCATCCATTAAAACAGAATACGAACTTCAATATTTCAATCGTGGTGCCGAAAATGTACAAAATCATGTTTTCAATTTGGGTTATGCTTTTAAATCCAAATGGATAGTATCTGTAGTTACCGAACTAAGCAACGATTCTTTTTTGACTGAAAAATCTTGGAAAAATTGGATTGGAGGCAATGTCAAATATCAAATCAACAACGGAAACAGCTTGCAATTATTTGCCGGACAGCGCCGTGGTGGTCCTGCTTGCAATGCTGGAATATGCTACGAAGTTTTAGATTATGAAGGAGTAGAACTTAGATGGACAACCCGATTTTAAATTATAATATACATCTAAAACATGGTACTACAACGAATTCTAATATTATCAAAAAAGTAAACATGAATTACACTAATTTACACGAAAAAGAGACTTTTTAATTACTCTAATTAATCGGCACCAAAGAGATTTGTGTAATTCTATTTTAGAATTGAATACAATTTGTGTCAATTTGTGAACCCCGAAAGCTTTCCTATCGTGTGGACACATCTAAAAATAGAACACAGATTTAACAGATTGGACGGATTTACACAGATAAAATTTAGTTAATCCATATCTGGCCTTATAGATAATGTATATTTCATACTCAAACTTTTAATTTATAATCAAAGAATCTGTGCAATCTGCCCCGATAGCTATCGGGCAATGTAATTAAGGGTTTCTCACTACGCTTTTTCAAAATATAACTCTCGCAAAGACGCGAAGACGCCAAGAAATCGACTCTTAACTTTGCGTCTTGGCGAGAAAAAAAAAGCTTAACTTAATGACATTGAGCTATCGGGGTCTGTGTCCCATTATGAAGTAGAATATATTTGTGTCCACACGATAGGAAAGCTTTCGGGGGTGTTTAAATTTTTACCTACTCAATTCGTGGTTGAACCATAAACATAAAACGAACACCTCCAAAGATTTTAAATCATTTGGAGGCTTTTTTGTGGATTTTGAAAACAAACACAAAAAAGAATTCAAGATACAATCAGCAAAAGCTTAACATTGGAATATATAATTATTCATTACATTTGTTAATATAAATCTAACAATTTAATAACACTGAAAGATTTAAGAAAAACGTCCTCCCTATTTTAAACTATTGCCAACACAATAATCAATATATTAATAATTAAAATTATGATAGAAAAAAAAGACGAAACGGTATTGCCTGAAAAAGCAGTAAGTACTGAAACAATAAAAAGCGATGTTATCATTCCAGAAGTTGCAAAACCAACAGCTGTAAAACCAGCTCCTGTAAAAAGAGTAGCTTCTAAACCAACAGTTACAAGAGCTTCAACCGCAACAAAGTCAACTGACACAAAACCCGCTGCTACTACTACAACATCAAGACCTAGCAGAGCAAAAGTAACTGCCCCTACGACTGGAGTTGTAAAAAGCGACGCCAAAGACCCTAAAATCGAAGAAAATACTACCGAAAAAGATTTAATAATTTCTCAAGACGGAGAAAAAAACAAAAAGAAAAAAAACAAAGTAAAAATGAAAGAAAAAGAGAAAGAAAAAGCAAAAAAAGCTAACGCAAAAGAAAAAGCAAAAGCAAAAGCAAAGAAAGCTAAAAAAGCCAAAAAAGATAAAGCCAAAAAAGCAAAAGTAAAAGCTAAAGCAAAAGAGAAAAAAGCCAAAGCGAAAGCAAAAAAATCTAAAAAAGGTAAAAAGAACAAGAAAAAATAATTCGATTTTACCAAAAATAAAAAATCCCAAATTCCAATTTTATAACGGAATCTGGGATTTTTTTATAAAGTAACTGTCTAAACTATGCTTTTTTATTCAAAGCAGCACTCATTTCCATAGAAATAGCAGAACGCTCCATTTTTAATTTTCCAGACATCGTTTCAATTACAACAGTAGTGTCAGCAAGTTCTGAAACTTTACCGTGAAGTCCACTTTTTGTAATAATTTTGTCTCCTACTTTCAATGCGCTTTCAAATTCTTTTTCGTTTTTAGCTCTTTTTTGTTGTGGTCTAATCATGAAGAAATAGATTACTACAAACATTAGTAGAAACGGCGCAAATTGAGTTAATTGTCCCATAATTTAAATATTTAGTTTTTGTTAATTGAATTTTATTTTTATTTTTAAAAAGCTTTTTAAAAGCCTTTAACTTCCCGCTTCTAACCTCTGACGTCTAACCTCCGACTTACATCAATCCTCTACCAATCTTAACAATTCGTTTGTTGGATTCTAGTTCTTTAACCAAATTATCCAAAATTCCATTGATAAAAATACTACTTTTTGGAGTAGAATACTCTTTGGCCAATTCCAAATACTCATTCAATGTAACTTTTACAGGAATAGATGGGAATTTCAAAAATTCACAAATGGCCATTTTAAGAATAATAGTATCAATTTCGGCTATTCTATCGCTATCCCAATTTGGTGTTTTATCCAAAAATTCTTTTGCCAATTCTGATTCGTTCAAGACTGTCCTTCTAAACAAATCTTTCACATAGTCTTTATCCTCGTTGTCTTTGTACAATTTTGGAACTCTAAAATTATCATCTTCACCTTGCTTGATAGCTTTTAGTTGTTTTATGATATGTGTGTTTACCAATGGAACATCATCAATCCAAGTTAATTTATCATCTTCAATATATTCGTATAATTTTTCGTTGGGAACGATAACCTCTGAAAATATATCAACAATAAAATCTCTATCTTCCTCAAATGTATTCACATTATTACTCATGTATTTTGCATACAAATCACTTTCCTTAATTGCATTAAGCAACAGGATAATGTAATCATCATTCAGCGTCCAATTATTGATGGAACGATTTTCTAGAGCGATACTAAGGGAATTGTTTTCGGCAAGAATTTGAAAAATACTGTTTTTAATAAATTTTTCGTTTGGATTGCGTTCTTCTTTTGTAGCCAAATGTTTTTGACTGGATAGATGTAAAAAAACAGTTTCTTTTTTACAGATTTCTATCAATGAAGAGAGCATAATAAGGTATAAATCCTGTATGGCGTCAATACTATAAAAAAGAAATTTCTCTTCCTTTACTAGATCATCAGAGCCATTTTGATGCATTGCATAAATGGATTGCATGACTTTAACGCGAATGTGTCTTCTATTTACCACCTTGTAAGAACTTTTAAAATTAGTTTGCAAAAATAAGAATTTCATCGCTTAAATGAAAATTTATAGTTGCTTTATTTGAGAAAATAATCAGTGATCAGTGGTAAGTTTTTTAGTGATCAGTATTTGCACATAAAAAAAGTGTTCAGCATTTTCAAAATAAAAATACTGAACACTCTTTCAAAACTGAATAATAAGAAACTGAATACTGACTACTTCTTTTCGTTTTCTATTTTTCTCAAATCAATGCGATTTTGAGCAATAGTCAAAGCTGCCTGATGAGTTGTTATTCCATTTGCAACAGCGTAATCAAAAATCTCCAATGTTGTATTATAGATATTTTCGGTTTTACGCATGATTTCAGCTTTGTCATAATGAGCCAGTTCAGCATAAACATTGATGATTCCACCAGCATTAATCAAGAAATCTGGAGCGTAAAGAATTCCTCTTTCCTGTAAAATTAATCCGTGAGTATTTTCGTTTGCCAATTGATTATTGGCAGCACCAGCAATCACTTTGGCTTTTATTTTATTTACGGTTGCATCGTTGATGGTTGCTCCCATGGCACAAGGTGCATAAATATCGACATCGGCGGTGTATAAATCATCGCCAGTAAATACTTGCGCATTATACTTAGCGGCTACTTGATACAATTTTTCTTCGTTTATATCTGCAATAAAAACAATAGCTCCTTCTTTGGTCAAATAGTCAACCAAAGTTTCACCAACGTGACCAATTCCTTGAACCAAAACTTTTTTACCTTCAAGATTATCCGATCCAAATTGTTGTTTAGCGGCTGCTTTCATTCCCATATAAACTCCAAAGGCTGTAACTGGAGAAGGGTTTCCTGAACCACCTCTTTCTTCAGAAATTCCAGTAACATAAGGAGTCACATCTCTTACTAAATCCATATCGGATGTTTCCATCCCTACATCTTCAGCTGTAATATATCTTCCACTTAATGAATGTACAAATTCTCCAAACTTACGCATCAATTCGGGAGTTTTTTGCGTTTTGGCATCACCTATAATGACTGCTTTACCTCCTCCAATATTCAATCCTGTAATAGCCGCTTTATAAGTCATTCCTCTAGAAAGACGCAAAACATCATTTAGAGCTTCCCATTCATTAGCATAATTAAACATACGAGTTCCTCCTAATGCAGGCCCCATAACCGAATTGTGAATACCAATAATTGCTTTTAATCCTGTATCTTTGTCGTTACAAAAAACAATTTGTTCGTGATCATTGAAAGACAATTGTCCAAAAACAGGATCCATTTTTTGAAGTTCTTTTCCAGTAGTAACGGTAGCATTCATAGTACTATTTTTTTTAGTTAAAAATTACGAAATTATCAAAAAGATACTTCAAACATACGTAAAAAATACATATACAATATTAAATTAGCCTTAAAATAAATATTTAACACTATTTTGGAACAAATAATTTTTCAAAGCAATTGTTAAAAACCAAACATTATACAAAAACAAAAAACAATTCAACACCGAATTTCTTAAAATATGAAAGAATTACGTTATTTAAATAAATATTTCATTAAGTACAAATACAGCTTTTTACTTGGTATCATAATCACTATAATCGCACAAATATTTTCATTATTTACACCAAAGCTTATTAGCAAATCGTTTAATGAAATAGAAGCTTTTTCAAAAAGCAAAGCCATTGATACCAGCATAATAAGTCAACAATTACTATCGAATATTTTATTAATTATAGCTACTACTATAATAGCTGGCTTCCTTACTTTTTTAATGAGACAAACATTAATTGTAATGTCACGCCACATAGAATTTGATTTGAAAAACGAAGTCTTTCGTCAATACGAAAATCTATCACAAAACTTCTACAAGCAAAACCGAACTGGTGATTTAATGAATCGCATCAGCGAAGATGTTTCAAAAGTTCGAATGTATGTTGGTCCAGCTGTAATGTATACCATAAATACAATAATTCGATTTGCTATTGTAATTGGATATATGTATAATGTTTCGCCCCGACTAACACTATACACCATATTACCACTCCCAATTTTATCCTACTGTATTTTTAAATTAAGTTCAGAAATCAATAAACGATCCACTACCTTTCAACAATACTTATCCAAAGTATCCAGTTATACCCAAGAAGTTTTCTCAGGAATTCGTGTAATAAAAGCCTATTCATTAGAAGATCAAAACCAAATTATCATAACCGATTTGGCCAACGAAAGCAAGAGTAAGAGTTTAAGTTTGGCCAAAGTGCAATCCCTATTTGGACCTTTAATGCTGGCTTTGATCGGAGTAAGTAACTTGATTGTCATCTATTTTGGAGGATTGATGTATATAAATGGTACCATAAAAAGTATTGGAACTATTGCAGAATTCATTTTGTACGTCAACATGCTTACTTGGCCAGTTGCTTCTTTGGGATGGGTTTCTTCCATGGTTCAAGAAGCAGAAGCTTCGCAAAAAAGGCTAAATGAATTTTTGAAAATAACACCCGAAATACAAAATAAAAACAGTGCTAAATCAAAAATAGAAGGCAGTTTATCATTTGAAAATGTGAGTTATACTTACGAAGATACTTTTATTAAAGCACTCCAAAACGTAACTTTCACAGTAAACAAAGGAGAAACATTGGCGATATTAGGAAAAACAGGCTCTGGAAAATCAACTATCATATCTCTGATTTCTAGACTCTATGACGTTACCGATGGTCAAATTTTGATTGACAACAAAGAAATAAGTCAATTGAATTTATTCGATTTACGCAATAGTATTGGAGTAGTTCCTCAGGATTCGTTTTTGTTTTCAGACACTATAAAGAACAATATTAAATTCGGAAAAGAAGATGCCACAGATACCGAAGTGGAATCGGCTGCCAAAAGTGCTGTTGTACACGACAATATAATTGGTTTTAACAAAGGATACGAAACGATATTGGGCGAAAGAGGAATTACACTATCTGGAGGTCAAAAACAACGTGTCTCTATTGCTAGAGCTATTATAAAAAATCCTGAAATTTTACTTTTTGATGATTGCCTATCTGCTGTAGATACTGAAACCGAAGAAGCAATTTTGAACAACCTTCACGAAATATGCAAGAACAAAACCACAATTATTGTAAGCCATCGAGTTTCATCTGCAAAAAATGCAGATAAAATTATAATACTTGAGGACGGGAAAATAATAGAACAAGGTTCTCATAATCAATTAATAAGCCTAGAAGGGCATTATGCATCCTTATATTTAAAACAACTTTCAGAAAAAGAATTGCTTTAATTGTTGTGTAATACATATATTTTTAAGATTTTTGATTGCTATTTAATTAAAAAATGACGAAAAGATTATGAGAGAAAATGATATATTAGAAAAAGAAGAAATATTTTCAAAAGTTTTAAGAGCTGGTAGAAGAACCTATTTCTTTGATGTAAGAGCTACTAAAGCTGATGATTATTATATTACGATTACCGAAAGCAAAAAATTTACTGAAGAAGACGGTTCTTTTCATTTCAAAAAACACAAAATCTATTTGTATAAAGAAGATTTTACAGCATTCTCAGAAATTTTAGAAGAAATGACTTCTTATGTTTTAAACCACAAAGGAGAAGAAGTGATTTCTGAAAGACATCAAAAAGACTTTAAAAAAGAATATACTTTGGAAAAAACAGACGAAGATGTTGTTCCTAGTGTTTCTAGTTTTACCGATATCGAATTTGACGATATTTAAATCAATGAAAAATAAAAAAACCGACAGCGCTCAAAACACTGTCGGTTTTTTTATTTTTAATAATTACTTATCTTAAAGTTCCTTTCTAAACGTTTTTCTGCGACAATGAATCACGGGATTAAAATTTTTCCAAAGCAACTGAATAGCAATATTATCTGCCAATTCGGGAGTTCTAAAACAATTTTCAATACCTCTTTCGGTAAATGTTTTGTGGTATTCATTGAAAATAATAGCCGTCACCCCTTTGTTTTGATATTCGGGATGAACTCCTATTAGATAAAAAACAACATCTTTACTGTTGCGTCTTGCATGTAATAAATGAAGAAATCCAAAAGGGAATAATTTTCCATTAGCTTTTTTCAAAGCTTTAGAAAAACTAGGCATCACAATAGCAAAAGCGACTAGATTACCATCCTTATCTTCAACATATTTTATATATTCTGGATTGATAAAACTGACGTATTTTTTCTTGAAATATTCTTTTTGCACATCGGATATCGCAACAAACGAAGATAAATTAGCATAAGATTCATTAAACAAATCAAACATTTTATCCACATAAGGCATTACTGCTTTCGCTGATTTAAAATTGATGGGTTTGAGTTGGTATCTGGTTTTGACTAATTCATTTATTCTTTCAAAAAATTCGGGCTTGGCATTCGCAAAAGGGAATTTATTTTCCACATATTCTTTTTCGGTTACATAACCCAATTGTTCAAAATGGGTTGCATAATACGGATGATTGTACCACGTAATCATAGTTCCCAATTCGTCAAATCCTTCGGTCAGAACACCAACTTTATCCAGATTGGAGAACCCCATTGGACCTTCTACATATTCAAGATTATTCTTTCGTCCCAATTCATAGACTTTTTCGAGCAATGCTTTGGTCACTTCGATATCATCAATAACGTCAAACCAACCAAAACGGACTTTCTTTTTCTGTTGGTGATTGACCTCATCCCAATTGATAATTGTTGCGATTCTTCCTACAATATCGTTGTTTTTGTAGGCAACATAAAAATTAGCTTCGGCACTATTAAAAGCTGGATTTTTGGTTTTATCAAAGGTTTCCAACTCATCAGCGATTATGGGCGGAACCCAATACGGATTGTCATTATATAAGGAAAAAGGAAATTTTATGTATTCAATTAACTCGTTTTTGGTCTTTGCTTCTTGTATGGTGATCATCCTATTTTAAGTAGTATTATTTTATTTTTTAGATTTCTTAAACCCTTTTTTAGTTTTGGTTTTCCCAGCCATTTTTTCGGCTGCTTGCTCTTCTTTAGTCAAAAGATGAACCTCTTTGTATCTTCCATCCCAACGCCAAGACATACCAACTCCTCCATAAAGAACCGAAGGAGTATCTTTAAAATTTGTACTTAATGAAGCGTCAACTTGTAGATTCTTATTAATTAAATATGCAGCCCCTCCCCTTACAATGGCATCACTATAAAAATCGCTTTTTATCCCTTGATTTTCAACAAAGGCAGACCATTTCTCATTAATCCCCTTAGTTAAAGTCAAGATATAACTCAAACTTGGATAATCCGTTGTCATATAATTAGAAATAATATTAGTCACAAAAACCCAGGAACCATCACCCAAATGGTTTTGTAAAATGACAGCAATTTTAGGAGAAATACTCGATTCTGGGGAAAAAGAATAGGGATTATCTGCTCCTGTAAAGTTAGCACCAGCAAAAACAGCAACAGCAGGAATTACTTGATGCCAATTGAATTTTTGATTCGCTTTCCAGCTGTACATATTTACTTCTTTTTTGTATCCCTTATTTGGATCATAAATTAAATATTTCGCCCCTAAAACAGATTGTTTAAAATCTGCTCTATCATCCACTTGCATGGGATAAGTAAATGTTTCATTTACATATTGAACGTCTGCAATGAATTCTAAATTCTCAAGAAAAGCACCATATCGTACTTCAAAATCAACCCCAAAACCATTAGCATCATATTTCAAAAGATTATGATTTTCTTTAATACCAAATACGCCTGTTTCTACCTGAAGTACAGTTTTACCTACCGCAAAAGCAGACATAGATTCTCCTGGTCTATTCGAATTGATTTCATCAGTGTGTTGGGCGTAATGAATGGTTGGGATTAAAAAAAAAGAAGCGACTATTACCGTTTTGATATTGAACATACTATTTTATTTGTGTGAAAAACTATAACGCATTTCAAATGTACTATATTTTATTGTAACTATCATTTGGTTAAAAATTACTGCAGCATATTCACTTCAAAAAAGTACTCCCTACTGTATTCAATATCGCAAAACAAATTCTACTGCTGATTTTTGTTTAAAAATGAAATCAATTCCTGAGTAGCTTTACCTCTATGACTAATTCTGTTTTTGGTTTCTAATGTCAATTGAGCAAAGGTTTCTTGATAGTTTTCAGGTCTAAAAATGGGGTCGTAACCAAAACCTTGATTCCCGTTTTTTTCTAAAGTGATTTCACCCCTAGCAATTCCTGTAAAAAGATGTTGTTCCCCCTTTAGATTTAAAGTAATAACGGTTTTAAATTGGGCATTCCTATTGGCATTACCTTCAAGATTCAAAAGCAATTTATTCATATTATCCTCGGAAGAACGTTGTTCTCCTGCATAACGAGCGGAGTAAACACCAGGTTCCCCATTTAGAACATCCACTTCAAGACCAGTATCATCAGCAAAACAATCAAAACCAAATTTATCGGTTACATAATTGGCTTTCATGATGGCATTTTCTTCAATTGTATCTGCAGTTTCAGGAATTTCTTCATGACAGCCTATGCTTTCCAGGCTGATGATTTCAATGCTTTCAGGAAGCATACTTTGTATTTCTTTGATTTTATTTTCGTTATTGGTAGCGAAGACTATTTTCATTTGTTGGTTTGAATTGGTATTTAAAAATGCAAATGTATTGGTTTATCTTAATCAAATAAGTAACTGATTCAATTATTAACTCAGTAAGTCTAGGAACTGTAAAACATCCTTTTTTACCGCTAAAACATAACAGGTTAAAATAGAGTTAAAAACCTAATATAAAGTATTATAGATGTAATTAAATTGTAAATTTGAATGTGGTTTTGATTAATTACTTGAGATATAATATCACAAATATTCAATTTTAGAAAAAGTATCTCAATAGTCAGCTATACTAGAATTTAAAGTATAAGTTAGATAATGATAAATCAGAACTTACAAATTGGAGAGCCTTGAAAAGCTCTCCTTTTTTTGTAATTATTTTATGTGTATCGCAATCGCACATAAACATGTTTGATTCCTTTTTTGTCTGAATCTCTTTCATCGATTTCCAAAATGTCTGTCAGGGATTTAAGCATTGGTGTTAGTTTATTAAATCCATAGCTTCGAGGATCAAATTCGGGTTTATTTTTGACTATTAAATTACCAACATCACCCAAAAATGCCCAACCAGCATCATCACAAATAGCATCAATAGCATCTTCAATTAAATCAATAGTAAGATTGTCTATTTTTACAGTTGTTTCTTTTTCGACTGTTCTTTTGGTGTCTTTTGTATCACTAATTGGAGAAGAAGCAACTGGTTTTGGTTTTTTCTTTTTGATTGCACCATCCAAAACTTCAATATAAATAAATCGATCGCAGGCTACAATAAAAGAATTGGGTGTTTTTTTCTCTCCTATTCCAATTACTTTCATTCCCGATTCTCTCAAACGTATTGCCAATCTCGTAAAATCGCTGTCGCTGGAAACAATACAAAAACCATCTACTTTGTCCGAATACAACAAATCCATAGCATCAATAATCATAGCGGAATCCGAAGAATTTTTTCCAACAGTGTAACTGTATTGCTGTATGGGAGTAATAGCGTGTTCTAACAAAACCGATTTCCAACCATTTGAATTAGGCTTGGTCCAGTCTGCATAGATACGTTTAGTGGTTGGTGTTCCGTATTTGGTAATCTCCTCCATCATTCCTTTGACATTGCTGTAAGGAACGTTGTCGGCATCAATAAGTACGGCGAGTTTTAGTTCTTTTGCTATTTGAGACATATTATGAAGTTAGAAGTTAGAAGCTAGAGGTTAAAAGTTAGGGGTTAGAGGTTAGGGGTTAGAAGTAAGTTGTCAATTTTTGCAAGATTATGATTGCAAATTACAAGATTGAAGTATAATTTTAAATTGCTGTTTTAATTACTATTTTATTTATATTTCTATTTTCAATGCTATAGTTATTGCCATTGCTATTGTCATTGCTATTGTCATTGCTATTGCCATTGCTATTGTCATTGCTATTGTCATTGCTATTGTCATTGCTATTGTCATTGCTATTGTCATTGCTATTGTCATTGCTATTGTCATTGCAATTGTCATTGTCATTGCTATTGCTTTTATCATTGCCATTGCAAACAGTTTCAAATATACATGTTTTTTATTGAAAAAATTGGTTGATTTCTAGTTTAGCCCTTATGCAAATGGAAAGCTTTGATGGAAAAAAACTATTTTTTCTTACCCTTCAAGAACGACTCCTCACCTAGCCCTTCTCCTAAAAGTGAGCATAGGAGAAGCTCCTTGTAGCGTAATAGGAATAAGGTTTATATCGGAAACCTTGAAAAGGACTGCAGGATAAAGCTCCACAATAGATTTTATATACAAAAAATAAACATACTTTCAAGGTGCTAATACATTATAAATAATTATTTTTGCAACTTCTTAAAAATTAATAGTAGTACATATTATATATTATGGTAACAGATTTATTCGAAAGAATTCAAAACAATAAAGGTCCATTAGGAAAATGGGCGTCACAAGCAGAAGGTTATTTTGTATTTCCAAAATTGGAAGGAGACTTAGGACCGAGAATGAAATTTCAAGGGAAAGAAGTTTTGAACTGGAGTTTGAATGACTATTTGGGACTTGCTAACCATCCTGAAGTGCGTAAAGCAGATTCGGATGCAGCTATCGAGTTTGGAGCTGCCGCCCCAATGGGAGCAAGAATGATGAGTGGTCACACAAAATATCACGAACAATTAGAGAATGAATTGGCTGCTTTTGTAATGAAAGAATCAGCATATTTATTGAATTTTGGCTACCAAGGTATTATGTCTTGTATTGACGCCTTAGTAACAAGAAACGATGTTATTGTATATGATGTAGATGCTCATGCTTGTATCATAGACGGTGTTCGTTTGCATAGCGGAAAACGTTTTACATACCGTCATAATGACATTGAAAGCATGGAGAAAAACCTGCAACGTGCTACAAAACTAGCCGAAACAACTGGTGGTGGTATTTTATTTATTACCGAAGGTGTTTTTGGAATGCGTGGCCAACAAGGGAAGCTGAAAGAGATTGTAGCCATGAAAGAAAAATACAATTTCCGTTTGCTTGTAGATGATGCACACGGATTTGGTACACTTGGAAAAACTGGCGCTGGCGCTGGTGAAGAGCAAGGTTGCCAAGACGGAATCGATGTATACTTTTCTACTTTTGCCAAATCAATGGCCAACATTGGTGCTTTTTTAGCTGCTGACAAAGACATAATCGATTACTTAAAATACAATTTGCGTTCTCAAATGTTTGCCAAAGCGTTGCCAATGATACAAACTATTGGTTCTTTGAAACGTTTGCAATTGTTGCGTGACAACCCAGGATTGAAAGACAAATTATGGGAAAATGTAAATGCTTTGCAAAACGGATTGAGAAGCAAAGGTTTTAACATTGGTGATACTAACACTTGTGTTACGCCAGTATATCTAGAAGGAAGTGTGCCAGAAGCAATGGTAATGGTAAACGATTTAAGAGAAAATTACGGTATCTTCTTGTCAATCGTTATTTACCCAGTTATCCCAAAAGGAATGATTCTATTGCGTGTTATTCCTACCGCTTCTCATACCTTGGCAGACATTGCCGAAACACTTACTGCCTTTGAAGCGATTCGTGAGAAATTAATAAATGGTACTTACAAAGAAATTGCAAGCAGAACAAAAGTAGATTTGGACGCTTAATTTCAACTGTCCATCAAAATACAGAAAACCCATCGGTCGAAAGGCTGATGGTTTTTTTTTGGAGCAAAGCATTACTGAATTTCAACAAGTTCAGTCCCGCTGTCCTTCCAATCTTTTTTTAAACGCAACCCTTTCAGAGTTCAAAACACTGAAAGGGTTGCGTTTAAAAAAAGGATTTTCCCTCCCATCGGGGCTATGCTACATGTTTATATTTTCATAAGACAAATGCAAACAACCTAAAAAAATGGGTACTTTTATGGTTTCAAAAAATACTCAAAATGATTCCGCACTTATTAATTATCCCAGGACTAGGTGATTCTGGCGAAAAACACTGGCAAAGCTTTTGGTTGCAAAAATTTTCTAATTCGACCAAAGTCATACAAGACAATTGGGACTTACCTCAATTAGACCAATGGCTGGACCGACTTGACAAAACCATTCAACAAGTAGATGAACCAACTATTTTGGTGGCTCACAGCCTTGCAGTTTCCTTAGTAATGCATTGGGCTTCCCTAAACAACAATCCAAACATCGTTGGCGCTCTGCTTGTAGCTCCCGCCGATGTGGATTCTCCTGCACACACACCCGATTTCCTAAGGCATTTTGGCCCCATTCCAACACAATCTATTCCTTTTCCGTCGCTGGTCATTGGAACCGAAAACGACACTTATATGTCTCTGGAAAGAGCCAAAGAATTAGCCGTTTATTGGGGAAGTGACTTTATAAACATCGGCCTAAAAGGACACGTCAACTCCGATTCTAATTTAGAATACTGGGAAGAAGGGCAAACTTTTTTACACCAATTAATCGCAAAAATAAATTAATTCTACAAATAACGCTATTCAGTCAAATACATTGATAAACATAGAAGTCATAGAAGTTATTAATTTAAAAAATCAAGTTAAACCAAAAGTTCATTAAAGTAAAGCTACTTAAACTACAAAGTTTTTTCAACTTATATCTCCTTTAAAATCTATGTTTTGACAAACTAATAACTTTATACTTATATGACTTACATGTTTAAAATTAAACACTCTTTATTTAGAATATAACTACAAAAAAAACTTTAAAAATGACAAATCCAATAGTTTCCGCATCATGGCTTCAAGAACATTTGCATGATTTCAATTTAATAATTCTCGAAGCAAGATTAGACCAAAATCAATCCAATTTGGAAAATCAAAATCCTGATTTACAAATAAAAGGCGCTCGCTTATTTGACATCAAAAACAATTTTAGTGACACCAGCAATCCATTACCAAACACTTTCCCATCGGAAACACAATTTACCGCCGAATCCCAAAAATTAGGCATCAGCAAAAATAGTACGATTGTCGTTTACGATACATTAGGAATTTATTCGAGCCCAAGAGCTTGGTGGATGCTTAAAGCCATGGGACATTCGAATGTTTATGTTTTGGATGGTGGACTTCCAGAATGGATTAAAGAAGGATATTCAACAGAAAACCAACAGCAGAAAAGCCATCCAAAAGGCGATTTTGAAGCTAAGTTTCAACCCGAGTTAATCAAATACAAAGAAGAGATTTTAGAAAACATTTCCACAAAAGAGGCGGTCTTAATGGACGCCCGATCAGCAGATCGTTTTTACGCCACCAACGAAGAACCAAGAGCTGGATTAAGAAGTGGACATATTCCCGGTTCCATAAACGTTCCTTTTACTGAACTGCAACAAGACGGAAAATACAAATCAACAGAAGAATTAAAAAAAATCCTAAAACTAAACGACCAGCCTTTGCTTTTTACCTGTGGTTCTGGAATAACCGCTTGTATTGTTTTATTAGCTTGCGAATTGATTTCGGACAATCCAAAAGCCGTTTATGATGGTTCCTGGACCGAATGGGGTTCTAATGATTTACCTATTGAGAAGTAGATAAATCGAAAATATTGATAACCTGAACTCTGTTAATCAATACTATTTTATTCTTTGGAAGTCCTGCAAGGTTTTTTTTAACCTTGTAGGTATAATAACTATTGATAAAATACCTACAAGGTCTCGAAAAAGACCTTGCAGGAATAGTAAAGTACCTATTTATTTACTATCAATTTTTATATGCAACCATTATCGAACTAAGGTTGATAGTTTTTAACTTTGCCTAAATCTACCCAATTCGCAATCCGTTTTCTATTTTGAAATCAGGAGCCAACAAAATAACATCTCCATCCTCACCTACTGCACCAAGCACCAGACATTCGCTCATGAACTTTCCAATTTGTTTTTTAGGAAAGTTAACAACCGCTACGATTTGCCTTCCAACCAAAACTTCTTTGGCATATCTTTTGGTTATTTGCGCCGACGTTTTTCGGATTCCAATAGCGGAACCAAAATCAATAGTTAATTGAAAAGCCGGTTTTCGGGCTTCGGGAAAATCATTGACTTCGAGTATCGTTCCCACTCGCATTTCTACTCTTTCAAATTCTGACCAAGTTAAATCCATAATGATATGATTATTTTTTAATTATAAACAAACATATCAATTTTACAACTATAGCAACAAATTATATAACTTTTTTTTTAAAAGTACGTTCTAATTTTACATTGGAACAAATAGGTTCTTTTAAATTTATAAAACATGGAAAACGTTCAAATCAAACCAGATGAGTTCATAAAAGAATCCAATGCTGCTATTTTGACTATTAATACGGATAAATATATAGAAACTGCTCCAAATGTAAAGCTCTACCTGAAAGATTATGGAGAAGGCAAACCGGTAATTTTAATTCATGGATGGCCTCTGTCTAATGAAATGTGGGAATACCAAATTGCCTCATTAGTCGAAAATAATTTTAGAGTAATTGCTTATGATCGTCGTGGTTTTGGCAAATCGTCACAGCCTTGGAATGGTTATAGTTATGATGCATTGACAGATGATTTACAGTCAATAATTGAACAATTAGAATTAAAAGAAGTTTCGTTAGTCGGATTCTCTATGGGAGGAGGAGAAGTTGTTCGATATTTTAGTCGATATGGCGGAAAACAAGTGGCAAAAGCGGTGTTGATTTCTTCAATAATTCCTTTTTTATTACAAACAAAAGACAATCCTGAAGGACATCCAAAAGAAAAGAATGAAGCGACAGCTCAAAAAATTAAAGGCGATAGAATTGGCTTTATAGATAATTTTGGCAAACTTTTTTTTGGAGTAAACATTACAAACACACCAATAGGCACTCCATTGCTTGAATATTATAGAATGTTATGTTCCTTTGGATCTCCACGAGCTACGTTAGAATGTGCAAACTCTTTTTCTACAACAGATTTCAGAGACGAACTGAATACCATAAATGTACCCACTTTAATCATACACGGAAGTGCAGATGAAATTGTTCCTATCGAAATTTCATCTGATAAAACAGCAAAATTAATTAAAGACAATACGTATTTAATATATAAAGATGCCCCACATGGATTATTTTATACCGAAAAAGAGAAATTAAATAAAGATTTGGTTGCCTTTTTAAAAACATAGTCAAAAAAAAATCCCAAAACTTTTTACCGTTTTGGGATTTCCTATTAATAGCTAAGAACCGACTATTTTACTTCCATTAATTCTACGTCAAAATTCAAATTGGCAAAAAAGTTGATTTAAACATTTTCGTTATAATAATCACGACTGTATTTTTTGAAAACATATTGATTTTCAAAAGCAATTGATTTTCTCCCAACATACGTTAAAATTGGATTGGTAAGCCATGCTATTTGTTGCTTATTCAACCAATTATCTAAAAACTTATTAAAATCTTCAACTACAAAAAGATCCCCATCAAAAGTGTAATTATTACTCTTTAGAACAGGAATAAAACTTGTAAAAATCATATTATGATTCATTGCAGTTTTAACATACTCCTCTAATGTTTGCTCATTAAAAGTACATTGTTTTAGCAGATAATTTTTTAGTCGACTGTCTTTTTCTCCATAAAAATTCAAATTCTGTACTAGTTTTGAAGCGTTATTATAAAAATTGTTTTCAAATCGTTGTTCCAAATCTGCTCTATATTCCTCAGCCGTATAACTAAATGACCATTTAAAAGTATTTTTGCTTTCTTTTACGAGAATTCCATCTGGTACATACAATTGATCACCTACAGAGGCTATATGCGCCACACTAGCACTTATTTTGAGACTCTCTTGATTAGCGATTAAAACATCACATTCGGAGACGGCTTGGGTCGAAAGCGTTGCCATGGCTGCACGAATCAATATAATTTCGTTGTCTGAAATAGGAGAAGAAACCCCACCAATAAATGTTCCAGACTGGCAAATATCGGTTACTACATATACTCGAACTAAAGGTTTAAATGCTTTTAACATAAAATGCAACATCCTTTCAGTAAAAATATTATCATGCAAATAAAGTTTATTAAATCCTTTGTAGTCTGCAGTTCCGTGCGTTGAAAAAGAAATAAAAACAATATCACCAGCAATGGCTTTTTGAGCCAACAACCATAAACTTGCAATCACATTTCGAAGTGTTGCATTAGCATCTTTTAATTGAACAACATATTCATAACCGCGTTGTTGTACCAT
Source organism: Flavobacterium rarum (SeqCode) (assembly GCF_965234445.1). Classification (GTDB taxonomy): domain Bacteria; phylum Bacteroidota; class Bacteroidia; order Flavobacteriales; family Flavobacteriaceae; genus Flavobacterium; species Flavobacterium rarum. The sequence goes on along the minus strand of NZ_OZ248507.1, from coordinate 36,421 downwards.
TTGATATTGCCAATATTCAACATCTGACAAGCACGCTTCCAAATCATTAAATATTACAAACTCGTTGATTCCCACACAAAGTCCATATCCTTTGGGATAATATAAATTATTTGCTACAGGCATATTAATTAGTGTATTACTGGGTTAAACATTAGGCTTCAAATGCATAATTGGTGTCAAATCGAGAATTAGACATACCTCTAAAAGAAAGCATCGGAAGATCTTTGGACTTATATTTATACGCATTTTCTAAATTTTCGAATTGCGTTTTTAAAAATTCATATTTTTCACCAGGATTCAAAAAATCACAATAAGTATCTATATTCGCTTTAAATTTCTCTATAAAAGCAGGTATATCTTTTTCTTTTCCAATACAAGAATAAAAATCTTCATAAAAAAGTTCTTTATTAATTATTAAATGTTCAAAATCAACACCTAAATCACGTTTTAGTCCGTCGTTAATCGATGGATTTTGAGTTCCAAAAGTTTTCATCTTAGTCAAAAATGTTTTTAATTTCATATACCAAATTCCACCGCGGTAGATACTTGCTAATTTAAATTTGAGCTTTGAAATTTTACCCAATGAAAAAGTATCTTCATTGAGCATTACTTTGTTATAGAAAACCTCAACACTTTGAGTCAAAACAGAATCAAATGCATTGGTATAATTGTCTACTGCAGCCAAGTGTGCTATGGAAACGGCTAGCGGTAAAGCAGGAACAGCTAGCATTTTGCGCACCTCTGTTTGGATAGCAGCCGATTCTGAACTAACTGCTTTTTCTATAAATTCAGTTTCCTTTTTATTCAAACCGTCAGTATCAATCCCTTGCATTAGAGTACCAATCTGGCAGGCATCTGTTATTAAAGTGATACAAATATCGGGTTTAAAAAAACGAAGTAAAAAAAACAGAATAGAATCGGACATGAACTTATCTTTCTCATAAGTAGTAAAATAATGTTTGTCTTCACTTTTGTCATATTCCCCATGAGTTGAGTACAAGATTGTCAAATGATCTTTTTCTTGCAACTTACTTGCCATTGCCAACATAGTAATAACAATATTTCTAACCGTAACATCGGTTCCAATGAGTTCGAAAATATTATTTTCATCATAACAATGATGATTAATAAGTATACTTTTCCAAACAACTGCGTCTTTATCGCCTGTAATAGGAGGATAAATATTGTTTTCAAAATTGGTACATCCAATTAATAATGCCATTTTTTTTGGTACTGCCATAATTATGCCATTGGAGGATTAGAATTGTTTGTACTGAATTGATCAACCAACTGCGCTAATTCTACACTCATGTTTGAAAGAGATTGATCAATAAGAGCTCTCTTTTGTATAAAATCAGGATCGGTGATATCTACTTCTTCTGTTTTGTCCAAAACGGATGGAGCTGTTGATCTACCCGGTACTAAATCTTCTGAAGGCATAACATCTTCAACAACATTTTCATCCTCAAAGTCCATATCAATATTTGCTCCGTCTGCATCGGTATAATTTACTTTACCTTTGTTGCTAGTAATCGCTTTATCAATAAGTTTACCTATTGGAGAATTTGACTTATCACTAGTTTCTTTATTAGTATCTCCACCAATTAAACTGTTTAAATGTTTCTCCATCAATTCCTGTTTCTTATCGTCGGGCAAATTGGAATTTTTAATTTTATCTTCAATTTTATCCGAATTCTTAAGATTTTGTTGGAATTTATACATTTCTGCAGCTTGTTTGGACATTTCAATTGAATTTGCCATCGCTTTATCTACTCCTGCTTGGGTAGCCTGTAAGCCCGCTAAAGCATTTTTTTGATTTTCTGTCAAACCAGTAATATCTCTAAAGGAATCCCCTTTTCCGATAATATCCAATGCTTTACCTAATCCGGTAGGATCAACAGTCGCTAATGGATCTTTCATTTGCATCAGTGTTTGAGCAAAATCCTTTGCAGAAAGATCACCTGGGTCTGATCTTCTAGATCCCATATCTATTGGCGCTATTTCTGTGGTATCATCTGGTATTGGATGATCTTCCCATTTCCAAAAACGAGAATCATCAATTTTTTCACAAGAATTACAAGCTCCACTCACTGCTTCTCCAAAAACTCCTTCGGTAGGAACACTTATTCTATAGGGAGCCGACTTATACAATCCTTCTGGCATATAATAATTATGTAATTTGGATACTTTTTTCCCATCTTCCAAAATCACTTCATCATTTTCAAATCTAAATCTAGGATTCAAATTATAGCCCTTAGCCACTGGCATAACTATTGAATTACCAACTATTGAAATAAGCTTATTTTCGACTACCGACGCTAATGATCGAAACTCAGAAGGTTCTGGCAAAGTATTTCCTGGTATAATCCTACCAGGGACTTCAACGTGATAGGACTCTAACATCATCAATCGTTTATCGGGATCCATTGTAGACCATAAGACTTTGTGATAATATTCAATATTCTCATTTAAATGTCTAATAACAGACTCTTTTGCCTCCCTAAACTCAGCTCGTACATTTTTCATTTCTGTAGAAGACAATGGAATATCATAAGTCAAAGCCAATACTTTATTTAGGTCATCATTTATACTCGAGCTATTGATTAAGTAACTAGAAAAAAACTTTGTTTTATATTGAACATTTAATTCTTCTAAAATAAAGAATGATCCAGCTGGTAAACCCAAAAAATCCCCTGTTGCAAAATCTTGTGCCCAAAGCTGAATTGCTTTTAATTGAGCTCTTGGAACATTATAAGTCATATTGTGTTTGAAACCAAATTCAAAAACCTCACCTGAAAGACCTTTAGATATTTGCCCCATTTTATTAGCTTTAGTTCTAACAATAGTTCTAAACTTGGGTTTAAATCTTTGGTTTGGGCTGTTTGATGAGAACTTATTTAGCCAAAAACCCATTTTATTTAAGATCTGTTCTCCAAAATTGATACTCGAAATAGCTTCTTGAAAAACTTTATCTCTATCTTTAGAAACTACACTATATACTTTTCTTCGAATACTTTCCCAGTTATCAATAAATCCCAATTGTGTTTGCCAAAATTGCTTATCAACCGGATTATTCAATAAAGCCTGACTGTAAATGGTTTCTTTTACAGATTCTAACAAAATTCCCTCAGGAACTATTGGCAAAGGATCAGGATAAACTTCTGCCGGCCTTGTTATATTAGCTCGGATTTTTAATTTTCCCCAAATTTCAACCAAATCATCATCAGCATAGCTTCCTAGCGGTAAGCCAGCATACGGATCTGCAGGTGGATTTTTCTTAAGTGCCTCATCTTCTTTTACACAAGCTTCCAATCCTTTTTTATAAATCTTATATTTTTGAAAATTATTAGCTTTAATATAAGGCTCCAAAGAGTCATTCCATTTGGCGACTTTTCCTAAAGAAAACGTACTCATAATCAATGGAATAAAAACACACTCTTGCACATCTGCAAGCTCTGTATACAAAGCAAAGTGGCGCAAAACCTCAAAATATTGTATGGTTATTGCGTGGCAATGATTGTAATTAGCCAAGACTTCTGTTTGCACTGTCATAGTCTCAGACTGTTCTGTGGTTGTAATAACAGTAGAACGTTGACTTCTTAATGCCGAAGCACTTTGCATGGATTTGTCTCTAATATTTTGCATACTGCCAGCGGTTAAATTTCGAGCTGCATTTTGTTCTGCACTTGAACTACCCGTAGTATTAGAAGAAGAGTATCCTCCAGAAACACCAACGCTAACTGGTCCAGCTGGTACACTTACACTTGCCCCAATTGACCAACTATTGCTCTTAATTTTAGAATCACTAGAAGCCGACATAGATTCAGAAAGGACCGAATTAACAATTTCGTTAATGTCACGATCTCTTGTCATAGTATTAGACATACTTTCTTCATAGGTAGAAACATCCGACTTAGATGCCAATTCTTTGCGTGACCAATCCATAATTGCCAATCGCTTTTTTTGACCAGGAGCTAGAGGCAAACTATAAACCAAATCGCCTAAGGAATAACCATCGGCACGCCATACTTGTTTAAAATGCAGCAAATGTCCAAATGCCAAACTAGTAGCCTGATTTGAATCAGAAATCTCACTATCCCAATTGATCGGACTCACTATTGATACTTCTTTTCTTCCTGTTCGAACCAATTGCTCACGTTCTTTTCTGAGTAAATTTATCATTTGAAGACGATAATCGTCTTTGTACATTACATTAAGCTCATCTGTAACCAAAACTTCTTTTGAAGTCATTCCTTTAATTGGTCCAGATACAGTTTGAAGTTCCTTCCTTAATAAATTGATCTGAGCATCAATAATACTTAACCTATTTCTTAGATTTTCAGCATTTAAACTAACTCCGGGATCGGTTAATCGCACAATTGAGTAGTATGAAAACTCCTCTAATGCTCTGTTTGGTGTTGTAAAATTGACACAACTTCCCCCAATATCTTGAGAATAAGAATCAGATATTGTAAAATCTTCCTCATCGGGTAGTCTTGGTGTTTTTGTTCCACAACTACAATTGTCCAATAATTCTTCATCTACTTTTTCTAATCCTGCATAAGTAAAATTAGGAAAAGTACCGTCTGGATTTAATGAAATTGGAATTATCTCTTTGGATACATTTGTTTTTAATTCTGCAGTTGAAAATTGTCCGTTAGGATAAGCAATAGAAAAATTACCATCTTTATCTGTCTTACCAACTCCAACAATTTCACTTGTCTTATTATCATTATGACTAGAATGAATGAATACACTTATGTTATTCATTTTATGCTTTCCTGCCAAAGAGACTAATTTTCCTTTAAATTTTCTATTGCTATCTGGCCCAGAGACAACAGATAAATTTTGTGTTTCTTTTTCCATTAATTTTATTTTAAAGAACTAAAATAAATTTAATTTTCAATTAAAAAAAATATTACCAAGAAATTTATCATTAAAATAATATTATTAAACTACTATATTATCATAATTTTTAAGATAATTACAGCAATATCGCTAAATAAAAGAATAAAACATCAAAACCAAAATGAAGTATAGTAGAACAAAAAAAAACTAAGACAAAATAATTGCAAAAAAAATCCCAAAACGATTTACCGTTTTGGGATTTCCTATTAATAGCTATGAACCAACTATTTTACTTCCATTAATTCTACGTCAAAAATCAAAGTAGCGTTAGGTGGAATTGCACCTCCAGCACCACGAGATCCGTAACCTAATTCAGATGGAATAACAAAACGAGCTTTGTCTCCAACTTTCAATAATGCAATACCTTCATCCCATCCTTCGATTACTTGACCTTGACCCAAACGGAATTCGATTGGTTTTTTTCTTGGATAAGAAGAATCAAAAACTTTTCCGTTTTCTAATGAACCTTCATAGTGAACCGCAACGGTTTTACCGCTTTCTGCTTGTTTCCCATCACCTCTTTGGATGAATTGGTAACGCAAACCACTTTCTGTTTTTTCGAAACCAGCAGCCAATTGTTCCATTTTTGCTTCAGATTCTGCTTTCAAAGCGGCATCACGTTTCAAACGAGCACCTTTTAAACCAACAAAAGCCTCGATAGCATTCCATTTTTGAGCTTCTTCACCAACTCTTAGAATTTCAACACTTTCTAACAAATCATTTCCTTCAACTGCATCTACTACATCTTGACCTTCTACAACATGTCCAAAAACAGTGTGCTTGTTATCCAACCAATCTGTTGGAATGTGAGTGATGAAAAACTGAGATCCATTAGAACCTGGACCAGAGTTAGCCATAGAAAGTACTCCTGGACGATCGTGTTTTAAAGAAGGATGAAACTCATCATCAAATTTGTAACCTGGGTCTCCAGTTCCAGTTCCTAGAGGACAACCTCCTTGAATCATGAAATTTGGAATCACTCTATGAAAGTTTAAACCATCATAGAATTTAGTTCCTTGAGGTTTAATTTTATTCTCCATGTTTCCTTCTGCAAGAGCAACAAAGTTCCCTACAGTTCCTGGAGTTAAATCGTGTGTTAGTTTTACTAAAATCGCCCCTTTTGCGGTGTTGAATTTAGCGTATATTCCGTTTTCCATTTTGTTTATTTTTTATTGAAGTGCAAATTTACGAATAAAATTAGAGAATGAGAAAATGACTTTGTATAAAACCATTTTTATATCATTTCTTTAACTCAGATACCACATTATAAATCTACAAAATCTGAATTTTCACTTTATAACCAAGAAATAAAAACGGAATTAAAAATTTAAGGAAAGAGTATAGAAACCCTTTGATTCATTTTCCTAGCTTTAAAATCAAATGACTAAAGTTTTTTTAACCCGTTGGGTGAAATTCAAATAAAATAAAATTTCAACCACATAGAATCTTAGATTAATGCTTAATAGGCAAAGAATAAATAGAAATAGCACTATTTCACACATAGAATTTCTATGTAAAAAGTAAAACGTTTATTTCTTTCTTTTAAAAACAATAAACTCTAAGTGGTGAAAAATAATTACACCCAACGGTTTTTTTTTATTTAAAATGGAGTCTGTTAACATCCGGTTTTATTGAATAATTCAGCTTCACTATGAAGTCTAATGCGGATTTTGAAATTAATCAATATACTCCAAAATATCTCCAGGCTGACAATTTAAAGCTTTGCAGATGGCCTCAAGCGTACTGAAACGTATGGCTTTTGCTTTTCCTGTTTTTAAAATCGACAGATTCGACAGGGTTAACTCCACTTTTTCAGAGAGTTCGTTTAACGAAATTTTGCGTTTGGCCATCATTACATCCAAGTTTACTACTATTGCCATACTTTAAATTGTTAATTCGTTTTCTGATTGAATTTCTACTCCCCTTTTAAAAATTTGTGCAATGATCAAAAGGGTAATTCCCATAAACAACCAAACATCTGCTCCACCCAATCGCAAACTCTGAATATCGGGCATTGCAATGCCTTTTTCAACCAACCATTTTGTATAATTTTGACCCCAACTTGAAAATAAGCCAATACCCAAAGCCAAATAAGAAACATTTGAAACAAAATGCTGCATTTCGATATTAAAAGGTTTTATAAAATCTACTTTATTGTCGTGTACTATTTTTATAATTAAATAAAAAAGAGTTGCTTTCATAACAGCAACGATAGACATTAAGATAGTTTCTGTAATAAAATACCCTTTGTCATAATCCAATAGACTTGACAAATCAATTTCATACCAAAAATGAGCAGCGGCCAACGGATTATAAAGTAAGGAATACAAGGTATTGCTTAAAACACCCCCAGCATCAATACAAAGTCCGACAAAAATAATCCAAGTAAGTATGTTTAGCACATACAATATCTGTTTTGTTGTGATTTTAATTTCCATAATTCATTTTTAGATTTAAAATTTTTATTCAAAAATACTAAATATTTATTGAATAACAACAAATATGTAATAATAAAGAATAAATAAGCAAATTAGAAATCAATTTCTTAAAGTTTTTTTTAGGAACAAACCCAAATTCCGCATTAGAAATCTATTAAGTCAGAATTACTTTACAAAAAAAAACAAATTTATTAGGTGTTTAGTGAATTAATTTCTTCTGCAAAATTAAACACTTGCTTTTATTAAATAATTCAGCTTCACTATGAAGTCTAATGCGGATTTTAGGTTAAAACAAATAAAGCTTGCTTGAACACAACTATAATTTACAGCAAGTTATTTTAAATTAAACAAAACTGAATTTTCAGGGTAATTACTTGTTAACCAAATAAAAATTACTGTCCGAACAAACAAATTGTCCAAAATGATATTATAGCTTTTAGTAACCGTAATTATTAATCATGGACAAATAAATTATCTAACAGTTCCGTTTTTACAACTTTTGCATTTTCATGGTCAAAGAAATTTAGTTTTCCAGTTGTGTTTGTAAAACCAAACCATTCGGTGAATCTTTCAAAAGTTCTTATAGTATAACAATTGTTGAATTGCATTTCAGGTGTTGAATAATCTTTATCGAATAGTGTAATAAACTTTTCGAAAACTTGCAAATATTTCGATGAATAAAAGCTAGTCAAATTTTCTTTTTCTCCAAATCTTTTCAATAAGTAGATTGAAAACAAATAGCCATATTGTCCAGCAGGTTCTTTTGTATAACCGTCGTTAAATGCCCAATTAAATTTTTCTGTGAAAATTAAAAAAATAACTTTGAACAGTTCAAAACGATTTTCAACTTTCAAGCATCTTTCCCCATTTTTTGTGAGCAGTAATTTTCCATTACTTTTTTTGACAAGATTTGTCAATTGACATACTATACGGACAGTTTTTAGTGAAATGCATTCGTCTTCTCTATAAAGTTTGCTTATTCCTGCTTCAATATGTTCGTCAATAATAAACTTGTAATCATATAATTCAACAAGTACTTTTTTTGGAAGTGCACCGAGTGGTGTGAGTTTTATAAAACCTTCACGCTGAATAATTTTTAAAAACTCTTCTGAAACTCTAAAAAAAGGGCTTTTATCAAGTATTTCAGAATTAAATTTAGTATTAAATTTAATGCAAGAATTTTCACCTAAAGGATTATGGATCAGTTCATGAGTTTGCGTAGGAGTGAGTCCTGATAATTTTTCTAAAGGAGAATTATTATACTTAAAAATTTCATCTTCAATGCCTGATATATTCATGTTTACTGAGTTTTTTTTATTATTCTTGTTAACGTATTGGTGCTACATAGTTTAAGACTAAATTAAGCCTAATATTCGGATTTGCCACCCGAGTGAAAGCGAACAGGCGAAGCAAATCTTCCAAATACAAAACCAATTTCAAATTAAGCCTACTATACAAATTGCTTGTAGTATGTGTGTTAGCCGCTGGCAATATTTTTAAATTATAATTATATTTTCTTTGTATCTTGTTTTAAAAAGCTTAGCAACAATCAAGTTTGTTAATTTAGTATTTTATATAAATTTTGTGTAAGTTATGAAAGTTGGTATTTAAACTTGTAGTTATTTATTTAATTGATAAAGTTCTTCTAAAAAAGTAATTTTTTGTTCTTCACTCCATTTGTCGGTGTACACAAGTAAATTTAGAAAATTATCTTTTGATGAACCAAATAAAAATACATTATCAAGTTTATTATCGTTGTATTTCCAAATTACATATTCTAGATTACTGTTTTCTTTTAGTAGTTTTGTTTTAAATTTATTTTCAGCATAATAATCCGAATCCCATTTGTAAAATAAGTTTACATTTTCGTAATCAGATTTCGTTTTTATAAACGTTGGATATGCTTTTTTCGGATTTTGAGCAACTGCAATAATTATTCTTTCTTTATTTTTCATATAAGTTTGTCCAGAATCGTCCATTTTATTTAACTCTTCCCATATTCCTGGAATTTTCACATCACTTGTATTGGTTTTTAAAGTTGTAAATTCCTTCTCCGTTTGACAAAAGATAAAATTTGAAGTAAGGCAAATAGATAATAATACAATTTTAAAATAATTCATTTTTTAAGTTTTAAGTTGTTTTTTATAGTTTATAAATATTCAATAACACTAATGAATTTATTTCCAGTCGCTTGACACTAACACCTTGCTAGTAGGCGATGGTCAGGCTAAATAAAGTAATTATTTTTGGATTTTGACTAATTTACCAAATACAAAACCATTTTTCTATTGAGCCTGATTCCCAAATTGCTTGTAGCGTGTGTTATGCACGGTGCTTTTTAATTAGTATTTTTAAAAAATTTCAAGGTTTTTTCTTTTAAATCAATTTTTACGATTCCACTTCTTATTCCAACGAATACATTTTTATCATCAACTACCGAAATTGAATTGGGATATAGCCCATTCCAAAATATTTTTTCAAAAACCAACTTTTTTTTAAAATCCTGTACTATAAAAAAATTTTCATATGTTGCTACAAGAAATTTGTCTTTGTATATAGTAAATGCTTGAGGAGCATCTCCAAAGTCAATAAGCATTTTAAACGTAAATTCGTTGTTTTTTCTTTCAAGTTCATATAATGCACCTGCACTAGTAGCCATATGAGCATATCCAAGTATGAAATATGTTTTGTCCTTATAATTGAAAATATATTTTACATTTCCTCTATTAATTTTTATTGTCGACTTAGTTTTATCATCGGGTTCAAAAATTAATTGACTCCCAAATTCTCCACCATCCATTCCGACAAGTGTTCCGTCCTTAATTTTAAGCGAGCATTTATTATTCTCTTTAGTTTTCTCAATTTCAAGTTTTCCGTTACCAATCTTGACTCCAAATTCATTGTGAGAATTATTTAATTTATACCATTCTTCACTTTCTACTTTTGGTGGAATTGTTTCAATAAAATCTTTTGGGATAGACTGATAGTTTTGGCTGTAACTTGTAAAACAAAGTAACAAGATAAAAAAAGATAAATAATATATTTTTAACTTCATATAGTCTCTATTTTTTTTTGCATTGTGCATAACGTTCTCGTGCTACAGCGGGTTTGGGACTAAATTAAGCCCTATTTTCGGATTTGCCAAATCATCCCAAATACAAAACCAACTTTCCATTAAGCCAATTGCCCAAATCCGTTGTAGCGTGTGTTGGCTGTCGTACTTTTAATAATTTTGAATTAAAACGTCAGTAGGTATATGAAGCCTTTCGTGTAATTGTCTTATCATTTCCAAAGAAAGTTTTCTTTTTCGGTTTAAAATTTCGCTTGCACGACTTTTCAGACCTACAATATTTGCTAAATCATTTTGATTGTAACCCATTTGCTCCATTCTAAATTTAATTGCTTCGATTGGGTCTGGTAAGCTGATAGGAAATTTTTCATTTTCATATTTGTCAATTAAAATACCGAGCACCTCGAGTTCGTCTCCTTCAGGAGAGCCATTTTTTGCATCAAAGATTATTTCAAGTCTTTGTAAAGCTTTATTGTAATCGTTTTCTGTTTTTATAGGTTTAATTTCCATAATATTTAAATTTCATTTGCATTAATCTTATCATATTCTGCATGTGTCCCAATAAATCTAATCCAAATCATTTGATATTCATAAGTTACCTTAACAATCAATCTATAATTATTTCCTTTAATATTGAATACTATTCTATTATCATTTAATATACTAGCACTAGGATAATCTAATTTTGTTTCGTTTGGGTTTTTCCATTCAGCGGTACTTGCTTCTTGAAACCATGATTTTAATTGTTGTTCACAATCACCGTGTATCTCCCAAAAATCTCTTAATATTTTTTTAGCTACTACTCTCAAATGTATTAATTTTTTTTAAAGATAATAAAAAAAGTTCCCGAAACGGGATTTTTATTTTTTTTCGTCGCATGAGTATGACTGCCAACTTACAAATAAGTCTGACAAAACAAAACCTATTATTTACAAATTCTGTTTGTTTTAACTATTATTTACAAATTATAACTCTGTAAATGCATTAAAATTTGCCTTACATAACTACAAAAATCACAATGCTATATAGCGTTCTTGACTACACTTTACCCTAGCCCAGATGGAAGTGGAAAGCCTTGTGAAAAAGCCTTGATTTTTTTCTGGACCAAAAAGAGCGACCAGAGGAAGCTCCTTTTTGGTCCAAGAAAAAACAAGGATATGAGCAAGCTTGAAGCAAAGAGCTGGAAATTGCTCCAAAAAAAAATGACACTCTTTCGAATGCCATTTTGATATTAAATATATTTTAAAATTAATGTGCTGATAGTCCAGCGTTTTTCAGGTACGGTTCTGTTTGCATGTCGTGACCAATAAAATCTTTGAAAGCTTTGTTTAAATCTACACTGTTCCCAACGGATAAAATGTATTTTTTGAAACGTTCACAGTTTGCTCTAGTCATACCTCCATTGGCTTCCATCCAATCAAAGGCATTGTAATCTAAAGTTTTTGACCAAGTGTAAGCATAATACCCTGCTGAGTAACCACCTCCCCAAATGTGTGCGAAATATGGTGTATGGTAACGCGTTGGCACTTCATTAACTAATAATCCGTATTTCTCCAATGCTTCTTTCTCGAAAACTAAAGTAGGCTTAAAATCAGATTCTTTTTCTACACTATGCCAAGCCATATCAAGGGTTGCTGCTGCTAGTAATTCGGTTACATCATACCCTTTGTTGAACGTTTCTGCTTTTTTAATTTTATCAATTAACTCTTGAGGTATTGGTTGTTTGGTTTGGTAATGCAACGCATAATTCTTCAAAACTACTGGATCCAATGCGGCATGTTCGTTGATTTGAGAAGGAAATTCTACATAATCTCTTGGAACCGAAGTCCCCGACAAAGTAACATATTGTTGGTCGGCAAACAATCCATGAAGCGTATGTCCGAACTCATGAAAAGTAGTAATTACGTCATCAAAACTGATTAAAGAAGGACTTCCCGCTACTGGTTTGGAGAAATTATATACGTTTACAATTACTGGTTTTTGTTTTAAATAATGGGATTGACTCACGATATTATTCATCCAAGCTCCTCCGTTTTTATTATCACGGGTATAAAAATCAAGGTAATATATGGCGATTGATGTTCCTTTGTCATCAAAAACTTCATAGACTTTTACGTCTGGGTTGTAAACTGGCAGATCTTTTCTTTCTTTGAAGGTGATACCATACATTTGTTTGGCAGCAAAGAAAACTCCATTTTCCAAAACAGAATTCAATTCGAAATACGGTTTAATTTGACTTTCGTCTAAGTCGTATTTTGCTTTACGCACTTGCTCTGCATAGAAATTCCAATCCCAAGGTTCTAGTTTAAACCCTCCATTTTGAGAATCGATTAAATCTTGTATTTCTTTGGTTTCAATTTTGGCTTTGGCAACAGCTGGGGCTGCAATTTTGGCTAATAACTCCATTGCAGCAGCTGGTTTTTCAGCCATTTGATCTTGCAATTTCCATTCGGCAAAACTTTTCTTACCCATTAAATTGGCTTTTTGCAAACGCAATTTTGCAATTTTCTCTAAGACTTCACGAGTATCTCCCTCATCATTCTTTTCGGCACGATACCAAGATGCTTTGAAGATTTTTTCTCTAGACGCTCTGTTTTTCAAACTTGACAATAATGGCTGTTGTGTAGTATTCATGATCCCAATTACATACTTACCTTCCAGACCTGCTTCTTTTGCTTTTGCGCTTGCAGCAGCAATTTCATCAGCACCAAGTCCATCTAAATCGGCTACATTATCAAATACAACAGCAGCATTTTTACGAGATACCAATAACTTATTTCCATAAAGAGTACTTAAAGTTGCTAACTCCTCATTTATTTTTTTCATTTTTTCTTTATCTGCGTCAGACAAATTGGCTCCAGCCAATTCAAATTGTTGCAAATAATATTGAGTTAGTTTTTTGTCTTCCCCTTTTAATTTATTCAAATCAATGGCTTTGAAACGATTGTATAATGTACTGTTTAAGTAAATCTTGTCGTTGTGCCCTGAAAATATAGGAGCATATTCTGCTTCAATGGCTTGCAAGGTAGGATTGGTATTTGATCCTGTTAGATTATAAAAAAGACCAACGGCTCTGTTTAAATCAACACCACAAATTTCTAATGCTAAAACGGTATTTTGAAAAGTAGGTTTTACAGTATTATTGGCAATTGCCTCAACCTCTTGATCGTGAATTTTAAGACCATACTCAAAAGCGGGTTTGAAATGTTCGTCTTTAATCAGACTAAAATCAGGTGCTTGATATTGTAAAGTGCTTTTTTGTAATAACGGATTTGTCATTTTAACAGAATTGTTTTGTGCTGTCATCGTTTGTGTTTGTAGCGATGCAGCCAAAAACAATGAACTTGCAATAATTACTTTAGAAAAACTTTGCATAATTAAGAATTGTTTATTTTAAAGCTATAAAAGTAGTCAAAAAAAACATTTACGATAACGTTATCATTATTTATTAGAATTGTCCAAATTTTTAAGAAGCATGACAATTAACCCTCAAAAATTAACTTCAATTTCTCTAAATATTCCTATATATTTGTGAATATCATTATAAACAAAAAAAATGAACTCAATTTTTGACAAAGCTGAAAACGAAGCTATAATTGCTAGAATTAATTCCCTTACACCTGATTCTAAAGCATTGTGGGGAAAAATGACAGTGGACCAAATGTGCAAACATTGTACCAGTGCTATTAATGTAGCTTTTGACAAACAAGATGTAAAAGTGAATTTCCTGATGCGTTTTCTTGGAAAAATGCTGAAAAACAAAGTTTTTAATAGTGAATTTGGAAAAAACAGCCCAACTGCCAAAGAGTTTGTTTTTACCAATCAGTATGATCTTGAAATAGCAAAAAAAGAATTTGTAGAAAGCTTTAATCAATTTGCAAAAGGGCAGCAAACTATCAAAGTAATGGATCACCCGTTTTGGGGCAAAATGACTTATGAAGATTGGGATAAATTGATGTGGAAACATGTGGATCATCATTTAAAACAGTTTGGTGTATAAAAATCTTGACACCTAGAAATCTAGAAAATAATTTGACCCAAAAGGTTGTGTTTTTCAAAGGACCCTTTTTATCAAAATTAGATCGAAATTGAGGCCAATACAATTCTAAACCAATTGAACACATGAGTATCGTTCGACACAAACATTTTTTTCTTTCTTATTCTGAAGAACATGAACAAGCAGAATGGGTTGCTTACTATTTAATGAGTGAAAATAATCGCCAACATCATTTTGAAAGACCTTATTTTTCACAAGACCCTTTGATTGAGACAGAATCTGCTCATTGGAAAAACTATAAAGATTCAGGTTATGACAAAGGACACTTGGTTCCTGCAGCAGATATGAAATTCTCGAAGGAAGCTTATCACGAAACTTTTTACACTTCGAATGTAGCACCACAGAACAAAGAATTCAACTCCGGTATTTGGAATCGTTTGGAACAAAAAGCACGCTATTGGGCTGAAAAATATACAGCAATTTTCATTGTAACTGGAAGTATCTTACATGATAATTTGATTACAATTGGTGAAGAAGAAGTGTCTGTTCCCGATTATTTTTTCAAAATCTTGGTACGGGTTCAAAACGATGGTTTGGTTATGATTCCGTTTTTGGTTCCCAATGAAAAATCGGATGCTCCACTTTACAAGTTTGCCACCACTATAACCGAAATTGAAGAAATTACAGGTATTGATTTCAATCAGAAAATATCTGAAAAAATTGAAGAAAAGATACAAAAAGAGATGAGTTACAAAGAATGGAGTTTTTGATTTTTGAATAGTGATTAACGATATTAGATTTTAGATTGAAAAATTAAACGTCAAAAATCGTTAATCAAAAATCGTTAATCTGAAAATCTTAAATCATTTAATATGTACCTTTGTGGTTCTTAAAAAAGTACCATGAGAATTGATATCGTTACTGTATTACCTGAATTATTAAGAAGTCCTTTTGAAGCTTCGATTATGAAACGTGCCATAGACAAAGGTTTGGTAGAAGTTCATTTTCATAATTTAAGAGATTATACGACCAACAAGCAAAAAAGTGTGGATGATTATCCTTTTGGCGGAGGTGCCGGAATGGTAATGACTGTACAGCCAATTGACGCTTGTATCACTCACTTGAAAAGCGAAAGAACCTACGACGAAATCATCTATATGTCTCCAGATGGTGAGACACTAAACCAAAAAATGGCCAACACCATGTCAATGTATGAGAACATCATCATTTTGTGTGGTCATTACAAAGGAGTGGATCAACGGGTACGAGATCATTTTATCACCAAAGAAATTTCAATCGGTGATTATGTTTTGTCTGGAGGAGAATTGGGTGCTTTGGTGTTATCCGATGCATTAATCCGTTTGATTCCAGGTGTTTTGAGTGACGAAACCTCAGCATTGACGGATAGTTTTCAAGATGGATTGCTTTCTGGTCCTATATATACCAGACCTGCCGATTACAAAGGTTGGAAAGTTCCTGATGTATTATTGAGTGGCCATTTTGCTAAAATTGACAAATGGAGAGAAGACACCGCTTATGAACATACTAAGAACAGGAGACCGGATTTGTTGGAGGAGAATTAAAGTTGGCAGTGGTCGGTTTTTAGTAATCAGTTTGAATTTTTTATAAAAAGTTGCAATTGTAACCTAGATTGAAGCATTATTCTTTAATTACTTTTTTCTTAAAATTGAAAACTAAAAAATGAGTGATTTTAACCTAAAACGTATTTATGATACTCGGAATTATATTGAGACCAATTACAATAAAACCATCTCAACTGATATCCTAGAATCAATTTCTTGTTATTCGTACAGAAACTTACAACGTATTTTTTACTCTCTTTTTAATGAAACTATTGGTTCTTTTCATACTCGTTTGAAGATAGAAAACGGGTATAAAAAAATATTATATACCAACAAACAGATTTCAGATATTGCTCTTGAAGTTGGCTTTTCTGATGTTCAATCTTTTTCAAAAACTTTTAAGAAACATTTCAATTTCTCACCTTCTGCGGCTCGAAGTCAAAAAGAAATCCTGTTGAATGACATACATCCTCAACAAAAAATTACTTGTCTTTTGAATCCGAAAATTCTCTTTAAACCAGAAATTAGAGTTTGTTATATGAGTTGCAAAACTTCGTATATCAATCCAGATATAGAAAGTCTCTGGGAAAATTTTTTAAAAAACGACATAACAGAATCCAATTCAGCATACTTTGGTGTAATTGCAGATGATATAGTAATTACAGAAAAGTCAAAATGTACTTATGATGCCTGTATAGAAACGAGTATTTCAATAAAAAGCTTTCCCACTAAATCCATCTTTGGCGGCAATTATGCCAAATTTAATCACTATGGCAGCTACGACTCATTAGAAAATACGTACCAACAAATCTTTGGAAGCTGGCTTCTGGATAATGAATTCGAATGTTCGCACACCGCAGTAGTTGAGCAATATATAAAAAACGAAGCCAACTGCAATCACGAAGAAGACTACGTAACAGCGATTTACATTCCACTTTTGTAAATTGTCCGTTTTGGACAACTTATTGGGTTGTGTTTAGAAATACATTTGTCCTGTCAAAATACTAGTACTGATCGACAATTTTATTATTAATACAATTAAACTCAAAAAATGAACAAAATATTTTTCTTACCACTATTATTCCCTTTATTAACTTCTTGTCAAGAAGAACCTGTTTCAAATACGCCAGACGAACCCATTAACTCAGAAATCATGTATACTATGCCCGAAGAATCGGCACCCCACGAAGGAACTTGGTTGCAATGGCCCCATCAATACCAATATGGTAATGATTTTAGAAACGACCTTGATGACACATGGGTTGCTATGACAAAATCTTTAATTGGAAGTGAAAAAGTTCATATTGTTGCTTACGATAGTACTGAAAAATCTAGAATAATTTCAATACTTGAAAATGCTGGAGTATCATTATCGAATATTGAATTTAAAATTCACAAAACAGATGATGTTTGGGTTCGAGATAATGGACCTATATATGTAAGAGACAAAAACAATCAATTGGTTATTCAAGATTGGGGATTTAATGGTTGGGGCAAAAAAGCCGCTTTTGAAAACTGCAATACCATACCGACTCAAATTGCAAACGATCAAAAAACCGCTATGGTTGATTTGAATTCTATTATGATCAATGAAGGTGGAGCAATAGAAATAGACGGAAACGGAACTTTAATGGCTACCAAAAGTTCAATTTTGAATTCGAATCGCAACCCAGGTATGACACAAATACAAGCAGAAGCTATTTTCAAGAAGTACCTTGGAACTACACATTTTATTTGGTTAGAAGGTAAAGCAGGAAGAGAAATCACGGATATGCATATTGATGGTTTTGCTCGTTTTGGAAACACTAACACAATAGTTACGATGAACGAAAGTGACTTATTGTATTGGGAAGTACCTCAAACCGACATTACAAATTTATACAATGCTAAAGACAAAAACAGCAAAAGTTATACTTTCTTAAAACTTCCATTGACTCAAAATGAAGTAGTTACGACATACGGCAAAAAACTAGGATACAAAGGGTCTTATGTAAACTATTATATCGCAAACACAGTAGTTTTAGTCCCTAATTATAATGACCCAAACGATGCAAAAGCCAATAGTTTGATTCAGTCTATTTATCCAAATAGAAAAGTAATTGGTATAGATGTTCGTAATTTGTACGCCAACGGAGGAATGATTCACTGTGTTACGCAACAACAACCAAAGTAAAAGAGTAGTCAGTGTTCCGTTTTTTAGTAATTAGTTTCTAATCGTTTTGTTTTAACTGAACACTAAGAAAGGGAATACTGATTACTTAAAAATAAAATTTGTGATTTCAAACAAAAGCCTTACATTTGCACCCAAATTTAGATTAACCTCTGGCGAAGTCCGCGAATGTTGATTTGATAAAAACCATAATAAAAAAACATCATGGCAGATTTAATGAAATTCGTTCAAGACGAATTTGTAACAAGAAAAGATTTCCCTGTATTCGGAGCTGGAGACACTATCACAGTTTACTACGAAATTAAAGAGGGTGAAAAAACAAGAACACAGTTTTTTAAAGGTGTTGTTATTCAAAGAAGAGGTTCTGCAAACACAGAAACTTTTACAATTCGTAAAATGTCAGGAGCAATTGGAGTTGAGCGTATCTTCCCAGTAAACTTGCCAGCTTTGCAAAAAATTGAAATCAACAAGAAAGGTCACGTACGTAGAGCAAGAATTTTCTACTTCAGAGAACTTACTGGTAAAAAAGCAAAAATTAGAGATAAAAGAAGATAGTTCAAACTATTTACTTTATTACAAAAAGTCCCAATGCGATGAAAATCGAAATTGGGACTTTTTTTTTGATAATTATACCGTATTCAAATTAAGAATTTAAAAATAAAAAGGGGTTAAAAATATCATATTCTAATTATTAAAAAATATCACAGAATACCTTTCTATAATTATTTTTTTATATAACATTTCAATCTCTATTACAACTTGATTTTGTATCTTTGCCCGCCTTAACTCAAACGTTGTAATTATTCAAAAGGCCGTTTATAAATTGTGATTTAGATTTTAAAAAATAAAAAAATGACATCAAAAGCTAAAATTTTTTACACCCTTACAGATGAGGCTCCTTTATTGGCAACCTACTCTTTTTTACCAATTGTTCAAGCATTTACTGCTACTTCTGATATCGAAATTGAAACAAGAGACATCTCTCTAGCAGGAAGAATAATTACCAATTTTCCTGAATTTTTAAAAGAAGATCAAAAAACGGAAAACGCGTTATTAGAATTAGGAAAATTAGCTACAACTCCCGAAGCAAACATTATAAAATTACCAAATGTTTCAGCTTCAATTCCACAATTAAAAGCTGCCATTGACGAATTACAATCTCATGGATACAATTTACCAGATTATCCAGAAGACCCGCAAAGTGAAGACGAAAAAAACATAAAAGCCAAATACTCAAAAATTTTGGGTTCGGCTGTAAATCCTGTTTTACGCGAAGGAAACTCAGATCGTAGAGCTCCAAAAGCAGTAAAAAATTACGCAAAAGCCAATCCTCACTCCATGGGAGCATGGTCTGCCGATTCAAAAACCCGTGTAGCATCTATGGAAAGTGGTGACTTTTACGGAAGTGAAAAATCATTGACTTTGACAGAGGCTACCGATGTAAAAATCGAATTTATTGCCAAAGATGGTAGTACAACTGTTTTAAAAGAAAGCACTCCTTTGAAATCAGGAGAAATTATTGACAGTTCGGTTTTAAACCTTAATGCTTTAAAATCATTTGTTAACAAAACTATACAAGAAGCCAAAGAACAAAACGTTTTGCTTTCGATTCACTTGAAAGCTACAATGATGAAAGTTTCTGACCCTTTAATTTTTGGAGCAATTGTAGAAGTTTTCTTTGCTGATGTTTTTCAAAAATACGCTGCTTTATTTTCAGAATTAAACATCAATACCAGCAATGGATTAGGTGATGTTTACGCTAAAATAGCAGGACATCCATTACAAGGCGAAGTAGAAGCTGCAATTACAAAGGCTATCGAGAATGGTCCAGCATTAGCAATGGTAAACTCAGACAAAGGAATCACGAATCTTCACGTCCCTTCGGATGTGATTGTAGATGCTTCTATGCCTGCTATGATTCGTACTTCTGGACAGATGTATGATAAAGAAGGGAAACAACAAGATACGATAGCGATTATTCCAGACAGATGTTATGCTGGAGTTTATACTGCCACTATTGACTTTTGTAAAAAACATGGTGCTTTTGTTCCGACTACAATGGGAAGTGTTCCAAACGTTGGACTTATGGCACAACAAGCCGAAGAATATGGTTCTCATGACAAAACTTTCCAATTGAAAGCAGACGGAGTTGTTCGTGTTGTTGATACAAATGGAACTGTTTTAATGGAACAAAATGTAGAAACAAACGATATTTTCAGAATGTGTCAGGCAAAAGACGCGCCTATTCAAGACTGGGTAAAACTAGCTGTAAACAGAGCTCGTTTGTCTAATACTCCTGCTATTTTCTGGTTAGACAATAACAGAGCACATGATAGAGAATTAATCACTAAAATTGAAAAATATTTAAAAGAGTACGATACAACTGGTTTAGACATTCAAATCTTGAATCCTATCGAAGCTACCAACTTTACCCTGGAGCGAATCATTAAAGGATTGGACACTATTTCGGTAACAGGAAACGTCTTGAGAGATTATTTAACCGATTTATTCCCAATTCTTGAAGTAGGGACTTCGGCCAAAATGCTTTCTATTGTTCCATTGATGAATGGTGGTGGTTTATTTGAAACTGGCGCAGGTGGATCAGCACCAAAACATGTGGAGCAATTCATCCAAGAAGGTTACTTGCGTTGGGATTCATTAGGAGAGTTTTTGGCTCTTGGTGCTTCATTAGAACATTTAGGTCAAACATTACGCAATCCAAAAGCAATCGTTTTGGCTGAAACTTTGGATACTGCAACCGAAAAATTCTTGGCAACTGACAAATCTCCTTCCCGTAGGATAGGCGGAATTGATAATCGTGGATCTCATTTTTATTTGGCTATGTATTGGGCAGAAGCTTTGGCAAATCAAGACAAAGACAGTGAACTAAAAGCAACATTTACTCCAATTTCAGCTGAATTTTTCGCCAATGAAACAAAAATAAATACTGAATTAATAGGGTCTCAAGGAAAACCTCAAAACATTGGTGGATATTACCAACCAAACCCAGTATTGACAGACAAAGCAATGCGTCCAAGCGCCACTTTCAATACAATTTTGGCTAAAATAGCATAATTTTAGTAGTACTAATTACTAAACACATTCAAAAGACAGCTGGAAACAGCTGTCTTTTTTTTGTCAAATTTTAAACTTTATCAATGTGTGAATTTTGTAATTATTACTAAAAAATATGCAACACATTGTACGCCAGATTTTTTCACCTTTATAACGTAAATTATTTAACATTTTAAACAAAAAAATATGAAAAAATTATCCCTTTATTTAATGATGATGGTGTTGTCATTAAGCATTCTTCCTACCATTGGTTATGCATCAGAAAAAAATACAGAACCTGTCACTTCAAACCCCAAAGAAATGCCAGCTGAAGTAAAAGTTATGTTTGAACGTCTAAAAGAAATTAAAGCAATGGACAAATCAAACCTGAATGCTAAAGAAAAAAAAGAGTTACGTAAAGAAGTTCGAGAAATAAAAGCAAGCTTAAAAGCTTCTGGCAATGGAGTCTATTTATCAATTGGAGCCATTATCATTATCATTCTATTGTTAATTCTTATTTTATAAAGTAATAAAAAAAAGAATTATATATAAAACAGATTCCGAATTAGAAATCTACTACAGCTAAAATTTTTTTCAAACCTAAGAACTTTTTTATATTTTAAAATTAATATGGAGTTCAAGATATACTTTGTTTGGCTCTACTATTTTTAGATTCAAAATACAGCAATATATTTCTTGAAAAAATCCTTTTCCATTTGATTGTATTTTTATAAAACACACTATAACAAGATCTAAGCCTAGATTTCACTCCCAATCATAAAATACAGATAGAAAAAAAATGGTTTTCTGTCTGTATTGCATGATTGTTTTGTACCTATCGAACATCAATTTTTCAAGACTTAAAACTTTTTAATTAATCTTCATTAATTATCATGATTTAAAATCAAAGTAAGTGCATCTGCAATCAAAAAAGTTAAAAATAAAACTAAAAAAAGTTCAAACAACTAGTGTAGCTTCTTAACGTTACATTAACACTCGTTCCTCTATTATTAGCTAATAAATTCACTTATTTTGTAATACTAAATCTTACCAATGATTACAAATAAGAAAATATTCGTATTCCTTCTATTTATCTCTACTTTCCATTTATTTTCACAAGAAAAATTCACTTTAAGTGGTACCATTTCGGACACAAATAGTAATGAAACTTTAATAGGTGTAAACATTTTAATTCCCGAATTAAAAACAGGCATCATTACCAATGAATATGGATTTTATTCCATCACACTACCCAAAGGAAATTATAAAATAGAAATAACATCACTAGGCTTTAAAACCATTGAAGAAACTATTGAACTAAATAAAAACACAAAACAAAATTTTAAGCTCACGAGTTCCGAAAATGTTTTACAAGAAGTTATAATTAATAGCAACGACAATAAAACCGAAAATCGAAAACCCGAAATGAGTGTCAATAAACTTTCGGTTTCTACTATCAAAAAAATGCCAGTGGTACTCGGTGAAGTGGACATTATAAAATCAATTCTTTTACTTCCTGGCGTTACCAATGCTGGTGAAGCTGCTTCAGGATTTAACGTTCGTGGTGGCGGCGCTGATCAGAATTTAATTTTATTAGATGAAGCTTCTATCTTCAATTCGTCGCACGTTTTTGGTTTTTTCTCCGTATTCAATCCTGATGCAATTAAAGATTTAAAATTATACAAAGGAGGCATTCCTGCACGCTATGGAGGTCGAGCCTCTTCGGTTTTGGATATCTATCAAAAAGACGGAAACAGTAATTCCTTTCATATGAATGGTGGAATCGGGCTTATTACAAGTCGTCTTTTGGCCGAAGGACCAATTGTAAGAGACAAAGGATCTTTCCTAATCGCTGGACGCGCCTCTTATGCGCATTTATTTTTAAAATTATCTAAAGACCAAAAAGACAATGCCGCTTATTTTTATGATTTAAACACCAAATTGAGCTATAAATTAGATCCAAACAATAGTCTTTATGTATCTGGTTATTTTGGTAGAGATGTTTTTCAATTAAATAAAAGTTTTACCAATATTTACGGAAACACTACTTTTAATACGAGATGGAATCATTTATTTTCAGATAAATTATTTTCGAATTTATCACTAATCTATAGCGATTATTATTACGGCTTGGATCTAGATTTTGTGGGATTTGAATGGAAATCTGGCATTAAAAATTACAATATAAAATACGACTTAAAAAGTTACATCTCTGATCGTATAAAACTAAATTATGGTATAAATGCAATTTATTACGATTTTAATCCTGGAACCATTAAACCTTCAAGTCCAGAATCTGGAATTAATTTCGACCAACTGGAAAAGAAATATGCATTTGAACCCGCATTTTACATCAATGCAGAACAAAAAATTTCGAAACGTATTGACATAAACTATGGCTTACGCTACAGTTTATTTTACAACATAGGAAGTTCTACTGTCAATTTGTACGATAATAACAACCCCGTATTGTTCAATACAGATTTTCAGATTTATGAAAAAGCAACACCTATAGACACAAAATATTATACTAAAAATGAAGTTATAAAAAGCTTCAACAACTTGGAACCTCGTCTAAGCATCAACTACCAACTCAACGATGATCAATCATTTCAAGCAAGCTACAATCGAATGGTGCAATACCTTCAATTAATCTCCAATACATCATCTCCGACACCATTAGACATTTGGACACCAAGTGGTACTTATATTAAACCTCAAATCGCAGACCAAGTAGCATTTGGTTATTTTAGAAAATTCAAAGAAGGAGCGTACTCTGCTGAAGTAAGCACTTATTACAAAGAAGTACAAAACAGATTGGATTATATAGATGGCGCCAACTTAATTGCCAATAAAGCTATTGAACAAGTAATTCTAAACGGGCAAATGCGTTCCTATGGTTTAGAATTTATGTTCAAAAAGAACGAAGGAAATTTAACGGGATGGATATCCTATACGCTGTCCAAATCCGAGCAAAAAACACCTGGAAGAACAGCGACTGAAACCGGTATAAATAATGGACAATGGTACAATTCAGTATATGATAAAGTCAATAATTTGGCTGTAACAGGTTCGTATTATTTAAATCCAAAATGGACATTTGGTGCTAACTTTATATACCAAACAGGGCAGCCAACCACTTATCCAAACGGACAATACGACTATCTTGGATTGAGTATACCTATCTATGGATTGCGCAACGAAGAAAGACTTCCATCGTTTAATCACTTGGATATTTCGGCTACATTAACTCCAAAATCAAATCCAAACAAAAACTGGAGAGCTGAATGGGTTTTTAGTATTTATAATCTCTACAATAGAAAAAATGCGGCTTCTGTAGGATTTAGAGAAAATGTTGACACGGGAGCAAACGAAGCGGTAAAAACATCCATTTTTGGTATAGTTCCTTCAGTAAGCTACAATTTTAAATTTTAAAACATATTTGTTCAAGCAATTACAAAAACAAACAACAATGAAGAAATTAATAACAACTTTACTCATTATCTTATCCTTTGCAATTACAAGTTGTGAAGATGTCATACAAGTCGATTTGACTACTGCTGCTCCGAGATTAGCAGTAGAAGCAGCTTTAAATTGGCAAAAAGGAACTACTGGAAATATACAAACTATAAAACTCACTTATTCTACAGGCTATTTTGACAAAATAATTCCACCAGCTTCAGGAGCTGAAGTTTTTGTTAAAGATAATTCAAATACTATTTTTAACTTTATTGAAAATCCAAATACTGGTATTTATTTCTGTTCCGATTTTGCTCCAAAATTAAACGAAACCTATTTTTTGACCATTAAAATAAAGGGAGAAACATACACTGCTACTGAAAAAATGTTAGCCGTTGCTCCAATTACCAAAATAGTTCAAAACAATCAAGGCGGATTTACAGGTAAAGACATTGAAATTAAAGCGTTTTATAACGATCCTGCAAACGAACAAAATTTCTACTTATATCGTTATGATTACATAAAAAACCAAAAAAAATCCGATTTATATACCGATGAAGACTCCTTTTTTAATGGAAACGAATTCTTCAGTATTTCTCAAAATGATTCTTTAAAAGTAGGTCAGAAAATCAACATTACCCACTTAGGCGTTTCCAAAAGCTATTACAATTATATGAGCATTATCATTAATCTCGCTGGTCAAAGTGGTGGTGGCCCATTTCAATCCCCACCATCAACTATCAGAGGTAATGTAGTAAATACGACCAATACAGCAAATTACCCTTTGGGATATTTTTCTGTAAGTGAAATTGACTCCCGAGAATATACTATTCAATAAGAATTAGTATTTAATATTCCGTAATTAGTGTTCAATTGGAGAAAGGTGCACGACAAATTGTATACAAAATAATTTGGAGCGAAAGATTAGGCATTTTCAGCCAACATCGTTCCCGCCATTTTTCCAAACCTTGTGAATCCCACAGAAAAAGTGGAACTCACAAGGTACATCCCTTATGTGGGCGCTAAAAAGAAATCATTAGGTTTTTTTGGAGGTAATCATTAAAGTGTATAAACTCAAAAAATAAGTTTCTACTAAATAATATTCTCTACTATACACGTTGGAAATTAACTTCCAAGAAATTAGTTTATTATCCGTAAATTTGCCCCTTTATTACCAAAAAAACAATTGAATTTTAAAGATTACCATTTATACCAAAATCATAAATCAAAATTCAAAACTCTAAAATCTAAAATTCAAATGTCTTCACACCATATCGTACGGGACGACCAAGAACCCGCATTAATAATTGCAAACGGCGCCTCTTGTCATCCAGAATTACTCGGACAATTACTAGAATGGTCTCCATTAGTAGTTGTACTGGATTCGGCTATGGAACGTGTAATGGAATTAGACATAAAAGTCGATGTCTTGCTGGGTGATTTTGATAGAGGATTTGAACCCGAAAAATATCAAACTTCTCAATATCCAATTGAAATCATTCACACTCCGGATCAAAACAAAACCGATTTAGAAAAAGCATTGGATTATTTAATAGAAAGAAAAATACCTGCAGTAAATGTCGTTTGGGCCACCGGAAGAAGAGCCGATCATACCATTACCAACCTGACAAATATTGTTCGTTATAGAAATTTAATCAAAATCGTAATACTCGACGATCATTCAAAAATACATTTACTTCCCAATACTTTCGAGAAATGGTACACTGCTGGCACTCCAATTTCGTTAATCCCTATAGGAGTTGTAAACGGAATCTATTCTAAAAACTTAGTATATCCTTTAGAAAATGACACTCTTACTATGGGTTATAGAACTGGCAGCAGTAATGAAGTAGCTCATGATGGATTAGTTACCATAAACCACAATGATGGCGATTTGTTATTGATGGAATGCATAGATTAGTAAAACTATAGTACTCAAAGAACTAATAAACATTGAATATTTAAAATACAATTTGACATACATTTAGATATTTTTTCAAAATAAAAATTATAGACCACAATCAAAAAACCATAACAACCTACATATCAAATACTTTGGCTTGATTATTGCAAATAAAAAAATCAAAATAGCTACTACTAGCCGTTTTACTTTTTTCAATCAAATGATTGACTATATTTGCAACGAAATTTAGAAAATGAAAACGATAAAGAATACCGAAAAAACAACATTACACCCTAGAAATCTTCATCGATTTGGATATAATTTTGAACTATTAACATTAAACTACCCCAAATTGGGAGAATTTGTTTTTATCAATGAACATGATATCGAAACAATAGATTTTAGCATTCCCGATGCGGTTAAAGCACTTAATAATGCCTTATTAATAACCAACTACAATATTCAAAATTGGGACATTCCTACTGATTTTTTATGCCCCCCAATTCCTGGAAGAGCAGATTATATTCATCATCTCGCCGATTTATTGGCTACAACAAATAACGGTGAAATACCACAAGGTGAATCGGTTGTCGGACTCGATATAGGTATTGGTGCCAATTGCATTTATCCAATATTAGGAAATGCTATTTACGGCTGGTCATTTGTAGGAACTGATATAGACGAAAATGCTATTCAAAACTGCAAAAAAATTATTGAACATAATCCTAAACTAGTTGAGGCCGTAAGCTTACAATTACAGGTGAATTCCCGTTTTATTTTCAAAAACATTATATTACCCGAAGACAAATTTACCTTTACCATCTGCAATCCTCCTTTTCATTCTTCATCCGAAGAAGCAACAAAAAGCAGTATTCGAAAAGTGAACAATCTGGCTCCAAATGCTCCTAAAACAGCAAAACCAGTTCTTAATTTTGGTGGTCATAATGCGGAATTATGGTGTGTAGGTGGGGAATTGGGTTTCATCAAACAAATGATTTTTGAAAGCGCCAAATATCCTATGCAATGCCTTTGGTTTACCACTTTGGTTTCCAAACAATCGAACTTGAATACGATTTACAAAACACTGAATAATGTGGCAGCAATTCACAAAACCATAGAAATGGCTCAAGGCCAAAAAACAAGCCGTATTGTCGCTTGGACTTTTATGACCGAAGCACAACAAAAAGCTTGGAAGTTTTAATATTTGCAACACTCTTTTGATTAAATTTGTATAAATTCATTTATTATGAGCGCAATCGAATTAAAAAATATTTTAATTTCCAAAATATCTGAAATTGATGATGAAGTTTTTTTGTCAGCAATAAATACACTTTTGGACAGTAAATCAGAAAACATTGAAAGCTATAATCAGGATTTGCAGAAATCTGAAAAAGATATTGTTAATGGAAATGTATTTTCTCATAATCAAGTTTTAGAAAAAATTGCTGAATGGAAAAAGAGATAGTTTGGACTTCAACTTCTCAAGACCAATTAAAAGATATTTATTTTTACTTACTTGAAGAAACCAAAGGTTTTACAGTTCCTGACAAAGTCATTGATTCAATTGTAGATTCAGTATTAATCCTTAAAACAGGTTGGGAGATTTATGAAACTGATGAAATGAGAATTCCAATTAATGAAAAGTATAGAGCCTTTGAAAAATTCAGTTACAGAATTTCTTATAAAATTACCCAGAAAGTTATTTATATAATTCGAGTTCGACATACTAGTAGAAATCCAAAGTTTTACAAATAAATATTTCCAAAATTTTTATCTCTGAACCTTCGTTCCAAACAAATGAAATTCCAAGTCGTATCCGAGTATCAGCCCAAAGGCGATCAGCCACAAGCCATTGAAAAACTAGTTCAAGGCATTGAAGCTGGCGAACAATTTCAAACTTTGCTTGGAGTTACTGGTTCCGGAAAAACATTTACAGTGGCGAATGTTATTCAGGAAATACAGCGCCCCACATTGGTTTTGGCACACAATAAAACCTTGGCGGCTCAATTGTACTCAGAGTTCAAACAATTTTTTCCCAATAATGCAGTGGAATATTTTGTATCGTATTACGATTATTACCAACCCGAAGCTTTTATGCCTGTAACTGGTGTTTTCATAGAAAAAGATTTATCTATCAATGAAGAGCTAGAAAAAATGCGTTTAAGCACCACCTCTTCCCTACTTTCTGGACGAAGAGATATTTTGGTAGTCGCTTCCGTTTCTTGTATTTATGGTATTGGAAATCCCGTAGAATTTCAGAAAAATGTAATTTCCATTGAGAAAAACCAAATGATTTCCAGAACCAAATTGCTACACAGTTTAGTTCAAAGTTTATATTCCAGAACCGAAGCTGATTTCACACCTGGAAATTTTAGAATAAAAGGAGATATTGTTGAAGTATACCCAAGTTATGCTGACGATGCTTTTCGAATTCATTTTTTTGGGGATGAAATCGAAGAAATGGAAAGTTTCGATATAAAAACATCCAAAGTTATTGAGCGATTCGAAAAACTCACTATCTATCCAGCCAATATGTTTGTGACTTCGCCAGATGTGTTACAAAACGCCATTTGGGAGATTCAACAGGATTTGGTAAAACAAGTGGATTATTTCAAAGAAATCGGCAAACATCTAGAAGCCAAACGCCTCGAAGAACGTACCAATTTTGATCTCGAAATGATACGAGAATTGGGATATTGTTCTGGAATTGAAAATTATTCCCGTTACCTTGATGGAAGAGAATCGGGATCAAGACCTTTCTGCTTATTGGATTATTTTCCAAAGGATTATTTGATGGTTGTGGATGAAAGTCACGTAACCCTTTCACAAGTGCACGCCATGTACGGAGGTGACAGAAGCCGCAAGGAGAATTTAGTGGAATATGGTTTTCGCCTGCCGGCTGCAATGGACAACCGACCTTTAAAGTTTGACGAATTTGAAGCCATGCAAAACCAAGTTATTTATGTTTCAGCAACTCCTGCTGATTATGAATTGCAAAAATGTGACGGAGTTTATGTCGAACAAGTCATACGACCAACTGGTTTATTGGATCCTATAATTGAAATTCGCCCCAGCTTGAACCAAATTGACGATTTGATTGAAGAAATTCAACAACGTTGCGAGCTCGACGAACGCGTTTTGGTTACTACTCTGACCAAAAGAATGGCCGAAGAACTAGCCAAATACCTAACGAAAGTTTCCATTCGTTGCCGCTACATTCACTCGGATGTGGACACTCTGGAACGTATTGAAATTATGCAAGATTTACGAAAAGGGATTTTTGATGTTCTAATTGGAGTTAACTTACTTCGTGAAGGATTGGATTTACCCGAAGTTTCATTGGTAGCAATTTTGGATGCCGACAAAGAAGGTTTCTTGAGAAGCCATCGTTCACTTACTCAAACCATTGGGCGTGCGGCAAGAAACTTGAATGGAAAAGCAATTATGTATGCTGATAAAATCACAAACAGTATGCAAAAAACCATTGACGAAACCAATTACAGAAGAACCAAGCAAATCAATTTCAACACTGAGAATAATGTAGTTCCACAAGCATTAAACAAAAAAATAGAAAGTGCCTTTACCAATAACAAATTGGTAGAATACGAATTGGGACACATCATGAATGTAGCCGCCGAACCTGAAACGGCCTATATGTCTAAACCTGATTTGGAAAAACTCATTCGAGAAAAACGAAAAGCAATGGAAAAAGCAGCAAAGGATCTAGACTTCATGCAAGCAGCAAAACTTAGAGATGACATTAAAGCTTTGCAAGCAAAAATCCATTAATTCAATTGTTCCTGAAAATGATTCAATAATACTTCTGCAGGAATTATAGCGCTTGGCGAAGTTTTCATTAACTTAAGAATACGATTCGTTGCGCTTGGATTTAATCCCATATTAATGGCAATTTGGCGAATGGCTTCTTCCTCTTTTTGATGTAAAACACCATCAACATGCATCAATAATGCCAAACGATAAAATTGCTGAATTCTTTCAAACTCAGATTTTATAACTCCTGTGGGCAACTCTTGATGAAATAAATCGCTGAACTCTTTTTTGCTTATACCTAATTCCTGTGCAACAATCCAAACAAATTGATATTCTCTTTCGTGCAACCGACCATCTACCAATGAAAAAGCTATCATTTCCGATAATAAGTTTATTTTTTCTATGTGTGTGTTCATCTAATGATTAATTTTAGCTAAAATATTCTTTTTTTTTAAATCTAAAAATTAAATCATCTTGAAATTCATTTACTTAATTTCTTTACTACTATTTATTGGTAAATCAACAGCTCAAGAAAGCACTGCTTCCAAACAAGTTTCGACTTTTATAGTAGAAGCTCCTCAACTGAAAACAAGCCGTAAAATTTGGCTCTACTTGCCTAAAAACTACAAAACTTCAACCAAAAAATATCCTGTAATTTACATGCATGATGCTCAAAATCTTTTTGATGCCAAAACTTCTTTTGCAGGCGAATGGAATGTGGACGAAAAACTAGATAGTTTGAGCGCGCAAGTAATTGTAGTTGGTATTGAAAACGGAGGCGAAAAACGACTGGAAGAGCTAACCCCTTATAAAAACGATAAATACGGTGGAGGAAATGCCGATAAATACCTCGAATTTATCGTTAACACTTTAAAACCCGAAATTGACAATAAATACCGAACGAAAATTAATGCCAAAAACACCACCATTATGGGGAGTTCTTTGGGTGGATTAACTTCTTTTTATGCTGTTATAAAATATCCTGAAGTTTTTGGTAAAGCAGGTGTTTTTTCTCCTGCTTTTTGGATCAATCGAAAAGACATCAATGATTATATGGCGACCAGCAAAAAACTAAAAGCTAAAATATATTTCCTTTGTGGGGATTCGGAAGGAGATGATGATGACATGGTAAAAGATCTCAATCACATGGAACTACTACTGAATACCAACCGTTGTTATTGCTTAAATTTAAACAAGAAAGTAATTGTAAAAGGCGGTCATCACAATGAAAAATTATGGCGGGATGGTTTTGCAAATGCCATTATTTGGTTGGGGTATTAAATTTATGATTTTTGATTAACGATTTTTGACCCCAGCGATAGCGAACTGGCGAAGCATTATAGAATTACACAACATCTAAAAATCAAAAATCGTTACCCGAGCCTGAAAGGCGAACTGGCGAAGCAATCATCATTCTTAAATCGTTATTTTTTAGAATATTCCTTTTCCATTTGGGTGATGATACTTTTTATGGCTTCGGAACCAATTCCTTTGGCTTTGATGACTTTGTTTTTATCCAAAATATAAATTACAGGAGTGGTTACCACATCATATTTATCTTTGAGATTATTGATATGAACTCCATCGTAGACATTGATCCAATCGATTTTATTGTCAATTATGTATTTCTTGTATTTCTCAAAATCATTTTGCGTGTAGACTCCGAAAACTTTCACATCTTTCCCCTCTTTTTGAAAATCGTGGTACATTTCCAGAATTTTCGGCACTTCTTTTTGACAATGTCCACAATCTACATCCCAAAACATTAGAATCAAATAATCGGCTTTTATGCTGGTTAAAGTCACGTATGATTGTTCAATTTCGGGTTTATTGGCATAATAGATTTTGGTTATTTCTTCGCTGGTTTTGGCAGTATCAAAACCCATTTTGGCAATTTTATCATGAGTAGGAATGTCAATCATATAAAGCTCAGGAGCGGTTTTTCCGAGTTGTAATGGAGCCAAAACGTTGCCCCTATTGATAATGATTTTGATCACACTTTCATCATAAACACCATTGGCCTTACCTGTTTTAAAATAATTATCAACCATATAAATAAACACTTTGTCCATTCCCATAAGTTTTGGAATCTCATACGTTTGGGTAAAATAAGCCAGTAAAAGCATGTTCATTTTGGTGCCTTGCTTAGTTTTAAGCATCATTCGGTCAATTTCTACACAAACCGAATCAGGGTGCTGTAATACAACCGTATTAAAATATTGCTTTATTTTATTCGTAAAAAATGGGTTGCGTAACATAGCGTCATCCTGAAAATTGACACCATCCCAAAAATGTTTTTTATAATAATTATATATAAAAACACTGTCGGGTCTGCCATTGGAAGCTTTTGGAACATCCTTGGCAATTTTTTCGGTTTTTAAATTAATGATATCGGCAAGATAAGTTCCTTTATTTTGGGTAATTGTATTTAGGTCATTTATGAGTATACCATCGTTTAAGACTTTGTATTCTTTGGTTAAAAGAGCAATAGAATCTGGTTTCTTTTGTTCTTTAATTGATTTCTTAAAACTATCAAACTCTTTATTTTTGGTGGTTACAAAACGAATGTAGTTGAAGAAATTTTCATTTTGTTTGGAATTTACCGCTTTTAAATTTTCCAGTAAATTGGTTTTATCCGAATTGATTTGTTGTTTCTGAGTGTTTTCGTCTATTATAAAATCAAAATAATTTCCTTTTTCCTGACTGAGTAAAAAGTAAACTCCTTTGTCTAAATTTTTCTTTCCTTTAAATACAATATTTCCGTTGACAACTTTTTTACAAGTATCGGAAACGTACAATTTATCAAACTGATAAAAGGCTAAATAAGCAATGGTGTCTTTACAATTCTTCAAATTAATCTTAATTTCATGACCTGCTTGAGCTTGAACATACATTATACTAAAAAAGAGAACTATACTGATTGTGATTTTCTTCATAATTTATGATACTCTTTTGGATATTTATACTATTGGGTTTTTAGTTTCTACACTCAATCGTGTGGGTTTTAAAAATTAAAATTAAATTTTCCTTTGCACCATTACGTTATTAAGGTTAATTAAGTCCTAGATCTCTTAATGGTGATATTTTTCTTTATTTTTTTCTTATCCACACAATTCATGGTAGAACGTGTTTTTATAATGATCAAACCTATTTGATTATCCAAAAATAATAGAATTTAAATCGAATTTCAAATTATTGGCACAGTGTTTTTAATGTCAGAAAAACAATAACCGGAAATTCATTTGTTAAATGCTTATCTTTGCACTTTAAATACAAAAAAAATGACAAATAACGATATATTCAAAAAACTTCGAGTAGCCTTGATGTTACGCGATGATCAAATAGTAGAAATTCTGGAATTGGTAGATTTTAGAATTACAAAATCAGAATTGGGTGCTTTTTTTCGTGATGAAAAACACGAAAACTACATGGAATGTGGCGATCAAGTATTGCGTAATTTCTTAAATGGGTTGGTAATTCATTTGCGTGGAACCAAAGAAAATCCAAAAAATCCAAATGACGTTTTGGCCAAACACAAAGCTCAAATTCCTGCGAAAGAAGGAGATTCTAAAAGACCCGAATTCAAACCAAAAGCAAAAGACGAAGAAAGAGGAAGAGGTGACGAGAGTCCTTCTAAAAAGAAACCAGCAGCAAAGAGACCATCAAAAAAACAATTTCCAAAAGGAAATGACAAAATTCAAGTGGTAGAGAAAGTGAAATACAATTTTGGTAAAGGTAAAAATTAGTACATATCTTGAAAACCGCTTTAATTATAGGTAGCACTGGCCTTATTGGATCACAATTGCTTCAACTTCTTTTGGAGAGTAAGGACTATTCGACCGTTATTACTTTCGTAAAAAGAGATGTGGGTATTCAACACCCAAAATTAAAACAACATATTATTGACTTTGACAAACCCGAAAGTTATCAGGATTTAGTTGAAGGTGATGATTTCTTTTGTACTATTGGAACAACTATAAACAAAGCTGGAAGCAAAGAAGCGTTTAGAAAAGTAGATTTTGAATATCCTCAACAATTTGCAAAAATTGATGAAGAGAAAAAAATTAAACAATTCTTGATTATTTCTTCTCTTGGTGCTGATGCAACTTCATCTAATTTATATTTGAAAACAAAAGGCGAAATCGAAAGTTTTCTTAAAGCTTCATCACTAGAAAAAGTCAGCATTTTGAGACCTTCCCTACTTTTAGGCAATCGAACAGAATTTAGATTTGGAGAAAAAGTTGGGGCTTTTTTTATGAAAACATTTTCCTTTTTTTTTATTGGAAAATTAAAAAAGTACAAACCTATAGAAAGCGCAATAGTTGCAAAAGCTCTTTTTGCAATAGCGCAACAAAATAATAAAGGATTTAAAATTTACGAATCGGATTGGATTCAAGAAATTGGAAAATAATATAAATCGAAGCCTGAATGAAAGTTTGAACTTCATCCAATTGCTTTGACAAATAAATAATGACCATACAAAAAAAAGCTGTCTAAAATTTTTAGACAGCCTTTATAATTTGAAAACTCTTTTTTACATTTTAAAATCCACCTCAACAAGGTAGTTCACTCCAAATTTCAATTCATTAGACACTACTTTTTTGTAGTTAAGCGCTTTTGTTACAAAATATTGAATGTCAGAATTTTTAGTATTCACTTGCAATACAACCAATTGATTCATTTCATTTACAGTGAATAATACTTTTACTTTTTCATTTTTTTCTAAAAAACCTTCAGAATAAGTTGAATTAAGCAATTGCGTTAGTTCTTTTGTAGTTTTTACCAAAACAACTTTAGGCTCTTCATTAATAGCAGTAGCAAATGAAGAAGTTACAAATAAAGTAACAATAACGGATAAAAATAAATTTTTCATGATTTGTTTGTTTTAAGATTGTTACCCAAAATTACATTCAAAAAACACTATAAAAACCAATAAATCAATTACTTAACCGATTTTTAAATTACAAAAAACATTCCTACTTTTACTACTTTATATATCTGACACCTCAATTTAATTAAAATTATATTCTTCAAAATTTCTATCTTAAAAACTTAAGAAAAAAGCAACAAAAAAGCATTTAAAACCAAATAAACGCAAAGCATTTTTTTGTTAACATTCAAGTAAAAAAAAATCTAAGAGCTACAACTTAACATAGAACACGCTGATGACCTTATCAAATTGAATATCAAATAGTTTTATGTTGATTTTTTAAAATAAATCATATTTATAAAGACCAGTATATTTATTTTTTTCCTACTTTTAATCACAAATGGATTTGCATTACTATCTTTTTTAAACTTCAGAATTAACTAATTTATTTCAAGAAAAATGATAAACTATTTAAAAATGATTTATAATAATTTTTTGTTATTTACTTTTTTGTTTAGCATATTAAATGTTTGTGGGCAAGATAAAGTCTCACCCGTAATAAAAACTGAAACCCAAAAGGATAAACTTCTGGATTCATTAATGCAGAAATTGCATATTGAGAATTTGAAAGAAAATCAAGAAAACTATGATTTAAATGTATTATTAAGCAGGCAAAACTCAAGTTTTAATGAAATTAATGAACAAATCCAAAAAGCAAGAGTAATCCTTAAAGAAGGTATCGATTACAAAGGGTTTACTGCTGAATTGGCATTACTTGTTGAATGGAAAGAGAAATCTATAAAGGGAATAATAAAAGATAAAAGTAAAATGCAAACGGTTCGTGAGCTTACTACCACATCTATATTATTGAATTACTTAAAAGAACCAATTTTCAATTACAGCAAATTTCATTAAACAATCAATCGCTTAGCAATATTCAAAGGTACATTGATTCGATGGCTATTAGTAAAATATTTTTTAAGTACATGACAAAAAGCAAAAAAGACTGTTATCTAAAGAGTTAAATCCTGTAAAAAGAAATTTCGACAAGTAATCTAATCCATATTTGAACACGCTTACAGCTCTTCTGCCATGTTTTTTTATTTTTATTTTTTTGATGTTTTCATCCAAATAGTCACCAATTTTATAACACCATACAAAAGCAATCATTGTTAGAGAAAATAGTTTTTCCAGTCTT
>NZ_OZ248506.1:0-179082 GCF_965234445.1 Flavobacterium rarum (SeqCode) | reverse complement strand
ATTAGAATTATATTCTTTTGGAAGAATATTTTTTTCGTCTAAATAAATATAAAAACAATCTTTTTTTGTTTGTAAATCCCCTAATTCTTTGAAATCAACAATGTCAAAATGAGATAATAATCCCTCAGGTAAAAAGGAAGAAAATATTGAAAAATCCATTTGTTTTTTATTCAAATTTAAGACTTCTCCCCATATTTTTTACGTGAGCCGGATAAAGTATAGTTTCACCCAATAATGGTATCTCAAACCTTTTCATAATTGGACGTGCATCCAAATCATGTTGAACCAAACTGCTTGCGACAACAATGTCTCCAATAGAAACTTCTGGACTAATACCCCCAGCAACACCTGTGAAAATAAGTTGAGTAATACCAAATTCAACAATTAGATGTGTTACGGTAGTTGCAGATGCTACTTTCCCCCAACGAGAAAAAACTACAACAACATCAATTTCATTTATTGTACCTATATAATAAGTACGCATTCCCTTAACAACCTTTTCCTTGTTTTTAAGCAATGTCACTACTCCGCTTATCTCTTCAGGCATTGCTCCAAGAATTCCAATCCTTTTTGAAGTCATTTATTTGGTTTTAAAAGTATAAGATTAAATTAAACTATTGAAAATTTTAATTTAATCCAAAATATTTTTTGTACAATCTTTTTTTATCCTCTGAAGAACGACTTGTCCTTCTATATTCTTTTAATAAATTGGAATTAGGCGAAAGTAAATTAACCATAAAACTATTAGTTAAAAAAATAGGAGAACCTGTAAATCTATCTATTAATAATGGCAACTTTGACTCAGTAGTGTCAGGAAATAAATACAATGCACTTAGACCAAAAAACGCATCCCTAAGTTCTGTATAATCGATACTATTTGATTGCACTTCGTCAATAAAATAATACACTCCCATCACCTCTGTTTTTGCATAGACCTTAACATTGGAATAACGAAACAAATTAATGTAAAAACTTTTTCCATCATTAAAACCATAAAACGCATTTTCTACTTTACCAGACTTATTATTCAAAAGACAATATTTATCTTGATATTTTGTGACAGTAAAATTTTCCATGTCAAGACAAGTACCATTAAAAACATCTATATAGTTTAGATAAACACCTGCTTTATAAATTGGAATAGAACTATCATCTAATTTTTGATTAGAATTAAAAACAATCTTTGAATCGGATCTTACATTAGAATTTAGATAAGCTACAATACATTCATTTATAGCTTGAATTAATCTTTGCTCATGACCACTTGTAACATCAATACCATCGCTTTTAATAAAAGAGGAATAAGAACCTATAATATAATCAATACCTTCTGCTCTTTCTATAAAGTCAAAAACAACAGTTGCACAACCAGTTTCTGTTTTGGAGTCTGTATGTTCAGAAACATAAAATTCGTTTACTCTAATAGACAAAGCTTTTTTACCAGCTTCTTTTGGAAAACAAATATCAAAATACTTTTGAAGTTCTAAAGACAATGGTTTTTCTACAACTGCTAAAACTTTTTTATTAAAAATAGATTTTTGGGCAGATCCTATATTACTCTTTATTTGTCTTCCATCGTACACTTTTTCAATAAAAAAATCAGATTCAATTTTATTATTAGAACTATTTTCTAAAGAAACAAAATATTGAGTTTCATTTTGAGCATAAGAAACAAAAGATAACAACATACAGGAAAATAAAAACAATCTAATCATAGTAAAACTTATTTATGCTAAAATAAAAAAATCCCAACGAATTGGGATTTTTAAATATAAATAAATGAAATTTTATTTCAATTTCTTTTTGATTGCAACTTCATGATATGATTCAATAACATCTCTTTCTTCGATATCATTATATCCTTTAACTTGAATACCACAATCGTAACCTTTAGCTACATCCTTAACATCATCTTTGAATCGTTTCAAGGCTAGAAGTTCACCAGTAAAGACAACAACACCGTCTCTAATAATTCTCATTTTAGCATTTTTAACAATTTTACCATCCATAACCATACTTCCGGCAATAGAACCCACTTTAGATATTTTGAAAATTTCTCTAATTTCAGCAGTTCCTAAGATTTCTTCTTTCATCTCTGGAGCTAACATTCCTTCCATTGCATCTTTCAAGTCATCAATAGCAGCATAGATAATAGAGTAGTAACGAATATCGATTTCTTCTTTATCAGCCAATTGTCGAGCATTTCCAGCTGGACGAACATTAAATCCAATAATTATCGCATCCGAAGCAGAAGCAAGCATAACATCGGTTTCTGTAATAGCCCCAACTCCTTTATGGATAATATTAATTTGAATTTCTTCAGTAGATAATTTAGAGAACGAATCAGACAAGGCTTCAACAGAACCATCCACATCCCCTTTAAGGATAATGTTCAATTCTTTAAACTGACCCAATGCAATTCTACGTCCAATTTCATCCAATGTAATATGACGTTGCGTACGAACAGATTGTTCACGCATCAATTGAGAACGTTTAGCAGCAATTTGTTTCGCTTCTTTTTCGTCTTGAAAAATATTGAACTTATCACCCGCAGTAGCAGCACCATCAAGACCTAAAACAGAAACTGGAGTCGAAGGACCTGCAACAGTAACAATATTACCTCTCTCATCATGCATGGCTTTAATTTTTCCATGGTGTTTTCCAGCCAACATGTAATCACCAATTTTCAGCGTTCCATGTTGAACTAATATGGTAGAAACGTATCCTTTTCCTTTATCCAAGAAAGCTTCAACTACAGTACCTTGAGCGGCTTTGTTTGGATTCGATTTTAGATCTAATAATTCCGCTTCTAATAATACTTTTTCCAATAATTCTTTTACACCTGTACCGACTTTTGCAGAGATATCATGAGATTGAATTTTTCCACCCCAATCTTCTACTAATAAGTTCATACCCGCTAATCTTTCTTTTACTTTTTCAGGATTAGCATTTGGCTTATCAATTTTGTTGATTGCAAAGATAATTGGAACTCCAGCAGCTTGTGCATGAGAAATAGCCTCTTTAGTTTGTGGCATGATATCATCATCAGCCGCTATAACAATAATTGCAATATCGGTAACTTGCGCTCCACGTGCTCTCATAGCGGTAAACGCTTCGTGACCAGGCGTATCTAAAAATGCAATTTTTTGACCGTTGTCTAAAGTTACACCATAGGCACCAATATGTTGTGTAATTCCTCCAGATTCACCAGCGATAACATTTTCTTTACGAATATAATCCAGTAAAGAGGTTTTACCGTGATCGACGTGACCCATTACAGTAACAATAGGCGCTCTGAATACTAAATCTTCTTCTTTATCTTCTACTACTTGAATAGCTTCTTCGATATCAACCGTAATAAATTCAACTTCGTATCCAAACTCATCGGCTACAATAGTTAATGTTTCCGCATCTAAACGTTGATTTTGAGTCACCATTATTCCAAGTGACATACACGTTCCAATCACTTTAGTAATTGGCACATCCATCATAATCGCAATTTCACCAACAGTAACAAATTCAGTAACTTTTATCGTTTTACTTCCTTCATCAATTGCTCTTTGTTCATCATCAGATTTCTGACGGTGTGTATCTCTTTTATCTCTTCTGTATTTTGCCGCTTTAGATTTACCTCCTTTACCTTGAAGTTTTTCCAAAGTTTCACGGATTTGGTTTTTAACTTCCTCTTCTGTAGGTTCAACTTTGGCTACAATAGCAGGTCTATTTCCTTTTACAAAACCAGGTCTAGCACTTCTATTGGCATTAAAACCACCGCCTCCAGTATTTGGAGTGATTTTATTAGGGTTTGGTGCTCCAGGAACTCCAGGAGTAGCAGGCGGTCTAGGCGCACCTGGCTTTGGAGCAATTCTTTTGCGTTTATTTTTATTGGCATTATTAGCACCTACTGCACCTGGCGCACCTGGTTTGTTCGGAGTAATTTTAGGCTCTTCTTTTTTCTTTTTTGGCTTATTGAATTGAGACAAATCAATAACTTGACCAGTTAAAGTTGCTCCAGAAAGCTTTTGGTATTGAGTTGTAATTGACTCTTCAACAGGAGCTTCATCAGCTACTACATCTGTTTTTTTAGTTTCAACAACTTCTACTTTCTCTACTTTTTTAATGTCCTTTATACCTGGAATGTGTCTTACCTCTTTCACTTCTGAAATTGGTTTTTCTTCTATTACCTTTTCGGCAACTACCTCTTTCACAATAGGCTTTTCAACTGGTACTTCTGTTTTAACAGCTTCTTTATGAACTGGTTTTTCAATAAGAATTTCTTCTTTTGGAGAGGCCATTTTTTCAGCAACAATTGGAGTTGGTGTTACAGTAGGTTTTTTTGGATTAAGATCAATCTTACCTACTTGAACTGGACCAGACAAAACTGCTCTGGCTTTAATAACTTCTTGTTGTTTTAAACGCTCTTCATCTAGTTTACGTTTATCATCAATCTCTTTTTCTCGTTCAACACGCAAAGCTTCTTTCTCTTTCTTTTTCTCTTCTCCTACTTCTTTAGAAGCCTCTTTATTCCCCTTGTCGCCTGCAAACTGACTTTGTAGGATATTAAATTCCTGATCAGAAATTTTTGCGTTTGGATTTGCTTCAATAGCAATCCCCTTATCTTTTAGATAATCCACAGCTCTTTCTAACGAAATATTTAATTCCCTTAAAACCTTGTTTATTCTAATAATTCTCTCTTCAGACATAAAATCTTTTATTATTACCTTTTTTGTTATTCCTCACTTTAAAACTCTTATCCAATACATAATAGAATAAGAAAAAAATAAAGTGGCAGTTTGTTTTTAAAGAAAGAACGATCTAACTATCGAATTCTTCCTTTAATATTCTAATTACATCTAGAATTGTTTCCTCTTCTAAGTCAGTTCTTCTAACCAAATCGTCTACATCTTGTTTTAAAATACTTTTTGCAGTATCCAAACCAATTTTTGCAAATTCTTCAATTACCCAATCTTCAATTTCATCTGAAAATTCTGTTAATTCAACATCGTCATCATCTGAAGTTGATCCTGCAATATCACCTTCACGGATTACGTCTAATTCGTAACCTGTTAGCTGACCTGCTAATCTAATATTATGTCCACCTCTTCCAATTGCTTTAGAAACCTCTTCCAA
Organism: Flavobacterium rarum (SeqCode); assembly: GCF_965234445.1. Classification (GTDB taxonomy): domain Bacteria; phylum Bacteroidota; class Bacteroidia; order Flavobacteriales; family Flavobacteriaceae; genus Flavobacterium; species Flavobacterium rarum. The sequence goes on along the minus strand of NZ_OZ248506.1, from coordinate 173,952 downwards.
TTTCAAAAACACTTCGGCTCTTTTGGTTTCTTCATTAATTTTAATGGATGAAACTTTGGCAGGACTCAATGCTCTAGTGATATATAATTGAATATTACTAGTATAATTGATTACATCTATATTTTCATTTCCTAATTCACGAACTATTCCGTGAATACGAGATCCTTTCATACCTACACAAGCCCCTACTGGATCAATACGGTCGTCATAAGAATCCACAGCTACTTTGGCTTTTTCACCAGGAATTCGAACAACATTTTTGACCATAATCAAACCGTCAAAAACTTCTGGAATTTCTTGTTCAAATAATTTTTCCAAGAACTTATCCGAAGTTCTAGACATTATAATTTGAGGCTTATTACCTTTAAGCTCAACACTTTCGATTATACCCCTAACATTATCACCTTTACGGAAAAAATCAGAAGGTATTTGCTTTTCTTTTGGTAAAATGATTTCATTTCCTTCGTCATCAACCAAAATTACTACCCTTGGACGCACGTGATGCACTTCGGCAGTATATATATCACCGATAATATCTTTAAACTGCTTGTAAAGATTGGTATTATCGTGTTCATGTATTTTAGAAATTAAATTTTGTCTTAAAGCTAAAATAGCTCTTCTACCCAAATCTATTAATTTTACCTCTTCAGAAACTTCTTCACCAATTTCAAAATCCGCTTCAATTTTTCTTGCTTCAGTAAGCGTTATCTCTTCATTTTCAAAATCCAAATCCTCGTCAGCAACGATTACTCTTCTTCTCCAAATCTCCATATCTCCTTTGTCAGGATTTATAATAATATCGAAATTATCATCTGAACCGTATTTTTTTTTCAATGCATTTCTAAATACATCTTCCAAAATTGCCATAAGCGTTACACGATCAATGAGTTTGTCATCTTTAAACTCTGAGAATGAATCGATTAATGCTAAATTTTCCATGCGAATTCTTTAATTAAAATGTTACTGTAACAATTGCTTCTTTAATATCTGAGTAAGGAATTTTAAGTTCTTTTTGAACAGTTTCTTTTCCTTTACCTATTTTTTTGGGTTCTCTTGCTTGCCAAGACAAAATTATAAAAAGTTCATTAGCTTCAACTAATTCAGCTTCAATTTTTTCAGTGATTGTCTTAACAATTAACGTCCTACCGATGTTTTTCTTGTATTGCCTAACTAATTTCAATGGGGACCCTACTCCTACTGAAGCAACTTCCAAAGAAAAATCCTGTTCTTCTCTATCCAAGTTATTTTCAATTGCTCGACTAATATCTATGCAATCTTGCAGAACCACTCCATTATCACCATCAATACCGACAATAACTTTAAAAGCATCCGTTATGGTAAGGTCTATTAAAAAAACCGATGGCTTTTCTAGAAGAGCTTCTTCTAATACTGTAATTACTTTTTCTTTGAATGTCATATCTTTATAAAAAGAGGGGACATTAGTCCCCTCATTATTTAAGTTTTAATAAATAACGGTGCAAATATAGTGTTTTTTTATAAATCAAAAAAATTGATTACTATTAAAAAAATTTATATCTTTAAAGTATAATATAAATCCAGTTTATCTGACAAATTAAACCCAATCTATCATGAAAAGAATCTTAATCCCAACTGATTTTACAAAATATGCAGACGAAGCAATTGAAGTTGGTGCTCAAATTGCAAAAAAACACGGTTATGAGATTGTACTAATCCACATGCTCGAATTACCAGGACAAATGAATGACGCCATAAAAGGCGAAACCAGCATCCCTGAAGTAATGCTATTTAAACGTAAAGCAGAAGAAAAACTAAAAAGCATAAAAAATCGCCCTTATTTAACAGAAATAAATATTACAGAGGTAGTTCGTCTTGACGGCGCTTACAATGGCATAAACAATTACATCAAACAAAACAGTATTGATTTAATTGTTATGGGTTCACACGGTGCTTCGGGAATTGACGAAATTTTTATTGGTTCCAATACAGAAAAAGTAGTTCGATTGTCTGAAATACCTGTTTTAGTTATTAAAAGTAAAAATGAAAATTTCAATATTAAAAACATAGTTTTTGCTTCTGACTTTTCAAAAGAAATTAAAAAACCTTTTGCCAAAGTACTTGAATTTACAAAATTATTTGAATCAAAACTAAGCTTGGTACTTATTTGCACACCAAATAGCTTCAAAAGCACATCTGCTGCTCAAAATGCAATAACTGAGTTTCTTGCTGATTTTGATATGCCAGAGTACACTTTTGAAATCTACAACGAAAGCAACATAGAAAAAGGAATAATTAATTACTCCAACGACAAAAATGCCGACTTAATTGCATTTTGCACACATGGAAGAACAGCACTAAACCATTTCTTCACCGGAAGCATCTCTGAAGATTTAGTAAACCACGCTAAGAAACCGGTATTGACTTTTAGAATTTAAATATTCAAACACAAACAAAGCCTTTCAAGAAAATTGAAAGGCTTTGTTTATTTAAACCATATTTAACTATAGCCCATAAAAAAACCTCTTCATTTGAAGAGGTTTTCTGTTGGTCTACAAGGACTCGAACCTTGAAAGACTGCACCAAAAACAGTTGTGTTACCATTACACCATAGACCAGCAAACTTGCTAACATTTCTGCTAAGCGAGTGCAAATTTAAAACAAATTCCAAGCTGTGCAAACTTTTTTTGAGTTTTTATTTAAAAAAAAACGAAAAAAAAATGAATTCAAAAAAATATCAGCATTAAACATTTGACTTACAAAGGTTTCAGAAAAATGATTATTTTGTATAAAATTACAATAATGCAACTCAACATTAAAAAAAAAAACATTTTCTTTGTATCACAAAAATTAAACACAAAAAACAGTATACTGCTATATGACATCATTCAATTTTAACAAATGGAATACGATTACAGGTTGGCTTGCATTTTCAATCGCTTTAATAACTTATACACTTACAGTTGAACCCACAATGAGTTTTTGGGATTGTGGTGAGTATATCGCCACAGCTGCCAAACTTGAAGTAGGACATCCTCCTGGAGCTCCTTTATTCCAAATGATTGGAGCATTTTTCGCAATGTTTGCTATAGACAAAGAACACATTGCGTTGATGGTAAATATGACTTCTGTATTTTCAAGTGCATTCACAATTCTCTTTATGTTTTGGTCATCGTCGATGATCTTAAAAAAATTAATATCTCAATACTCTGAGATTAACCAAGACAATTCAATCGTTATTCTTGGAAGCTCATTTGTTGGAGCATTAGCTTATACTTTTTCAGACAGTTTCTGGTTTAATGCAGTAGAAGCCGAAGTATACGCCATGGCCACTTTATTAATTTCATTACTTTTATGGCTTGGCTTACGCTGGGAACAAGAAATGAATACTGCTAGAGGAGACAAATGGTTACTCCTAATATCTTTGGTAGTTGGACTATCTTTTGGAGTGCACTTCATGGCTTTGCTAACAATTCCTGCTATAGGATTTTTATATTTCTTTAAAAATTACAAGGTTGTTACAGTCAAAAACTTTTTAATTGCAAATGTTGTAGTTGTTTCTGTTTTACTTTTTATATTTAAACTATTACTACCACTTACAATGGCTTTCTTCGGAAAAACAGAAGTGTTTATGGTGAATTCAATGGGTTTGCCTTTCAACTCAGGAACCATTTTTGTAGCCTTGCTTTTTATAGCATTCTTTTATTTTGGATTAAAATACACGCACAGCAAAGGATATGTACAGTACAATACAATAATTTTATGCGTTCTATTCATCCTAATTGGCTTTTCTACTTGGTTAATGCTACCAATTCGTGCTAATTCTGACACTGTTATAAACGAAAACAGACCATCAGATGCAGCCGAAGTACTTGCTTATTACAATAGAGAACAATACGGAGTAAATCCATTATTTTACGGACCTCAATATACTGAAACATTTGCAGGATTGGACGCCAACAATCCTTATTTGGACAAAGCGCCCAATTATGAAAGAGATTATAAAACTGGTAAATATGTAATTGTAAATAATTATATAAAAGCGGAGCAAAATAGTGACGACAATCAAAAAACAATTTTACCTAGAATGTGGAGTACAGAACATGTAGAAAATTACATGAATTTTACAAATCCTCCAGCATTCCGAATGAACCCAGATTATCCATATGAAGACGATTTAGCAAAATACGGGTTGGATCCAAGTCAATTAAGTGAGGAAGATTATAATAAAGCTATAGCTCAGTTAAAAAATGAAACTGAAAAAACTATTGCAGAATTTAGGCAAGCCTATGCACAAAAACAAATTGACAATGAAGGTTATGTTTCGTTTTTAAAACATTATGGAGACTATTTAATTATAGAAAAACCAACTACTGCAGACAATTTCAGTTTTATGTTCGAATATCAATTTGGATATATGTATTGGAGGTATTTAATGTGGAATTTTGTTGGAAGACAAAATGATGAACAAGGAAGATATGATTATCTAGATGGAAACTGGATAAGCGGAATTTCTTTTATCGACAGTTTACATCTAGGTTCACAAGACAATTTACCGGCTGATGTATTGAATAACAAAGGACGAAATGCATATTTCTTTTTACCATTTTTACTTGGACTAATAGGAATCATGTACCACGCATCAAAAGATCGCAAAAGTTTTTATGTTTTATTTGCACTATTCCTTTTCCTTGGAATTGCATTGAAAATATACCTAAACGAAAGACCTTTTGAGCCACGGGAAAGAGACTACGCCTTAGTTGGTTCTTTTTATGTTTTCGCAATTTGGATTGGTTTTGGAGTATATGCATTATACGAAAGTGCACGAAACTATCTTGCACCCAAAATTGCTGGACCTCTACTTATAGCTGGATCATTATTGGCAGCTCCAATTCTAATGGCCTATCAAAACTGGGACGATCATGATCGTTCTGGAAAATATACAGCAACGGCAATGGCAAAAGCCTATTTGGAATCCTGTGATCCTAATGCCATCTTATTCACTATTGGAGACAATGATACTTTCCCTCTTTGGTACGCACAAGAAATAGAAGGCATTCGTACTGATATCAAAATCGTCAACACCAGTTTATTTATGACAGACTGGTACATTGACCAAATGAAAAGAAAAGCCTATCAATCAGAAGGATTGCCAATTTCCTTCACACATGATGAATATGTTGGTGACAAATTGGATTATGTAGCACATATCCCAAAAACAGAAAGCCGCTGGGATATAAAAGCTATTATTAAATTCATTAAAAACCCAAAATCAACTGTAGAAATGCAAAATGGACAAACCATTCATTTTTTTCCTACAAGTAAAATTAGAATTCCTGTTGACAAAGCAACAATACTTAAAAACAAAGTAGTAGACCAAAAACTCAGCGATTCAATTGTCCCTTATATTGACATAGATATAAAAGGAAGCGCTATCTACAAAAACAGATTAATGATGTTGGATATCGTTGCCAATAACAATTGGAAAAGACCTATCTATTTTAGTGGTGGAGCTTTTGATCCAGAAGATTATTTATGGATGAAAGATTATCTTCAACTGGAAGGAATGGTATATAAATTAGTTCCATTAAAAACAACTTTCTCTAAAGATGGTGGACAAATGGATATGGGACGAATTGATAGTGAAAATATGTATGCCAAAGTAATGAAATGGGACTGGGGAAATAGCGAAAGTGACAAAATATATCATGATCCAGAAACCAGAAGAGAAAGTCTAACCTACAGAATGAATCTTTCGCGATTAATGAATCAATTGATTGCTGAAGGAAAAATAGATAAGGCAAAAAACATCATCGAATTGGCAATGACAAAAATGCCTCTGGACAAATTTGGCTACTATTCTTTGGTAGAACCATTTGCGAAAGGATATTATGATGTTGGCGAAAAAGCAAAAGCACATGATTTACTGGAAAAACTAATGACCAAATACAAGGACAATCTTAATTATTATGCCAAATTGACTCCATCTGAACAATCTGGCGTAAGTATTGAAATCATAACTGATCTGGAACGTTACAGAAGTTTATTGACTGTAATGAAAGAAAGTAGCGATACTGAATTTTATAATAAAAGCAAAAAAACATTTAACACTTATATTGAAATATTCGCTCGTTTTGGTCGCAAAAAAGAATAGCTTTAAGAATTAAATATCAATACAAAAAATGTAGTACCATTAATAAGGCACTGCATTTTTTGTTTATAATTAAATTCAATTTAATTACAATACAGAACCATGAAATTCTATTGGATAAAGACGAAAAGTATCATAAAAAAAATATTTTTCAATTATATTTGGGACATTCCAAACACGGAAAACAAAATCTTCCTCACCTTTGACGATGGTCCAACTCCGGAAATAACCGAATGGGTATTGAATCAATTAAAAACGTACCAAGCAAAAGCTACTTTTTTTTGTATTGGAAAAAACATAAGCAATCACAAAGATGTTTTTTTTAGAATTATAAGCGAAGGTCACTCCATTGGAAATCATACTTACAATCATTTAAATGGGTGGAAAATACCTAACGAAGAATACTTAAGTAATATTGAATTATGCCATTCGGAAATCAAAAATCTTAAATCCGATATCTTAAGTCATAAATCTATGCTATTCAGGCCTCCGTATGGGAAAATAAATAAGTCGCAATCCGAAAAATTACGACAATTAGGCTATAAAATAATCATGTGGGATGTTTTGAGTGCGGATTTTGATCTTGATATTACACCCGAAAAATGTTTAGGTAATGTCATACAAAATGTAAAATCGGGAAGTATAATAGTTTTTCACGACAGTATAAAAGCATACAAAAACCTTGAGTATACACTTCCAAGAGCTTTACAGATTTTAAAAGAAAGAGGATTTAAATTTGAAACTATTCATTAGCACAACAAAGAATATCAAATTTACATTTGATCTTGAACTATTCCGATTAAAGTATTGGCATCCAATTCTCCTGATTGTCTCCAAATCATCAATCCCTCTTTATAAATCATTAAAGTGGGCAAGCCTTTTATACGTAAAGCATCAGCAAGTTCTTGATTTTTGTCCACATCAATCTTGATGACTTTAACTTTGTCACCGAGTGCCGCTGCTACATCTTTTATAACTGGATGCATTGATACCGAAGATTCGTTCCACTCTGTGTAAAAATCTATTAACACAGGAACTTGTGTATTTATAAGTTCTCCAAATTTTGACATAAAACCAAAATGTTTAATTTCTATTACTTTCGAAAAGAGATATTATCTTGCAAATTTAACATTTTAAACTAACTATGCTAATTTTTTACCCTTTATTAGTTGAATTACTGTAATCTCAGGCATTATACCGACCCTCCCTGGATAAGCATGAAAGCCAAAACCTCTATTTACATAAACATATCTGCCTAAATTTTCATAAAGACCAGCCCATTGTTTGTATACATATTGCGCCAAACTCCATTTAAAATAGCCTGGTATCTCAATCCCAAATTGCATACCATGTGTATGTCCTGACAAAGTTAAATGAAAATGATTTTCGTCATGTTGAATCACTTCATCCCAATGACTCGGATCGTGACTCATTAAAATCTTGAAATCATCTTTAGACAAATGTTGCGCTGCCTTCTTTAAATCACCAGCTTGCTTGAAATTTTTTCCCCAATTTTCAACACCAACTAAAGCGATTTTATCATTTCCTTTTTCAATAAAAGTATGTTCATTCAACAATAATGTAAAACCAATTTGACCATATAAATTTTTAATAGCATCGAAATTTTCCTCTTTATCTATTTGTGTAGGCCAAGCAATATATTCTCCATAGTCGTGATTACCTAATACAGAATATTTACCATATTTAGGTTTCTTAATTCTATTAAAAGTCTCAATCCAAGGATGCATTTCCTTAGCATGAGTATTGACTATATCACCAGTAAACAATATCAAATCCGAATTTTGTTCATTTACTAAATCAATAGCATAGCTTATTTTTTCAGGATTGTCAAAACTACCACTGTGCACATCAGAAATCTGAGTGATCGTAAATCCATCAAAAGCATCTGGTAAATCTGGAAAATATATGGCTTGTTTAATGACTTTATAATTGTATTTCCCTTCGAATATTCCGTAAATCAAAGATAAAAAAGGAATTGCAGCAAGTCCTAAACCCACTTGACTGACGAATTTTCTTCTTGAGGGTAAAAACTCTGAATTATTACTATAATCATTAAAATAATTTAATGATCCTGCTACTATTCGAAACACGTCTTCGCCCAAAAGCACTATAAACACAATAATTTTAGGGACATACACCAAAAGCAACAACCCCATTGTAAACATAGTTTGCTTAGTTTGCCCAACAGATCGATCATATTGTGTAAAAGAATAAAGAATAAAAAGCAACAAAAAGACACTAACAACTGAATAAGTTACAAGTATCCATTTTACTTTCAATAAAGTTTTAATTGCTTGATAAGCATATATCTCTATAAGAAAAAGCACCAATGCAAATAAGAACAACCGTAATATCATTTTAAAAAAATTTTTGAACAAATTAACAAATTAAAAAAAGGATCCCCATTTTAATTAATTAAAATTTAACGCTTACAGTTCACTTTCATTATGTTTGATTATTTTTACCACTTTAAAATTTACAAAAATTCATTATGTCTGCTCAAAAACGCCTTTACCTTCTTGATGCTTATGCATTAATATTTCGTGGTTATTTTGCCTTTATAAAAAACCCAAGAATCAATTCCAAAGGAATGGATACTTCGGCAATTATGGGATTTATGAATGCCTTGATGGATGTCATAAAACGAGACAAGCCCGATCATTTGGCAGTGGCTTTTGACAAAGGCGGAAGCACTTACCGATACGAAATGTATAAAGAATACAAAGCACATCGTGACGAAACCCCCGAAGCAATAAAAATTGCCGTCCCTTATATTCAAGAATTATTGAAGGCCATGCACATCCCTATTATTGAGGTTCCCGGTTTTGAAGCTGATGACTTAATTGGAACACTTGCAAAACAAGCCGAAAAAGAAAATTTTCAAGTCTTTATGGTAACGCCAGACAAGGATTTTGCGCAATTGGTTTCCGAAAATATTTTTATGTACAAACCCGCTAGAATGGGCAATGGAATCGAAATTTGGGGAATTCCAGAAGTTCTGGCACGATTTGAAATCGAACGTCCTGAGCAAGTGATCGATTATCTGGGAATGATGGGCGATGCAGCCGATAACATTCCAGGTTTACCTGGCGTTGGCGAAAAAACAGCAAAAAAATTCTTGGCAGAATATGGTTCTATGGAAAATCTTTTGGCCAATACACACCAATTAAAAGGAGCCATAAAAGACAAAATCGAAGCCAATGCTGAATTGGGTATTTTGTCTAAAAAATTGGCCACTATCCTACTCGATTGCCCTGTGACATTTAATGAGGCTGACTACGAATTATCAAAACCCGATGTTGAAAAAACGGACGCATTGTTTCAAGAGTTAGAATTTCGTCAGATGAAAGCGCAGTTTGACAAATATTTTGGAACAGGAAAAGAATACGACGAAATTGACACCAATGGTAATGGCAATACTGTTGAGGGTGAAAAAATAATTAAAAAAGCTCCAACAAAAAAATCAAACGAAGATCAATTTGACTTATTCGGATTTACGGATGAAGAAAGTGACGAAGTACAATCACATTCGCAATATGCAACATTAGAAAATACAGAGCATTTTTACCAAAGTATTCAAGGAGATTTTGCAGTAAAATTACTTTTGCAAAACTTAATGAATCAAACCTCTGTTTGTTTTGATACCGAAACTACTGGAATCGACGCTTTGAATGCAGAATTGGTTGGAATGTCATTCGCCGCGGCGAAAGGAAAAGCCTTTTATGTTCCGTTTCCGGAAAATCAAGAAGAAGCACAAGTTTTGGCGGACAAATTCAAACCTTTTTTCGAAAGTGAAAGCATCGAGAAAATTGGCCAAAACATCAAATACGATTTAAAAATTCTTTCTCATTATGGTGTTCAAATAAAAGGAAAATTATTTGACACCATGATTGCGCATTATTTAATCAATCCCGATATGCGTCACAATATGGATGTTTTATCAGAGACGTATTTAAAATATTCGCCAAAATCGATAGAAGATTTAATTGGCAAAAAAGGGAAGAACCAAAAATCAATGCGTGACGTGGCATTGGAAGAAATCAAAGAATACGCTGCCGAAGATGCTGATGTTACTTTTCAATTGAAACAAAATTTCAGTCCGATTCTAGACAAAGCAGAAACCAAAAAACTATTTGATGAAATCGAAATTCCGTTAATACCCGTTTTGGCAGCTATGGAATTAGAAGGAATCAACCTTGACGTTCCATTTTTAAAATCGATGTCGGTTGAAATGGCTGTTGAAAGTAATGCATTGGAACAAAAAATCTATGAAACCGCGGGAGAAAAATTCAATTTGGCTTCCCCAAAACAGCTTGGTGACATTTTATTTGACAAATTAAAAATAGGCGGCCCTAAACAAAAGAAAACCAAAACAGGTCAATATGCTACTGGAGAAGAAATCCTAAGTTATTTGGCCAATGACAACGAAATTGTTCGTGATATCCTAGAATGGCGACAAATGGTAAAATTGCAAAGTACTTACATAGATGCTTTGCCCAACCAGGTTGATGCAAAAACAGGCCGCGTACATACCGATTATATGCAAACGGTTGCTGCAACAGGACGTTTAAGTTCGAATAATCCAAACTTACAAAACATTCCTGTCCGAACCGAAAGAGGTCGATTGATTCGAAAAGCTTTTATTCCTCGTGATGAAAACTACACTTTAGTTTCTGCGGATTATTCGCAAATAGAATTACGAATTATCGCCGCATTGTCTGGAGAAGAAAACATGATTAAAGCTTTTCAAAATAATGAAGACATTCACAAAAGTACCGCTGCAAAAGTTTTCAATGTACCACTAGAAGAAGTGACAAAAGAGCAACGTAGCAATGCCAAAACGGTGAATTTTGGAATTATTTATGGGGTTTCTGCTTTTGGATTGAGCAATCAAACCTCTCTTTCGCGAAAAGAAAGTGCCGAGTTAATTGATGCGTATTATGCAACCTATCCAAAACTTAAATCATACATGTCCAACCAAGTTGATTTTGCCAGAGAAAACGGGTATGTACAAACGGTCTTGGGAAGAAGACGTTATTTGAAAGATATCAATTCGGCCAACATGATGGTCAAAAGTGGCGCCGAACGAAATGCTGTAAATGCACCAATTCAAGGTTCAGCAGCCGATATTATCAAAATTGCTATGATTAACATCCATAAAAAACTAATTTCCGAAAACTGGAAGTCAAAAATGTTATTGCAAGTACATGATGAACTTGTGTTTGATGTACACAATTCAGAACTCGAAAAAATTCAGCCTATGATTAAATATGAGATGGAAAACGCTTTTATTATGGACGTTCCATTAGATGTAGAAATTGGCTTGGGTAAAAATTGGCTTGAAGCACATTAAGAAAAGTATTCCGTTTTTACTTTTAAGTATTCGCATAAAAAAAACCATTCTGTAATTGAATGGTTTTTTTATTTTATTTAGTAGACTCTCTTTCTTTTAATTTCGTCTTTATAACTAGGGTTTCGTATGGCTTATGCTCTTCTTTGGATTCTAGTCTATCTATTAGCAATTTCACAGCTACTTCCCCAATTTCAATACCATGTTGGCTAACAGTTGTTAAACTTGGAGACAAACGCCTAGAGGCAAGAATACCATCGGCAAAGCCTATAATTTTAAGGTCTTTTGGTATTTTATACCCCATCTTAGCACCAATTCTCAAAGCGGCAACCGAATCATTTTCATCTAATGCAAAAACACCATCTACAAGATTATTGGAATACAAATCATTAATTTTATCAATAAGGTCAATTTCTGTATCTGTTCTTATAATTATATTTTCATTTACTTCGATATTATTAATTTTCAAAGCTTTCAAATATCCATCAGCTCTTAGTTTCCCAACACTTAAATTGTCAACGGATGAAATTAAAGCTATGTTTTTACATCCTAAATCAATTAAATGTTGAGTAGCATTTAATCCAGAATCAAAATCATCTACAATAACTTTATCGCATTCTACTTCATCAGAAGTTCTATCGAACATAACTATAGGAGTGCCATCATTAATAATGTCTTTAAAATGGTTGTATTCATGAAGTTTCTGAGCTTCTTCAGATATTGACAATACAAACCCGTCAATTGTCCCATTACTCAACATCTCAAGTGTATGTGCTTCTTTCTCTAAAGATTCATTAGAAATACACATTATAACATTATACCCTTTTTCGTCAGCTACTTTTTCAATACCACTAAATACTTTAGCGAAAAAAGCGTTTAAAATATTGGGTATAATAACCCCAATCGTTTTTGTTTTACGATTTTTCAAATTCAAACCTATGACATTTGGTTTGTAATTTTTTAATTTAGCATATTCTTTTATTCTAATTTTTGTTTGTTCACTTATTTCTGGGCTATCATTAAGAGCTTTAGAAACAGTAGACACAGAAACATTAAGTTCTTTTGCAATTTGTTTTAATGTTGCTTTTGCTTTCATTTAGAGGGAGTTAAATTATACTAAATTGATAGTATATAATGTGTAAATAAATTAGAATTTATCAATAAAAGTTCTAGTTTTAAAAAAATACGCAGTAAAAGGTATTCTTTTCTTCAGATAAAAGCGAAAAGTACGAAAAAAATTGAATAATGAAAAGGTTTTTTTTGTAAAATATCATAACAGAATGAATACCAAAGCACTTGAAAAATTCAAACTTATAAATATACATTTGATAATCAGCCTAAATCAAGAAAAAAAATAATCAAATAAGGTATTTGTAATTAAAATAATTAATTGTACTTTTGCAACCCCTTTATTGGGGATGGAATGTTTAATTAAAATATATTATTGTGAACGCATTAAGCTACAAGACAATTTCAGCAACAAAAGCCAATTCTACAAAAGAATGGATCGTTGTAGATGCTGACGGTCATAACTTAGGTCGTCTTGCTTCAAAAGTCGCTATGATTTTGAGAGGTAAGTACAAGCCAAGTTATACACCACACGTGGACTGTGGAGATAACGTAATTGTTATCAACTCAGAGAAAATCAACCTTACAGGTAACAAAATGGATGAGAAAACATACATCCGTCACACTGGTTACCCTGGAGGACAAAGAACTTTAACTGCTAAAGTATTGCAATCAAAAAACCCTGCATTACTAGTAGAGAAAGCCGTAAAAGGAATGTTACCAAAAAACAAAATTGGTGCTGAACTTTTTAGAAATTTAAATGTAGTTGTAGGATCTGAGCACAAACAAGGCGCTCAAAAACCTAGAACTGTTAACCTAAACGATCTTAAGTAATGGGAGTAATTCACAAAATCGGTAGAAGAAAATGTGCAGTAGCACGTGTTTATGTTTCTGAAGGAACAGGGACTATTACTGTTAACAAAAAACCATTTGCAACTTACTTCCCAACAGCTACTTTACAGTACAAAGTTTTACAACCAATGTCTATGACAGAAAACGTAAACAACTTTGATGTAAAAGTAAATGTTTATGGAGGAGGTTCAACAGGTCAAGCAGAAGCTGTAAGAATGGCTTTGGCTAGAGTAATGTGTGAAGTTGGCGAAGGAAACAGAGCTATCTTGAAACCAGAAGGTTTATTAACTAGAGACCCTAGAATGGTTGAACGTAAAAAATTCGGTCAGAAGAAAGCTCGTAAGAGATTCCAATTCTCTAAACGTTAATATTGCCTGTCTTGTTCAAATTGAACAAGACATCCTAGAATGTATTAAAAAATTTAAAACAATGTTGTTGTTGTCAAGCCGAGGCTTGAAATTAGTTTAGCATCTAAATGTAAGTAGCCGAGTAATCGCCATTCCTACATTGCTAATCAACAGAACGTAAACTAGTACAAAAAATGTCAAACAAAGTAGAAGTAAAAGAATTACTAGAAGCAGGTGTTCATTTTGGACACATGACTAGAAAATGGGATCCAAATATGGCTCCTTACATTTATATGGAGCGTAATGGTATACACATTATCAATCTATATAAAACTGCAGCAAAAATTGAAGAAGCTAATGAAGCTTTGAAAAAAATCGCTGCATCAGGTAGAAAAATATTATTTGTTGCTACCAAAAAACAAGCAAAAGACATCGTTGCTGATAAAGCAAAAGCTGCAAACATGCCTTACATCACTGAAAGATGGCCTGGTGGAATGCTAACTAACTTCGTTACAATTAGAAAGGCAGTTAAAAAAATGTCTACTATTGATAAAATGAAGAAAGACGGTACATTCATGACCCTTTCTAAAAAAGAGCGTTTACAAGTTGATCGTCTTCGTGCTAAACTTGAGAAAAACTTAGGTTCAATCGCAGATATGTCTAGACTACCTGCTGCATTGTTCGTAGTAGATATCAAAGCTGAACACATCGCAATAAAAGAAGCTCAAAAATTAAACATTCCAGTTTTTGCAATGGTTGATACAAATTCTGATCCTCGTGAAGTAGAATATGTAATTCCTGCAAATGATGATGCTTCTAAATCAATTGATAAAATTTTATCTTTAGTTACAGCTGCAATTATCGATGGTCTTGCAAACAGAACATCAGATAAAGAATCTGACACACCAGAAGCTCCTGCTGTTGAAGCTGCTCCTACTGTAGAAGCAACTCCTGCTGTTGAAGCAGAAGCTCCTGCAACTGAAGAATAAATCAACTTTTAAAATTCCAAATTTTAAATTCCAAATTCCATAAAAAATTAGATACCAAAAGTTGATAATTTATTAAAATTGGAATTAGGATTTAGAGCTTGGGATTTTTTACTTTTATAACATTAAACAAATATATTATGGCAACAATTACTGCTGCAGACGTAAATAAATTAAGACAAACTACAGGTGCCGGAATGATGGACTGTAAAAAAGCTTTAGTTGAAGCTGAAGGAGATTTCGATAAAGCTATACAAAACCTTAGAGAAAAAGGGCAAAAAGTTGCTGACAACCGTTCTGACCGTGAGTCTAGCGAAGGAGCTGCTGTTTCTTTTATCAATGCAGACAAAACTAAAGGAGCTATTATTACTTTAAACTGTGAAACAGATTTCGTAGGTAAAAATGATTCTTTCGTAACTTTGGCTAAAGAATTAGTTGAAAAAGCGATCAACTTCGCTTCTAAAGAAGAATTTTTAGCTTCAGATTTCAATGGAATTACTGTTGCTGAAAAACTAATCGAGCAAACTGGTGTTATTGGTGAAAAAATCGAAATCGGTGGTTTTGAAATCGTAGAAGGTGCTTTCGTTGGATCTTACGTACATGTTAACAAAATTGCCGCATTAACAGCAATTTCTGCTGCAGTTCCTAACGCTGACGTGTTAACTAAAGACATTTCAATGCAAGTTGCTTCTATGGGAGCTGACACATTATCTTACAAAGATTTTGATCCAGCTTTCGTTGCTTCTGAACTTGATGCTCGTATTGCTATAATCGAAAAAGAAAATGAAGAAGCAAAACGTTTAGGGAAAACTTTAAAAAATGTTCCTAAATACATTTCTTTCTCACAATTAACTGAAGAAGTTTTAAAACAAGCTGAAGAAGATGCTAAAGCTGAATTAAAAGCTGAAGGCAAACCAGAACAAATTTGGGATAAAATTGTTCCAGGAAAAGTACAGCGTTTTATTTCTGACAATACTACTTTAGATCAAGAAAAAGCTTTATTAGATCAAAACTTCATCAAAGATGACAGTAAAAAAGTTAGCGATTATGTAAAAGGATTCAACGTTGAAATCACAGATTTCAAAAGAGTTACTTTAGGATAATCTAAATTTCATCCCGATACTATCGAGATAAAATATTAAATTTGTCAATATATAAAATCCCATCTTGTTGTAAAAACTTGATGGGATTTTTATTACAATAAACTTCCCTAATTAATCATTACAATACAAGAAATATTTCCAACACTATTTAATACCAGATTCCACATTAGAAATCTACTGCATTTGAATTCTTCTTCAAAACCAAAAACGAACTCTATTTTTAAATTCTAAATACAAAAGCATTACATATTCAATAATAGCCGATATACTCTTGCTTTTATTGAGTAACTCAATTTCATGACAAGTCTAATGCAGAATTTGGGTTAAAAATCAAAAATAGAACCCATTAAACTTAAAATACTTAGCAATAGGATTACCTTAAAAAACGCATTTGAAATGTTTTACAAAACAAAAACACACACTAAATTAGGTTAAAACTTGAATACAAGGAATGAAAAAACAATAAAATAAAAAAGAGGATTGTCAATAGAAAATCCTCTTTTTTATACATTGAAACTAAATAAAATTAATCATCCAAAAATATAGCATCAATTTTTCTATCGTTATTTAGATCTTCTTTTTCAACCATTTTAAATAGCTTAAAAACAAGTAAAGAACCAATTAAACCTAATGCAGCCATAAACATCCAATTGCATTTGTACCCTTCATTTTGAATGATCTCCATTCCGCTTTTTGCACCTAAGATATGTGCCAAACTATAACTCATAGTAAAAGCAGCCATATACTTCCCTTCTTGATACTCATAAGACCTGTTCATTGCAAAAGAATTGGCAAAAGGAAAAGTTAACATGACACCAAAAGTCATTAAAATCATCATAGGAATCAACATTTCTTGCCAAGGAAACAATAATAGCAAGAAACTTGTTGACATAAGCAACAATCCTATAGATATTACTTTATGATTGTCAATGTTATTTTTTATTACATAGTTTACAATAGGAAGTTCAAATAGCAAAATAAGCAAACCATTAAGACTTAAAAGCAAGCCGCTATCAAATTCAGACATATTAAATTGCTCCTTATGATATAATGGAAGCGTAGTGAATATTTGGAAAAATAATACTCCAGTTATCATACAAATTAGCAAATGAAGCATAAATGGATGATCCTTTCTAATTGAAATCTTTTTAAAATCCATATCGTGTTTTTTCAATTTGAAAGTTATTTTCCTTTCTTTTACAAAAACAACAAAAACTATTATAGCCAAAATACAAGTAGCACCATCTACGTAAAAGATATAACTATAACCCAATTGCATAATAATCAACCCTCCCAAGACTGGACCAAAAAGGAATCCTAAATTCACAGCTGCACGAGTTAAAGCAAAAGCACGAGCTCTATTTTCTTTTTTAGTAAATGTTTTAAGACAAACAAGCATAGCAGGTCGAAACATATCTGCAACACTAGTTAATATTAGTATTCCAATACATAATTCCTGGAAAGTTGAAGCATATTGAAGAAATATAAATACGACACCACTGCTAAATAAACTAAATACCATCACCTTATAGAATCCAATTTTATCAGATAATTTACCGCTTAGCCATGTACCGATTATGGAACCAACACCAAAGAAAACCATTACCCAACCAATTTGACTGTAAGTAAATTCTAAATTTTCTTTCATGTATTTTGAAAGAAAAGGGATTACCATGGTCCCTGCTCTATTTATAAAAGTAATTAAGGTTAATATCCAAATTTCTTTAGAAAAACCTTTAAAATTGTTTAGGTATTTTTTTATCATAATTCAATTTTTTTGGGGCAAAAAATTTTTTTTCTATATTGGCAAAAATAGAATAATTTTTCAATCAACCAACAATCAAATAGTTAAAAAAGCAAACAATTTAGAAACAATTTAATAACTTTACTAAAGAAGTTTTGATCAGCAAAAAAACTTATTCAAAAAAAACCACAAAAAAAAGGAATATATATATTTTTAATATAGATTTGCAATAGTGAATAACCCCAAAGACTAAAAATATGAAAGAAAAAATCTACTTATCGATAATCTGCCTAATCCTTTCCTATTCGATACAGGCTCAACTATATGGCGGAATAGAAATTGGAAGTAAAGGTATAAAAATGACAGTTCTAGAAGTCGAAAGCATTAAAAGAAATACTTATGATGTTAAAGAGTTTTGGACAGAAAATGTTGCAATTGCTGCAGGTATCGCACAAGACGGGACATTATTTAAAGAAGATATTGACAGGGCAGGAACTGTAGTTTACAACAACTACAAAAAAATGCTTGGAGAATTTAAAATAGAAGACAAAAATATATTCATAGTTGGTTCCTCAGGAGTTGGTTTGGCAACAAATACAGCTGACTTAGTATCGAAAATAAAAGAACTAACTAATAAAAAAATAGAAATCATATCTTCTTCATTGGAAGCAAAATTACTTTTAAGAGGCTGTATACCGCCAAAAAACTATTTGAATTCTGTAATTATCGACATTGGAGGTGGAAACACAAAAGGAGGATATGCAAAAGAAATTAATGGCTCATCCGTATTTTTTCCGATTTCTTGTGATCTAGGAACAGTTACATTAACTGAACTTATTAATAAAAAATGCAAACAAAAAACAATCTTTGAGTTCAACGAAGTATTGTTTAATTATTTGCCTACAATGAGAGAAATATACAAAAACATGTATACCAGTAGACCGGAGTCTCAAGACAAAAACAATGTTTATATCTCTGGAGGTGCTTCATGGGCTTTTTACACACTCTCTACAGGATTAAAAGCGGAAGAAAATTTCACGCAAGTAAAGTATGACGATATAATATCTATCAGAACAATTGCTGAAAACAATTTTCAAAAATTTGAATCGCTTGCACAAAACAATCCTGAAATGAAAAAAGTATTAAATACGTACCAACGAAAATACTTAATTGCGGCTTTTAATCTTTTGGAAACTTCTTTAGAAGCTGTGCCAAACATTCAAAACAAAAAAATATTCTTTGCAAAACAAGGGCAAATTGCTTGGTTAGTAAGTTATGTATTTGACAATGCAAAAGGAGTAAAACAAATATTTTAATACCAATAGGTTTCATATCTTTAAATCCCATTCTATACAGTTTGGGATTTTTTTATATTAAAATATTATATTTTTTCGAAAAAAAAAAAACAACTCCAAACTCTATTATATTCTAATTATGACTAGATATAAAATAATATTAACTTACCTACTTATTACTACAGTTTTCAGTTGTGGAAAGAACGAACAAGTTGAAAAAGCAGATGAAGAAATCAAAGCTTCTGAGACTTCAAAGGAAGTCAAAGAGAAAACAGTTACTATAAACCCTGAAATTGATTTAAATACAAAAGCAACAATAGCAACAGGTGAAAATAAAGTTAATCCATCTAAAATTCGAGTAAACAATGGTAAAAAGTATGATGAATTAGCAACAGAAATTACTACCGAAACAACAATAATAAAAGAAGTAACTACAACGAATTCGGTTGAAAAAATCATTAATTCACCATTACACAACTTATTAAATACTGGACAAATTGGAAAATCTTACACAAAAAATGAACTAATAAAAGACTATAAATTTCCGAAAGAAGCAGTTGATCTCATTAAACAAGTTACGTATGTTGGCAAAAATCAATTGTACTTCAAATGGGGATCCACTTGGTTTGTAGAAAAAATATCTGATGCAAAATTCCAAAATGGAACGATGACTTTTGAATTCAAAGAAAATAAAACATACGTATCTGGCGGCGCAATAGGTATAAAATATAATAGGAAACTTTACACCGATTTAATTCTTAACAATGGAACCGCCTACATACCAACAGTAAAAGGGTATCATTGGGAAATTGGCAAAAAATGAAAAAAGAAATAAAAAGATGCGGTTGGTGCAATTCGAGCGAATTGTATCAAAAATACCACGATGAAGAATGGGGTGTGCCTGTTTATGATGACGAAATCCTTTTTGAGTTTCTAATTTTGGAAACTTTTCAAGCAGGCTTAAGTTGGATAACGATACTCAACAAAAGAGAAAACTTTAGAGCAGCTTTTGACACATTTGACTACACCAAAATAGCCCTTTATTCAGAGGATAAAATTCAAGATTTATTGCAAGATTCAGGCATTATACGCAATCAATTAAAAGTCCGTTCGGCTGTTTCAAATGCACAAGCCTTTATGAAAGTTCAAGATGAATTTGGCACTTTCTCAAAATACATTTGGGATTTTGTTGGTGGTAAACCCATTGTAAACAATAGAAAATCCCTTAGCGAAGTTCAAGCTACAACTCCCCTTTCCGATGCTATAAGTAAGGATTTAAAAAAACGTGGATTTAAATTTGTAGGATCAACTGTAGTTTACGCACACATGCAAGCTACTGGAATGGTCGACGACCACGTAACTGATTGCTGGAAAAAAAACAATTTGTAATCAGCAATCAATCTCCGTTTTCTTTCTTAAAAAATATCACAAAAACATTCCTTATTCAAAAAGTTTAAACAGTAAACTTTTAATACATTGAATTATTTTACTTACATTTGTTTCAACTTTAGGGGTGTCTGCAATCGTAGGCTGAGATTTTACCCTCTGAACCTGATCTAGTTCATACTAGCGTAGGGAAAAGTAAGATGACTTCAATGTACCATTGCGTGTACCTCTGTAGCCATTCCTAAAGTATAACTTATACTAAATTCTAAAAGGAATGGAACTAAAAATCAACAATCAAACCAAACAATTTCCACTTGACAGCCTGACTGTACAAGCACTTCTTGACTTGGAAATTCCCGAAAAACAAAACGGAATTGCCATCGCCATCAACAATACGGTAATTCCAAAATTCAATTGGAACTCCCATCCTATCAAAGAAACCGACGATATTTTAATCATTTCAGCAACTCAAGGAGGTTAATTATACTGCTCGAGCGGGCTATCCATTTCAAGTCCGCAGTCAAAACCTAAAAAAACAAAGTCATAGAAAGAGCTTCCTTTGGTCGCTTTTCTATTCCTTATTTCTTAACGGTTTCGTCTTTACGGGCTTTTCATTTCTATCCCTAGCAGAAAAGAAACAATTTCAATGGCAATGGCAATAGCAATTTCAACAAAAAATTTGCTCCATCCATATCCAATTAACTACAAACAAAATCATTCGAAAAAATCTTAAGAAAAAAAAAATGACAAACGAAGAAAAAATTTCAAGAACCCCGTTTCCTAATTCAAAAAAAGTATATATCGACGGAGAAATCCATCCGATAAAAGTAGCCATGAGAGAAATCTCCTTGGCCGACACAAAAATGTCAAACGGAAGAATCGAAAAAAATCCATCCGTAACTGTTTACGATACATCAGGTCCTTTTACCGATCCCAACATCGAAATCGAAATTCGAAAAGGATTGCCCCGCATACGCGAACAATGGATACTAGACCGCAATGACGTAGAAGAATTAACCGAAGTAACATCAGATTATGGCAAAGAGCGTTTGAACAATGAAAAACTAGATCATTTGCGTTTTGAATATCTACACAAACCCATGCGTGCAAAAAATGGCGCTAATGTATCTCAATTGTACTACGCCAAACAAGGTATTATCACTCCCGAAATGGAATACATTGCCATTCGTGAAAACCAACGTATCGAACAATTGAACGAGCAATCCAAAACGATGCAATGCCAACATAAGGGAAATAGTTTTG
Organism: Flavobacterium rarum (SeqCode); assembly: GCF_965234445.1. Taxonomy (GTDB): domain Bacteria; phylum Bacteroidota; class Bacteroidia; order Flavobacteriales; family Flavobacteriaceae; genus Flavobacterium; species Flavobacterium rarum. The sequence goes on along the minus strand of NZ_OZ248506.1, from coordinate 152,410 downwards.
GAGCTAATACACCAAAATCTAAAATAACTCCTGAATTTGTCCGTAGCGAAGTAGCGAGAGGTCGGGCTATTATACCGAATAACATCAACCATCCCGAAAGTGAACCGATGATTGTAGGCCGTAATTTCTTGGTGAAAATAAATGCTAATATTGGGAATAGTGCTGTAACTTCAAGTATTGAAGAAGAAGTAGAAAAAGCAGTTTGGGCTTGCCGTTGGGGAGCAGATACCATTATGGATTTGTCTACCGGAAAAAACATTCACGAAACCAGAGAATGGATTATCCGTAATTCTCCTGTTCCAATTGGAACAGTTCCTATTTATCAAGCCTTAGAAAAAGTAAACGGGATTGCCGAAAATTTAACTTGGGAAATCTTTCGTGACACCTTAATCGAACAAGCAGAACAAGGTGTTTCTTATTTTACTATTCATGCAGGAGTTTTGTTGCGTTACATTCACTTAACCGCCGAACGAGTAACAGGCATTGTTTCTCGTGGTGGCTCAATTATGGCAAAATGGTGCTTGTTTCATCATAAAGAAAACTTCTTATATACACATTTCGAAGACATTTGTGAAATTATGAAACAATACGATGTTGCTTTCTCTTTGGGAGATGGTTTACGTCCTGGGTCAATTGCAGATGCTAATGATGCCGCACAATTTGCAGAATTGGAAACACTTGGTGAACTTACAAAAGTAGCTTGGAAACACGACGTACAAGTATTCATCGAAGGCCCAGGCCATGTACCAATGCACATGATTAAAGAAAATATGGAAAAACAATTGGAACATTGTGACGAAGCTCCTTTTTATACTTTAGGACCACTAACAACTGATATTGCCCCAGGTTACGACCATATCACTTCTGCCATTGGAGCTGCAATGATTGGCTGGTACGGATGCGCGATGTTGTGTTATGTAACGCCAAAAGAACACCTTGGTTTACCGAACAAAAAAGATGTAAAAGATGGCGTTATAACTTATAAAATAGCTGCACATGCTGCTGATTTAGCAAAAGGTCATCCTGGTTCACAATATCGTGATAATGCCCTGAGCAAAGCCCGTTTTGAATTTCGTTGGGAAGACCAATTCAATTTATCATTAGATCCTGACACTGCTAGAGAATTCCATGATGAAACCTTACCAGCAGACGGCGCAAAAGTGGCACATTTTTGTTCGATGTGCGGACCTAAATTCTGTTCGATGAAAATATCACAAGAAATCCGAGATGTAGCCGAAGCAGAAAAAGGGATGGCAGCAAAATCAGAGGAGTTTATTGAGCAAGGAAAAGAGATATATGTATAAGAATTAAAACATGAGTATTAAGATTTTTAGAGTGGCGGATAAAAACAGCACAGAAAGACCAGAGACTTTCCATCTTAATACTTAATACTTCTGTCTTAATACCTAATACTTCCATCTTAATACTTTTTAAATGATAGTAATCACAAGTCCAATTCCTATAAATAATGAAATTAGCACAATTCATTCTCTTTTTGAGAATGGATTAGAGTTGCTTCATATTCGTAAACCCGATTTTTCTGAAGCAGAAATAAAATTTTTTCTATCCAAAATAAAATTAAATTACAGGCAACGATTGGTTTTGCATAGTCATCATCAAATGGCTTTAGAATTTGGAATTAATCGCATTCATTTTACAGAAAAAACAAGAGCTGAAACATCCGAAGAAAATTTAAAAGACTGGAAAGTTAAAGAATTCAAACTCTCTACCTCCATTCATCAAATTATGGATTTTGAAAAATTACCAAATGTTTTTGATTACGCTTTTTTCGGGCCTGTATTTGAAAGCATATCAAAGCAAAATTACTTTTCGAATCTTGACTTTAAAAAAGAATTACAACAAAGAAAGAACAACAAAACTTCATTAGTAGCGCTCGGAGGAATTACTCCCGACAATATCAAAACCGCATTGGAATATGGCTTTGATGATGTGGCTCTATTAGGCAATATCTGGAACAACAATAATCCAATTGAAAACTTTAAACTATGTCAGAAAATCGTCCTTTCGTATTAACAATTGCAGGCTTTGATCCTTCTGCAGGTGCGGGAATTTTGGCAGATGTAAAAACATTCGAACAGCATCGGGTGTATGGTTTTGCTATAAATACTGCCAATACCATTCAAACCGAAAACGAGTTTACTAACATACATTGGACAGATTTAAATTTTGTATTGAAATCATTGGAAAAACTATTCGATAATTACACTATCAAAGTAATTAAAATAGGAATTGTACCTTCTTTAGAATATTTGAAACAAATTGTTTTAACTATAAAAAGACTTTCGCCCAAAACAAAAATAGTATGGGATACCATTTTAAAATCCACTACAGAATTCAATTTTTTAGCCATTAAGAGTCATAAAGACCTGATAGAAATTCTGAATAGAATTGATTTAATTACTCCAAATTTTAACGAAATTAAAATCCTCTTTCCAGACTTTACTCCACTCTCATGCTTCATTAATTTATTGTCATTTCTGCGGGGAGAATTACACGAAGAAATAAAATGTTCAGTTTTACTAAAAGGAGGACATAACCCTAATGAAATGGGAGTTGATTATCTCTATACCGAAAATGAAGTGCATCAGCTTTTGCCAAAAACAGGAGAATGTTATGAAAAGCATGGTTCCGGCTGTGTGTTATCCGCAGCAATTACATCCAATCTTGCTTTGGGACAAAACCTAATAATAGCTTGTGAACAGGCAAAAACATATACTGAAAACTATTTGCAATCTAATCCAACTAAACTAGGATTCCATCATGTATAATAAACTACAATACATCTCCCAAGGAGAAAGCGTCGAAGAGCAATTGTTCAACATTCATCAAGCCTTAGACAATGGTTGCGATTGGATACAAATGCGATTCAAAAACCAAAAACCAAAAAAAATATTTGCTTTGGCAGAAGCCGTAAAATTTTTATGCGAAGAATACTTAGCTAATTTCATCATCAACGACGACGTTCATTTAGCAAATCAATTCAATGCAGACGGTGTTCATCTTGGACTTTCGGATATGGGAGTTTCTGAAGCTAGATCTATATTAGGTAAAACCAAAATTATCGGAGCAACTGCCAACACTTTTGAGGATATTGTTCGCCAAGTGAATAATGGCTGTGATTATATTGGATTAGGGCCTTTTCAATTCACAAAAACCAAAAAAAAACTAAGCCCTATACTGGGAATAGAAGGATTTAAATTTATTATAAAAAAAATGGAACAATCCAAAATTGAAATACCCATTTATGCCATTGGAGGAATTACATTGGAAAATGTAGATACGCTCATTCAAACTGGTATTCATGGTATTGCAGTTTCGGGAATCATCACCCAAAGCGAGCATAAAAATATACTCATCACACAACTTAACGAAAAATTATATGGCAATGTCATTGTTTAAAATAGGAGACAAAACGCTAGAATCCAGACTTTTTTTAGGAACTGGAAAATTTGGTTCGAATGTAGAAATGGAAGAAGCGATACTAGCCTCCGAAAGCGAACTGGTAACGGTAGCCCTCAAAAGAATAGATCTCGAAACTAATACTGACGTAATTTTAAATCACTTAAAACATCCAAGAATCAATTTACTTCCCAATACTTCGGGAGCACGAAATGCCAAAGAAGCCATTTTTGCGGCACAACTGGCCAGAGAAGCATTAGAAACCAATTGGTTAAAACTCGAAATCCATCCAGACCCAAAATACTTAATGCCTGATCCGATAGAAACCCTAAAAGCTACAGAAGAATTGGCTAAACTGGGATTTATTGTATTGCCCTACATTCATGCTGATCCTGTTTTGTGCAAACATTTGGAAAATGCGGGAACAGCTGCTGTAATGCCATTAGGCTCCCCAATTGGAAGTAACAAAGGATTAAAAACAATTGATTTTTTGGAAATAATTATCGAACAAAGTTTGGTTCCGGTTATTATTGATGCAGGAATTGGAGCACCATCTGATGCTGCCAAAGCTATGGAAATGGGTGCCGATGCCATTCTGGTAAACACAGCAATTGCAATAGCCGGAAATCCAAAACTAATGGCAGAAGCTTTTAGGGAAGCTGTAATCGCAGGACGAAAAGCTTTTGAAGCAAAACTGGGACAACAATACAAGCACGCAGTGACTTCGAGTCCTTTGACTGCTTTTTTAAATGTATAATTGTCAAAAAATTAACCGCAAGGAACGTAAAGATTTACGCGAAGTCCACAAAGCTTTACGGACTTAACTTAAGATTCAAAATATAAAACTTTGCGCTCCTTGCGGTAAAAAACAAACATTATGAGAACATTCAAATCGATTTTTAAAAGTTATGATTGGGATACCATTCAAACCAAAATTTACCAAACAACCGCCAAGCAAGTAGAGCAGACATTAGCAAAAAACAAAAGAAATCTTGATGATTTTATCGCTTTGATTTCACCCGCAGCAACAACTTATTTGGAGCAAATGGCACAAGAATGCCATGAGTTGACCAAAAAACGTTTTGGAAAAACCATCCAAATGTACGCTCCGTTGTATTTGAGTAATGAGTGCCAAAACATTTGTACGTATTGCGGATTTAGTCTGGACAACAAAATCAAACGCAAAACTTTATCGGATGCTGAAATAAAACTAGAAGTTGAAGCCTTGAAAAAATCGGGTTTTGACCATGTTTTATTGGTTACGGGAGAAGCCAATTATACTGTAAACATTAATTATTTTCTAAATGCAATCGAACAAATAAAAAAAGACTTTTCTACAATTTCTGTTGAAGTACAACCCCTTTCAATTGATGAGTATGAAAAGTTACATGAGGCAGGAGTATATTCGGTATTGGTGTATCAAGAAACCTACCATCAGGAAGTATATAAAAAGTATCATACCAAAGGTAAAAAATCCAATTTTGATTTTCGGTTGGAAACACCCGACAGAATTGGGAAAGCTGGAATTCACAAGATTGGACTGGGTGTATTATTAGGTTTGGAAGATTGGCGAACGGATAGTTTTTTTAATGCCTTACATTTGGACTATTTACAAAAAACATATTGGCAGACCAAATATTCGGTTTCATTCCCAAGATTACGCCCTGCAGAAGGAATTATTGAACCCAACTTTATTATGGATGACAAAGATTTAACGCAATTAATTTGTGCGTATCGATTGTGGAATGAAGATTTGGAGATTTCAATATCAACTAGAGAAAATGAAAAATTTAGAAACAACATCATTCCCATTGGAGTTACCAGTATGAGTGCGGGCTCCAAAACCAATCCAGGTGGTTACGTTGTCGATCCACAATCACTAGAACAATTTGAGATTAGTGACGAGCGTTCTGCTAAAGAAATTGCCAAAATAATTAGCGATAAAGGATACGAAGCTGTTTGGAAAGACAATCCATATCTAGTTACTACATCCTAACCACATCAGTGTCATTTAGCTAATGTTTTCTCGCAAGGATTTTATCAAATTTATCTCTCGCAAAGGCGCTAAGTCGCAAAGAAAACGGCTCCATACTTTGCGACTTAGCGCCTTTGCGAGAAAAGAAAGCTTAACCTTAATGACGTTGTCCAGTCCTCTCTCTTCGTTCTTGTAGCAGTGAACCGGAAAGGTAAAAGAGAGGAACCTAAAACCTAAAATCAACAATCTAAAAACCTATGAGTGTAATTCAAGAATACTTAAGATACAACCGCCAAACGATGCTGCCTGAAATAGGCGATGAAGGGCAAGAAAAATTGAAAAAAGCCAAAGTATTAGTCATTGGAGCTGGTGGTCTTGGCTGTCCAATATTACAGTATATTGCTACAGCAGGAGTAGGGACCATAGGCATAGTCGATTTTGATAAAATTGAAATTCACAACTTACACCGTCAAATTTTATATACTGAGAACCAAGTAGGCAAAAGTAAAGCAGCTTCTGCAAAAACAACTTTGGAAGCTTTGAATCCTTTGAATACTGTTGTCGCATTCGAAGAAAAATTAACCTCTGAAAATGCTATTCAAATTATGCATGATTTTGATTTTATTGTCGATGGATCAGATAATTTTGAAACTCGTTATTTGGTCAATGACACTTGTGTTGCGTTAGGAAAAACATTAGTTTATGGAAGCATTTTAAAATTTGAGGGACAACTGGCTATTTTCAATCGTAATGGAAGCAAAAACCTTCGGGATTTATTTCCAGAACCACCAGATTCGAAAGATGTACCCAATTGTAATTTGAATGGCGTCTTGGGAACATTACCAGGAATCATCGGCACTATGATGGCACATGAGACCTTGAAATTAATAATGAATTTACCAACACTAGAAAATGAATTGGTATTGTTTTCTACTTTGAGTTGGAGTTTTACGAAGTTGACATTTTAAGGCTATGTTCTAAAATAAATCGCATTAAATTTTAACCATATAAGGAATATAATTCCATTTAAGCCAGGATGCAAAAACAATAACTAATATGTTCTTCTATTTTTCAAGGCAGACCTTTTCACAACTATATTTTTTTTTAAAATCGCCATAAAATCCTCTCTTTCAATTTCCCTACAGCCTAAACTTTCGAGATGTTCATTATAAACTTGACAATCCAACAAACGATAATTGTCGTTTTTGAGTTGGTTTGCCAAAGCGATAAACGCCACTTTGGAAGCATTGGAAACCAAGGAAAACATACTTTCTCCACAGAAAACATGTATCAAATCAATGCCATACAATCCGCCAACTAATTCATCGTTTTGCCAAACCTCAACCGATTTTACTATTCCAAGTTCATGAAGTTTGCAATAGGCATTAATCATTTCATTGGTAATCCAAGTTCCTGTTTGATCCTCTCGTTTTACTTTCTGGCAATTGGATATTACATCTCTAAAATTTTGATTGAAAGTAACTGTGAAAATATTTCTGTTCAGAATGTTTCGCATACTTTTGGAAACAATCAATTCATCTAGGCACAATACCATTCTTGGATTAGGTGACCACCAAATAATGGGTTCTCCTTCATTAAACCAAGGGAAAATTCCGCTTTTGTAAGCGAGTTGTAAACGCTCGGGAGACAAATCACCTCCAATAGCAAGAATCCCATCGCCATTGGCGTGAGAGACTGGAGGAAAAAATAAGTCTTTGGTTAAGTAATACATTTTCAAATTCAAAAATCAATGACAATTTCAAAAATAAAAAAAGTCAGAAATTCAAGTAAACTCAAACTTCTGACTTCTAACTTCTGATTTCTTTATTCTTAGAATGGCAAATCGTCTGCTTCTTCTTCATTTAAATTAGTGGCTGGTGCAAAAGCAGCAGCTGCAGGCATTGGAGGTGCTTGTTGAGTAGGTGCATCTGAAGCTACTCTTTCAATTCTCCACCCTTTAATACTATTAAAATATTTAGTTTCACCTTGTGGGTTAACCCATTCTCTTCCTCCTAAATTGATAGATACTTTTACGTTTTCACCAACATTATAATTATTCAATAAATCACTTTTGTCTTGAGTAAATTCAATCATTATAGACTGAGGATATTGTTCATCTGTAGTAACAACTAATTCTCTCTTTTTGAATGAAGCGCTAATTTGTTGTTCTGCACTAATCACTTTAATTTTTCCTGTAACTTCCATCTTCGTTATTATTTATAATTGTTATTTTGAACTTATTTTTTTTGCTAAAAGCACTTTCCAAGACGAAAGTACATCATTATTTAAAAGGTATCTTTTGGCCTCCAAGTGCTGTTTTTCTTGATCATCTGAGCTCAAAACCGCCTTTACAGCAAAATTTTGGTCTACAAATATACTAACTTCTTCTTTAGTAGGCAAGGCTTCAATATTACCTAGTAGCCCTAAATCATTTCCATCAAAAACAGGACTATTTTTAACAAAATCTGGTATAGCATCTACTCCAATTCCAAGAGTCGTGAGAGGTTTTGGAACTTCAAACAAACCTTGATTTGATCTTGAATACCAATTTGATCCCAATCTTGAAATTAAATCAATTTTGTGTTGGTCTATAGCTCCATTTTCATCCAAAACTGTTTCGCTTATATGAATACGCAGCACTTCGCAAAGGATTAAATTACCTGCCCCACCCTCTGTTCCCAAGGGAATTATTTGAGTCACTTTGCACTCAAATTGAACAGGAGATTCCTTAACTCTAAAAGGTCTTACGACTTCGGAAGGTATTGCTGTAAATCCCGATTTCAAAAACTCATCAACTCCTTCGGCATATTCTGTGCTTGCCAAGGAAGTCTGTTGAACCATGTCGAAGTTTACAACATTTATCACTACTTCACCAGTAGCTTCGGCATTGATCAAAGTATGTTTAATTGTATTGTCCCGAACCCGCCTAGCTGGCGAAAAAATAAGCACAGGTGGATTGGCGCTAAACACATTAAAAAAACTAAAAGGAGACAGATTTGGCCTTCCTTTTTCATCCACAGTACTAGCAAAAGCTATCGGTCTAGGACCAACAGAACTTTGCAAATACCCTTGAAGTTTTACAGTATCTATACTTTTTGGATCAATAGTAATCATATTGTTTTTTATTTGGACAAAAATAGTAAAATAGGAGTAAGTTAACCCGTTGGGTGAAATTATTTTTCACCACATAGAAACATAGAATTTATAGTTTTTAAAAGAAAAAAATAGACGTTTTACTATTCACATAGCTATTCTATGTGTGAAATAGTACTATTTCTATTTATTCTTTTGCCTATTTAGCATTAATCTATGATTCTATGTGGTTAAATTTTTATTTTATTTGAATTTCACCCAACGGGTTAAGTTAATCATTTAATACAAAATTAAATTAGGAGAACATTTGTTTCAGAACTTGCAAAAAAGATTCCAACTACAACAAAAGTACTTTACAAAAAAAAACGAAAATTGGCTCAACACAATCAAACTTCCAATATTTCGTTATATTTATAGCTCTAATCCGATTTTATGAATTTTTCTCAAAGCAGTAATCCTATTCGTTGGATAATTATATTTATTTCCTTTTTAATTATCTCCATTATTCTTTGGAATACTTATACTTTTTTTCAAATATTCAAAAACGAAGAACGATTGAAAATGGAGCTTTGGGCAACTGCAGAAAAAACGCTAATCAATGCTGGCGAAAATACTGAAGTCGACTTGCCACTTCAAATTTTCAACAACAACACTACTATTCCTGTTGTTTTAATTGAAAATGACAGCATCATAAGTACCGTAAATATTGACGAGAACATCATAAAAAACAAAAAAGCAACTACCGAATATTTAATTGAATTAAAGAGCGAAAATAAACCTATAAAAATAATTTACGCCCCTGGTAAATTTCAAGAATTATATTATGGTGATTCGTCATTAATTGACAAACTCAAATATTATCCGATTGCTTTATCATTGATTATTGTACTTTTTGCCATATTAATTTATAATTTTTACCGGAGTAACAAAATGGCGACCCAAAACAAACTTTGGGCTGGAATGGCGAAAGAAACAGCACACCAAATTGGCACTCCGCTTTCTTCCTTGATTGGTTGGTTAGAAATATTGAAACTAGACAACGTTGATGAATCCACAACAATAGAAATCGAGAAAGACATTGAACGTTTGCAAACTATTACCGATCGGTTTTCAAAAATTGGATCAGAACCAAAATTAGAAAATCGCGATATTATTGAAGAAACCAAACTGTCCTATGATTATTTGATTTCTCGTTTTTCAAACCAAATAGAATTTACTTTTAAAGCACCTCAAAAAACACTAAATGTGTCACTTAATCCATCATTGCATAGTTGGAGTATCGAAAACTTAATGAAAAATGCTATTGATGCAATGAAAGGACGTGGAAAATTAGATCTAAAAATAGAAGAGGAAGGTAATTTTATAAAAATTAACGTAACCGATTCTGGAAGTGGTATTCCTAAAAAAGATTTTCATCGCATTTTTGAAACAGGATACACTACTAAAAAAAGAGGCTGGGGTCTGGGACTTTCCTTAACCAAACGAATTGTAGAAGAATACCATAAAGGAAGCATCAAAGTACTGCATTCTGAAATTGGCAAAGGAACTACGATGCAGTTATCTTTTAAGAAATCATAAAAAACTTTTATCTGATAGGAACTCCAAAAAAAGTAACAGTAGAGAACATTGCTTTTCTGCCCGATTTACTTTTACTTATATAGTCATTTACAAATTTTTCGTGTATTTCAATTTGTTTCAGAATATCTATAATTGAGTTTTTTAAAGATTTCACACTTGCCCTATTATTGTCATTATACTTTCCAATTGTATAAATTCTATTTTGGCAATCTATAATTTTTTGTTTGGGTGTTTCTATCATAGACTTAATAGTATCGTCTGTTAATGTTGGCTTGAACTTATTATTACGATAATAAATAAAATCATTATAAAGAGATATGGCTTGATTATAATCATCCGAAATTGCTTGATATCTATCCATCGCTTCATTGTTCTGAAGGGATTCTACTTCGTTTTTCTTTAAGATTGACATTTCCTGAATCAATTGGTTAATGACTCCATTTTTATTGATTCTATCTAAAGATGTTTTTGCTTTGTCCAAATCAGACAAGCGATTGTATTCTTCAATATGTATCGCATAATCAAATTTGGTTTTTGTTTTTGCAAGTTGAGCTTTACCTTCAACAAACTCTTGATTGGTTACTGGGTAATTCAAAAACTGCCATAAATAATCAAATGGCATATGTGTTGCTATAAATTGACTTGGAGCTACTTTATAATGAACATTATTCATTTTTTTGACAAATTTCTTTTTATCAACATAACCAGAGCCCCAAGTAGGATCAAAAAGCCACCAGGTTTTGTCAATTTCAACAGCGCACCAGGCATGCGAAAGAACGTTTACTTTGCCAAATTGCTTGGTATATCCTACGATAATATAAGATTTCAAGCCCGATTTTTTTACAATATCGTTAAACACTTCGGCATAATGAATACAAACTCCTTTTTTACTAAGTACTGTGTTTTTAATTTTGTCTTGAGCGATTTCATTAAAATCAATTGACTCCAGATTTTCAATATCGTATCTTATGTTTGATGCCGTCCAATAAAAAGACGCTCTTACTTTATCATTTTCTGATTTAAAATTGGATTTGATGTATTCGGCAATTCCAGAAGTCGAGCTACTTAAATCGTTTGGAATTTTATCCATTTTAGTATCTACCAAAGAATAAATTTCTTTAGTTTGACCAAAACTTAAGACTGAAAACAATAGAAAAAACAACTTCATAACAATTAATTTAAAGACATAAAAAAACACGAACCTTTTAAATTAATCTTTAAAAAATCCGTGTTCATTATTTTATATTTCTACAAATTACTTTGTATACTTTTGGCCAAAATTTCAAATTCTTCTTTTGACATACTTACTTTGTGTTTGAATGTCATTTCTCCCATTTCATTCAAAGGAATCAGGTGAACGTGTGCGTGAGGTACTTCAAGACCTATCACTGCCATTCCGATTCTTTTGCAGGGAACGGTTTTTTCCAGAGCAATAGCCACTCTCTTGGAGAAAGCCATCAAACCTAGATACAAATCATCTTCGATATCAAAAATTTTGTCAATTTCTTGCTTCGGAATACAAAGCGTATGCCCTTTTGCATTTGGATTTACATCTAAAAAAGCCAAAAAATTGTCATCCTCTGCTACTTTGTAACAAGGAATTTCTCCGTCAATTATTTTTTTAAAAATAGAACCCATTTTAAAGTTAGAGATTAGAGGTTAGAAAAAAGAAAATAGAGTATAGAAAAAAGATTAAAGACAAAAAAATTAAAATTTAGAACTTAAAAGCTTTCCTCTAATCACTAAAAACTGAACACTGAACACTAAATATTATTCTCTTGAAATCTCCAAAATCTCAAACTTCAAGATACCGTTAGGCACTGTGATTTCGGCAACTTCGCCTACTTTTTTACCCAATAATCCTTTTCCAATTGGTGATGTAACTGATATTTTACCCGTTTTCAAATCGGCTTCACTTTCGGCAACAAGAGTATATTTCATCTCCATACCGTTTGATTGGTTTTTGATTTTTACAATTGATAGCACCAACACTTTTGAAAGATCCAAATGTGTTTCGTCAATTAATCTTGCGTTTGAGTGTACTTCTTCCAACTTGGCAATTCGCATCTCCAACATTCCTTGTGCTTCTTTGGCCGCATCATATTCTGCATTTTCAGACAAATCTCCTTTATCTCTTGCCTCAGCTATATCTGCAGATGCCTTTGGGCGCATCACGCTTTTTAAATAATCCAATTCGTCTCTTAACTTTTTTAATCCTTCCGCTGTGTAATAAGATATTGCGCTCATAATTTCATCATTTATATAAATAGAAAAAATCCCATCAGGACGGGATTTCTTTCCACAAAGATAGTATATTTTTGTTTTAGTCTACAATTATATGTTAATCATAACAATTTCAAAGTTAAATAATTTAAATTTGTTTCACTAATAGAATAGACTTAATTTTTAGCCATGAAAAAATACCTATTTTTAGCTATTGCTGCCCTATTTTTCTTGGGATGTAGCAATAGCGAAAACTCAAACAAAAACCCTTACTTGCCCAACTACAGTTTTTCTGTTGACATCAACTTAAACCTACCTACTTATTCTACTTTAAAATACGTAAGCAATTCTGTCTATTATCCTAATGCAGGAGTAAGAGGTTTAATAATTTTCAACACAAATGGAAATAGTTATAATGCTTTTGATGCCGCATGTCCCAATCAAGACCTAAACGATTGTTCTACAATGACTATCAAAGGAGTCAATGCCCTTTGCGCATGCGACAAAAAAGAATACAACTTATTTACTGGTCAAGGCGGGATGCCTTACCCTTTGAAACAATATCGAGTGGAAGTAAGAGGAGACGTTATTCGAATTTACAATTAAAAGTTTCCTATTCAGTTGAATTAAGTTGATTAGGGCGTGCCACCAAAAAGTAAATTGGCCCAATCCAGACACCGCTTATTCGGCCACTTCACTTTATGCTGTCAGGCTATCCATGCTACTTCGGTAGCTAATTCCTATCCTTCACGCTTGACCTACAACATCAACATAAACTAGAAAATCCTGAAAGTTCATAAAACTCTCAGGATTTTTTTTTATAAAATGAATCAAAATAACCTAAAACTTCAAACTCAATCCTACCAAGAAATTAATTCCAGCTTGGGGGTAATAGCCCGCCCCTTCAATTGTTGTTACCGCTGGTGGATTGCTGTAGTCATCATCATACGTATAAAAATAGCCATTACTTTCATACTTTAAATTAAAAATATTATTCACCAAAGCCGAAACCAAAATTGATTTGAAAATAGTTTTTGGTTTGAACTCATACGAGATATTCAAATCATTCACAAAATAACTTTCTAATTTTGATCCATCTGAATCAATATTGGCCATATATTGTTGGCCAACAAATTTAGAATACAATGCTATTTGAAATTCTTTAACAGGTGTAAATCCCAATCGATTTCCGGCAACTACGTCTGGTGAATACGCAATATTCGTATCTCCTAAATTTTGCAAAACTCCATCTCTTTTAAAATAGAAATCTTTGTTCTTATTCTGACTCAACGTTACATTAGGTTGCAAAACCCATTTTTCCGAAAGCTGGAAAGTAGCATCCAGCTCCACTCCGACTCTATAACTATCTCCGCTATTGGAACGTATTGGCGCACCCACATCATTCAGCTCTCCTGTCAAAATCAATTGGTCTTGGTATTTCATATAATATGCATTGGCATTCAACTTAATTTTATCCGAAAGATAACGCCATCCCAATTCAAAATCATTTAGTTTTTCGGGTTTTGGACTTCCATTTTCGTAATCGGTTCTGTTGGGTTCTCTATTGGCTCTTGCATAAGAAAAGTACAAACTGTTGATTTCATCAACCGTAAACGTTACACCCGCTTTTGGATTAAAAAAGTTAAAGTTGTCATTTATTAAACCAGTTTCAGAAGAATTGGCTTTATAGTTAACGTTTCGTAATTGCAAATCCCCAAACAAACTCCATTTCTCGGTAACCTGATAATTGGCTTTTGCAAAAACATTTCCATCTGTTTTGGTTGCAAAATCATCATAATAATGATCTCCTAACTCCGTTTGCGAAGCAAATCTTGACCAAATCACTTTCCCAAAATGGTCGCCTTCATATTTGTTCCAACCACCACCTAAAATAATATCCCACTTGTCTTCTTTATAATTAGCAGAGAAAGTAGTTCCGTAAAAATCATTATCCAACCATTTTTGACGTATTAAATCTGTAGTATTTACACTTGGCGCAGCAACAATAGGCGCTAAACCATAATCAGTAAAATCTTGATCCTCTTTATATTCTTCATAATATCCTTTTCCTTTGGTATAATGAAAAGCAAGGTTTGTACTCCAATTTTCGGAAATTCTTTCATTCCAATGCAATTGGTAATGATCCTGTTGGTAATTATCGGTTTGATTGTCATAATAACGAGTATTTCCAAACTCATCCGTAAATTTACCAGCTATATTGTACGTTCTATCCTCTTCTAATGTTTTTGCATCGACACCAAACCAGGATTGATATGTTTTTTCGGTTCCGCCAAAAGTCAGTGCTTTGATTAAGGTTGTTTTCCCCACATAAGTCCCTTGCAGAAAATACGATTTCAAATCAGAACTCGCACGATCTACATATCCATCCGATTGTAATGCAGACAAACGGCCTGCAATTTCAAAATGATCATTCATCAATCCTGTGCTGAATTTTACAGTATTTTTTAATGTATTAAAACTTCCAGCAGAACTGGAAATTTCACCCGAAGCTTTGTCTGAATACGAATCGGTTAACATATTCAAACTCGCACCAAAAGCCGCAGCGCCATTGGTTGATGTTCCCACACCGCGCTGTAATTGCAAACTTTCTACAGACGAAGCGAAATCGGGCATATTTACCCAATACGTCCCTTGGCTTTCGGAATCATTATACGGAATTCCGTTTATAGTTACGTTTACACGAGTAGCATCGCTTCCACGTACCCGAATACCTGTATACCCTAGACCGTTTCCAGCATCAGAAGTTGTTACCACAGAAGGCAAATAATTCATCAAAATTGGAATATCCTGACCTAGATTTCGTGTTTTAATGTCTTTTTTGTTCAAATTACTGAACGTTACAGGTGTTTTTGTAGTGACACGTATGGCCGAAACCAATACTTCATCCAGTTGATTGACTTTTGTAGTATCTTTTACTTGTGAGAAAGACAAAAAAGAAAATAGAGAAAAGAAAATAGAGAAAAGAAAACGATTGGAGAATTGAATCGTTTTCACATAGGCAGCCTTAAGGCAAAATAAATTTTTCATCCGTAAAAAGATTACGAATAAAAGGGGGAATTATTCTTTTTGTTTTAAATTAATAAATGATTGTTCTACGACAATAGATAGTGTGCACGCTATTTTTTTGTCGTTTTTTCCCTTGGCAGCATTACCCGCCCAGGTTCTTTGGGTATGATCTCAGCTCGTTATTTGGAGCACCCCTTTGAGACGGGGCAAAGGTAGCTAAAAAGTATTAAGATGGGAGTATTAAGTATTAAGATTTTTTTAAGACTAATAATGCGTATTGTGTAGCTTATTTAGCAAAATTAAAAAACAGTTGATTCTTACCATTTTAAGCTCACGACTTAATACTTATTACTCCCGTCTTAATACTTACATCTTAATTCTAAAAATCTGGTTTTCTTCGATTACGTTTCACCTCCGAAATATTTTTTTTATCCTTTATTCTTTTTCGAATCACCGATTTTGGAATTTTTGTTGGCTTACGTTCCTTAGGAACGAACAATCCTTTTTTTAGTATATCCAAAAACCGTTTGGTGACAATTTCTTTGTTTTTAAGCTGGCTTCTATCTTCATCGCAATTCAAGATTAAGACTAAATCTGTGGTTAATCTGTTTTGTAAATTGGTTTTTAACAACTGTTTTTCTTCATCGGAAAAACCCTGAGAATTAGACAAATCAAAAGCCAGTACTACCTTAGACGAAACCTTATTCACGTTTTGCCCGCCAGCACCACTACTTCTTACCGCTTTGTATTTTACCTCTGAAAGAATTGTATGAATATCCATTTTATAGAGGTTGATGCGCTTGTTTTAACAAATCATTTACCGTTTTTACGGGATTGAAAGTAAACAACGGCACCTCAACGAAAACAGTTAACCAATTGGCCATAGCCCCATTCCATAAACCGGGTAATTCATATCCTTTTAAATCAATTCCTGTGTGATTTTTATGAACGATAAAACCGCTATTGGGGTCAACAAACTGTTTCAAATCAAATTTATCATTTTTATAGTTTTTAATTCCACACACCAAATCTACAGGATTAAAATGAGTCGAACTACCTAAAATTTTCAACTGTTTTTTGTTTGTTAAATCAACTTGAGACGTTTCAACAATTTGCAGCGTAACATTTCCATTACTATCTTTTACCCAAAATGGCCCACCACCTGGCTCACCTTCATTTTTAACCATTCCACAAACTCTTAACGGTTTGTTCATAGTTTCTTTTAGTTTGATCACTTGGTTTTCAAATTTGAATTTGTTAAAATCCGCTGTCATTTCTATATTTAATTTCACTTTAAGAAAAACCAAAATCTCATCCATCTTTTTTGAATCAAAGTCCGGATTATCCAATGCTGCTAAATACTCGAAAAGTTGTTGCTGAATCTCAATTAAAATACCTCCTAAAGCTTTTTTATAAAAAGAGTTTCGCTTAATTTTATTTTGAATTACATTATCTATATTTTTAATAAAAACAATATCTGAATCCAGATTATTTAGATTTTCTATTAAAGCGCCATGTCCTCCAGGTCTAAAAACCAAATGCCCATTTTCATTTCTAAATGGCTTATTTTCTAAATCTACTGCAATAGTATCTGTCTGTTTATTTTGATACGAATAACTTATGGCAATAATCGAATTTGATTTTTCCTCAATCTTACTTTTTTCTGTTAAAACGATATTTTCAAATTGCGCTTGATGGTTTTCAGTAACAGTAAAGTGTAGATTCGATTTATTATTTGAGGCCGCATAAAAAGCACATTCATGTAAATGTTCTTCAATAGGAGTTACTATATTGGCTGGGTATTTATGAAATGGAATTACTGCTTTTGGTTTATTGGTAAAATCAAAATAATCGGGCGACAATAATAACTTTATAAAATAATAATTTTTAAGATTTCTGTCTAAAGTATCAAAATCTGGATATACTTCTTTCAACTTTGAAGATACTGCTTCAAAAAAAGGAAATCTATCCAACCCAATAATAAAAAGAGATAATTCAGTATCTTTTTTTCTATTAATATAAGCATTAATGCTTTCATTTTCGAAATCAAAATCATTCAAAAAGGAGCTCAAAAATTTAAACATTCTAGAAGCTGCTCCGGATGCTGGAACAAATTTTTCTAATTTAAATTTTGATTTATTCGCATCAAAATAAGATACTTTTTGTTCTAAATCTACTTTAGACAGCTGTAGTATTCCATGATTCAAAATTGCTGCATTGACCAAAATACTTTTCGGGACACCCTCTTCATAAATTCTAAGTTGTTCTTTTAATTTTTTTAATGGAATATCATGCTCATAAATTTGCAAAAAATCTGTAGAAGAAAACCCCATTTGCAAGGCCATTGTTAAATCTTCAACAATTGCAATTGCTTTATTAAGGCGTGTTTCTTTATCTCCAGATATTGTTATAAAAGGCTTTTTATTTTCTACCAACGATTGTTTAAAAATCTCAAAAACAGACTCTCTCCCTTCTGGGCTGTCACGCAAACCATCATCTTCCCAAGGAACATCAATATCTGTCAGGAAAAACAAATCGTATTGATGCGCACGAGCCGCTTTGTCTAATAATGAATCACAAAAATCATAATACAACACAGAAAACACCTTTGTAACCAACAGATTGGTATCGCAAAAAAGATATTTATTGGCTATTAATGAGCTATCGTTTTCTAATTTTGTTTGACCATAAGCAATAGGCATCATATCATCGATATCACAAATACCGCGACCACTATCTAATTTTTCTTGCAAATAATCACGTGCGAATTCGGGAACCCATACCGTTTTGAAATAATCGGCGAGTTGTGTAGCCAAAGTAGTTTTACCAGTAGATTCTGGTCCAAAAATGGCGATTTTTATTATTGGTGTTGCTCCAGTTTTAGTGAGCTGCTCAAGGTTTTCTTCCATTCTAAATAGCCATAAACGGCAATAATTGTAAATATTATATATTGAAAACTCGTAAAGGTATATCCTTTTGCAAAATAAAGCGGTATTGAAAGTAAATCTCCTATTATCCAGAAAATCCAATTTTCAATTTTTCTTTTGGCCATTAACCACATTCCAACAAAAAAGACAGCAGTCAAAAAGGTATCCAAATACGAATACCAGTTTGTAAATTTATTAAAATAAAGATACACTAAAATTACAAAAATGATGGTTAATATAAAAATAACTAAAGTCGTAACTTTTTCTTTATTTGTCATGACTGAAATTGGAAATTCATCTACACCTTCTTTTTTACGTGTCCAATGGTACCATCCGTAAATACTCATGATGAAATAATATACATTTATCATCGAATCTCCCAATAAACTCCATTTCCAGAGCAAATAAGCATATATTGAAGTACTTATTAATCCTGTTGGAAAAACCCAAATATTATCTTTTTTGGCACACCAAACACTCCATAGCCCAAAAAAAACGGCTATAAGTTCCAAGTAAACTTCATGAATTGGATATCCTTTATATTGTGCAAAAAAATAGTCGAACATTTGATTTTAGGTTGTTGATTAACGATTTTAGAATTTAGATTGCGCTCGATGTTCAAAAAAATTGTGATCATTTTCAAAAGCGGTTCCTATGACAACAAGATCTGCACCAGCTTCGTAGGCATTTTTAATACCTTGCAAATCTATAATACCGCCACCAACAATTAGTGGAATTTCGATATTATCTGATACTTTTTTTATCAGATCTAAAGGTATAGCTAGTTTGGCTCCGCTTCCAGCTTCTAGATAAATAAGTTTATGTCCCAGCATTTCTCCTGCTTGTGCCGTATGTATCACATAATCACTATTGTTTCTATCTAATGGTTTGGTATTACTCACTCTAGCGACCGCAGTTTCATTGCCACTTTCAATTAATATATAAGCTGTCGAAATAATTTCGAGTTGGGTTTTCTTTAAAATCGGAGCTGCAACTACTTGATGTTCTATCAAATAATCTGGATTTCGGCCTGATAGTAAAGATAGAAACAAAATCGCATCGGCTTTAGCTGAAATTTGAGATGGATTTCCAGGAAAAAGAACAATTGGTAAGCCCTCCTGCCCCCCTAAAAGCGGGTGTTGTTTTAATCTAATAATTAATTCATCCAGAATATTATTTTGTACATGACTTCCGCCAATGAAAATATGGGTTGCTGGTGATTGATTAATTTTGTCGAATAAAATTTCGATGTTATTCAAATCGATTTTATCGGGATCGAGGAGAATGGCTAGTAATTTTCGGTTTTCGACTTTTGCTTGTAGAATGTTGTTGTATATGTTTGTCATTAGTATTTATAAGAACTTTATTAATGACATTATTTATCAGTATTATAATGCATTGCGATTTTTCTAAAACCATCAATAATCTCAATGAAATAAGGATTATCTCTTTGAATAATTAAGGAAATTGGATATGAATTTCCTTTCGAATCTCTAATATGTTCATCCATTTTAATAAGACCATACTGATCGTGCGCGTAAAACCAATCGTCAAATTTTCGTCTTCTTAATTCTTGTTTCCCATCTGATGAGTCGCAGATGTAAATACAAATGGATTGGTCTTTTTTGAAATAAAAATCTTTGATAATATCTGCAATGGTGCCAGAAACCAATTTGTCCAATGGTGGATTATTGCCCAACGGATTATAAGCAACTTCTATTATAAATTCAAAAATAAAATCTGCAAAAGGAGTCGTTTCGTCACCCAATAAATAATTGGTTGGACGAAATTTTACTTCGTAAGAAATTCCTAAATCAGTTTCGAATGCATAAATATTATTCGCTCCACCATCAAAGAAAAAAGGATAACTCATTTTTTCACTTTTTTCATCTCACGCAATTTTCGTAAAATCTCTTGAAATTCAGGTGTATTATAGCGTTCCTGAGTTTCAATTTTCGATTGTTTTTTACTTTCCAACATTAAGCGAATTATTTCGTCGGCAGATTTAAAAACTGGTTTTTTGTCTAAAGCTTCCATAACAATTGTTTTTACAAATATAATCATTTTTTAAAAACGGAATCTATTCCTTAAAAGACAGAACAACTACCCGTTTAATGCATAAACCAAAACATAACTTTGTTGACTATCCTGTAATTCAATTTCTTCAAAATGAATATCAAAAGTTTCGATTTGATTTTCGAATCGTAACTGCGCCTTGGTTTTTTGGTCAATCAAATTAAATTCGCTTTCAAAAATATGATCTTTGAAACTGATTCCTTTTTCGTTTCGAATTTTAAAGATAGCTTCTTTGACGCCCCAAATTACAGTTAGTTTTTTTATGTAATCTTGATTATCCAATTTTTGCAAATGACTTAATTCTTTTTCGCTTACAAATTTATCGGCAATGCGAATGATTTTTTCTCGTTGCAATTCGATATCAATTCCAACCACTTCATCACTTAAAATTAGGGCCGAAAATTGATGCGAATGTGTAATCGAAATGTGTTTTCCATCGTACAAATGCGGTTTTCCAAATTTGTCATAAAACAAATCAAAATCAGTGTAACCCGCTTCTTGAAACAATTTACGAACACTTAAAAAAGCGCGTTGGTGCATTTCAGATTTCATTCCATTTAATCGGACAGTATTACTTTCGTTAAGAACTACTTCTGAAGAAAGCTCCTGAAATGATTCGGTAATTTCCCAAACTAGAATTTGAGTTGATGGATTTAGTGTTATTGCTTTGTATAACGGCATGATGTGGTGGTTGTAATTTTAGCCCCGATAGTAGCGGCATCCTTTTTTTGTGCTTTTTTGCACGGAAAAAGATATAGCAGATAGCGGGATTAGCTCCTCCCTTCGACTATGCTGAGGATGCTATTTAAATTATTTATCTAATGTTCAAAAGATTAAGACATTAAACAATTCATAAATCTCGTATAAATTAGTTTATTTCTAAACTTATTGCCTAAATTTGCAAAAAATTTACATTTACAAATATACTATAAATGAGTACAACGACTATGCCTTTTGTGGCTTTCAAAGTAAAAGACATTTCTCTAGCTGCCTGGGGAAGAAAAGAAATTGAACTAGCTGAAGCTGAAATGCCAGGTTTAATGGCACTTCGTGCAGAATACAAAGACGAACAACCTCTTGCTGGTGCTCGTATTGCAGGATGTTTGCACATGACGATTCAAACTGCTGTTTTGATTGAAACATTAATTGCTCTTGGTGCGGAAGTGACTTGGAGTTCTTGTAACATTTTTTCAACTCAAGATCAAGCTGCTGCTGCAATTGCCGCTGCTGGAATTCAGGTTTATGCTTGGAAAGGGTTGAACGAAGTAGATTTTGACTGGTGTATTGAGCAAACATTATTCTTTGGTGAAGACAGAAAACCATTGAATATGATTCTTGATGACGGTGGAGATTTAACAAATATGGTTATTGACCGTTACCCGGAATTGGTTGCTGGTATCAAAGGATTGTCTGAAGAAACTACAACTGGAGTTCACAGATTGTACGAAAGAGTAAAAGCGGGAACATTACCAATGCCTGCTATCAATGTAAATGACTCGGTTACTAAATCGAAATTTGACAACAAATACGGTTGTAAAGAATCGGCAGTTGATGCGGTTCGTCGTGCTACTGATATTATGTTGGCTGGAAAAAGAGTAATCGTTTGTGGATATGGTGACGTTGGAAAAGGAACTGCTGCTTCTTTTAGAGGTGCTGGATCTATTGTAACCGTTACTGAGATCGACCCAATTTGTGCTTTACAAGCTGCAATGGACGGTTTTGAAGTTAAAAAATTAAACACAGTTGTTGCCAATGCTGATATCATCATTACAACTACTGGAAATAAAGATATCGTTCTTGGAAGCCACTTTGAACAAATGAAAGATAAAACTATTGTTTGTAACATCGGACACTTTGACAACGAAATTGATATGGCTTGGTTAAACTCTAACCACGGTGCATCAAAAATCGAAATCAAACCACAAGTTGATAAATATACTATCGCTGGAAAAGACATTCTTATCTTGGCTGAAGGTCGTTTGGTAAACTTAGGTTGCGCTACAGGTCACCCAAGTTTTGTAATGAGTAACTCCTTTACAAACCAAACTCTAGCTCAAATCGAATTGTGGAAAAACAGCGCGGCATACAACAATGACGTGTACATGTTACCAAAACACTTGGATGAAAAAGTAGCTTTCTTGCACCTTGCAAAATTAGGTGTTGAATTGGAAACTTTACGTGACGATCAAGCAGCTTACATTGGCGTTGAAGTTGAAGGCCCTTTTAAACCAGAATACTACAGATACTAGAAGATTTTAGATTGCTTATTAGCGATTTATGATTTTTAGATTTAAACCCTTACAGAAATGTGAGGGTTTTTTGTTTTCAAAATATTTTTTATCAAAAACTACAAAATACTTTCTTTTTTAGAAACTATTTTTAAAATAATCATTGTAACTCCATAAATCCCTAAAGCAACAGGAACTGCTACCAAAAACCAAGCACCAAGGGCATACAATAATTCTAAAGACAGTTTAGTCACCATTTTGAAAAAGCCATTTTGTGACATTTCAATAATTTCTTCAATTGAATGATGTGTTGGAGGAATTGAAAATATAATTTCTCCCAATCGAATAAAAGGTATGATTAAAAAAATCTGAACAGGCCAAATTACATAACTAAATGCAATCATTATAGGTAAATTCAATTTTTTTTTGATGGATATAAATGTTATAAAAAAAGTACTTATACCAAGAATTGGTATTACAGTGAATAATCCAGAAAAAATAATGCTTTGGGCTATTTTCTTGGAAGACAAGCCTTGACTAAAAAGACTAATTATTTTAAGTTCTAATTTTTTTATTCTTTTTTTCATTAATCACTCGCTCTTTACAGTTTTTTAAATAACAAAAGTATTGATTTAATATTCACAATACCTATTTAAACTGTTAACAAGTCTAATGCAAAAAAGCATTAAATTATAAAATCAAAAACAAAAGATAGTTAAACCCAAATTCCACATTAGAGTTAGTTGCAAAACTGATTTATACCATTTAAGTTTTAAATTTACTGTAAAACAGAGATTTTTTTCATTATTAGAAAAAGTAAAATTAAGCATAGCTGGGCTACGGTTTTTTTTATAATAAATTTAGAAAAAAAATGTTTTTTTTTGCAGTAAAATCTGAACTTAGATGATACTATTCAATAAAAGCAAGAACTCATGTCCTATGTTATTAAGGTTAAGCTTTATTTTGTAACACCGAAACGAAAAGTTGAAAAGTTTAGAGTCTATTTTTAATGCCTTTGCGAGCGTTATATTTTGAAAAAAGAGAAATTAAAAATTCTTTACCTTTAGATTTGCAATATGTTTTTGAAAGCAAAAAATAGAATTAATATTAAAATAATTAGATACTATAGCAATTTTCATTATCCTCTTTGGAAATTAGGAATATTTTTTAAGATCCAAAAAGAAAAACTTATATGCTCTCATATTCCTCTTCTTTTGTCTTATATGTACAAAAATAAAAGTTTTAATGGTCAATGATTATGTTTTAACCATAACATTTCTTCAAGAAACTCAAAACCAAAGTTATTATTAACTAAAAAAATGTAATTTTAATTTTTGAATCTTTCTTGCTAACCTATTATAAAAACTTTTCAATAACAAGGAAAAATTACTCAAAATCAGTAAATTGCAATTATTTTACACTATTCAAAAAACTTTAGTCCAAACTTAAAGCTTTAATACATTGAAAAACAACCTCTACCTATTTCTGATTATTTTATTTTTATCAGTCCCTAAGTTTATTTTTGCTCAAGAAAAAAAACCGAAAGTTGTTCTGGTGTTAAGTGGTGGTGGCGCCAAAGGAGTTGCGCATATTCCACTTTTACAAGCACTGGATTCTTTGCATATTGTTCCAGATCTCATTATTGGGAACAGTATGGGAAGCGTAATTGGAGGTTTTTATGCCATGGGATATTCTGGAGACAGTATCGAAAAAATAACCAAAAGTATTGATTGGGACAAACTACTTGGAGGTGGACTTTCATTGAAAAACGTAAGCGTTGAAGAAAAAAGTGAATTCCAAAGATATTTGGTTGGAATAGGAATTAAAGACGGAAAACCAAATAGTGTAAGCTCCATATTAAACGATCAAAATTTAAGAGAATATTTTTCAGAATTGACTTTTCCGGTATACAATGTTAAAGATTTTGACAACCTATCAATCCCTTTTAGAGCAATGGCAACAGATTTGGTTTATGGTAAAGAAATTGTTTTAAGCAAAGGTAGCCTATCTTACGCAATGAGAGCGAGTATGTCTTTACCTGCGGTTTTTAAACCCATGCCTTATGATGAAACAATCTTGGTAGATGGAGGTGTTATGAATAATTTTCCAACAGATATTGCCAAACAAATGGGAGCTGATATTATAATCGGTAGCGATGTTGGCGGAGGAATGGAGCCTAAAGACAAACTCAATAGCTTCATAACCGTTTTGTTACAAACCAGCATGTTTCCAAGTAACATCAAAGATCCTGAGAACCGAAAACTATGTAACATCTTGGTTGATCACATGCCAAACTTACGATTTTCTACAGCTGATTTTGCAAAAAGCAACGAAATTTACAAGGACGGTAAAATTGCTACCAATCTTAATTTAAATGTATTAGCAGCATTGTCTGAAAAATTAAAAGGTTACAAACAACGAACACATGAACTGCCCAAAGTCTCCAACGAAATTATCATCGACACTATTGTCTATAAAAATATCAGTATTGAAAACATCCCTCTTGTTATTGCCAGAACAAATATCAAAACACATACAAAATGCACCACAAGAGATTTAATAGAAGGTATTAATAGAGCCATGGGAACGAATCTTTTTACCCAAATCACCTACAGCTATTTTTTAAAAGACGGAGACAAACTAGGACTCATTTTAAACGGTTTTGAATATGAAAAAAACCAAGTCAATACTTCTCTTCATTATGACACCTATAGAGGTGTAGGCTTAATCCTTAACTACACAGCCAGAAACGTTCTTGCCCAATCTTCCCGACTTATCCTTACGGCAGATATTGCAGAACAGCCAAAAGCCCGAATAGATTTTCAGAAAAATTTTGGGAAAAATAAAGATTGGTGGTGGGGATCTGAACTCTATGGAGCATTCTTGAAACAGGAAATTTTCATTAATGGTAAATCTGCAGACAATATGTTATACAATACTTTCGAATTCAACAATGAGGCAAATCGAAATTTAAACTCTCTTAAAAGCTATACTGGATTTGGTCTAAACTATAGCTATACGGAATTAAAACCCAAAAACGATCCCAATTTAAACCCTAATGTACTTTCTCTCAATAATTATAATTTTGAAAATGCGGAAGTGAGCACACATTATTCATATAATGATATGAACAAGGTTTTTTTTGCTACAAATGGAACGATAATAAAAGCAAACCTCAACCGTTCGATCCTAAGCGATGTGAATGTTAATTTTACGGATGTGAATGCAACAGATTATTCTGGGCCTACAAATGGCTACACCAAATTAGGTTTTACATTCGAAAAAAGATTTCAACTTAAAAAGAAAATCACCTACATAATAGGATTTGATGCTAAATTTATATTTGAAGACAAACTCAAAACCAATCAAATCTCATTTTCGGATTACGGTTATGCAGCAAAATATTTTCTAGGCGGCATCATACCAAGCTCTGGAAGTAATCGCTTTACTTTTCCAGGGTTAAATGAAGACGAACTCAATGCAACACAATTTATGGGAGTTCGGCTTGGAGCACAAATTAATCCAATGGGAAAAATATACTTGACACCTCATTTTAATATTGCCTCAGTTGGCTTTGCCAATTTCAACAACTATATTGGCGACGCTTTCTATCCAAAAGGAAATTGGGATTTAAACAATGAAACCAGTTTTCTAATGTCAGGAGGAGCGGCAATTTCGTATCAATCGATTTTAGGCCCTATTCATTTTGACACTTCCTGGATTAATAATATCGACAAAGTTCGATTGTTTTTTAGCGTTGGTTTTTCATTTAATCCATCAAATTAAGATCATTTATTGAAATAATTACTGTAAATATTTACGTTAAAAAAACCGATAACAATTAACATTGATAAAGGTTTTGTTTTTTTTTAAAATTTAAATATTACACTTCAAATCGCTTTTCAAAATGATTCTTCAAAAAAGGGATTTGAATATAAAACATTACTATTGAAACCACTACGGCGTAAACGGTAATTCTTGAAATTGAAAATCCGGATAACAACCTATTATTGAATAAGTTTCTATACTGAATTGTAGTGAACAAACTTTCGTTTTGTCCTTCTCCATACATAAAAAGATAGGCGCAAAAAACAAAAATCAATCCAAATAGTGTTACAAAAGTGGTTGTTGAAATCAAAGGCTTGTATGTAGTTACTCTACTCGATTTTGTTGCCAAAACTTGCGACATTACTTTTGAAGTAAAATCAAAAGATGGCGAATCCAGAGCAGTTTCTCTCATCATTTTGTCTGCTAATTTTTCTAGTTCTTTATTTTCGTTCACTTGCATAATAATCCAGTATTTCGGGTTCTAAATGTCTTTCTAAAATTGAAGCTAATTTTTTTCGGCTTCTAAAAAGTTTGACTTTAACATTATTGGTATTACAATCCATTACTTTCGAAATCTCTTCAATAGATTGTTCTTCAAAATAATATAAAGTTAGCAAAAATCCATCTTCATTTGGCAATAATTGAATACATTCTTGAATCATTTTATTTCGTTCTCTTTCATCAATAGCATCCAAAACTGTTTCCATTGTTTTAATTTGACTTTCAGAAAAATCATCTATTGGAACAGTATTTTGTTCTCTATTGTATTTCTTAATTCGGTCCAAACACGTATTATACGTTACTTTGTAAACCCAAGTTGAAAATTTTGAATCCCCTTTGAACTTAGCAATTGATTTAAAAACTTTTATAAAAGTATCCTGAGCGACTTCTTCTGCTTCTTCCCTATTCTTTACCATTTTTAGAGCTAAAGAAAAAACCATATTCTTATACCGATCAACCAAAACAGCGAATGCATTCGAATCGCCTTCGATTATTAAATTGATATAATGTTGATCGTTTATAATTGCCATATAGGGTAGGACGATGTGAAGGTTGATTTGGTTACAACAAAAAGAAAATATATTTTTTTTTTATAAATGTGTAACCAAACTAGAAACAGTGTCGTCATAGCTTTTGAACACATTAACTAATCATCAATTTTTAAAACAAAAAATCATGAACGGAGACATTTTAATTCCTATGAGCTTATTTTTAGCAATTTTCGGTATTGTATACCTTTTTTTATCAACCAGAAACAGAGAACGCTTGGCTTTAATCGAAAAGGGGGCTGATGCAAGCATTTTTATGGGAAAGTCTAAAAGCAACACTTCTTTTTCGAAAATAATACTTTTAAATCTTTCACTGTTACTAATGGGAATAGGAGCGGGGGTTTTTATCGCATTAATCTTAACTACTTACACAGCTTTAGAAGATGGGGCTTTGTATCCAGCATCTATTTTTACAATGGCAGGAGCCGCCTTATTCGTTGGGTTTAATATGACAAAAAAACTGGATAAGGAATCAGAACAGTAAAATCAACTTTAATATAATCAATTAAAGTTTCAAAATCATCAATCAAAATCAATCAAATCATGAATAAACAATTTATTGTAACGGCATCGTTATGTGCATTCTTTTGGGGAATTTCTTCAAGGGCACAAAATGCTAAGGAAGCAAATCTTCCAACTGAAAAACCAATATCAAATTACAACTACCAAGCTGCCTTCGCTACCAATTTTTATACCAAGGACGGATCCGAAACACGATCAACAAGTGGACAACCTGGGACAAAATATTGGCAAAACAGAGCAGATTATCAATTAACTGCCAACTTAAACGAAAATACCAATGAAATAATTGGTTCAGAAATACTCACCTATACCAACAATAGCCCCGACAAAATTTCCTTTTTGTGGTTAAACATCGATCAAAACTCATTTCAGAAGGGTTCTCGCGGAAAAGCTGTAATCCCAATAACAGGAAGCAGAAATGGTGACAAGGGCCAAGTTTTTGATGGAGGCCATAAAATAAAATCGGTAAAAATTATTTCCATTAATAATGGCAAAATCTTAGAAAAAGAGGTGCCTTTTGAAATCATCGACACTAGAATGCAAATAGATTTACCTCAAGAACTAAATTCAAATGGAGGTATTATAAAATTGAAAATTGAATTCTCCTTCATCTCACCTGATCATGGCTCAGATAGAATGGGTGTTCTGAAAACTAAAAACGGAAAAATCTTCACCATGGGACAATGGTTTCCTAGAATGTGTGTCTATGACGATATAAAAGGTTGGAACACTCTTCCGTATTTGGGAGCAGGAGAATTTTATTTAGAATATGGAGATTTTGATGTTTCTATAACTGCGCCTTCAAACCATATTGTAGTTTGTTCTGGGGAATTAATAAACTCAAACGAAGTATATACCAAAGAACAGCAAAAACGATGGGAGGCAGCTTCTAACAGCAACAAAACAATACAAATTCGATCTGCCGAAGAAGTAACAAATCCTAATTCAAGGCCAAACAATAAATCAACATTAAACTGGCATTTTAAAATTCAAAATGCGAGAGATGTTTCTTGGGCTTCTTCTGCCGCATTTATTGTAGACGCTGCCAGAATTAATTTACCCAGCGGTAAAAAATCGTTAGCAATTGCTGCATATCCTATAGAAAGTTCGGGACAGGAAGCTTGGAGTCGCGCAACAGAATACACCAAAGCAGCAGTAGAAAATTATTCCAAACGATGGTTTGAATATCCTTATCCTACAGCAATAAATGTGGCTGGAAATGAAGGCGGAATTGAGTATCCTGCAATTGTATTTTGCGATTGGAAATCCACAGGACAGGATCTTTGGAATGTAACTGATCACGAATTTGGTCATACTTGGTTTCCTATGATTGTAGGTTCTAATGAGCGTTTATTTGCTTGGATGGACGAAGGCTTTAATACTTTCATCAATACTATAAGTTCGAATGAATTTAACAATGGCGAATACAAATCCAGAGTTCGAAACATGCATCGTGGCGCAACTGTTTTGACAAATCCAGAATTAGAGTCCATCATGACCGCTCCTGACGGAATGAAAGAGTCAAATTTAGGTTTGTTAGCATATGAAAAGCCATCAGCTGGATTGGTTATGCTAAGAGAACAAGTCTTAGGGAAAGAGAGATTTGACAAAGCTTTCAGGATTTATACTGAACGTTGGGCCTTCAAACATCCGACTCCAGATGATTTTTTTAGAACAATAGAAAATGTATCAGGCGAAGATTTGAATTGGTTTTGGAGAGCTTGGTTTGTGAACAATTGGAAACTGGATCAAGGAATTACTAAAATCAAGTATATAAAAAATGATCCAAAAATGGGCGTTATCATTTCTATCGAAAATTTAGAAAAAATGGCGATGCCCGTAGTTTTAGAAATTAAAACAAAAAGCGGAACTGTCTCAAGAATTAAACTTCCGGTTGAAATCTGGCAACGGAATTCGGATTGGAAATTCAAACATGATTCAACCGAAGAAATCGAAACTATAACAATTGACCCTGATCGTGCTTTTCCAGATATAAATCCATCTAATAATGTTTGGACAGCGGGACAAAGTGTATTAGAGAAAGAAGAGAATTTAACGGCCTATCTCGGAAAATTTTCAAGCAAACAAATCCCAGTTAAGCTTTCGTTTTCTGAAGAAAACGGATCACTTCTAGGAACTCCTGAAGAAGGACAAGGACCGCCACTTTCCTTTGAATCGGCAGGAAAAGACAAATTCAAGTCAGAGCAAGCTGGGGTAGAATTGCAATTTAATGATAGCAAAAATGAATTTACAATTCTAATGGGTGGAAATAAATTTTTGTTCACAAGAGATTTATAGATTTAAAGCGTCTTTTAATTTTATAGTAAAACAAATAAACCCTTACTGATGTGAGGGTTATTTTTTTTTTAGAAAACATTCTAATACAATAACAATTAGAAACAAAAAACCCGCTTCTCTCGAAACGGGTTTTGTAATAATAAACAATCTTTATGATTATGCTTCGAATGGAAGTATAGAAACATAAGATTTATTATCTCTTTTCTTTTGGAAGAAAACAACACCATCAACTCTTGCATGTAAAGTATGATCTTTACTTATGTAAACGTTTTCACCTGGATTATGTTTTGAACCTCTTTGTCTTACGATGATGTTACCAGCAATAGCAGCTTGACCACCAAATATCTTAACGCCTAAACGTTTTGATTCTGATTCTCTACCATTCTTCGAACTACCGACACCTTTCTTGTGAGCCATGACGTATTAGTTTATTTTGTTATTATTCTTGTGTATCTTCTTTTTTAGCTTTTGGAGCTTTTTTTACTTTAGGAGCTACTGCTTCTTCTGTAGTTGCTTCAACAGCTGCTTTTTTTGGAGCTGCTTTTTTAGCTGATCCACCTGTAGTAATACCTTCAATTACAATTTGAGTAAGATATTGTCTGTGACCGTTTCTCTTTTTGTAACCTTTTCTTCTTTTCTTTTTGAAAATGATTACTTTATCTCCTTTTAAGTGTTGTAACACTTTAGCTTCTACTGAAGCACCTTCTATAGCTGGGGCGCCTATTGTGATTGAACCGTTATCGTCAACTAAATAAACTTTGTCAAAAGAAACTTTTGAACCTTCTTCATTTGTTAAACGGTGAACGTAAACCTTTAGGTCTTTGCTAACTTTAAACTGTTGCCCTGCTATCTCTACGATTGCATACATACTGAATTGTTTTAATAATTTTTAAGGTTGCAAATATACAATTAAATATTTACCCTGCAATCCTTTAGTGAAAAAATATTTTAGGTGTTTTTAAGCGAATTATCAGAGCTTATTAAGACACAAACCATTTACCTATCAGCAAGTTATCGATAATGATGTGAAAAAGTAGAAAACACCTACTTTTAACATATAAAAAAAGTATTTTTGGCGTAACTAAAACCTATTAATAACTACTAATAGTAAATAAAATTATTAATCTTTATGAAAAAATCAATAATGATGTTAAGTGCTGCATTAATGCTAGGTGGAGTTGCTTCAGCTCAAAAAGTGGCTTTCGAAGAATACGATTTAGATAACGGATTACACGTTATTTTACACCACGATGCTTCTGCACCTGTTGTGATTACCTCAGTTATGTACCATGTAGGTGCAAAAGACGAAAATCCAAATCGAACTGGTTTTGCTCACTTTTTTGAGCACTTACTGTTCGAAGGAACTCAAAATATCAAAAGAGGTGAATGGTTTAAAATTGTAACTTCGAATGGAGGAACCAACAATGCCAACACCACAGACGATAGAACTTATTATTACGAAATTTTCCCTTCCAACAATTTAGAATTAGGACTTTGGATGGAATCCGAAAGATTAATGCACCCAATTATTAATAAAATTGGAGTGGACACTCAAAACGAAGTAGTAAAAGAAGAAAAAAGAACGAGTTATGATAACCGTCCATACGGAAACATACTTTCGGCTGTAAAAGAAAATATGTTCAAAAACCATCCGTATCGTTGGACAACCATTGGTTCTATGAAAGATTTGGACGCTGCAACGCTAGAAGAATTTCAAGCTTTCAACAAAAAATTCTACTTGCCAAACAATGCAGTTTTGGTAGTTGCAGGTGATTTTGAAAAAAAACAAGCCAAAGAATGGGTTCAAAAATATTTTGGTCCAATTGCAAAAGGCGAAGTGGTTGCCAAGAAAACGTTCTTGGAAGAACCTATCACCCAAACTATCAAAGCAACTTTTGAAGATCCAAACATTCAAATTCCAATGTTGGTGGCCAGTTACAGAACTCCTTCTATGAAAAGCAGAGATGCTCGAGTATTAGATTTAATTTCTTCCTACCTAAGCGACGGAAAAAGCTCTAAATTATACAAAAAAGTAGTAGACGAAAAAAAGATGGCATTGCAAATTGGCGCAGTAGGTTTTAGTCAAGAAGATTATGGTATGTATATATTGTATGGTTTACCAATGGGCACTTTTACAACGACAGATATTCTAAAAGAAATTGACGAAGAGATTGTAAAAATCCAAACCGATTTGATTTCTGAAAACGACTATCAAAAACTACAAAACAAGTTTGACAACAATTTTGTTAACAGTAATGCAGGAATAGAAGGTATTGCAAACAATTTAGCAACTTACTATTTACTATATAAAGATGTAAATTTAATCAATACCGAAATCGAACTGTATCATTCTATTACTCGTGAAGAAATAAGAGAAGTAGCCAAAAAATATCTAAACCCAAACCAACGTTTACTTTTAGATTATATACCAGCCAAAGCTAAACCTGTTAATTAAGAAACTGATATCATGAAAAAAACAAATATACTATTCATCCTTTTATTCATAACAGGAATTATGCAAGCACAAGATCGCACGCAACCCAAACCCGGAAAATCGCCAACCATAAATATAAAAAAACCACAAACCTTTGTTTTGGCCAACGGTATGAAAGTGTTGGTTGTCGAAAACCATAAACTTCCAAGGGCATCTTTTAACCTTACTTTAGACAATGCCCCATTTGCTGAAGGAAACAAAAAAGGAGTAGATGAATTAACAAGCAGTTTAATTGGTAACGGCAGCAAAAAAACAGCCAAAGCTGCTTTCAATGAAGAGATTGACTTTCTAGGAGCCGACATCAGCTTCAGTTCACATGGAGCAACTGCCAATTCGCTTTCCAAATACAGCGGAAGAGTTATGGAACTAATGGCAGAAGGCGCATTGAATCCAAAATTTACCCAAGAAGAATTTGACAAAGAAAAAGCCAAATTAATCGAAGGAATGAAATCGGAAGAGAAAAGTGTTCCCGCAATTGCCAATCGTGTGGTTGATGCTTTAGCTTATGGAAAAAACCATCCTTCAGGTGAATTTATGACCGAAGCAACCTTAAACAATGTAACCCTTACAGATGTTGAAGCCAACTACAAATCATACTTCGTTCCAGAAAATGCTTATTTAATCATTATAGGAGACGTAAAATACAATAATGTAAAAGTAGCTGTAGAAAAACTGTTTGGTGCTTGGGAGAAAAAAAGCACACCAAAAACAGCTTACGAGACACCTTCAAATGTACCAAATCTACAAATCAATTTAGTTGATGTGCCCAATGCGGTTCAGTCTGAAATCACTTTAATAAATACGGTAAATTTAAAAATGGGCGATCCTGATTTCTTTCCAGCTGTAATTGCCAATCAAATTCTTGGAGGCGATTTCAACAGCTATTTGAATATGAATCTACGCGAAAAACACGCTTGGACGTATGGCGCAAGATCCAATGTAGGAGCAGGAAAATACACTTCAAAATTCTATGCCAAATCTGCCGTTAGAAATGCTGTTACCGATAGCGCTGTTGTAGAATTTGTAAAAGAAATCAAAAGAATTCGTACCGAAAAAGTAACAGACGAAGTTTTAGCAACCGTAAAAGCAGGTTATATTGGACGTTTTGTTATGCAAGTAGAAAAGCCACAAACCGTAGCTAGATATGCATTAAACATAGAAACCGAAGGGCTTCCAGCAGATTTTTACGAAAAATACATTCAAACCATTAATGCAGTAACAGCTGACGATGTATTGCGTGTGGCCAACAAATATTTCCTTATTGACAACATTCGAATTGTAATTGCTGGAAAAGGATCTGAGATTGCAGCAGGACTGGAAAAACTAAAAATTCCAATGTTCTATTTTGATAAATACGGAACGCCTCTTGAAAAACCAGTTTTGAAAAAAGAGATTCCTGTTGGAGTTACAGCCAAAACAGTTTTTGAAAATTATATCAAAGCCATTGGAGGCGAAATAGCAGTTGCATCCGTAAAATCGATTGCTATGGTTGGATCGACAACTATTCCGCAAGCACCAGCACCTTTAACCTATACTTCAAAAATGGATTCCAAAGGAAATTCATTAGTCGAAATCGCTATGGGACCAATGAGCATGATGAAACAAGTTACCAACCAAAAAGGAGCATATGCAATGCAACAAGGGCAACGCAAAGATTTTGAAGGAGCCGAATTGGCCGAATTAAAAGCATCTGCAACTCCCTTTGAAGAGGTTATTTTAATCAAAAACCCATCATTGACCATAGATAGAATCGAAACCATCAATGGAAACGACGCTTTTGCTATCAAAAACGGGAAAAGCACTTATTTCTACGACACCAAAACAGGTTTAAAATTAGCAGAGTCCAAAACCGTAGAACAAGGTGGTCAAACCATGACAGTAACTACCAATTTTGGAGATTACAAAGAAGTAAAAACTGTAAAAGTACCATTTAATATTATTCAAAATGTAGGTATAGAATTGGATATAAAAATATCCGAAATCACTATCAATGAAGGAGTAAACGATACCGATTTTCAATAATCGAAATCACGTTTTAATTACTAAAGACTGTCTTAATCGGCAGTCTTTTTTTTGTGAAATAATTGGGGTGTGCCACCATTAAGCAAAGGGGGCAACTTATTATACCGCTTATTCGCCCTCTTTGCTTAATGCTGTCGGGCTATTGCCGTTACTTCGGTAACTTGGCGCTATCCCTCACACGGCTTTACGGTATTCAAGACCAATTTTTAAACTATTTCTTAGCAGACAAATAAACGCCAATTAAAATCACAAAAGCACCGATACCCTGAACAGGAGTTAACATTTCATGATCCAACATCCCCCAAAAGAAAGCAACTACTGGAATTAAATACGTTACCGATGTTGCAAAAACAGGTGATGAAATTTGAATCAGCTTAAAGAAAATAATATTGGCAATACCGGTTCCAACCACACCAAGTACAAGAATAAACAATAAAGAATGTTGTACTTTTTCAACCTGAACTACATTAAAAAAATCAGTGAAAAACAAAATTCCCAAAGCTGGAAAAAGCAATATCAAAAAATTTCCTGTTGTGATACTCAAAGGTGTCAAATCCGACAGATATTTTTTAAGCAAATTGACATTTAGAGCATAACACAAAGACGCAACAATCACCAAAATGGAGTAATAATAATTTTGTTCCGGATGATGAACCGCCCCATTAAAAACCAAAAGCAAACTACCCAAAAGCCCAATAAAAACACCCCAAATCTGACTTCTTCTAAAAGTGATTCCAAAAAAAACAGCCCCCAATATCAAAGTACTCAATGGTGTCAATGAATTAAGAATTGCCGTAATTGAACTATCAATTTGCGTTTCGGCAATGGCAAACAAATAAGCAGGAACAAATGTCCCAAATATCGAAGTTAAAGCAATGTATTTCCATTGATGTCTTGGAATTTTAAGCAAACTCTTAAATCCGATAAGAAGCAAAAAAAGGGCTGCAAAAATAATGCGTAAAGAACCCAACTGAAAAGCAGTTAATCCCACTAATCCTTTTTTGATTAATATAAATGAACTTCCCCAAATTAAAGAAAGAAC
Organism: Flavobacterium rarum (SeqCode); assembly: GCF_965234445.1. Classification (GTDB taxonomy): domain Bacteria; phylum Bacteroidota; class Bacteroidia; order Flavobacteriales; family Flavobacteriaceae; genus Flavobacterium; species Flavobacterium rarum. The sequence continues at coordinate 116,608 of NZ_OZ248506.1, read as the reverse complement.
CAACAAATAAACCCACTTCAATTGCTTTATCATCGCATACTGTATTTTAGTGCAAAAATGTAATAATTTTAGGAATTACAGATTGTTTTTTTATTAATTTTGCATTCTATTAAAAAAATAATATTTATAATCGCACCATAATGAAATTCACAAAATCAATAGCAATTATTGCGCTTTCTGTTTTACTTTTTACAAGTTGTAAAGACAATAAAGCTGAAGAAAGCAGCAAAACTGCATCATCAGAAACTGCTGCTCCAAAAGTTAAAAAAGAGATTGCCGCAGCTAATTTGCAAACAGCAAGTTTCAAAATAGAAGGAATGACATGCGCCATTGGATGTGCCAAAACTATTCAAGAAGAATTAACTGCACTAGACGGAGTGCAAACTGCCAAAGTAGATTTTGACAATAAACTAGCCACTGTAACTTTTGACAAAACCATTCAAAATCCAGAAAGCTTAAGCAAAGTTGTTCAAGCTACTGGAGACGGAAAAACATACAAGGTTTCAGATATGAAGTCGTAAACCGACTAATTTTCTATAAAAAAAAGCATTCGTCGATGGCGAATGCTTTTTTTATTTCAAACAGAAAAATGGAACTAAATTTTACTTCCACTTCAAGGTTTCCATTAACCGTTGCATATCATTTTTGATATAACTTGCTGCTGGCATAATGGAATCAAAATTTGGTTTTGCATAAAAATAAACCGAACCTGTTACAAAATGCTTAACACTATCTGTGGCATAAAATTGGGAATTGGTAGCCGCATTTCCATCTACTTGATAAAACATACCATATACTTTTTTATCAGGGTTTAAAAAAGGCTGTTCCAATATATCATCCGCTTTGATAACGTGCTCATAAGTCAATTTTTGAGCGTCTTTGAGTAATTTGTTGATATTATTATTTACTGGTTTATAAGTAAGGTAGATAGTCGCTTTCATTTTGGGATACGTAATCGAAAATCCGCAATCTTTATCTTCCTTGATAATTGCTTTTGAATTCATTTCGAAATCAAAAGGACATTTACTTTTATACCCAACATATTCTGCCTCTGGGTAATCCAAGCGCAAATAACTTGCAGGTTTAGGCAATACATCATTCTTACATCCAAAAACTAGAAATAAGAAGGTGAAAAATATAAATATAAATAATGTTTTTTTAAGCATCTTGTAATTATTCAATCGTTAATTTAATTTGTTTAATCCTTTTCTGGTCTACAGATTCGATGATAAACGTACAGTTTTCAAAAACTATTTTGTGCCCTTTTTTGGGAAAATCACCCAAAATTTCAAGAATAAATCCAGCCAAAGTTTCAGCTTCCCCTTTTTGATATTCAAATAAATCTTCATCAACATCAATGATTCTGTAGAAATCTTTGAGATTTATTTTGCCTTCAAAAATATAATTTTTATCGTCAATTTTTGAATAATTTAAAGGCTCATCATCAAATTCATCACTAATATCTCCAACGATTTCTTCGATTACATCTTCTAAAGATACCAATCCTGATGTTCCTCCATATTCATCTACAACAATAGCCAAATGACTTTTCATATTTTGAAAGTCTTTGAGAAGGTTGTCAAGTTTCTTATTTTCTGGTACAAAAAACGGAACGCGAATCAAAGTCTTCCAGTCAAAAGCTATGTCATTGATAAAGGGCAATAAATCTTTTACAAACAAAACACCTTCTATTTGGTCTATATTGTCCCGATATACAGGTATTCGAGAAAATCCTTTTTCAATTATTTTGGGGTAAATCTCTTCAAATGTTTCTGTGATTTCCAAAGCAAACACATCAATTCTAGGACTCATCACCTGTCTGGTATCGGTATTTCCAAACGATACAATTCCCTCTAATATTTTTTGTTCTTCGGTCGAAGTTTCGTCTGTATCTGTCAGTCCAAGAGCTTGTGATAATTGGTCTACGGAGAAATTTGTTTTTTGCTTGCCTAATTTATTTTGCAAAAACAAAGTTGCAGCCCTCATAGGCAAGCTTACCGGAGACAATATTTTGTCTAATCCTGAAATAGGATAGGCTATCAATTTGGCAAACTTCACATTGTTTCTACTGGCGTACACTTTTGGCAAAACTTCTCCAAAAAGCAATAACAAAAAAGTAACCAAAATAACTTCAAGACTAAATTTTAATACAGGAGTCGTTATGGCAGAAAATAAATCATTTCCAACAAATGAAAACAAAATTACAACACCAATATTAATGAAATTATTAGCAACTAGTAAAGTGCCTAGAAGTTTTTTGGGTTTTTTAATAAGCTGAGAAATGATTGTCCCTTTTGAAACATTGTCTTGTATGGTTTCATCAATTTCTTTTTGAGATAATGAAAAAAGTGCTACTTCGGCACCTGACACTATTGCCGAACAAAAAAGTAATATGACTATTCCAACAAAACCAAAGACTAAATCAGTGTCTATAAGGTAGGTAATCTGTAAACTGGGCTCTGGGTCCAAATTATAATAAATTAGTTAGACAATTAAAACGGCAAATCATTGATTGGCAAGTCTTTATTTTGAGGGTCAAAGTTAGTGTTTTTTGTGGATTCAACACTATTTGCAGTTTTATTGCTTTCTGTTTCTTTTTTGGTGGTCAAAAAAGTAAACTCTGTAACTTGAATTTCCATTGTATGCTTGGTAGAACCATCTTCGGCTTGCCATTGTCTGGATTTGATACGCCCTTCTACATAAATCTTATCACCTTTCGAGAGGTATTTTTCGCAAATTTCGGCAGCTTTGTTGCGTACAACCAAATTGTGCCACTCGGTAGAAGTAATTTTTTCGTTGGTCGTTTTATTAACATAAACCTCATTAGTAGCCAATTGAAATCTCCCGATGCAGTTTCCTCCATCAAAATAATGCATTTTGACATCATCGCCCAGATAACCTATTAGCATCACTTTATTTAATGTTCCATTCATAATTTGGTGGTATTTCTACCAAAGGTACATTATTTTTTGAAAACTGATTTCAGTCTAAAATACTCTTTTCTATGCAAACGCATCTATTTAAAAATAACCGCAGATTCGCTGATTTATTTTTAGAAAAGCCAAATAGCACAATTTATATGAACTAATTTGCGCTAATTCTACTAAAAGCCATGTTTTATTTTGAAATTTGCGAATCTGCGGTGAAAAATTCATGCGTGTCCCTAGTACTCTATTTATTTACCACTCTTTTTAATCAAATTCCAAACGTTTTCATTAAAATTGGATTTGTTGATTCCCGTTAATTTTTCTAATACTTTGAAATAATTCTCATTTCCTTTCTCATATTTGCCACAACTTAGCAATTCTTTTACCGCGGAAAAACCTTTTTCTTTTTCGATTTTTTCAACGATTAATGCATTGATTAAATAACTCACAATTAAATGTTTTTCTTTGCTTTCGCCAAAATTATAAAACCCATCATACAGACTCAACCAATCAGATTTGGGATTGGAAGCTACTTTGTCTTTGAAGGTTTTCAAGATTTGCGACCAACTTATTCCCCAACTTCCTCCGTAAAGGTAAGCACAGCCTTCGTCAACTGGCTTGTTTATGCTATTTGGCGCAATGGCATTTCTTGCTCTTTCGTGCCATAAATCGTGCGGGTCAAAACCATTGAAATTGGTATTGTATGTTCCATTGACCAATAAAGCAGTATTGTTTTCATTGGCATTAATTGTACCAACAGACCTTCCATTATATTCTAATTTGTACAGAACGCCAATATTTTGCATGACTTCTGGCATATCATTACAACCATACCAAACAATATTACCCTGAGGCGCGTCTAGTTTTTTATCAAAAAAAGCGATGTCTTTTACATAGTCTGAAGCAACTTTAGTATTCAATTCTTTTTTATAATGAAAAGTGGTATTTCCTATTTTTTTGGTTTGCCAAGAAAGGGTGTTGCGTTGCAATGGAGACAAAAAATAAAACTTATCATCCTTGTATTTGGCAAGAATTTCAAAGCTAGCGGTCAAAATCGGGGTATTTTCACTTACTCCTATGTAAGAAAACTGAATTATAAAATTGCTTAAGTCAATTTGAACCACATTGGTCAAATAGCCTTTGTAAAAATTATTGTCTTTGAATTTCCCGCTTTTTTCGATTCCTTTCATTTCGTCCAAAAGAATTGAAGTTTCCAATAGATCTTCTCTTAAAACAAAAGTATTTTCTTTGTTGGAGTTTTCTTTTTGGCTCAAAAAACCATTTAAAGATTTCACCAATTGTTTGGCAACCAAAGAGTCTTTTGGCAAAACTACATTTGTTGGTATAATAAATGAATTGGTTTGCGCAAAAGATAGCAAACCAAGATTCAGGCTTAATAGAAGGACGAGTTTTTTCAAAGCGAATTTTTTAGGTTCGAAAGATAGAAATATCCTACTTAGGAATCAAAAGAGTTTAGTTTATTTTTAACATTGCTGAACTGCACTGAAACAACCAAAAATAGAATTTGAAACTTATAAGAAAATTAAGTTCATATAAGTATAAAGCGATTTGAAAATAAAGCGCGTTACAAACACAAAATCTCTCGTTTTCTGATTTTGGGTGAGGGATAGCGCTAAGTTACCGAAGTAACAGCAATAGCCCGACGCTGTAAAACAATGGGGCCGAATGAGCAGTTCTACAAATTGGCCCCACTGTTTTATAGGGTCACCCCCAACTCATTTTACAATTCCTTTTCCATAAAATTATGAATTACGATTGGAAACGGAAATGTTTTGGCGGTTTCAAGGTCAATTCCATTTTCGATTGTTTCCTTTAGCCTCACTTTCCAAAACTTTATATGCAAGTGCTGATGCGAAAGTTTATGAATGATACTTTCTACATTATATTCCAACAAACTCAAAATTTCATTATCCTGAAAAAAGTGTTGCTGAATTTGTTGTGCTACTATGTCAAAATCTTCGACTTTTTCAGTTTCTATTAATGGGAATTCATATAGATTATGCCAGATTCCTTTTGCGGTTCGTTTCTGTACGATGGTGTAACCTAAATTGTCTTCGGCTACAATATAATTAAAGTAACGGTTTCGGACTTTGGTTTTCTTGGATTTTACAGGCAATTGGTCGACTTTCTTTTTTTGTAGCGCAGCACAACTGTTGTTAAAAACACAAACAGAACAATTGGGATTTTTGGGAACACATTGCAACGCGCCAAACTCCATTATGGCTTGATTGAACTGGGCAGGGTTGTCTTTAGGCATCAGCTCAAAAGCTAAGGCAGCGTATTCTTTTTTGGCTGAAGCTTGCGCAATATCGGTTTCTACATCAAAATAGCGCGAAAGTACTCGGAACACATTACCATCAACCACAGGAACGCATTCATTATACGAGAAAGAAGCAATTGCGGCGGCGGTGTATTCTCCAATTCCTTTCAATTTGAGCAATTCGTTGTAATTGTTAGGAAAAACCCCTCCCATTTCGTAAGCAACAGTTTGAGCTGTTTTGTGCAAATTTCTGGCACGGGAATAATATCCTAGTCCTTGCCATAGTTTTAAGACTTTTTCTTCATTGGCGTTTGCTAAATCAAAAACGGTCGGAAAGGCGGTCATAAAAGACAAAAAATAAGGGGTTCCTTGAGCAACTCTTGTTTGTTGCAACATAATTTCGGAGAGCCAAATTGGGTAAGGATCAGTTGTTTTTCGCCAAGGTAAATCGCGTTTTTTTTGTAAGTACCACTTAACTAGTGTGTTAGAAAATTTCATTGTTAAATATTTGAAAACAAAAGTAATTGTTTATGTAATTAAAATTTAACGAATTAGGTTGATTTATTGTTTTTTAAATTCATATATTTGCAAACTCAAAAAAATTATTACAACATAATAAAAAGGAAAGAAAATGACGAAAGCAGATATCGTAGCAAAAATTTCAGAAAAATTAGGTCTTGAAAAAGGGGATGTGCAAGCAACCGTAGAAACTTTTATGAACGAAGTGAAAAATTCACTTGAAACTGGTGACAACGTTTATTTAAGAGGTTTTGGAAGTTTTATCGTTAAAACAAGAGCTGAGAAAACAGGAAGAAATATCTCGAAAAATACCACAATTAAAATTCCTGCTCACAACATACCAGCTTTTAAACCAGCGAAAGTATTTGTAGAAGGAGTAAAGATTAACAACGAAGCAAAATAACACTATTAATTAATCATAAAATCTATAAGATATGCCAAGTGGTAAAAAAAGAAAGAGACATAAGGTAGCGACGCACAAACGTAAAAAAAGAGCGAGAGCTAACCGTCACAAAAAGAAAAAGTAGTTTTAAACTACTTTTTTCTTTTTTAAGTTCATTGAAATCGAAAAAAGATGTTAGAGAAAAGAAAATAGAACATAGACGCAGAAAGTCTATTCTCTTTTCTCTATCAATCTTCTTTTCCCCGGGTACAATACCTGTTAAATTATTGTTTAATCCATCTGTGTTGCAGGTTATGAGTTAGACGTTAGAAGTTAAATGTTCTAGAACGTTTAACATTTAACACTTAACCCTTAACTTAAAATGCGGATAAAAATTTACAAATGAATAAAGAATTAATCATTCGATCTAGTTCTGATTTCGTAGATTTTGCCTTATTAAAAGATGGAAAACTAATTGAATTACACAAAGAAGAAGAGAAAAGCAACTTTCAAGTTGGTGATATATTTATTGCCAAAATAAGAAAACCTGTTGCTGGACTTAATGCTGCTTTTGTAAATGTTGGCTACGAAAAAGATGCCTTTTTACATTATCACGATTTAGGTCCTAACTTAGCTTCTCAATTGAAATTCATAAAACTTGTAAGCGCAGGTAAAATAAAAGATTTCTCCCTTAAAACCTTTCAGTTTGAAAAAGAAATAGATAAAGATGGTACTATTACAGATGTAATAAGTGCCAATCAATCTGTTTTGGTACAAGTTGTCAAAGAACCAATATCTACCAAAGGACCAAGAATAAGCGCTGAGCTTTCTCTAGCCGGAAGATTTATTGTTTTGGTTCCGTTTTCTGACCGCGTTTCTATTTCACAAAAAATAGAAGACAAAAAAGAAAAGGAACGCTTGAAACGTCTTGTACAATCAGTTAAACCAAAAGGATTCGGTGTTATTGTTCGCACAGTAGCCGAAGGCAAAAGTACAGTAGAATTAGAAAAAGATTTGCAGAACCTGCTAAGCAGATGGAATGCAATGTGTAAAAAATTACCAACTGCTCATCATCCGTCCAAGGTATTAGGAGAGCTTAATAGAGCTTCTTCAATATTAAGAGATGTATTTAATGATACCTTCAGCGGTATTCAGATTGATGATGAAGAGTTGTACAACCAAACAAAGGATTACCTGCAAGAAATTGCACCATCCAAACAATCAATTGTAAAGTTTTATCAATCAAACGATACACCTATTTTTGAGAAATACAATATAGAGAGACAAATCAAAACTTCATTTGGAAAAACAGTTTCCATGAGTAAAGGGGCTTATCTTATAATAGAACACACAGAAGCTCTACACGTAATTGACGTGAACAGCGGAAACCGTTCTAACAAAGCTACCAACCAAGAGGATACAGCCATGGAAGTCAATATGATTGCAGCTGCCGAAATAGCAAGACAATTGCGTCTTCGCGATATGGGCGGAATCATAGTCGTAGATTTTATCGACATGTCTAATCCCGAAAATCGTAAAGTTTTGTTCGACTTCTTAAGAGAAGAAATGAGCGACGATAAAGCAAAACACAAGATCTTACCACCGAGTAAATTTGGGCTAGTCCAAATTACCAGACAACGCGTAAGACCAGAAGTGAATATAAAAACAAGAGAAGAAGATCCAAACAATGAAAATGGCGAAATTGAAGCGCCAATTTTAATCATTGATAGAATAGCTTCCGATCTAGAAAGAGTTTTAAAAACCCACAACAAAGTAGTACTTAATGTACACCCGTTTGTGGCTGCTTACCTCAGTAAAGGGTTTCCATCATTGCGATCAAAATGGTTTTTTGAGCACAAAAAATGGGTTAAAATCATACCACGTGACGCTTACACGTATTTGGAATATCATTTCTTTGACAAAAAAGGTAATGTTATTAAAGAATAAATTAGAAACCGCCTTTCGTGAGATTGGCGGTTTTTTTGTGACTTTTATTTTAGGAGCTAATCCAGCTATTCGTTGCAATCTTATATGCCGAACACCGGCACATAAGGATTTTCACTACAATCTGGGCTAGGGGTTTACGTTTTCAAGACTATTTCCTTCTCTCAGCAAAAAACCGTTTCATCAATTCCGAAGCTTCATTGGCCATAACACCACGAACGACAACAGTTTTGGGATGCAATTGGGTTCCCATTTTTACAAAGCCACGATGATCATCACTAGCGCCGTACACAACTTTAGTAATCTGGCTCCAATACAAAGCGCCCGCACACATCTGACAAGGCTCCAGCGTAACGTAAAGCGTGCAACCTATTAAATATTTCCCACCAAGAAAATTGGCAGCCGCGGTAATAGCTTGCATTTCGGCGTGGGCGGTAACATCATTAAGCAACTCAGTCAAATTATGGGATCGGGCAATGACGGTGTCATTAACCACTATAACGGCTCCTACAGGTATTTCGCCTTTATCAAAAGCCATTTCAGCTTCCTGCAAAGCTTTTTTCATAAAATACTCGTCTGTGAAAATGTTTTCCATATAACAAAAGTACGATTTTGAAGTAATTTTCGTTAGTTTTATACTCAGAAATGCATTATATGGAAAGAAAATATAAAATCACGATTCCCGAACCTTGTCAAGAAGATTGGAATAAAATGACTCCCAATGACAATGGTCGTTTTTGCGAAAGCTGTACCAAAAACGTAGTTGATTTTACTAATACGCTTCCTGTTGATATTCAATACTATTTTCAACAGCATAGCAACATTTGCGGACGATTTAAAAATTACCAATTGGATTCATTGACTATTCAAATTCCTAATCGAGTTTTATATTCACAAACAAACTATCACAAAATATTTTTATTGGCTTTGTTTATAGCAATGGGAACTACTTTATTTAGTTGTGCCGATAAAAACGGAAGCAAACAAAAGATTGATAAAATTGAAATAGTAAACAAACCTAAGCTGGAAACTCATAGAATTATGATTGGAGAAGCCAAATACGATGCATATGATACTTTAAATATTCCACCTCCTCCTCCAACAAAAATCGACCAAGTAAAATTTGTCAAACCTCAACCACAAACAAAAAAAAATTCTTTTAAAAAAACGCCTCAAAACAAAGACATAATCATTAATGAAACTGCAAGTAATAATAATGATGAAGACGGTACAATAATTTGTCATTTCCGTGGAATTAGTGGATATCCAGAATACATTGGAGGAATAGCTTCTTTTAAAAAGTACATCAAAGAAAATTACCGATTTTCAGAAAAATCAAAAAACACAAAAGGCATTCTAACAGCTTCTTTTTTAATAGAAAAAGATGGCGTATTAGATTCCATAAGCGTTACAAAAGACCTAGGATTTGACACAAAAGAAGAACTTATTAGAGTATTAAGCAATACTAAAAAATGGTTTCCTGGTGAAGAAAATGGAAAAAGAAGAAATTGTAAATTTGAAATATCCATTACAATCAAATCAGATACTACAAAAAAATCGTTCTTTAGAACCAAAATTATTCCTAAAATTGACACTTTAGAGATTAAACGAATTACCAAATACGAAAATGATTAATTTAAACATAAAACCGTAAATTCGCTTTTTAAACGATAATGAAAAGCAACTTACTCGAACACATTTATTCCCCGATTGATTTACGCCAGCTTGACGAAGCGCAACTTCCGCAATTGGCACAAGAATTACGTGATTTTATCATCAATATTGTTGCCACCAAAGAAGGGCATCTTGGCGCCAGTCTTGGAGTAGTGGATCTTACGATTGCTTTGCATTATGTCTTCAATACACCAGATGATTTATTGGTTTGGGATGTGGGACATCAAGCCTACGGACATAAAATTTTGACCGAAAGGAGAACTGTTTTTCATACCAATCGACAATTGGGAGGTATTTCTGGTTTTCCAAAAAGAAGCGAAAGCATTTATGATACTTTTGGTGTAGGACACTCCTCTACTTCTATTTCGGCTGCGCTTGGAATGGCAATTGCGTCCAATTTAAAAGGCGATTTCGAAAAACAGCACATTGCCGTAATTGGCGATGCATCAATTGCTTCAGGAATGGCATTTGAAGGTTTGAATCACGCTGGAGTAACGGATGCTAATTTGTTGGTGATTCTCAACGATAATGCCATCGGAATTGATCCGAGTGTAGGCGCGCTCAAAAAATATCTTACTTCCGTAAAAGAAGGAAAAAACCCGAGACAGAACAATATGATTCGGTCACTGAATTTCGATTATTCGGGACCAATTGATGGCAATGATATTTTTGCAGTTGTAAAAGAATTAAAGCGTTTGCATAAAATAAAAGGCCCTAAGTTTCTCCACCTAATTACAACCAAAGGTAAAGGATTGCTACAAGCAGAAGAAGATCAGGTAAAATATCATGCCCCAGGAAAATTTGACGCCATTACTGGTGAAATCACGCCAAAGTTTGAAGAAAATTTACCGCCAAAATACCAAGATGTTTTTGGTTTAACCCTTTTGGATTTGGCCAAAAAAAACGAAAAGATAGTTGGAATCACTCCGGCAATGCCCTCAGGAAGTTCGTTGAAATTTATGATGGATGCTTTTCCTAAACGTGCTTTTGACGTTGGTATTGCAGAGCAGCATGCCGTAACCTTGGCCGCTGGAATGGCGACACAAGGAATGGTTGTGTATTGCAATATTTATTCTACTTTTTTGCAACGTGCTTATGACCAAGTGATACATGATGTAGCTTTGCAAAATTTGCCCGTGGTTTTTTGTTTGGATCGAGCCGGATTGGTTGGTGAAGATGGAGCTACTCATCATGGAGTTTTTGATTTGGCGTATTTGCGTTGCATTCCGAATATGATTGTTTACGCACCATTGAATGAAATTGAATTGCAAAACATTTTATATACTGCCCAATTGGGCCTTGATCATCCAATTGCCATTAGATACCCTCGTGGAAGAGCAGAAATTAAAGATTGGGCAAAATCATATTTTGGAACCTATACTAAAATTGAGATTGGCAAAGCAAAACAACTTAAAACCGGCACAAAAGTAGCTGTACTGTCTGCAGGTACAATTGGAAATAATGTCGCTATGGCAATTGCAAGAATTCAAAATCCAGAACATATAGCCCATTATGACTTTGCTTTCATCAAACCATTGGATGAAAACGAATTACACACTATTTTTACTAGATTCGAAAATATAATAACAATAGAAGATGGAGCTGTCAAAGGAGGTTTTGGAAGCGCCATACTTGAATTTGCATCGACTCAGCATTATAATAACACTAAAATAAAAACTTTAGGAATTCCAGATGAGTTTATTGAGCAGGGTTCTGTTTATGAATTACAACAATATTGCAAAATTTCCGTTGATTGTTTAGAAATAATTTTCTCAAGTTATTGAAATTAATTATTTTGCATCCTAAAAATACCACAACCTACTATGCCTTTTTTAACCAAAACTTTTCTTTTTTTAATATTATTTTCAGTTAGTAGTTTCGCTCAAGTAAAAATAATTACAAGCTTAACAGACACAACTTCTATAAAAAAGAACGACCAACTCATCACTACTATAATAACCACTAAGCCAGATACCATTTCAAATTGGACAAACAAAAATATTTTAGGAATAGACATTTCTGAGATTGCTTTTGTCAACTGGAGTGCCGGGGGAACTAGCGCTATAACGGGCTTAATTCACGGGCAATTAAAAAGAGATTTCAAAGACGAGAATCAAGTTTGGTCGAATGAACTTATCTTTAGGTATGGGCTAAACAAACAACAAGGAGTAGAACTCAGAAAAACTGATGATGTTTTAAGAATCAATTCAACTTATGGATACCGAAAAGACACTTTGTCAAATTGGTACCATTCGGCAAAATTTAACTTCAACACCCAATTTTCAAATGGATATAATTATCCAAATACCGAAAATCCAATATCAAAACCTTTTGCACCTGCTTATACCTTTTTAGGTATTGGTTCAGAGTACATTTATAAACCTGAAAAATTCAATTTGTATTTGTCTCCATTAACTTTGAAAAGCACTTTGGTTCTGGATCAAAATCTAGCCAACACAGGTGCTTATGGTGTGAGGAAAGCAGAATATGATACACTCGGAAATTTGATTACTAAAGGAAAACGATCGAAAACAGAACTGGGTATTCTTGTCAATTCTTATATCGAACGAGAAATTTTCACCAACATTACACTTAAAAATCGGCTCATTTTATTTACAGATTATGTTCATAATTTTGGCAACATTGATGTTGATTGGTCATTTTTGGCCGATTTAAAAGTCAATCAATATGTAAAAGCGAATGTTGGTTTAAATTTAATTTATGATGAAGATATAGATGTCTTTAAAGAAGTAAATGGTGTTAAAACCAATGAAGGTGCCAAAGTACAATTAAAACAAGTGTTGGGAATTGGACTTGAATATACTTTTTAAGCAAAAAAAAGAGCCTAAAAAACACCCCTAAAAAGTTTCTACTTTTAGGGGCATTTGCTTTTCTTATTTATTTAACTTTTTACAGCTGTTATTGTCTTATAAAACAATAAAGCATTCCCATCTGTAAGCATAGAAACAAAATGACAAATATGAAGCAGTCTTTCGTAAAGGTTTTCTTTTTCTAAATGATGCTTCTCAGGCAACATTTTCAGAATAAGACTGTCATAATTTGACATTTTTCCCTCAAATTTATTATTAAAAGCAGTGATGAATTTATCCAATAACGTTTGTATAATTTGATAACCTACAATTTCCTTTTCTACCACTTCGCGGCTTTGATAAATATTTTTAACACTAATTTTTATAATATCGTCCATTTGGGCTTTGTACTTACTTTTATCCGTTAAGGCAAAAGGAAATTTTCCTTTCAAAATTACCTCTTCGTTTTCGACAAAAACTTTAACAGCATCATTGATTAAACTACCGATAGCCAGTGCGCGTAAATAACTAATTCTATCTTCTTTGGTTTCTAAAGTTTTGTATTTTGAAGTATCAATGCTATCTTTCACCAATTTGATTAAATATTCTAAAGCAAAATCTTCGGATACTAAACCTAAATTGATTCCATCTTCAAAATCAATTATGGTGTAACAAATGTCATCGGCAGCTTCTACTAAATAAGCCAACGGATGTCTTTCATATCCAATATCGCTTCCAGTTTTATTGGCAATCATTCCCATATCTGAAGCTACTTCCTGAAAGAAAGTTTTATCAGTTTGAAAAAAACCATATTTCTTGTCGGCTATATTTAGTGTTGGCTTTTTGGGTAAACTCTCTTTAGGGTATTTCATAAAAGCACCCAAAGTGGCATAGGAAAGTCTGATACCGCCTTCGACACCTGGCCTTGAACTGTTTAAAACAGAAAATCCATTTGCATTTCCTTCAAAATCAACTAAATCTTGCCATTCTTTTGCAACCAATTGCTCTTTGTATTTCAACCCTTCTCCTATTGAGAAATATTCCCCAATAGCTTTTTCACCAGAGTGCCCAAAAGGAGGATTCCCAATATCGTGTGCCAAAGATGCGGCGGCTACAATCGCTCCAAAATCATTCATTTGATAACCGTGAACTTCCTTCAAATAAGGATATTTCTCCAATATTTTTTTTCCAACCAATCTTCCCAAAGAACGACCAACAACCGAAACTTCCAAACTGTGTGTCAAACGAGTGTGCACAAAATCGGTTTTGGAAAGCGGAATCACTTGTGTTTTGTCCTGCAAACTTCTAAAAGCGGAGGAGAATATAATTCGGTCATAATCGACTTCAAAGCCCAAACGGGTTTCGTCTTGCTCGATTCGTAATCTTTTGCCTGTATCTCCTTGTCGTTTTAATGATAGTAATTGTTCCCAGTTCATTGTAGTTCCTGATTGTAGATTAACGAATTATGATTTTAGATTTAAAAGAACCAAAAATACATTTTATTTTTATGATTACCCTCAGTTAATAAATATCTCGTAAATTCATTATTTTATAAAATAATTTTGATTCATCAAATAGCCAATGCAGTACTATGCTTGATTTCACCCATAACAAAAACACTTTGGGTATTACCGATATTCTCAATTGTAGAAAGTTTGTTCATCACAAAATCCTGATAACTCGGCATGTCTTCGACTAAGATTTTCAACATAAAATCATAATCTCCTGCAATGTTGTAGCATTCAATGATTTCCGGAAGTGCAACAATGTCTTTCACAAAATTGCTTCCCACATTTTTGGCGTGTTCTTTGAGACGTACATTACAAAAAACCGTCATCCCCAGATTCAATTTTTTCTTGTCCAATAAAGCTACATATTTCATTATGTAACCATCGCGTTCCAATCGTTTGATACGCTCATAAACGGGAGTCACCGTAAGGAATAATTTACTGGCCAGCTCTTTTGTGTTGATATTGGAGTTCTCCTGCAGGTGTTTCAAGATTTGCAAATCAATAGTATCAATATTTTCCATAGTTTTTTTTACTGTTAGAATTCAATTATAAAATTATATTCAGAACAAATTACTGAAAAAATAAAACAATACACATCATTTCACTTAATTAAATCACTAATCTAAGTTTAATTCACCAATACAATAACTTTGTGCAGTAATAAATACTGAAACAAAATGAAATCAAACAATTTAGGTTACCCACGAATTGGTAGCAACAGAGAATTAAAAAAAGCCAACGAATTATACTGGGCAAACAAAATAACGGCTGAAGATTTATTAGCCGTAGCTTCTACCATTAGAAAACAAAATTGGCAATTGCAAGCCGACAAAGGCATTGATTTAATTCCGTCTAATGACTTTTCACTATACGACCAAGTATTGGATTTGACTCTAACATTTGGTGCCGTTCCAGAGCGTTATCAAGAATTTGCTCGGACAAACAATTCACTGGATTTGTATTTTGCTATGGCAAGAGGAGCACAAAAAGAAGGGCAAGATGTTGTAGCCATGGAAATGACCAAATGGTTTGACACCAACTACCATTATATTGTACCCGAATTTACAAAAAATCAAAAATTCGAATTGTTTTCGACCAAAATAGTCGCTGAATTTATTGAAGCCAAAAAACTAGGAATCATTACAAAACCAGTACTTATTGGACCAGTTTCTTATTTATTACTCGGAAAAGAAAAAGAAGAAGGTTTTCATAGAATTGACCTTATCGATAAATTATTACCTGTTTATTTTGACATTCTTACTGCTTTAGAAAAAGAAGGTGCGGAATGGATTCAGCTTGACGAACCTTTCTTGGCGTTGAACTTGACAGACAGAGAACAGAAAGCCATTACCCACGTTTACAATGAAATCAACAAAAAATTCCCTTCTTTAAAAATAATTTTAGCCAATTATTTTGACTGTTTTGGAGAAAATCTAGATACTATTTTGGCTTTGCCCGTACACACTTTACATCTTGATTTGGTACGTTGTTCCTCACAATTGGATGATATTTTAGAGTCTAAACTTTTATCCAAAGACACGTCGCTTTCGCTTGGGGTTGTTGACGGAAGGAATATTTGGAAAAATGACTTCAAAAAATCATTAGACCTTATCAAAAAAGCAACTGCTGCTCTGGGCAAAGACAGAATTATGATTGCTCCGTCTTGTTCGCTTATTCACAGTCCATGCGATTTGGATTTAGAAACCAATGACAATACTTTGACTCCCGAGATCAAGCAATGGTTGGCTTTTGCAAAACAAAAAATTGAAGAGGTAACACTTTTAAAATCTTTTGCTTTGAACGAAACAGAAGCTGAAACTTCTTTACGCTTCATTGAAAATACGGTTGCCAATGAAAACCGTAAAACATCCAAACTTATACACAATCCTGCTGTAAAAACCCGTGTCTCCTCCATCACTGCAAATGATTCTAAAAGACAGAATACGTTTGCCGTAAGAAGAAAAAAGCAAATAGATGTGTTGAATCTTCCTTTGTTTCCAACGACAACCATTGGATCGTTTCCACAAACCACCGAAGTAAGAAGTTGGAGAGCCAAATTCAAAAAAGGGGAATTGAGTCAAGAACAATACAATGATTTACTTCAAAAAGAAACCGAAGAAACGATTCGTTTTCAAGAAGAATCGGGAATCGACGTTTTGGTTCACGGAGAATTTGAACGCAACGATATGGTGGAATATTTCGGCGAACAATTGGACGGATTTACGTTCACCAAAAACGGCTGGGTTCAAAGTTATGGTAGCCGTTGCGTGAAACCTCCTGTGATTTATGGTGATGTTTCTCGCCCAAATCCAATGACGGTAAAATGGGCCAAATTTGCGCAATCGCTTACCCCAAAATGGGTAAAAGGAATGTTAACAGGCCCTGTAACTATCTTGCAATGGTCCTTTGTGCGTAACGACCAACCACGTTCTGAAACCTGTACCCAGATTGCATTAGCGATTCGTGACGAAGTAATCGACTTGGAAAAAGCAGGAATCAAAATCATCCAAATTGACGAACCTGCCATTCGTGAAGGATTGCCGTTGCGCAAAGAAGAATGGGCAAGCTACCTTGATTGGGCGATAAAAGCGTTTCGAATTTCGGCCAGTGGTGTAAAAGACGATACTCAAATTCACACGCACATGTGCTACAGCGAGTTCAACGATATTATTCAAAATATTGCCGATATGGATGCCGATGTAATCACGATAGAATGTTCGCGTTCACAAATGGAATTATTGGATGTTTTTGCTGATTTTAAATACCCAAACGAGATTGGACCCGGAGTTTATGACATTCACTCGCCACGCGTACCTTCCCGCACCGAAATGTTGAAATTATTAGAAAAAGCTTCGGCAGTTATTCCTGTTGATCAACTTTGGGTTAATCCTGATTGCGGTTTAAAAACAAGGCATTGGGAGGAAACCAAAAAAGCTTTAATAGAAATGGTTGCTGCCGCAAAAGAAATGCGGGTTGCTGTTGAGAATATAACTTCCATTTAATACTGATAGTTCAAAACTAAAAAACCCTAGTAGATTCAATAATTTACTAGGGTTTTTCTCTTTGCTTATCAATTTCTGCTTGAATGATATTATTTTTCACTTCTTTGATTAAATGATTTTTCGCTTCCGCAAAAGTAATAGCATAAATACGAGTCAATTTCTGAAATTCTACAGGATATTTTGCGAGCAACTTAGAATAATAGCTATCCAAAACTTCGTTGGAAGGAGCTGTAAATTCCAATTGCATTTCAAAACGGCGCACTAAGGCTTCGTCTATCATTTGTATTTGATTGGTGGCAGCGATTAATACCGATCGATTGGGGAAATTATCTATCAATTGAATAATCGAGTTGACAACCCGTTTCATCTCAGTACTGTCTTTGTTGTCGTAATCCCGAATCTGGCCTAAGGAATCAAATTCATCGAAGAATAAAACCGAACTTTCGTATTGCACTTCTTTAAACAATCCTTCAATATTCTTGGAAGTTTCACCCAATTTGGAAGAAACAATTCTAGAGAGATTGACAATGATAAGTTTTTTGTCGAGTTTACGGGCAATTGCTTTGGCGGTCATAGTTTTGCCACAGCCAGTTTTACCGTGCAACAGTATTTTATTAATTACAGGGAGCTCGTATTGCTCCAAAACTTCTTTGAATTGGTATTCCTTCAAAAACTGATTGATTTGCGCGGAAACAGCTTCGTTGAACACCACATCTTCAAGATGAACAATACTTCGGTTTGTAAAATATAATAAACTCAAGGGGATTGGATTTTAAATAATGATTCTTTTAGAAAATGGTTTTTTACTTCTGAATAGACTTTAAATGACTTTTCACCTCTTCCCAAGTGTACAACTTGGTTTTTCCATCTTCTAAATTTTTTATTCTAATATCTAATTCTTTCTTTACATCTTTAGGAATCTTCATAGTCGTTATATTAGAATTGAATACCACAAATTTAAACATATTTACTCATGAAAACGTCAATACCTAGCCCCGATTGAAGTGGAAATCCTTTTTATCTCGTCTTTTGGGACGAGATAAAAAGATTGCAACGGAAAGCGGGATTAGCTCCTAAAAAAAAACAGCCATCATTACGACAGCTGCTTATCTTTATTCTTTTCTCTATATTCTATTTTCTAACTAAGACCCACACATTTCACAATCTTCTGGACCTGCAGCTTGTGCTTTTAGCAACATCGCCTTGAAATCCTCAACATCTATAGCTTCTGTTACCGGAAGTTCTTCTTGCTTTTTGTCGTTGTTTAAGGTAAACTTGATTGCATCAACAGCTGCTTTGGTTCTCAAGTAATACATTCCAGTTTTCAAACCAGATTGCCATGCGTAGAAGTGCATTGAAGTCAGTTTTGAATAATTGGCATCTTGCATAAACAAGTTCAATGACTGTGATTGATCTACAAAATACCCTCTTTGACGGGACATGTCGATGATGTCTTTCATGGACATTTCCCAAACAGTTTTGTACAATTCTTTTAAGTCTTGCGGAATCACATCGATATTTTGAACCGATCCATTGTGGCGCATGATTTCTTGTTTCAAGTTGTCATTCCACAACCCTAGTCTCACTAAATCGTGCAATAAATGTTTGTTTACCACGATAAATTCACCAGACAACACACGTCTTGTATAAATATTAGAAGTATACGGTTCGAATGCTTCGTTGTTACCCAAAATTTGAGAAGTCGAAGCCGTTGGCATTGGAGCAACCAATAATGAGTTACGCACTCCATTTTTCACCACTTCTTTTCTAAGTGAGGCCCAGTCCCATCTTCCTGATAATTCTTCGTCTTTCATTCCCCACAAATTGTGTTGGAATTCTCCGTTTGACATTGGAGAACCTTTGAAAGTAGAATAAGGTCCTTCTTCAATTGCCATTTCCATCGAAGCGGTACAGGCAGCAAAGTAAAGGGTTTCGAATATTTCTTGGTTTAATGTTTTGGCTTCATCACATGTAAAAGGCAAACGCAACATAATGAATGCATCTGCTAGTCCTTGTACTCCAAGTCCAATTGGTCTGTGACGCATGTTGGAGTTTTCGGCTTCTTTTACAGGATAGTAGTTTCTGTCGATTACTTTATTCAGGTTACGAGTAACGCGTTTGGTTACATCAAAAAGCAATTGGTGATTGAATTTTCCGTTTTCAACGAACATTGGCAACGAAATAGAAGCCAAATTACAAACCGCCACCTCATCTGCAGAAGTGTATTCCATAATCTCTGTACACAAATTCGAAGAACGAATCGTACCAAGATTTTTTTGATTTGATTTTCTGTTCGCTGCATCTTTGTACAACATATAAGGAGTTCCAGTCTCAATTTGAGATTCTAAGATTTTCTCCCACAATTCACGTGCTTTGATGGTTTTTCGACCTTTTCCTCTAGTTTCATAATCAATGTACATTGCTTCAAATTCATCGCCATATACATCATACAAACCTGGACATTCGTTAGGACACATCAAAGTCCAAGTAGTATCTTCTTGAACGCGTTTCATGAACAAATCGGAAGTCCACATCGCAAAGAATAAATCTCTAGCACGCATTTCTTCTTTTCCAGTATTCTTTTTTAGATCCAAGAAATCAAAGATATCGGCATGCCAAGTTTCAATATAAATAGCAAAACTTCCTTTGCGTTTTCCACCACCTTGATCTACATAACGAGCCGTGTCATTAAACACTCTCAACATCGGAACAATTCCGTTTGAAGTACCGTTTGTACCTCGAATGTAAGAACCTGTAGCACGAACGTTATGTATAGAAAGCCCAACTCCACCAGCTGATTGAGAGATTTTCGCGGTTTGTTTCAACGTATCATAAATTCCATCAATACTATCATCCTGCATGGCCAAAAGGAAACAAGATGACATTTGTGGTTTTGGAGTACCTGCATTGAACAATGTTGGTGTAGCATGCGTAAAGAACTTTTTAGACATTAAGTCATAAGTCTCCATCACCGATTTTAAATCGTCTAAATGTATACCAACAGAAACACGCATCAACATGTGTTGCGGACGCTCTACGATTTTTCCGTTTATTTTCAACAAGTAGGAACGTTCTAGGGTTTTAAAACCAAAATAATCGTAATTGAAATCTCTATTGTATATAATGTGTGAATCCAAGAATTCTGCGTTTTCCATTATCACTTTATGAACCTCTTCTGCCAATAATGGTGATTCCTGATTGGTTCTTGGGTTGATATAATGAAACATTTCATTCATCGTTTCCGAGAATGATTTCTTGGTATTTGAATGTAAATTTGATATTGCAATACGCGCAGCCAATTGCGCATAATCGGGATGAGCAATCGTCATTGAAGCTGCAGTTTCGGCAGCAAGATTGTCCAATTCTGATGTAGACACGCCATCGTACAATCCTTCAATAACACGCATCGCCACTTTTACAGGATCAACCAATTCGTTCAAGCCGTAACATAATTTTTTTATTCTATCTGTAATTTTGTCAAACATTACAGGTTCTTTGTGGCCGTCTCTTTTTACTACATACATACTTTTACGAATTTTTTTTAATTAATGAATTGCGATTTACGAATAGTAGGAATTCATAATTCATTTTTTACTCCTTGTCAATCCATAAACCATTTCGATATTTTGTTTCATCGCATATAATGAAATGAAACAAAACGCCGTCATTTAACCTGAAACAAATCCAGATTTGAATTAACTTAGTTTTCAGATTTGGGGAATCTTATGAAAACAACTTAATTGTATTTATTATTTATTTAAATTTTTGTTTTGAATGTTATAAAAACATTAAAACGGAAAACAGAATATTAAAAATCAGCGTCGAAACTAATTTTTTGAGAATCACCCTCGGTAACTTTAACTCCTGATTTTTGATATTCGGCCACTTTTTTCTCGAAGAAATTAGTTTTACCTTGAAGTGAAATCATATCCATAAAATCGAATGGATTGGTAACGTTGTATTCTCTATCACAACCCAATTCTACCAATAATCTATCGGCAACAAACTCTAGGTATTGTGTCATTAATACTGCATTCATACCAATCAAACTTACTGGTAATGATTCAGTTATAAATTCTCTTTCAATATTTAAAGCATCTACAATTATGCTTCTGATTCTATCTTTTGGCACTTTATTAATCAAATGATGATTGTGTAAATGCACAGCAAAATCACAGTGAACACCTTCATCACGAGAAATTAACTCGTTTGAAAATGTTAAACCTGGCATTAAGCCTCTTTTTTTCAACCAATAAATAGAACAAAATGCTCCTGAAAAGAAGATCCCTTCTACTGCTGCAAAAGCAATCAAACGTTCTGCAAAAGAATCGGATTCAATCCATTTCAATGCCCAATCTGCTTTCTTTTTAATAGCTGGAAAAACATCCAATGCATTAAACAAATCCGACTTTTCGGACTCATCTTTTACATATGTATCAATCAAAAGGGAATACGTTTCGCTGTGAATGTTTTCCATCATGATTTGAAAACCGTAGAAAAATTTTGCTTCGGCATATTGCACTTCATTCACAAAATTCTCGGCTAAATTTTCATTTACAATTCCATCTGAAGCTGCAAAAAAGGCAAGAATGTGTTTTATAAAGTAACGCTCATCATCATTCAATTTATTGTTCCAATCATTCAAATCTTGAGATAAATCAATTTCTTCTGCGGTCCAAAAACTAGCTTCCATCATTTTATACCATTCCCATATATCATGATGTTTGATAGGAAAAATCACGAAACGATTCTTGTTTTCTTGTAAAATTGGTTCAATTTGCGACATTGGATTGTAGTTGTTTTTTTTGAAATTTTATTGAAAATGGGTGCGAAAAGCGAATTACAAAGATTGTGAAATATTGCGGTTATTAAAAGCCAAACTTATTCACAATCGACTCTAGTTTTTAACAATATATTAAAATGGGAATATTTTTCATACAATATTTATTTATTTGATAATCAATGATATAAGCCCATTAAAAAGACATAAACACCAGTAAAATATAGGAATTTCAAAAAATAAATACTTAAAAGACTGTTAGATTTTACAATCCTTTTTTAAGGTCGTCGGCCACTTTTTCAAGTTCTATATACCAGTTTTCACCAAAGCGACGAATGAGGGCTTCTTTGACAAATTTGTATACAGGAACTTCTAGTTCTTGTCCTAATGAACAAGCTGCATCACAAATATCCCATTTGTCATAATTGACCGCGGCAAACTCCGTGAAATCTTTAACGCGTATTGGATACAAATGACAGGAAACAGGTTTTTTCCAATCGATAATTCCTTGATTGTAGGCTTGCTCAATACCGCAAAGAGCGGTTTTTCCATCAAAAATCACATAGGCGCAATCTTTGTTGTCTATGAGTGGTGTTTCCAAATCTCCATCAGTTCCATTTACCCAAGTTCCTTGCGCTTCAATAGCTTCAATGCCTTGCTTTCTTAAAAATGGCTTTACTTTTGGGTATATTTCTTCTAATATTTTTGTTTCCGCCAAACTCAACGGAGCTCCTGCATCTCCATCGACGCAACAAGCCCCTTTGCAGGCAGACAAATTACAAACAAATTCTTTTTCGAGTATATCCTCCGAGACGATGGTTTTTCCTAGTTGAAACATTTTGCAAAGGTAACCAAAGATTCAAGAAATAAAAAGCACTATTGAACATATGTCCTGAAACAAGACTAATTAACACATTGCAACTATTTTACTTACATAAAATGATAATCTGCTTTATTAAATACAAAAACACTTTTATCCAAACTAATGCATCGCATAGTAGACACTTTTCCTTTATTCATCATATCTTTAATAGTCATATCCATCATTAATGGTTTTTCTCCTGGCTTAAAATAATTCGAAAAAGCATCAGGTATTTTTTTATTTTTCTGGTTTTTGAACAAATCTCCAAAACTCACTTTGGCATCATTGGTGTAATAAAAAATAATATCATATTCGTCATTTATCGCCTGAATCCCTTTGCAATTGTATCCTAAAATAGTCTTATTAGGCATGGCTTTATAGATGAATTTAGATTTCTCACTTTCTATATTTTCCATTTCCGAATAATCAGGCATTTTGGATGCAGAAGCCATCTTCTCTTTTGCATTACCAAAACAAGTTACCATTATTCTATTATGAGCATCCATAATCATAAACGTACTTTCTTCTTTTTTTTGACCAATATTAAATCCAAAATAACCGGCATTTGGTTCCAAAAAATACGCTGCATTCATTGCTTTCCCTTCATCTGTTTTGATTTCCATTACATACTTCCAACTAAAAACATACGAATTGGGAACTTTGGAAACATCTGCTTTGTTTTGGACATAACCCCCCATTATATCTTCTGAATTGACATTTACTTTTACAGCTTGGTCCTTTTGTTGGTTGACTTTGTTGGAAGCTTTGTTCAAAGCATGCTTTTCGGTAGCATTTTTTATTTTATTCCAAATTTGAGCTTGTGTACCATAAGATGAAAAAAGTAGTACCCAGAATCCTAAAATAATCCACATCTTTTTCATTTGACTAACTTTTAAAATTACAATCAAATTTAATAATTGGTTTTCAGATAGTTAGTTGTTTTAACTTTTGATTTTAATAGAAAATAAATTAAAAATAAATATTAAAAAAAATCAACAACCAATGATTTGTTTAAAGAATAATCAAAATGTAAAAAATAAATGTATTTTTGAAAATGATAATTGTATTTTAGCTCTTCATTGATAGAAATAAAACAATATGGATTTAAACTTCAGAGAAATTATAACCGTTGGAATGGTGCTTTTTGCAGTAATTGATATCGTTGGGTCGATACCAATAATAGTAGGATTAAGAGCCAAACACGGCCATATAGAATCAGAAAAAGCTTCGTTGGTTGCAGGATTAATTATGATTCTATTTTTATTTATAGGAGAAGAATTTTTAAGTTTAATAGGCATTGATGTGCACTCATTTGCAGTAGCTGGATCTTTCGTTTTATTCTTTTTGGCCTTGGAAATGATATTAGGCATTCGAATATACAGAGACGAAGAAGCCAGTTCTGCATCAATTGTCCCTTTAGCTTTTCCATTAATTGCTGGTGCTGGAACAATGACAACGCTATTATCTTTGCGTTCCCAATTTCATACCGTAAACATTGTAATTGCAATTGTACTGAATATTATTTTGGTTTATGTAGTTTTAAAATCATCTGGTAAAATTGAAAGAATGCTAGGAAAAAACGGACTTGGAGTAATCCGAAAGACTTTTGGCGTAGTCCTTTTAGCAATTGCTGTTAAATTATTCGCTGCTAATGTTAAAGATTTGTTTGTCTAGAAAAAAAAATTATAATTTTACCCTCTAAATTTTTTGGTATTGAAAAAGACCAATTACATTTAGACAATATAAAAACATGAATCCTATGAAAATTTTTACTAACATTTTAGTGCTTTTGGCAGTTGCATTACTTATTTTTAACATTACACTAATCGATTTTAAAAGCCCATTTGCAGGAGACAGTATAATTGCATTTGTTGGAATCGCTGCGTCATTTTGTGCTGTATTAATACTTCTTATTTTTAGAATGTCTAAAAAAATAGTTGAAAAAATGAACGACAACATATAATTATGTTTGACGTTTTAATTCTAGGAGGTGGCGTATCGGGTATGTCTTGTGCTCAGGTACTTGGTTCTGCCTCAAAAAAAACATTTGCTATCAACAAAAAGATTGGAATTTTTACCCATCAGAAAAACTCTTCACTTCAAGAAGCCATTTTTAATAATGCCTATGGAATTGATCCAGGTACTTTAGGGTCTGATTTATTGATTAAAAGTATTGATCATTTATCCAATACCTACCCCCATATTATTCTAATTCCTGAAGAAAAAGTGTTAAAAATCGAGGGGGCTTACCCTGATTTTACAGTTGTCACTAACAAAAACTCATATCAAACTCGTTCTGTTGTTATTGGCATTGGTTCTGCCAATACATTTGCTATTGAAGGTCTATTACAGTATGTAGAACCTCACCAAAAAGCGCTTCCAGAAAAACAAAGGATACAACTTAAAAATACAGATCATAAAGTAGCTGATGGCATTTATGTGATTGGAACTCTCGCGGGGTGGAGAAGTCAACTGTCAATTGCTGCAGGAAGTGGTGCCTCAGTAGCAACCGATTTACTTACTTTATGGAACGACGGTATTCAGACACATTCGCACGATAGCATTAGAAAATAGCTTACCACTTCACTTTGCCTTTAGAACTTTAGAATTTTCCTTCAAAACTGCCTTTATAATTGTATCTTCTTTCAACATCATTTCATAATAGTATTTATCACCAAACAATTGTCTAGCAAACTCGGCATTTACGTATCGATTGACCAATTTTTTGTGTTTACTAAGATTAACATCCAAACCGTTTTGTAAAAGATATTTCTGAAATGCATTAACAAACAATTCATTAGTATTCATTTTATCTCTAAATTGCTCAAAGGTCAGTTTTTCAAAAACAGCTCTATTTTTATCTAATTCTTCAAAAACAAAATGTCCAACGATACCTGATTGCAATAAATATGATACGTTTTCAGCGCCATGTTCTGCTTCCAAAGGCACAAAAACGTCTGGCACAATTCCTCCTCCACCATAAACAATTTTGCCCTTTTTGGTTTTAAACTTTAAAGAATCAACCACTTTGATACTGTCTTTTTGATACAACTCGCCGTGTAAAAATCGAGAATCCGATTCTTTAAAATATTCTTCATTGCCTTTTGAATAAGGCTTTTGGATGGACCTTCCAGTCGGAGTATAATATCTAGCAATGGTCAATCTAACAGCAGAACCATCGTTGAAATCCATTTCACGTTGCACTAATCCTTTGCCGAAAGAGCGTCGTCCTACAATAGTTCCGCGATCATTATCTTGAATAGCTCCAGCAAGGATTTCACTTGCAGAAGCACTATTTTCATTAATTAAAACATATACGTTTCCTGTTTCAAAACTTCCTTCTTCGGTAGCAAATGTTTTTTCAGAAGTTCCTTTTTTGCTTTTGGTAAAAACAATCAAATCTTTGTCTTTTAAAAACTCATCGGCAATAGCAATTGCTTCTTCCATATAACCTCCTCCATTATCACGAACGTCTATAACTAATGTTTTAATGCCTTGCTTTTTCAAAGAGGCCAAAGCTACTTTAAACTCATCAAAAGTAGTTTCTGCAAAACGATTGATCTTAATATAACCTATAAATCTATCCAAAAGCAAAGCTACATCGACGCTTTTTAAAGGGATGACATCCCTATTAATGGTAATTTTAATTTTTTTGTTTTCTGATTTTCTAAAAACAGTTAATACAATTTTCGAACCTTTTTCTCCTTTTAAATTAGCATACAAACTATCATTTGGTAATTTTCTACCATACAATTTGGTATTATCAACAAACAAAATACGATCACCCGCTTTTACACCTGCTTTTGCAGAAGGACCATTTTTTACAGGATTAATGACCGCAACCGAATCCTTAAACATATAAAAATTAATTCCAATACCCACAAAATCACCTTTCATATTCTCTGCAATTTCAGCTTGTTCACTAGGTGGTATGTATACAGAATGCGGATCCAATTTGGACAAAATATTATCAACTGTAAGACTTACAATCGAATCGGTATTAACATCATCTACGTATTCGTTGTCTATAAAATCAATTAACTTATTGAGTTTTTCCTTGGTATTATTTTTGGCTATAAAAGATTTAGAAGATGGCGTACCAGACAAACTACCAATAAGGATTCCAAGGGCAAAAATGCCTCCGACAAGTATGGGTAAATATTTGTTGTCAAATTTCATATGCAGATAATATTTGTTTTTTTTTAGGAATATAGTGTCGCCAGATCTTCATTGGTGTTTGCAACAGCTACCATCATAGCGATTTCATATGTAGATAATATTTGCTTTTTTTTTAGGAATATGGTATCGCCAGATCTTTATTGGCGTTTGCGACAGCTTCTGTCAATGCGATTTCATACAGCTAAAATATATTAGTCAAAGGTCAAAAAGCTTTCGCATTCTTTCGTTTGCATTTGTTTGCAACAAAATGTTTTTAAATGCCGAATTCATATATTACTCTTCTTCCAAAACGGGTATATGTTCCACTTCAATTCCTGCTTTTATCAAAAACTGTATTCCTGAATCATCACGATATCCATTATGATAGACGACTCTTTTAATTCCCGATTGATGAATTAATTTACTGCACTCTTTACAAGGCGACAATGTAATATACAAAGTTGCTCCTTCACAAGATTGTGTCGATCGAGCTACTTTCAATATGGCATTGGCTTCGGCATGCAAAACATCCCATCGCGTTAAACCATCCTCGTCTTCACAACAATTTTCAAAACCTGATGGAGTTCCATTGTATCCATCCGAAATAATCATTCTGTCTCTTACAATAATGGCTCCAACTTGTTTTCTTTTACAATAAGACAACAAACCCCATTCTGTTGCTATTCTTAGATATGCTTTATCGTATTTATTTAATTTCTTCTTTTCCATTTTTTATCTTTTCCAGATTTCACTTTCTATAATCATAGGTAAAACTACACCAATTATGAATGCCGACATAACTAAAGTCCAATCTCTTTTTGAAAATCGAAAAACCGTTTGCACTATATAAGAAAGTATTAAAACCACAATTACAACCACGATTTGAGCAGCTTCTATTCCTAATGCGAATTCGGACATTGGTAATAAT
The DNA here is from genome assembly GCF_965234445.1 of Flavobacterium rarum (SeqCode). GTDB lineage: Bacteria > Bacteroidota > Bacteroidia > Flavobacteriales > Flavobacteriaceae > Flavobacterium > Flavobacterium rarum. The sequence continues at coordinate 88,830 of NZ_OZ248506.1, read as the reverse complement.
TTTGAAACGGAACTTCCTCCTAAAATTGTTTTAAAATAATTGGAGAATCCCAATCCGTGTATGATTCCAAAGAAGAGCGTAATTACAAAAATCAAATTGACACTTCCGTTCTTATTGTTTTTACCTGCTGTAAACAAATTATAGAAAGCTGTTATTAAAATTGTAATAGGAATCAGCAATTCTACCACATTTACTTTGATAGCGATAATACCAAAAACAGAGAGAAACAAAGCTGTTGTATGTCCTAAAGTAAATACGGTAACCAATAATAAAATTCTTTTCCAATCATTGAAAGAGAAAGGAACAGATAGAGCAATTAAAAACAAAACATGATCGTAGGAATGTATATCCAATACGTGTTTTAATCCAATTTGAAAGTAAATCAAAAATTCTGACATCGATAAAATAATTAAATTGATATGGGATTGTAAACTTACGATTAATTTTGAAACCGAAAAATGAGATTATAATGATTCTAATAAAACGACATCTATAAAGTTCATTCGAACAAATATATCCGCAAATTCAACCTAAAGATTAAAAATTTAATTATCTTTATGTAAACCTAAAACACAATTATTATGCCTTTCTCAGAATTATTTGACAGCGAATTCAAACAAAGAAACAAAGGTCATTTTTCAGCCATTGTGCGTGTTGCACTTGCTGACGGAAAATCAAATCCAGAAGAAAAAGCCTTTTTGGATAAATTGGCCAGAAATTTAGAAATTTCAGAAGAAGAATACAAAGAGATTCTAAAAAACCCGATTAAATATGACATCAATCCTCCCTATTTGTACGTAGAAAGGTTAGAAAGATTATTTGACTTAGGCAGAATGGTACACCGCGATCATCAACTTGGGGACAAACAAGAAAAACTTCTAATAAAATTTGGACTTGCATTGGGGTTCACGCCAAGTAATGTAAATTATATAGTAAACAAAGCTCTCATATTAATTGACAAAAAAGTAGACATTGACAACTTTCTGTACGAAATGAAAAATATGAATAAATAGTAACAGCTCCCAATTGGGAGCTGTTTTTTTGGGTTTAGTTTTTTGGTTTATTCTTTGGTTTAATATTTACTCAATTTTGCTTTATGCATAAATTCTTCTGCTTTTTCGACCATATTCAAGCTTCCGCAAAAAAATGAAACTCTTTCGTGAAGTTCTGTAGGTTGTAATTCCATAATTCGATCAAAACCATCTGAGGCTTTTCCTCCAGCCTGCTCCACAACAAAAGCCATGGGATTGCATTCGTACAACAATCTTAATTTCCCTTTTGGCGATTTTTTACTGGTTGGATAAATATATATTCCACCCTTTATCATGTTTCTATGAATATCCGCAACCAAACTTCCGATATAACGAGAGGTATAAGGACGCTCTTCTTCTTCTTGTTGACAGTACTTAATATAGTCTTTCACCCCTTGCGGAAAATGAATGTAATTTCCTTCGTTTATAGAATATATATTTCCATCTTCAGAAAATTTCATATTCGGATGAGAAAGATAAAAAGTTCCAATGGCTGGATTCAAAGTAAACCCGTTTACACCATGTCCCGTTGTATATACCAACATAGTCGAGGTTCCGTATATTACATAACCCGCGGCAACTTGATTGATTCCTGGCTGTAGAAAATCTTCTAAAGTTACTGGAGTTCCAATTGGCGTGATTCTTCTATAAACCGAAAAAATAGTGCCCACTGTAACATTCACATCAATATTAGATGAACCGTCTAATGGATCCATCAAAACTACATATTTATTATTATGGCTATTGTCGATACCTTCAACAGTAATAAAATCATCATTTTCTTCTGAAGCGATACCACAAACAATTTCACGATTTATTAAAGTTTGAATAAAAATTTCATTGGCATAGACATCTAATTTTTGTTGATCTTCTCCTTGAATGTTTACTTCTCCGGCTGCACCAACAATGTCGACTAATCCCGCTTTGTTTACTTTGTAATTGACCACTTTGGCAGCCAATCGAATTGAGTTGATAATTCTAGATAATTCACCCGATGAATACTGAAAGGCTTTTTGGTTTTCAATAATAAATTCCCCTAGTGTTTTGTTTTTTTCTTCCATTACGAAATCGTTGTAGTTAGTTTCAAGTCACAAATATCGTTTTTTTTGTGAAAATGAAAAGAATAATACGAAGATAGTTTATCAGAATTGTATATTTGCTACATATATCACAAAAACAAGTTCCTAATCAGCTATTTTTTAATAGAATTACAGGATAATAATACGAAATTATGAATATACGCAAAGGAAAAAAAGAGGATATGCAGGGTGTTTTGGCATTAATTCAGGAATTGGCTGTATTCGAAAAGGAACCAGATGCTGTTTTAATCACCGAAGAAGATCTAGTTCGTGATGGTTTTGGCGAAAATCCGTTGTTTCAAGTTTTTGTTGCCGAGGTTGACAAAGATATTGTAGGTATTGCACTTTTTTATTACCGTTATTCTACTTGGAAAGGAAAAACAATTCATTTAGAAGATTTAGTAGTCAAAGACAGTATGCGTGGTACAGGATTGGGTTATGCTTTATACTCTGAAATCATCAAGCAAGCCAAAAAAGATAACGTTAGAAGAATCGATTGGAATGTTCTGGACTGGAACACAGGGGCGGTTGAATTTTATAAAAAATCAGGGGCAAATGTTCTTGACGAATGGAGAGTAGTTCAAATGGATGAAGCGGAAATCAACTATTTTGTAGACAACAAATTAAAAAATTAAAATACGATTTCTTTTTGGTATAAAATCTGAAAGTGAAATCAAAAATCGGAATTAAAATGAGAGTATTCAAATTTGGAGGTGCTTCCGTTAAAGATGCAGCCGGAATTAAAAACGTTTATGACGTATTGCAACAAGTGGGTTATGAGGATGTATTGGTTATTGTTTCGGCAATGGGAAAAACCACAAATGCGCTAGAAGAAGTAATCAAAAATTATTTTGAGAAATCGGCAGAATTAAATTCATCTGTTCAAGAAGTAAAAAAATACCACAATCAAATCTTAATTGATTTGTTTGAAGACGATAAAAACGATGTGTTTACTGCAGTTAATACTCAGTTTACCGATTTAGAATATTTCTTAAATCACAACAAATCTCCGAACTACAACTTTGTTTACGACCAAATCGTAAGTTTTGGAGAATTGATTTCGACTACTATTTTAAGTCATTTTATGGCTTTTAAAGGAATTCAAACACAATGGCTAGATGTTCGAAATTATATTAAAACGGACTCCACTTACCGAGATGCCGAAGTAGATTGGGAACTGACTCAAAATAACATCTCCAAAAATATAAAAAGAAAAATTTTAAACATCACTCAAGGTTTCTTGGGTTCTGATGAAAATAATTTCACTACCACTTTAGGTCGTGAAGGATCCGATTATACTGCAGCCATTTTTGCTTATTGCTTGAATGCAGAAAGCGTAACGATCTGGAAAGATGTTCCTGGAGTCATGAATGCCGACCCAAGATATTTTGAGAACGCAAGTTTACTAAATCAAATTTCGTATCGTGAAGCTATCGAATTAGCATTTTACGGAGCATCTGTTATTCATCCAAAAACATTACAGCCTTTACAGAAAAAGGAAATTCCATTGTATGTAAAATCGTTTATCAATCCATTATTAAAAGGAACTTCAGTTTCCAAAGGAGTCGATTTGGAGCCTTACTTACCTTGTTTTATTGTAAAAAGAAACCAATTGTTGATTTCATTGTCATCCATAGATTTTTCATTTATAATGGAAGAAAACATCAGTGAAATCTTTGGTCTTTTTCACCAATTCAAATTGAAAGTCAACTTAATTCAGAATTCGGCGATCAGTTTCTCTGTTTGTGTAGAAGATAAATTTGGAAATTTCAATGAATTGAATTCGATTCTTTCCAAAAAATTCAAAGTAGATTTTACCGAAAATGTGACTTTATATACCATTAGACATTTTAATGAAAATGCCGCACAAACCGTAGAAGAAAACAAAACAGTTCTTTTGAAACAAGTGAGTAGAGAAACGATGCAAATTGTGACTAAGGAGAGTTAATGTTTTTCCTAAAATATAATTTAGTTAACTTAAGAAAAATGGAGATCGTTAATTCGGTTTCCATTTTCTGTTTTTAGGTGTTATCGCACTTTTTGCAAACCAAATTACACTATTGTCTAACTTAACAAATTATAAAATAATAAACACTATTTTTGACACTTTGGAGTTATACTATTTATGCTAAAAAAGGTGTTATTTTGGATGGTCCTATTTTGTTTTTCTGCGCTTCAGGCACAAGAAACAAATTCGGGCTACAGCACCAAAAAAATAGTGTTCACAACCGATACTATTCATTTGGAATCGGTGAGTATCGACTCCAATTTCTTCAAAATTTTGGATGCCAAAAATCAAGTTGTTGACAGTACTTTATACCAAATCAATTTTCCAAAAGGGTATCTTTTATTCCAAAAACAAAGCCCAATTACTTCTGATTCTTTAACGGTTTATTACCTCAAATTTCCAGAAGCCTTAACCAAAGAATATACGATTTACGATAGCAGTAAAATTCTGGATAATGATGCTACGAATCAAAATTTGTACAAAATTGAAAACGTTTCGACTCCAAAAAACATTCCATTTGATGGTCTTATAGCAACAGGAAGTCTTTCCAGAGGTGTTACTATTGGCAACAATCAAAATGCGGTAGTCAATTCAAAATTGGATTTTCAAATCACCGGTAAAATATCCGAAAAAGTGAGTATTCGAGCCTCTATTCAAGACACGAACATTCCTGTTCAAGAAGGCAGTTATTCACAGCGATTGAATCAATATGATAATATATTTATGGAACTCTTTACCGACAATTGGAATGTTCGGGCTGGAGATGTTTTCATCGCCAATAACACAACGCGATTCCTGACTTTCAATAAAAAAATTCAAGGATTGTCTGCTACAGTAAATTTCGGAAATGAGGATAGCAAAACAACTGTTTTTGCATCGGGTGGACTCGTAACAGGAACTTATGCCAGCAGTAATTTCAAAGGACAAGAAGGAAATCAAGGCCCTTATAAACTTATAGGAAAAAATGGAGAACTCTATGTATTGGTCATCATTGGTTCAGAACGGGTTTATGTCAATGGTGTATTATTGGAAAGAGGAGAAAACAAAGACTATTTAATAGACTACAATTCGGGGGAAATAGTGTTTACCTCTCAATTCCCTATCACTTCGGAAATGCGAATTGCAGTTGAATACCAATATTCTGAAAATAACTACACTCGATTTATAACCTATGACGGTGGTAGTTTTACTGATAAAAAATGGACCATCGGCTCAGCCGTTTATTCTGAAAGTGATTTGAAAAATCAGCCGATACAGCAGAATCTTTCCAATGAACAAGCAAAAATTTTGGAAGAAGCTGGAGACAATCCCATTTTAATGGTTGCTCCATCTGCTGTTCCAGACGTTTTTGATGAAAAAAAAATACAATACAAGCAAACCGTATTCGGAACGACTACTATTTACGCATATTCGACAAACGCTACAGATGCGCTTTATAACGTTCAATTTTCGTTAATCGGTCAAGCCAAAGGAAATTACAAACTAATCAATCCTACCAGTGTTGATCGAATATTTGAATATGTAGCGCCATTAAACGGTATTCCACAAGGAAATTACGAACCAATTATTCAATTAATTGCACCTGTAAAACAACAAGTAGCTACTTTCTTTGGCAAATACAATCCTTCGGAGAAAACAGCTGTCGATTTTGAGATGGCCATTAGCAACAGCGATAAAAATTTATTCTCATCAATAGACGACGGCAACAATCAAGGTTTGTCTGGTCAAATTAGTGCCAAACAACGGCTGTATTCCAAAAAATGGAATGTAGATGCTTTTGCAAATTTCCTCGGCGTAGAAGGAAATTTCAAACCTGTAGAGCGCATTAATAGCATTGAGTTTTACCGAGATTGGAACATCAACTCAACAATAACAGGAAATCAAAGTTTACTCGGAACCGGTTTAACTATTCATTTAATTCCAATTAAAGATTCAAAAGATCGGGCCAACATTACTTATGCCTTCGAAAAATTAGCCCTTTCGGAAACGTATTCGGGTATAAAAAACAATTTAAACGCCAATTTAAAATTTCGAAACTGGAGCATTAAAAACGATGGCAGTTATTTAAAAAGTGATGACGCAATTAACGCTACAAAATTTCTTAGAAGCTTTTCGAATATTAGGTATAATTATAAAAATAATTGGATTGGAAGCACCCTTCGAATGGAAGACAATCAAGAAAAAAACAAAACAACCCATCAATACGCTTTGTTAAGTCAACGCTTTTCAGAATACGGAATATATGCAGGTCATGGAGACAGCACCAAAGTATATGTACAATTGGGATATGCAAAAAGAATAAACGATAGTATTCAAAATGGATTATTGCAAAGAGTGAATACTTCAAACAGTTATACTATTCAATCCAAATTGTTCAAAACAGAAAATCGGGATATTTCCATATTTGCAAATTACAGGCTTTTAAATTATACAGATCCCGTTTTGAAAACTACACCATCTCTAAATGCGAAAATAGAGTACAACGACCAATTCTTTAATAAATTGATTCAAAGCAACACAAATTACCAAACCAACTCGGGGACTATGCCCTTTCAAGATTACACTTATGTTGAAGTCCCAGCAGGACAAGGAAAATACACTTGGAATGATTATAATGGCAATGGTATAAAGGATTTAGAAGAATTTGAAATCGCTCCCTTTTCGGATTTAGCAAAATACACTCGGATTTTTTTACCCAATCAAATCTATATAAAAACCAACCACAACAGGTTTTTGCAATCCTTTACAATTAATCCAATTATATGGCAAAATGACAGTACTTACAAGAAAAAGTTTTCTCATTTTTACATGCAAACATCCTTTATTATAGAACGGAAAGTTAAAAATGACGGAGAGCATTTAGATCTAAATCCGTTTGATTCTTCCTCAGAAGCCATTCTAGGATTAATCAAGTCATTTACAAATAGTCTTTCTTACAATAGAGGAAAAAGAGACAATTCAATTACATATATCTATTCAAAAAACGAAAATCAAAATCTGCTTTCCATCGGTAACATTCAAAACAAAAATAGTTTCCATCAGCTACAATATGAGCATTTAGTTCAAAAAAGCTGGTTGTTTAATCTACAGGCAAAAACTTTAAAAACCGCAACTGAATCCAAATCATTTGCCGAAAAAAATTATACCATTGAAGGGTATTTATGGAATCCAAAAATTAGTTATTTATTTTCTAAGAATGTCAGTTTGGACGTTTTTTATGAATACATTGACAAAGAAAACAAAATAGGAACACTGGATCTTTTAAAACAAAATAGATTTGGCTCCTCTTTTAGCTTTATAGGAAGTTCAAAATTTAATGCAAACGGTGAAATTTCATTATATGAAAACAACTTTGAAGGGAATGAATATTCTTCGGCAGGATATCAAATGTTAGAAGGTTTACAAAAAGGAAAAAACACAACTTGGCGAACACTTATTCAAATGAACTTGACAAAGTTTTTGGATTTGAATTTTATATATCAAGGTCGAAAAAGCGAAACCAGTGATGCAATACATAATGGAAGTGTTGAATTGAGGGCGTATTTTTAAGGAATTACAAATATTTAAACTAACTATTTGGGCGTGACCCTCTTGAGAAAAGGGGCTTATCTGGAGTACCGCTTACATAGCCCCTTTTCTCAAGAGCGTCGGGCTATCACGAGCGCTTTGGCGCCTTGCTCTATCCCTCACGCATTGCTGCAAAACTTACAGCTTTTTTTGTGATAACAAGTTTAAAACACAAAAAAATACAATAAATAAAAAAATTTAGTAAATTTATTTGAATTTTAAAACCAAACAACTATGAAATCACAGATTGCTTCTCCTGTTAGCCATTTAGGCTCAGGCAACAAAAACAAACTGAAAAGCTTGAGTAAAAAAATACTATTACTAAGCTGCTTCTTTATTGCATCCAATTCTTTTTATGCTCAAACTTTAAAAACAAAAGAAAAAACAGTAACTGAAAAAGCTACCAAAGAAACCAAAAAAACTACAGACAAAGCAATCAAAGACACGAAAGCAACTGCTGATAAAACAACAAAAGGAGCAAAAAAATCGACAGACAAAACAATCAAAGATTCAAAAGCAACTGTTGACAAAACAACAAATAACGCAAAAAAATCTACTGATAAAATAACAAAAGATTCCAAACAAACAGTAGACAAAACTACTAAAACGACTAAAAAAGAAGTTGCCAAAACCTCAAATAACACAAAATCTGCATTAAAAACAGCGGACAAAGTTACTGGCGAATACAACGGCAAAAAAGTATACACTGGACCTCAAGGAGGAAAATATTACATCAATTCAAACGGAAATAAAACGTACATCAAACAATAATTTTTATTTTTTAAAACATTCAAAAGGCTATCCTAAATTGGTTGGCCTTTTTTTATATAAATTAAATAATCTTTTGGTAATATAGTGCAAACATTAAACTGCAACACAAAAAGTATCTTTAGACTTACAACTAAAAATGTAAGACTTTAACATGAATTTAAACTCAGAAAATAAAACCATCTTAATTGCTCCCTTAAATTGGGGATTGGGTCACGCTACACGCTGTATTCCTATTATCAAAGCCTTACAAGAAAACAATTTCACGCCAATTATTGCATCAGATGGAAATGCTCTGGAGTTACTTCGGAAAGAATTTCCCTATTTAAAAACACTTGAATTGCCTTCCTACCAAATTGAGTATGCCAAAAACGGTAAAAATTTCAAATGGAAATTGATTAGAAGCTTGCCAAAAATGCTAGAAGCCATAAAGGAAGAAAAAAGAATAGTAAGAAAATGGATCGTTAAATACAAAATAGACGGAATCATATCCGACAACCGATTAGGAGTATTCAGCAAAAAAATTCCTTCGGTATTTATTACACATCAATTGAATGTTATGACTGGAAACACCACATGGATAACCAGTAAATTACACCAGCATATTATAAAAAAATACAATGCTTGTTGGGTTCCCGACATCAATTCTCAATTAAATTTGACAGGAAAACTAGGTCATGTAGAAAACAGTTGCCTCAAAGTGCGTTATCTTGGTCCATTGAGTCGTATGCACAAAATGGCTTTGCCTTTACAATATGACTTAATGATAATATTGTCTGGACCAGAACCCCAACGAGGCATGTTGGAAGTACACCTGACAAAAGAACTAAAACGATTTGAAGGGAAGGTAGTATTTATAAAAGGCATTATAGAATCGGAACAAGTAAAAGAACAAATTGAGAATGTCACGTATTATAACTTCATGAAAACCCGCCAATTGGAGCAAACTTTCAATGAAAGCAAAAAGGTACTTTGCCGTTCAGGTTATACTACGATTATGGACTTAGTTAAATTGAACAAAAAAGCTTTTTTCATACCTACGCCAGGACAATACGAACAAATCTATTTGGCTGAAAAATTACAAGATGAAGGATTGGTCCCTTACGCAACTCAAAAAGACTTTAAGATTGAAGATCTTTCCAAAATAGATATATTCAAAGGACTGCCAGAATTGGACACTACCGTAAATTGGGAAGAGTTGTTTAAGGTATTTTAGACCAAAGATTTCAATTGTACAAAATATTGGTATATTTGTTTTATAACATTACTCAAAATTCCCAATAAAAAAAATGCTTTTATTGAGTTGATTTAAAAATCGTTACTATACAAAGCAGAATTGCATTATGTCTTATCCGAAAACAGTTATTCCTTTTTTTAGAATAAATTTTAGAAATTTCGTCTATCAATTAGGTATGCTTTTTTTAGGCATTCAATCTTTTGCTCAGATTGAACATGAAAATCAATTTACAAATGAGTATCAATTCAACAGGGTAATAGGTAAAAAAACGGCAGTCGAACTTAATATAGGTCACGACTATACAAGTGGCGTTAATGAGACAAATCCCTTTTACAAAAACTCACAACTATCCGGACACCTCTGGATTCATTATTTCGCTTCAAAAAAGTGGAAAATTTCTGGATCTCTTGCTTACATTTACAATAAAGATGTACCTGAAATAACCAATAAAAAATCTTCTGAAATTCGATTCTCTGCACAAGGAATTTATTATTTAATCAAAAAAGAGTATGTACTTACGAATCGATTTCGAATTGAAGATCGAATATTAGGAGACGAAAATAGCACCCTAGATATTGTATTTAGGTTTAGAGAAATGGTGAAATTAGTGTATCCTATCAGTATCATTAAATTTGGAAAAGGGTCGATATACAGTATTGCTTCCGAAGAAGTTATTCTTAAAACCAAAGGTTCTACAACAGGAGAAGGCTTTTTTGACCGTAACAGACTTACAGCAGGCCTTGGTTATTCATTTTCGGATACTGTTCAATTTGAACTTACTTATGTAAATGAATATCTTCCCCGAAATACGAAGGACAAGATGTTCAATACCATTTCTACTACTTTAATCTTTAATGATTTAATTTCTGTTTTAAGGAAAAAAAATGGAAACATACCGACCTATTAAAACTAGCGTTAAAAAATAATACAATTTAAACTTTAAATTTAGCTTTATAAAACAATCTAGTTCGAAGTCTGTTCGAGTATTTCATTAAAAAATGCGTTAGCTTTTTTTTAACGAAATGTATCGAGAACCCAAACCTTGTATGCTTCTCGATACAATTTAGAATAGTAAAGCTATCACATACTATTCTAAATCACTCGAAGAGACGTAGCATTTTTATCGGAGTAAAATCAAAAGTTAAATGGCATAAAAAAAGTCTTTGGCAAAACTTTTATGGTAAATCCAAAAAAGAAGTCAACTAAATCAAAAAAGTCGAAACAATTAAAACTGTTTCGACTTTATGCTGTAAAATATTTTTTTATGTAGAATTTATGATTCAGACATTAAATCTTCCAAATTTTCGTGTTTGATAATTTTGGCATTAACCATAAAATAAACATACTCGGCTATATTGGTACAATGTTCTGAAATTCGTTCCAAATGTTTTAAAACAATTACCAAATTGGTTCCTGAAACTACAGCTTTAGAATTCACTTTCATTTCATTGATTATATCATGAATTGCATCTTCACATTTGTTTCTAATATCTTTATTAAGTACAAAAATTTCACCAATTGTATTTCCATCACGAGTAATAAAACAGTTATTGGTTTTAACAGTTACTAATTCTACTTGTTTTGCTATATCAATAATATTGAACTTTACAATTAAGTCATGTTTCTCCTTAATGTTTTTTGACTTTTTTACAATACTAATAGATAAATCTCCAATACGCTCAATTTCATTACTGATTTGCATTGCTGACATAATAAAACGTAAATCTGATGCAACTGGTTGTTGCAAAGCAAAAATACTTTGACAAATTTCGTCAATTTTTATATCTAATTTATCAATTTTGGTTTCTGTTTTTTTAATGCTTTTCCCTTCAGCAGCTTCTGGTTCTAATAAAAGTATTTTTACGGCTTCGCTCACTTGGCTTTCTGCCAATTGACCAATTTTTTCAATAACACTTTTTAATTTGTCCAATTCTAATTCTAAATATGATGCCATTTTTTTTAGTTTAAAAGTTTAAGAATTTAAGAGTTTAAAATGGTTTGAAAGTTTAAGAGTTTAAAATGGCACACGGTTTGAAAATACCAAGGAACATTGTATTAAGCAACGAGTCAAAAAAATCCAACCCAAAATTAAACGTTTTAAACTATTTTAAACAAGACTAAACCATATTTCACTACTATCCAAATCTACCTGTAATATAATCTTCGGTTTGTTTTTGTACAGGTTTTGTAAATATAGAATTTGTTTTTCCCATTTCTATTAAATTCCCCATATAAAAGAAAGCCGTGTAATCACTTGTTCTTGCCGCTTGTTGCATATTGTGAGTTACAATAATAATGGTATATTGTTCTTTTAACTCATGTACTAATTCTTCAATTTTTGAAGTTGAGATTGGGTCCAATGCACTTGCAGGCTCATCCATCAAAATGATATCTGGGCTTACCGCCAAAGTTCTTCCAATACACAAACGTTGTTGTTGTCCACCAGACAACCCCAATGCTGAGTCATCCAATCGGTCTTTAAGTTCGTCCCAAATAGCCGCTTTACGTAATGAAGTTTCAACTATCTCATCCAATTGTGTTTTGTCTTTTATTCCGTTGATACGTGGTCCGTATGCAATATTTTCATAAATAGATTTCGGAAAAGGGTTTGATTTTTGAAAAACCATTCCGATTTTTTTGCGAATATTTACAACGTCAACATTTTTATCATAGATATCAACATCTTCAACCAACATTTTTCCAGTAATTGAAACACTTGGAATTAAGTCATTCATTCTGTTGATACATCTCAGAAAAGTAGATTTTCCACATCCAGAAGGGCCTATTAAAGCTGTCACTTTATTGGCTGGAATATCCATTGTTATTTCATTCAATGCTTGTTTTTCGCCGTAGTATAATGATAAATCATTAACTTTTATTTTTATGTCTTTCATTTTTTATTTGTTGAGTCTAAAATAATAAATTATATAATTAAACTGAATATTATTTTGCTTTTCTTCTAATTCTTGATCTAATAATTACGGCTACAATATTAAGCGACAGTGTCAAAATTAATAATACCAAGGTAGTAGCAAATTGTATCGGCATTGTTTTCTCCACATCGGAAGATTGAGTGGACATGATGTAAATATGATACCCCAAATTCATAAACTGATCACTCAAAGAACCTGGCAAGGTTGCCAAATAATAAGCAGCTCCTGTAAACAAAATGGGGGCAACTTCACCTGCTCCTCTACTTACAGCCAGAATCGTACCCGTCATTATACCTGAAACAGATCCAGGAAGAACAACTTTTTTAATCGTTTGCCATTTTGTTGCACCAAGAGCCAAACTGGCTTCTCTTAATTCACGAGGTATTGTTTTTAAAGCTTCTTCAACAGAAACAATTATTACAGGTAAAGTTAGTAAAGACATTGTTAAACTTGCCCAAAGAATGTTGGGTTGACCCCATCGCAATTGTCCCCCATTAAAGGCTGTATCAGCACCCGCTCCCAGAAATTGGATGAAAAATCCAAGTCCAAAAAGACCAAATATTATAGAAGGTACAACTGCTAAAGTACGAACTGAAAATCGAACGGCCGCAGCAAATTTTGAATTTTCACTGGCATATTCTGTCAAGTACAAAGCAGTGATTGTTCCAAAAGGCACTGCTGCTATAGACATTACAATAACTAAAATAAAAGTACCTATTAAGGCAGGGAAAATCCCTCCTTCGGTCATACCGTTTGTAGGGAAAGAAGATATAAATTCCCAAGAGAATTTAGTTCTACCTTCATAAACAATAATACCCAAAATAATAAAAAGAATAGCAATAATGAGTATAACCGCCAATTGCGTAACTCCAACAAAAACCTTTCCTTTTATATCAGACGCACTTTTCTTACTTGAAAAAAAGTGAACCCCTGAATCTTCTAATACTTTTTCCATAATTATTTACCTTGGAATTTTTTTAATAATTTACCTTTAACATAAAACTCAGCTACTGCATTTAAAGCAAATGAGAAAATAAAAAGTAATGATCCTATAAAAAATAACACACTATAATGCGTATCGCCAAATACAGTTTCAGACATTTCTGAACCAATAGTCGCTGCAAAAGTTCGCACACTTTCAAAAGGGTTTGCCGAAACCAAAGCAGCATTTCCTGTTGCCATAAGTGCAATCATTGTTTCACCAAAAACCCTACCTACTCCTAATAAAAGTGCTGCAAAAATACCTGGAGTAGCAGCTGGTAAAATAACAAAAAAGGCAGTTTGCCATTTACTGGCTCCCAATGCCAAACTAGCTTCGGTATATGTTTTTGGAACCGCAGCCAAAGCATCTTCAGAGATGGTGTATATAATGGGAATAGCAGCCAAAGCCATTGCAACTCCACCTATAAAAGCATTTAATCTTGAATCGTAACCAAAAACATTTTGAAAAAAGGAAGCCAAAACCATCAAAGCAAAAAATCCAATTACTACAGAAGGAAAAGCAGCCAACATCTCTATTATTGGTTTAATGATTTCTTTTACTCTTTTTGATGCAAAACAAGACGTATACAGAGCGGCAAAAATAGCCAAAGGACCCGCAATAAGCATTGCAATAATAGTTACTTTCAAGGTCCCAATCAACAAACCTAACAATCCAAATCTAGGATTATCAGAAACAGGAACCCATTCTGTAGTAAAAAATGTACTCCATGTTTTATCAGCTCCTTCTTTGTTTTCAGAAACAGCATCCATTGCTTCATCAGCTGAAGCAACAGTTAAATCTTCTGTAGGAGTATCACCATAGGATTCGGGTTTCAAATCTTCCTGAGAAACAGGTTCAGAACCATAAGTCTCAGGCTTTAATTCCTCAGTAGGTTCTTCATACGTCTCAGGCTTCAACTCTTCTGCTGATTCAGAACCGTATGTTTCTGGTTTCAATTCCTCAGTAGTTGATCCGTAGGTTTCAGGTTTATTTGTTGTTGTAGATTGAATTTCTGTTTTTGCTTTTTCTTTATTACCAAAACTAAACAATGGCAATGATTCTTTGAAAACAAAAATGAAAATCAAAAAAATTATCGCGATTGATAAAAAAGCAATAGTAGAAATAATCTTTTCAGCAAGGAATTCAGAAAGTCTGAATTGTTTTTTTAAACTTTCTTTGGTAAAAGTTTGCTTGATCGGTAGTTGAGAATTCATCCTTTTGTATTTAGGAATTGATATTGTATAAACACAAATATCCCCCACTTTAAAAAATGAGGGATACTTTCTTTAATACTTTTATTTTAGAGGAAAATAACCTACTTCTTCAATTAATCCTTGACCTGCAGGACTAAGAATCCAATCAATAAATGCCTTAGTTTCTCCAGTTGGTTTTGATTTCAAATACATATACAAATATCTTGAAATAGGATAAGTATGATTTTTGATAGTAGTTCCAGTTGGTAATATTGCAGGACTTTTGTCATCTTTTTTAACTGCACAATCTTTTACACCTTCTGCGTAAGCTGCACCACCGTATCCAATTGAATATTTATCTTTCTTAACTGCATTTACAATAGCCGCAGTTCCTGGCAATGTTTGACAAGATGGAGAAAAATCTGTTCTTACCACATTATCTTTAAAGAAAGTAAAAGTACCTGAACTACTTTCTCTACCATATAATTTGATAGAAGCATCTGCACCACCAACTTCTTTCCAGTTTGTAATTTTTCCAGCAAAGATTTGTCCAATTTGTTTAATAGTAAGTGTAGAAACCGCATTTGCTTTATTCAAATACACAGACAAACCATCTTTGGCACAAGCAATTTCAACTCCCATTGAATTGTATCTAGCTTTTAGTTTCTCTACTTCAGAAGGTTTGATTGGACGACTTGAATTGGCAATATCTGTAGATCCATTAATCAAAGCTGCCAATCCTACACCAGATCCACCACCAGTAACTTGAATAGAAGCACCTGGATTTTTTTTCATATATACTTCAGCCCATTTTTGAGATAAAATAACCATGGTATCAGACCCTTTTACGGTCACTTTGTTAATTGTGGTAAAAGAAAAACCAATTCCCATTACTACTAATACTATTAATGCTACTTTTAATTTTGTTGTTTTCATTTTGATATAAATTAATATTTTTTTTTAAAATTTTAGAATTTTGCTTGAAATCTCAATGTTAAAGAATTATCTATATGGTCAATATTAGCAAAATCTGGGTTAGTGATAGCTGGATTTGCGCTTTTTTCATTTAGAGGCATGGTATAACTCAACATTATTTTTACATTTTCATCAAAGAAATACTGATAAGCAAACGTCCAGTTCTTGAATTTCAAATCATCTATAGTAGATACTTCATTTCCAGATTTCTTTGTGTTTGGGTCAAAGACATCATACCTTACAGACAACATATGGTCAATTCCAATGTTTTTTATGAATGAAAAATAATACCCTTCTATATCTCTTACTTTATTATTAAGAGTAAATAATGTATTCACTTGTGTTGGAAAATCAGTAGCTTTGAATCCAGACAACGTACCTCTAATATACTCGGTTTTAAATGAAGTTCCACCAAGAAAATCATAATACACTTGCATCTCTGCACCATACCATTCTTTTTTAAGATTATCTCCTACTTTTGGAGTAAATTTATTTCCATTTTCATCGGTAAATATTGCTGGAGTAGTAGTTTGAGTAATTACTTCATTATTACCAAAATACCCAAGACCTCCAAAATCAATCCCTAGTGACTGTCTTGGAAATTTTAATGAATAAACAGCTCTAGCCATTATATCTTTACTATTATCTACATCTTTAACTTGATTCACAGCGGCTCCTGTTCCAAAATTCCCATTCAATACTGCTACTTGAAGTTTTAATGGAATTTCATATTTTGTCATAAAATTGGCTTCTAATTTAGCACCTTGATCTCTTTCTTGTGGATATAAAATACGGGTGAACAAACTTCTTTCTGCAAATTCTCTCGATGCAGATGAAAACTCCACTTCATAAGTAGGACGATTAAATAGCCCTACCCACAATGAGAATGTATTTGTCCAACGATCATTAAACATGACATAAACATCCGTAAGCCTCACTCTATCAATTTCAAAATTTGGACATAAAACAAACTTTACACCATCTATCGGCTCGTAAGTAAATTTAACCCTTGCTCTCCTTAGAGAAAATGTATTTGTAGATGGAGCTGCGCCTGTAACAGGGTTTAAACCATGAATTCCAGCATTCCAAGTATCATAAGTCTCATATTGTGCCTGAATGTAACCCGATATTTTTAACTTAGCTATTTTATCTACTTGCTCTTGTAAAGGAGATAATTGTTCATTTAATGCATCAAATTTTAATTGATGTAAACTTATTTCTTGTTGTAACGAATCAATACTAATTGTACCAATTGATTTAATAGAATCATTTTCAACCTCTTGTGCATTTGCAATTCCAAAACAAAATACTCCTACTGCAACTATAATACACTTCATATTCACCTTAAACAAATTTTAATTTTGCGCAAAGGTGATACTGCAATGTTAAGCTAAGGTTAACACAACGTTATTTAGATGCTAATTTAATGTTAATAAGTTTTTTCTTAATCAATATTAAATCATTACTGATCTTGTATTTTAATTTATATGTTTGGTTATCAGTTTTTTATAATAATTATTACATGTGTTAACAAATGTTTAATTTAATTTTTTCTTTAACCCGTATTGATCGGTAATAAATGTTTTTTCGAGTGTAAATGAAAACTCGGAACCGATTCCAAATTCACTTTCTACGTAAATTTTTTCTTTGTGGGCTTCTATTATATGCTTTACAATTGAAAGCCCTAATCCTGAACCGCCTTCGGTTCGAGAACCACTTTTGTCTACTCTGTAAAAACGTTCAAAAAGACGTGGTACATTTTGACCCTCTATCCCTTCTCCATTGTCTGTAACACGAATTAACACTTTTTTGTTGGTTAAGTTCACAATAGATACTTCTGTTAACCCTTCTTCTTTTCCGTATTTTATAGAATTAACTATTAAATTTTCGATTACTTGTTGAATTTTATCTTTATCGCCGTTTACAAAAATGGGTTGAATATGACGATTTTCGAATGCAAGTGTGATTTTCTTTTTATCGGCTTTCATTTCTAACAAATCGAAAACATTTTGAATTAATTTTACAATATCAAACTGAACAAATTCAAGATTCAAATCTCCAGATTCTAATTTGGTTATCATATCCAAATCTTCTACAATATAAATCAAACGTTCTACTCCTTTTTCGGCACGTTTTAGGTATTTTTTTCGAATGGATTTGTCTTCCATTGCACCATCAATTAAAGTAGAAAGGTAACCTTGTACTGTAAATAATGGAGTTTTTAGTTCATGAGAAACGTTTCCTAGAAATTCTCTTCGGTATTCTTCACGAACTTGAAGCATTTCAATTTCTAATTTTTTATCAGTAGCAAATTTTTTAACTTCACGAGTTAAAGTTTCCATATCTGTAGTGATAGGCTTATTGATAAAAGTACTTGATTCTAATAAAGCTACGTCGTCATATATTTTTTTTACTCTTCTGTATATAAAACGTTCTACACGATATTGCAACACAAAAAAAGAAAACACATAAACAAAAAACAAACTTAAAAATCCAAATAACAATACGCTACTGTAATTTGATTTGAAAAGCAATGCAGATAGAATCATACAAAAACCAGATACAAACAAACTTATATACAAAGAAGATTTTAAAGCAAATTTGTAACTTTTTTTAAAATTGATTTTCATTAGTGATATAGCACTCAATATATTGTACATTTAAGAGACATTAAACAGCTCTCAAAAGTACTAATTATTTAAACTTCAAACTTATAACCTACTCCTTTTATTGTTTTAAAAAAATCATCTCCAATTTTTTCACGAAGTTTTCTTATGTGCACATCAATAGTACGGCCTCCAACAACAACATCGTTACCCCAAACTTTATCTAAAATTTCTTCTCTTTTGAATACTTTACCAGGTTTTGAAGCCAGTAAATAAAACAATTCGAATTCTTTTCTTGGCAAAGCTATTTCAAGATCATCCTTAACAATCTTATATTCTTCCCGATTGATTTCAATTCCGCCCACATTAAGTGTTTCACTGCTTTGATCTTTATCTTTTAATCTTCGTAACAATGCTTTCACTTTACTAACCAATAATTTTGGTTTAATTGGCTTAGTAATATAATCATCTGCACCAGCGTCAAAACCAGCCATTTGAGAATAATCTTCATTTCTAGCGGTCAAAAAAGTAATAATAACATTATGTAATTCAGGAATTTTTCTAATATTTTCACAAGCTTCCATTCCATCCATTTCAGGCATCATTACATCCATAATGATAAGATCTGGCAATTCTTTTTTTGCTTTTTCAATGGCTTCTTTACCATTTACAGCAGTAATAATTTGATATCCTTCTTGAACTAAATTATAACCAACAATTTCTAAAATATCTGGCTCATCATCAACCAGAAGAATTTTTGTGTTTCTTTTCTTCATATTAGTAGCAAAAATTAAGTATTTCAATTGTATTCCCCATAAATAGGACACAATCACTTTTTGTTGCAATGTAAAAGTAATAATAAAGCAGAAGTAACAATACAAAAAAGCGGGACTTAACTTTAATTTAATATGTTAACAATTTCATAATGATTATAACATTGATTCATAACTTATTGTTAACACTAAGACTAGATTGCTGTCTTTAATTTGCAGAAAATTAAATACTACACAAAATGAAATTAAAATTTCTATTCTTTACACTACTAATTTGTACAATTAGTTTCTCTCAAAACAAAGGAACAATAGCAGGTACTTTATTAGATAAAGATTCAAACAATCAATCTTTGCCTTTTGCAAATGTCATTATTAAAGGAACAAAAATTGGAGCCAATACGGATATAGATGGAAAATATACAATTACAATAGCTCCTGGAAATTATACAGTTCAATTTAGCTTTGTTGGTTATGAAACCGTAGAGGCACCTGTAACTGTGGTTGCAAACGAAACGGTAACACTTAATAACTCATTGGGTTCTGGAAGTTACAAACTGAAAGACGTAGTTATTAAATCCAGTGGGGGTCGTGAAAAAGAAACCGCATTATTATTGGAACAAAAAAATGCAACTGTAATCAAGCAAAGCATTGGTGCACAAGAAATGTCAAGAAAAGGTGTTAGCGATGTTGAGGAAGGCTTGACAAAAATAACAGGGATAACAAAAGTAGAATCACGAGGCTTATTTGTAAGAGGCCTAGAAGATCGCTACAACAGCTTACTACTTAATGGATTGGCAATACCTTCAAACAATCCATTTAAAAAAATTATTGCTTTAGATATTTTTCCAACAGATATCGTTAGTGTTTTAGAAACCTACAAAACTTTCAATACTAATTTATATGGGGATTTTGCAGGAGCAACTTTTAACATAGTAACAGCAAATTCTGGAAAAAGTCAGACTAAAATTAATTTTGGAGCGGGTTATACAACAAACAATAACCTAAAAAAATTCCTAATTTCTAAAGACGCGAATTCTACAGCTGATTTTTTTGGATTTTCAGGTAACGAAAGAGATTTGCCATCTGCATTAACCAAAATTCCAAGTAATCAGACATTAACTTCAGACCAAGCAGCAAACGGATTTGGATCAGGTTTTGATGTTAAAAGTGATACATCACCTTTAAACACAAGTTTTGGAATTCTACATTCAGAAAAATTCATTTTAGGCGAAAAACAAAACATATTTCAATATTTGATTTCGCTTAACTATGATAATAAATTTCAATTTAGAAATGGTGCCGATAGATTTTTCAATACAGCACAAGGAAACTATGACAATGATTTAGTTACAACACAATACAAATTCATAACAAACTCTTCTGTATTGGCAGCTTTGACTTACAAAACAAAAAGACTATCCCTGACCTCAAATACCACCTATTTGAAATCGAATGAAAATTTAATACAAGATCAGCTGGGTTATACAAATTCAAATTCAACTCAAACTAATGGCTTTATTAGAATGAACCAATTACAAGAGTCAACTTTTTTAAACACACAATTATTTGGTAATTACAAAATAACCGAAGATGACAGACACAATATAAAATCGGGAGTTTCATACTCCACAACACAGTACGAACTTCCTGATAGAAAATCTTTCAAAGGTATTAAGATTGATGACAATACAACTTCGATATCTTATTCTGGTAATAGCATAACGAGACAATATCTTGATTTTAAAGGTGAGCAGCATGTCTCTGGCTTACTTGAATACAGTTGGAAATTTGGGAATGAGGACATAAGCCAATCAAACAAGTTGACAGCAGGATATAGCGGATATATGAATAAAATGGGGTCTGAATTTAGGTTTTTAGTATCCCAAAGATTAAACTCAAATACGGCAACTTTCCCAACAAACACTCCTGATAACTTTTTAAAAACCGAGATTTTAAACAATAATTTCACCTACAACGAAGGAACAAACTCAACATACAAAGCACTTTTAGATGAGTTTATTAACGCTGGTTACTTAGACCTTGAATTGAAATTTAATGAAAAATTAGAATTAAATGCAGGTGCAAGAATAGAACAGACTAATAGGGAAACAAAATATAAAACATCTGGAAGTTTTTCAGATCCTTTTATAACACAAAAAGATGACAAAATCGATTTTTTACCTTCTTTGAATGCAAGATACATTTTAAATCAAAATTCAAACTTACGATTTGCAGCCTCAAAAACAATTACAAGACCAGTAATTATGGAGTCTTATCCTCTTGAATTTGTAAATCCAGACGGAACTATAGAACAAGGTAATCCATTATTAATCAATAGTGACAATTACAACTTTGATTTAAAATACGAATTGTTTCCAACAAATAAAGAGTTAATATCCGCTACAATTTTCACAAAAGTAATAGAAAATCCTATTGAGCGATTATTTACAAATTCAGCAGGAAGCGGTGGGCAAATCATAACATATGGTAACTCTAAAGAAGCTATACTTTATGGTGCAGAATTTGAATTCTTATTCCAATTGGAAAGAATTTCAGAATCATTATCTAATTTCTCTCTGGGTGCCAACGCATCATTAATGGATACCAAGGTAACTATTGAAACTTCTAAAAATGGAGCTAACAGTTCTGAAACTATTGCAAATGACGCTAATCCATCAAGAAAACTACAAGGAGCATCTCCTTGGATATTAAATGCTGATATTAAATATGACTCTGAATTTAGCAAAATGTGGAAAAGTTCAATGAGTATGGTATACAATATCTATAGTAAACGAATTTATGCCGTGGGTACCAATGGATTGGATAATTATTATGAAATGCCTTTTGGAAAACTTGATTTTATTTGGCAAAATAAAATTTCAGATAAATTTGAAGTTAAATTTTCAGCAGACAACTTATTAAACCCAAGCTACAAAATAGAATTAGGTAAAGAGAGCCGAATCCCGATCACTGAAAGTGATTTAACAATTAAAGAATATAAAAAAGGCATAGGTTTTTCTATGAACGTATCCTATACTTTCTAAAAGAGCAATTAATTAACAATATCTAAAGCCCTGTATTTACAGGGCTTTTTTAATGAATAAAAATCAAAATAATCACATAACCTTAACTTTACATTATATATTGATTTTGGTAACTTTTTTGTAATCATTAGGTAACATCTATTCAGAACTCCCAAACTACTTTTGACAAATCAAATTATGAAAAATAACACACAAACTATGAAAACAAAATTTTTAGCTTTAGCAATGTCTTTAGGCTTATTAATCGCATCATGTAGTAATGATGATGACGCAACACCAGCAACAGTTGCAGCATTAACTGGAAACGAAAGTATTATTGTTGGAACAACAACTACTTTTGCAAGCACAACTACAGGCGGAACATTTACAAGTGCAACTCCAGCCGTTGCGACAGTTGATGCAAAAACAGGCGTAATAACAGGTGTAACAGTTGGAACTTCTGTAATTACTTATACAGTAGCAAATACTGCAGGACCAGTAACAAGAACGGTAACTGTAACTGCTATTCCAGCTGCAACAGGAGAAATAACTGGAGATTTCACAGCAGACAAAGTATATGCTTATGGTAACTACACTTTAAAAGGAATGGTTAAAATTCCAACAGGAGTTACTGTTACTTTTGCACCTGGGTCTACAATTACTGCAGATAAAACTACTGGTGAAAATGGTCTTATAGTATTACTTGGAGGAAAATTAATTGCAAATGGTACCGCTGATGCTCCAATCGTTTTTACTGCAAAACAAAAAACAGCAGGTTCTTGGGCTGGTATTATTATGTACGGTGATGCTCCAATTGTAAATTCAGCAACTGCTGTTGCACCACAAACTGCAAAATCAGAAGATGGTTTATCATTATCATACGGAGGCGCAAATGCAACACATAATGGAGGTTCTTTGAAATATGTAAGAGTTGAATATGCTGGATTAGTAATCACAACTAATAGCAAGGAGCATAATGGGTTCTCATTCTATTCTGTTGGTTCAGGAACTGTACTAGAAAATTTAGTTTCCTATATGGGTAACGATGATGGTTTTGAATTTTACGGTGGTACAGCAAGTTTAAAAAACTCAATCTCTTACGGAAATGCTGATGACTCATTTGACTGGCAAGATGGATGGAGAGGTCAAGATAACACAAACTGGTATGCTTACCAAACAGGTGTTGCAAATTACGGACTAGAAGTAGAATCTAAAAGTGTTGATAATGCATTCTGGCCTAAAGTTACAAACATCACTCTAAAAAGAGCTGCTGGTACGACAACTGAAGCACAAGGTGAAATTCAATTAGATGCTTTTCAATTTAAAAAACAAGGAAATGGAGATTTCAGCAACATCGTAATTGACGGTTATGCAAGTCAAACTGCTCCTACTGCATTTAATGGTGGTGTAATTCAAGTACAAGACAAAGCTACTTATGACGCCCAAGTTGTTGGAGGAAAGATTAAATTAAACAATGTGAAAATTACTAATTCTCCTATTATTTTTATTGCAGGAGTGAATACTTTCACATTGACTGAAGCTAGTTTTGTTCCTGGAACAAACTGGTCAACTAGTACTACAGCTACTGGAGCTACATTGACTGCTGGTGCATGGTCTACTGTTGACGGGGTTAGCTTAATAAAATAATTAAAACATTGAATTAGTTTAAAATACCTCTCAATTTTTGAGAGGTATTTTTTTTTGAATCATTTTTTTTACTATATTTACTGTCAACTAACAAAGCCAATGACAAAAAATTACTTTTATATTACTCTATTACTGGTCGTTTTCTTTACAACAAGTGCAAGTGCACAAGAAATCAAACAACCGCCAAAGACACAAGAAAACACTTCGATTGAAGGGTTAAACTTGTATCCGAACCCTGTGACTAACGGTAAAGTCTACATCACTTCAAAAAATGATTTAGAAAAAGAAATACTTATTTTTGATGTTTTAGGAAAAAAAGTACTACAGACCATAATTAACACCAAGGAACTCAATATTTCCAATCTTTCTCCTGGTGTATACATTATAAAAATAACCGAAGAAAATGCAACTAGCAGCAGAAAACTAATAGTCAGGTAGGTCTTCTTAAACAATTTTATAAAAGTTCCAATTTTAATTGGGACTTTTTTTATACATACTTTCGAAGATCAAAAAATTCAAAAAACAAAAAAAGGTAAAAAATAACAATACCTTTGCAAAAAAAAGAACTTGATTTCAGCCAACGACATATTTACGATTTCCAATCAGAAGCAATTTGAAAAAATAGCGCTGAAAGTATTCCGATTTCAATATGATAACAATCTTGTTTATCAAGAATTTTGCGATTTACTAAAAACCAATCCGCAAAAAGTTAAATCGCTGCATCAAATTCCATTTTTACCCATACAGTTTTTTAAAAGTCATAATGTTGTTTCTAATACTGAATCCATACAAGCTACTTTTACCAGTAGCGGAACAACAAGTCTCCTAGCCCCTAAAGAGGAATCAAACAAAATTATAACCAGTAAACATTTGGTTACCGATGTTTCCATTTATGAAGAAAGCTATCGCAAAGGATTTTCTCAATTTTACGGTAACATTGAGGATTATGTGGTTTTGGCTTTACTTCCCTCCTATCTAGAAAGAGAAGGTTCTTCTTTGATTTACATGGTGGAAGATTTAATACAATTAACCAACAACAGCGATAGTGGTTTCTACCTCAACAATCATGAAGAACTGATCCAAAAACTGATAGAATTAGACCAAGCGGGACAAAATGTAATTCTGATAGGCGTTACTTATGCTTTATTGGATTTAATTGAAAAAAGAACTTTCAATCTACAGCACACCATCATTATGGAAACGGGTGGCATGAAAGGAAAGCGCAAAGAAATGATTCGAGAAGAACTGCACGAACAGTTATGCAATGGTTTTGGAGTAACAGCCATACATTCTGAATACGGAATGACCGAACTGCTATCTCAAGCTTATTCGCTAGGAAACGGCGTATTTGAATGCCCTTCTTGGATGCAAATCCACATTCGCGACACCGAAGATGCACTTTCTTATATAAACGACGGAAAAACGGGCGGAATTAACGTCATTGACTTGGCCAACATAAACTCTTGTTCGTTTATTGCTACGCAGGATTTGGGCAAAAAATATCCCAATACCACTTTCGAAGTATTGGGACGTTTTGATAATT
Source organism: Flavobacterium rarum (SeqCode) (assembly GCF_965234445.1). Lineage (GTDB taxonomy): Bacteria > Bacteroidota > Bacteroidia > Flavobacteriales > Flavobacteriaceae > Flavobacterium > Flavobacterium rarum. The sequence goes on along the minus strand of NZ_OZ248506.1, from coordinate 63,465 downwards.
CGGATATTCGAGGATGTAATTTAATGGTGGTTTAATCGTAAATGCCCTTCCTGTGACCTAAATCAACAACTTCTATCAAAAGGATGTTGTCAAATATTTCATATATTACTCTATAATCACCTACTCGAATTCTGTATCCCTTTCTTCCTTTAAGCTTTTTGCATCCTTGGGGTCGAGGATTTTGGGCTAAATCATAAATTTACTTTTTAATTTTAGAATAATAAGGCTCTTTAATCTTTATCAAAGTTTTCAAAACTTTGTTTCTAAATTCAATACTATAAGCCATTATTTTATTGCTTTCCTCTTTTCTTCAATTATTTTAAATGCTTGATCAATAGGAATCCTAGAGCCATCATCATCTCTTTTAGCTTCATCATACAATTTTATATCATGCAAATCTTCCAATTGCTCAATCATTTTATTGTATTTCTTTATAGGCAACAAAACGGCAGTCTTATTCCCTTTTTCGTCTGTCAAAAATTGAGTTCCCATACTATTATTTATTTAAGTAAAGTTAGAAAATTTTTGAGTTACTACAATAAAAACCCATTCAATTTTAGCCTTTTTTCAAACCATTAAGACATTAAGGTTAATTCTTTTGAGTTTAAAATTTGATTAATTTCACTCTATACAATTATTTAACTCTAATCACAAAGTAATTTTTCTTACCGCTTTGCAACAATACAAATTGATTGTTAATCAAATCTTTTGCAGAAAGCACAAATGTTTCGTTCACTTTTTCTTTATTTACCGAAATAGAATTGGCGGTCAAAGCTCTTCTTGCCTCACCATTCGATTTAAAAAATCCTGTTTTTTCATTCAAAACAGCAACAATATCCAATCCTGCTTCAACATCATTTCTTGAAACCTCAGCTTGTGGAACACCTTCAAAAACTTCTAGAAAAGTTGTTTCATCCAATTGTTTCAAATCTTCGGCAGTAGCATTTCCAAAAAGAATATTCGAGGCTTTAATCGCTTTCTCCAGCTCCTCAGCAGAATGCACAAAAACAGTCAACTCTTCGGCTAGTTTTCTTTGTAAAACTCTTAAATGTGGCGCTACTTTATGTTCTTCAATCAAAGTAATAATTGTTGCTTGATCCAAAAAAGTAAAGATTTTAATGTACTTTTCAGCATCGACATCGGTTGTATTCAACCAAAACTGGTAAAATTTATATACTGACGTTTTATCGGCTGTCAACCAAACATTTCCACCTTCGGATTTCCCGAATTTAGAACCATCTGCTTTGGTGATTAATGGACAGGTCATTGCAAAAGCTTTTGCTTCTTCACCAACATTCATCCTCCTTACTAATTCAGTTCCAGTGGTGATATTCCCCCATTGGTCAGAACCTCCCATTTGTAACAAACAATTGTATTCTTTATGCAAATGATAAAAATCGTATCCTTGTATCAATTGGTATGTAAACTCCGTAAACGACATTCCTTCTCCTTCTCCAGACAAACGTTTCTTTACAGAATCCTTGGCCATCATATAATTAACAGTGATGCGTTTACCTACATCACGAGCAAAATTGATGAATGACAAGCCTTTCATCCAATCGTAATTATTGACTAAAACTGGAGCATTTACTGCAGTATCGTTAAAATCTAAAAAACGAGATAAAACCCCTTTTATACCTTCAACATTATGATTTAAAGTAGCTTCATCCAATAGATTTCTTTCATCCGATTTTCCAGAAGGATCTCCAATCATTCCGGTTGCACCACCTACCAAAGCAATAGGTTTGTGTCCAAAATTTTTGAGGTGAACCAATAAAATTATCGGCACCAAACTACCAATATGCAGTGAATCTGATGTAGGGTCAAATCCAATATAGGTTGCGGTCATTTCTTTTAAAAGTTGCTCTTCGGTTCCTGGCATAATGTCGTGAACCAATCCACGCCATTGCAATTCGGAAATAATATTTTTCATCTATAAAATAATCAATTTTCACAAAGATAACAAATTCAACGGCAATGGCAATTTCAATTTCAAGGGCAAGGGCAATTTCAATCATAATGCCAATGGCAAAATTCAATTACAATGGCAATGGGAACTTCAATTTAATGTTAAGCAATTGCCATTGAAATTGATTTCCTTATATTTGCAAATATGGTATTAGTAACTGGAGGAACAGGTTTAGTAGGCGCACATCTTTTAATTCACTTATTAGAAAAAGGAGAAAACGTTCGGGCTATTTTTAGAAATTGGAATAATACAACCAAAACGAAAGCACTTTTTTCATTATACAAAAAAGAAGCCCTTTTTGATTCCATTCATTGGATTCAAGGGGATATTCTTGACATACCCTCTTTAGAAAATGCATTTTACGGGATAGATTATGTATATCATTGTGCTGCTATAATCTCCTTTGACCCGAAAGACGAAGATCTTATCCGAAAAACCAATATAGAAGGCACAGCAAACATTGTTAATTTTTGTCTGGAATATAACATCAAAAAACTTTGCTATGTAAGTTCTATAGCTGCTCTTGGCGACTTACCAGAACATGAATCCATTATAACAGAAGAAACAGAATGGAACCCAGAAAAGCCACATGGTGATTATGCTATTTCAAAACATGGTGCCGAAATGGAAATCTGGAGGGGCCAACAAGAGGGGCTTAAAGTGGTGATTGTAAATCCGGGAGTAATAATTGGCCCAGGCTTTTGGAACCAAGGAAGCGGTGAACTTTTTACAAAAGTAAAAAATGGATTCCCTTTTTACACAAAAGGATCAACTGGTTTTGTAGCAGTTACAGATATAACTTCTATAATGTATCAATTGATGAAAAGCCCAATATACGGAGAACGCTACACAATTATAAATCAAAATATCATTTTTAAAGACTTGCTTTTTTCTATGGCTGATGCTTTAAAAGTAAAAAGACCACAATATCACGCAACTCCTTTTCTGATTAATACCTTTTCAAAAATAGACTGGTTCATCTCAAATTTCTTGGGTCAAAAAAGAAAACTCAGCAAAGCAACAGCCAGATCATCGTATTCTACTACATTATATTCCAATGAAAAAATAAAAAACGCCTTGAATATTACATTCACAGACGTTTTTGTTTACATAAAAGAAATAGACGATTTGTAATTAATTTTATCTTTTGACTTTTAACTCTTTTTTCTTTTTGACTACTTCAATAGAATCCTTTTCTTTTTTGATTTTCAACTCTTTACTTTTTTTGGCCTTTTTTATAGAATCTTGTACTTTTTTAACTTTTATTTTTTTAAGTGCAATTTCTTTTTTTTGTTCTTTTTTAATTATTAAATCAACTGAAGCTTTTTCCTTATTCAATCGATCATTTAATGCATCAAACATTTTTTTGTATTCTCTATAATCAGCCGCGTAATAGGCGTTGCTTTCGACAAACTGAAGGCTATCAATTTTGTATTTTTCATAAACATACGTCTTGGGATTGATTCCGTTTTCGTATAAGGAATTCGGATTTTGATACTTTAAAGCTTCCAAAAGTGACATGTCATATAAGATATCGCCCATCTTATTTTTATTAATAAGATTGTCTGGTTTTTTAACCAAATCCATATTACAGCTTAAAAAAAAGACAGCTATTGCAAACAGAAGAACTAATTTTTTCATCTATTTGGATCTATCTATTGAACAACATTCTTTGACCAGCACGAATATCTTTAACTTTAAATCCAGAATACACCAATTTACCGTTTACAAAAGTATGGGTAACTCTAGACTTAAACGTAAAACCTTCAAAAGGAGACCATCCACATTTTGCCAAAATATTTTCTTTTTTGACACTCCAAGGCAAGCCAGCATTAACAATAACTAAATCCGCAAAATATCCTTCTTTAACAAACCCTCTTTTTTCTATTTTGAAAAGCTTAGCAGGATTATGACACATTTTTTCTACAATCTTCTCAATTGTTATCTTACCTTGATGGTGTGCTTCAAACATAGCAACAAGTGCATGCTGTACTAACGGTCCACCAGAAGGTGCTTGAGAATATTTTTGTTTTTTCTCCTCGAGTGTGTGTGGTGCATGATCGGTAGCAATTACATCAATACGACCATCATTAAGCGCTTCCCACAATGCATCTCGATCTTTTGCTGTTTTCACAGAGGGGTTCCATTTAATCAAATTCCCTTTAGTTGCATAATCATCATTGGTAAACCATAAATGATGCACACAAACTTCGGCTGTGATCTTTTTATCTTCTAATGGAATCTTATTGGTAAATAACTCCATTTCTTTTGCTGTAGAAAGATGAAAAACATGCAATCTAGCTCCTGTTTTTTTTGCCAAAGCAACTGCCTTTGACGAAGAAATATAACAAGCTTCTTCACTACGTATAAGATGATGTGCTGTTACAGGGATATCTTCCCCAAATTCTTCTTTGTATTTTTCTAAATTATTTTTAATCGTAGTTTCATCTTCACAATGCACCGCTATTAACATTGAAGTACAAGAAAATATCTTTTCTAATACAGCTTCATTATCAACTAACATATTTCCGGTGGAGGATCCTAAAAATATTTTAATACCTGCAACATTCTTAGGGTTTGTTTTCAAAACTTCTTCCAAATTATCATTGGTAGCACCCATCATAAAAGAGTAATTGGCAAATGATTTTTGTGCAGCTATTTGATATTTTTCTTCAAGAATCTCCTGAGTAACAGCATTAGGAACCGTATTAGGTTGCTCGATGAATGAAGTAATCCCTCCAGCAACAGCCGCTTTAGATTCTGACTCAATATCTCCTTTGTGTGTAAGACCTGGCTCTCTAAAATGCACTTGATCATCGATCACACCAGGCAGTAAATAATTTCCTTCAGCGTCAATAATCATACAATCAGATGATTTCAAACTAATACTTTCTGAAACCTCTACTATTAGATCATTTTCAACAAGCACATCTCCTTCAAAAATAACTCCTTCATTGACTATTTTAGCATTCTTTATCAAATATCTATTCATATATGTAGAATTTATTTGTTAGTTGTCACATATATCATCGCAACTTGTAGTTTGTTTTTTATGAAGTAAAAAATCAATTAATCGCAATTTTATATTCTATTCTTTTACAAACTGTTAAAAAACTTTTTTAAACGTAATGATATTACACCAAAAACAGCTTCTACTATAATAGAATTGCTCATTTTGGATTGACCTCTTGTTCTATCAGTAAAGATAATAGGAACTTCGGATATTTCAAACTTTTTACAATAAGTTCGGTATTTCATTTCAATCTGAAAAGCATAACCAACAAACTTAATTTTGTCTAAATTGATCTCTTCGAGTACTTTCCTTTTGTAACAAACAAACCCTGCTGTAGCATCATGAATTTTCATTCCAGTAATCATTTGAACATAAACAGATGCAAAATATGACATCAACACCCTGCTTAATGGCCAATTGACAACATTAACACCTGTAACATAGCGGGAGCCTATTGACAGATCTGCATCGCCAAAATGACAAGCATCATATAATTTTTCTAAATCATTTGGATTGTGCGAAAAATCTGCGTCCATTTCAAAAATGTAATCATATTTATGCTGTATTGCCCATTTAAAACCATGAACATAGGCAGTACCCAATCCAGACTTTTTTTTTCTTTTTTCCAAAAATAACCTTCCTTCAAATTCTTCTTGCAATATAACTACTTTATTTGCAGTATGATCAGGAGAATTGTCATCTATAATTAAAACATGAAAAGGCTTATGTTGCGAGAGTACGGCTCTAATAATGCTTTCGATGTTTTCAATTTCATTATAGGTAGGAATTATTACAATACTATTGTTCATGTTTCGTGTAATTTCGGTGCAAAAGTAACCTATTTATGGCATTTGATTATTATAAAATTATAATAAAAAATGTTATAAAAATCACTAATTTTGTCAGGATATGACAGAACACATACTTCATCCTAGAACAATTGAAAATAAAGATTGGGTTATCCTACTATTTATGTTGGCTTTTGGCATCATTGCGTTAACCAAATCCATTTATGAAAACCGATTTGAAGATTTTACCCGATTAATATATTCTGACAAATACACAAGAATCTACAGAGATAGCAGCCACTTAATGGGCATGTTTTCTATTTCTTTGTTTTTTGTCCAGATTATATCCATGTCTTTTTTCATACAACTCACACTTAGTTATCTCGGATATGGTTCAAAAACGGACTGGGTCTTATTCATTCAAATATTTACTTTTATAATTTACTTTATTTTATCAAAATTTTTGATCGAAAAAATAATAGCAACTACTTTCAAAATAGAAGAACTTTTAGAGCAGTATAACTTACAAAAAGTCACATATCGCACCTATGTTGGCCTAGTTTTGTTGCCAATCGATATTATTTTATTCTATTATGATTCTGTATCCAAAAATATTCTATTAGTGATTTTATATACTATTATAGGAATCAACGTGTTATTGTATTTTGTTTCAATAAAAAATTACAGAAAAGAAATTTTAAGTAAGTTGTTTTATTTTATTTTATATCTTTGCACTCTTGAAATAGCACCCTATTATTTTATGTATTATTGGCTAACAAAAGGGAGTGTTTAGAAAATATTAAATATGAAAGTGAAAACAATTTTGGTATCGCAACCAGAACCTAAAGTGGAAAATTCTCCATACTTTGAGCTACAACAAAAGCATAAAGTAAAAATTGATTTCAGACCTTTTATTCATGTAGAAGGAGTAAACGCAAAAGAAATTCGACTTCAAAAAATTGACCTTAACAATTACACTGCTATAATATTAACTAGCAAGAACGGTGTAGATCATTTTTTTAGAGTAGCCGATGAAATGCGTTATAAAGTTCCTGAAGGATTAAAATATTTCTGCCAATCGGAAGCCATTGCGTTTTATCTACAAAAATATGTAGTATATAGAAAACGTAAAATCTATGTCGGGCCAAAAGATTTTGCTGATTTGTCTCCATTAATCAAAAAATACAAAGACGAAAAATTCTTACTACCAGCTTCAGACCAATTGAATGCAGATATACCTGTAACACTAAATGCTTTAAAAGTGGACTGGACTCCAGCTACTTTTTACAAAACAGTGATGAGTGACTTGTCTGATTTGGCAGATGTTTATTATGATGTTTTGGCTTTCTTTAGCCCAACAGGAATTAAATCATTATATAAAAACTTTCCAGACTTCGAACAAAACAACACTCGAATTGCCGTTTTTGGAAGCACAACCCAAAAGGAAGCATTGGATCACGGATTACGTATTGACATTATGGCTCCAACACCTGGAACTCCATCGATGACAATGGCTTTAGAAAAATATATAGCCGAAGCAAATAAAGGAAAATAAACTTCTATGAAACGGCAATAACAATTGCAATTTCAATAACAATAAAAATTCCAAATCCCAATTTCACGATTGGAATTTGGAATTTTTTATTTAATACCTTTTTCGCTAGTTTCTTCTACCTCCCATATAGATAGAAACGTAATACAATAAAGTCGCTATAGATCCTAGAGCAGCAACCACGTAAGTTCTAGCAGCCCATTTTAAAGAATCTTTTGCACCTGCCTGTTCTTGCTGTGTGAGCATATTTTTATTCTCCAACCAAGCCAAAGCTCTTTTACTCGCATCATATTCTACTGGCAAGGTTACAATCGAAAATAAAGTCGTTGCAGCAAAAATGACAATTCCGATCAATAGCAATTGCGGAAAAGTACGCAACATTAAGATTCCTGCCAACAAAATCCATTGCATATAAGACGAAGCTACATTTACAATTGGCACCAATTGAGAACGCATTGTCAGCCATTGATAGCCTACAGCATGTTGTACCGCATGCCCGCATTCGTGCGCTGCAACAGCAGCCGCAGCCGCATTGCGTTGATTGTAAACTGCCTCACTCAAATTGACTGTTTTGTCCACAGGATTGTAATGGTCCGTCAACTGACCTGGTGTAGAAATTACTCGCACATCACGAATTCCGTTATCTGCGAGCATTTTCTCGGCGATTTCGGCACCCGACATGCCGTTTTGCAAATGCAATTTCGAATAAAATTCAAATTTACTTTTTAGTGTAGAACTCACTAACCAACTTGCCAGCATTATCGCGCCCGCAAGAATTAAATAACTCATCCCCATATTTTTGTTTTTTTAATTGAAAGTTTAAAATCTATATATCAAACATCAAATTCTGAACCAAATTATAATTGTGTCATTTTGGCATTTAAAAGATTATTTGCAGATCGTAATAAAGGCTATCAGTTCTGTAGCTTCATAATATGTAAAAGATACATTTATAATCTCATATCCTTCAGCGGATTTAGCATTCAAGAAAACTTCTACCTCTCTTGACAATTCATCTTTCATACTGGAAAATCCGGCTGTTTTTTTCAAAATGTGAACTTCGTGCTTTTTCATTTTTATGTTTTTTATATTGGTTATAAAAAAATGAAAAATGTTACACAAAAAAATCCCAAACTCCAATCACAAAATTGAAATTTGGAATTATTATATTTGGCAGACACTACTACGAAGATCCTCTGCTATTCATTGGCATCGAGTTGTTTGTTTACCGCTTCAAATTTAGCTATCAAACCGTTGATTCTATCTTGCTCTTTTTTAATTTCTTTTGGTCTTAAGTAAAACCAAGTAAATCCTACCCATCCCAACATTATAGCATAAGTAATAATTCCCCAAAATAGGGTCATTCGATTTGTGTATTCAAACATATACAAACACAAGCCTGAGCCAAGCAGTATAAAATACAAACTCAACATCGTGGATTGCAAAAACTGAAGCTTTGCTTTTATGGAAATTAATTTTTGCAAGTAATCACTATTGCTCTGCGTACCATCAATAGTTTTATAAAACGTCCCTAATTTATTGTAGACAAATAAATAAACCATCATTGCAAAAATGACTAAAACAATCCCAATTTTGGTTGAAATAAACGCTGGCTGATACGTATACCAGACAAAAACAATGAAGACACTTGTTGCAATAAGCAACACATTTGTTATAATTAATTTTCTAAGACTTGCTCTTTTAAACTGTTTGAGTTTAGTAAGTAATTCTTCAATATTTGGCGGATTTACAGCTTGTTGTTTCCATAAATCTTTAAAGTCTATATTATTGCCCATTTTCTTTAAACTTTTGAGTTAATTTTTCTTTTATTCTATGAATTTTCACTCTTGTATTGGCTTCTGACAGTCCAACAATACTGGCAATTTCTGCTTGTTTTACATCTTCTAGTTCGAGTGAAATAATAATACGGTCGGTTTCTGGCAATTCGGCAATGCATTTGTACAAAAATTGAATCTGAGGCTCTACCGAATAGTGCTTTTCTTCTGCAATATGTATGGGAAGATCGGACTTTGGAAATCGCTTTTCTTTATCAATTTGCCTCAAACAATTGTTGGATGCAATTCGGAAAATCCAAGTTCCGATAGCAGATTCGTTTCTAAATGTGTGTAGTTTTTGCCAAACAATTATAAATGTCTCTTGCGCTATATCCTGCGCAATGTCATAATCATTAACGTAACCCATGCACAATCGAAAAACCTTATGCCAATATGACTTGTATAGTTGTTCAAACTCCATTATTACGATTTTATAAAATTGTTTAGTTGTGCCAAATACCATGCTGCATCATCATACATAATAAAGTGCAATCCTTTGTTTGAATATTGAAAACTAGCTGTTTTTAAGTTTTTGAATTGTGCTTCAACTGGCACTTTATAATTGGAGAAACCAAATTCCAACAACACCAATGAAGGACATTTTATTGCCACAATTTTGTCTCTCAAATCGGTATTTGAAAAATCACAATACATTTCACCAAATGTTTTTCGGTCTGATTTCATACTCCAACTAATTGCTTCTTCTTGTTTTGAGACATCTGCCAAAAGCATCGCCATATTTCTTTTTTGCATTTGAAGAAATTCATCTTCAGACATGGCCGTCATTTGATTGACCATTGAAGAGCAATCATTATTATCTAGTGATTTAAAAGATGGATCTCTCAAAGCTGCCAAACAAGGAAGCGCATCTACAACCACAATCTTACTGATTAATTCCGGATAATCGGATGCAATAGCGAGCGCTAGTCCGCCACCCATACTATGACCTATTATAATTGGCTTTTCGATTTTGTTGGCTATTATATAATTGACAATTTCAGTTTCCCAATTTTTAAAAGAAGCATTCGGCTGGGGTTTCACTCCTGCAAAACCAGCCATAGTAAAAGTATAACAAGTAAATTCTTTTTCAAAATTAGATCTTGTTTCATTCCAAACATCTCCAGAACTGGCAAATCCAGGCAGAAAAATTATAGCTTGTTTTCCCTTTCCTGTTTTGGCTACTTCAAACGGATACAATTTTGTTTGCCCAAATACATTTAAACATAATGCTGAAAATAATAGCGTGATAACTAAGAAGATATACTTTTTCATTTTTAATAGTTTTAAGTTAATAATTAATCGGATCCGTCCTTTGGATACGGCAATTATTAAAATGTTACAAAAAAAATTAAAATTAAATGGCAATAGCAATTTCAATGGCAATGACAATTAGAAATACCAATAAAAAAATCCAAACTCCAATTAACAGATTGTCATTGGAATTTGGATTTTTTAAAACTTATTTTTCATTAATTCAATTTCTAATTGCTATTGTCATTGCCATTGAAATTGACTCTTTTTTACCCCACCAAATTAATAATTTTCCCTGGAACAATGATCACCTTGTTTGGCGTTTTTCCTTCCAGCTGTTTGATGGTTCTTTCGTCTTTCATAACGATTTCCTCGATTTCTTCTTTGGTTAAATCCAAAGGTAAAACCATAGTAAAGCGCATTTTTCCGTTGAATGAAACTGGATATTCCTTTTCACTTTCTACCAAATACTTTGGTTCAAAAATAGGAAAAGGAACCGTTGCAATAGAAGCTGTATTGCCTAACAACGACCACAATTCCTCAGCAATATGCGGCGCGTAAGGCGAAATCACAATCGCCAATGGTTCCAAAATGGCACGAGAATGACAATTTTGCGTTGACAATTCATTCACGCAAATCATAAATTGTGAAACCGAAGTATTGAAAGAGAAACTCTCGATATCTTCCGCCACTTTCTTGATGGTTTTGTGTAATGATTTAAGGTTATCTGCTGTTGGCGGATTATCCGTAACAATCATTGTATGTTCATCAAAATACAAACGACACAGTTTTTTCAAGAACCCAAATACTCCCGAAATTCCTGCCGTGTTCCAAGGTTTGGCTTGCTCCAATGGACCTAAGAACATTTCATACAAACGCAACGTATCGGCTCCGTATTCAGTACAAATATCATCCGGAGTAACGACATTATATTTGGATTTCGACATTTTTTCGATTTCGCGACCAACGATGTATTTTCCGTTGTCTTCGCATATGAATTCAGCATCTTTATAATCTTCTCTAAACTGCTTGAACTTTTCAATATCCAATTCTTCCGAAGCATTTACAAATGAAACATCAGTATGAATAGGTTGCACATTTTGTCCGTTTATTTTATTTTTAGAAACAAAAGTATTTGTCCCTTCCAATCGGTAAACAAACGCACTCATTCCCAAAATCATTCCTTGATTGATCAATTTTTTGAATGGCTCTTCGGTTGGTGCAAAACCTTTGTCTTTTAAGAATTTGTTCCAAAAACGGGAATACAATAAGTGACCTGTAGCGTGTTCGCTTCCGCCGATGTATAAATCCACACTTTCCCAATATTTCAATGCTTCCTTGCCGGCAAATTCGTTCTCGTTGTGCGCATCCATATAACGCATCCAATACCAAGAACTTCCTGCCCAACCTGGCATCGTGTTCAATTCTAATGGGAAAATAGTCGTATTGTCAACCAAATTTGTGTCAACCACCTTATTATTCGCACTGTCCCAAGCCCAAACCGAAGCATTTCCTAATGGAGGCAATCCGTCTTCGGTTGGTAAATACTTTTCCACTTCCGGCAAAATGATTGGCAAAAATTTTGCATCGATCATTTGCGGTAAGCCGTTCACATAATACACCGGGAAAGGCTCTCCCCAATAACGCTGACGGGAGAAAACCGCATCACGCAAACGGTAATTGATTTTCCCTTTTCCTTGTCCAAATTCTTCGAGTGCTGAAATTATTTTCTTGGTTGCTTCTTTGTAATTCAATCCGTTTAGAAAATCCGAATTGGCAATTTCTACATTGTCTTTTGAACCGTAAGCTTCTTTGGAAATATCAACATTCACAAAAATGTTTTTAATTTCTTGCATTCCGCTTTGACCTTTGAAGAAATTCGCAAAAGCATAATCTCTTTCGTCACCACAAGGAACCGCCATCACAGCACCTGTGCCGTAACCCGCCAAAACATAATCGCCAATCCAAACTGGAATCGGTTCTTTGGTAAACGGATGCTCAGCATACGCTCCTGTGAACACACCAGAAATGGTTTTCACATCGGCCATACGCTCTCTTTCGGAACGCTTGGCTGTTTTTTCTATATAAGCCTCAACAGCTACTTTTTGTTCAGCAGTTGTGATTTGAGCCACCAATTCGTGTTCGGGTGCCAAAGTCATAAACGTTACTCCGAAGATGGTATCAGGTCTAGTAGTAAATACATCGATAGATAGTTGTTCACTTCTAACTTCTAACTTCTGACTCCTAACTTTAAAAGAAACCATCGCCCCTACCGATTTTCCAATCCAGTTTCTTTGGCTTTCCTTAATGCTTTCACTCCAATCAATATCATTCAAACCTTGCAGCAAACGTTCCGCATAAGCTGAAATTCGCATGCTCCATTGCGTCATTTTTTTACGTACTACTGTAAAACCGCCACGCTCTGAAACGCCATTTACAATTTCGTCATTTGCCAAAACCGTTCCCAATCCCGGACACCAGTTCACTTCGGTTTCTGCCAAATACGTCAATCGGTATTGCAGCAAAATTCTCTCCTGTTGTTCTTTCGCGAAAGCGTTCCATTCATTTGCCGAAAACTCTTGAATATTATCATCACAAACTGCATTTACATTCGCATTTCCTTCAGCAGAAAAAATCGAAATCAAAGTAGCAATATCCTCAGCTTTATCCGAATCTTTATTATACCAAGAATTAAACAATTGGATAAAAATCCATTGTGTATGCTTGTAATAATCAGGATTAGACGTACGCACTTCACGATCCCAATCAAAAGAAAATCCTATTTTGTCCAATTGTTTTCTGTACCCAGCAATCACTTTTCCTTCCTTGTCCACACCACCATCAATATTTACCGAGGTAGTATCTTCTGGACGTTGCCCAGTCTGAATGGCATATTGCTCGGCTGGCAATCCAAAACTGTCGTATCCCATCGGGTGTAACACGTTAAAACCTTGGTGTCTTTTGAATCTCGAATACACATCCGATGCGATGTACCCTAGCGGATGCCCGACGTGCAAACCTGCACCAGATGGATAAGGAAACATATCCAAAACATAATGCTTTGGTTTTTCAGAATTGTTTTGTGCAGCAAAAGTCTTGTGTTCTGCCCAGTATTTCTGCCATTTGGCTTCAATTTCGTTCGGATTGTATTTCATTCCTATTTCAGTTTTTTAAAGGAGTATGCTATATCACACTCTAGTCATTCCTATTATTATATTGGCTGCAAAATTTTTAAAACAACCTCCAAACGGAGATCTATTTAATTTGCGTTTCCATTTCAAATTCATTTGGGCGTGACCCAATTAAAAAAAGGGGCCAACTTATCATACCGCTTATTTGCCCCTTTTCTTAATTGGGTCGGGCTATCCACGCTACTTCGGTAGCTTGCTACTATCCCTCACGCGCTCCAACCACCAAGATGTTTAGTGGTCAAAAACAAAAAAACCAATACTTTATTGGTGTTTCAGAAGGAATAGAAAGTTGGCAAATTTACATTTATTGTACGAAAGTTAAAACTTTGGGAGTTATTAACTTCAAATTAAAGAATATGTTTATTATTTTTACCCCGTAATTAATATATACTATGAGTTCATCATTTGATAAGTTTCAAAAACGCAGGTTAATTTCCTCTTATTTTTCAGTTGTATTGAGTGTTTTTTTGGTATTATTCCTACTGGGTATCTTGGGTTTTTTTATAATAAATTCCAAAAAACTAGCCGATGATTTCAAAGAAGAGATTGCTATGACGGTTTTCTTCAAAAAAGAAGCCAATGACACTATTCTAAAGGCCTTTGACCAAGAATTGAAGACAACCAAATTTGCAAAGTCTTTTGTTTATGTTTCCAAAGAACAAGCTGCAAAAGAGCATACTGACATTATTGGAGAAGATTTCGTTACATTTTTGGGAGAAAACCCTTTACAGAACTCTTATGACATTCATTTAAAAGCAGATTACGTAATCAAAGACAGTATTGTAAAAATCGAATCTCGTTTACGCAAAAATACAATGATTTCGGACATTGTTTATGATAAGCAATTGATCAACTTAGTCAACGACAACATCAAAAAAGTGAGTATGTGGATTTTAATTATCAGTGCTTTCTTGACCTTAATTGCTGTACTATTAATCAATAGCTCTTTACGCCTTTCTATTTATTCAAACCGTTTTATCATCAAAACAATGCAAATGGTGGGTGCAACCAAATCGTTTATCCGAAAACCATTTGTTATGCGTAGCATCAAACTCGGCATGATTGGAGCAGGACTTGCTATACTTGCTTTAATAGGAGTTTTGGTATATCTTGAAACCAGCTTTCCAGCATTAGGAATCCTTGATGACAAGTTACTTATAGGACTTGTATTAGTTGCAGTATTTGGTCTTGGAGTGTTAATTACTTGGCTAAGTACTTATTTTGCTACACAACGATTCTTGAATTTAAGAACAGACGACCTTTATTAATTTAAGATTGCAGAATGTAGATTTTAGATTGCAGAACTAAATAGCGAACGCAAAACATTCTAAGATTAAAAAAACAAAATAAAAATGAACAACGAAGAAAACAAACACGAATTCCTTTTTGAAAAAATAAATTACAAAATTCTATTAATCGGAATCGGTGTAATTGCATTAGGATTTATTCTAATGTCTGGTGGGGGAAGTGATGATCCCAACGTTTTTAACGAATCTGTATTCGATTTTCGAAGAATTCGTTTGGCTCCAACAACCGTTCTGATTGGTTTTGGAATCACTGTTTATGCCATAATGAAAAACTCTAAAAAAGAGAAATAGACAGTTAGACAACTTAGATTATTAGATAGTTAGACTTCTAAAAAAATCTAAGTTGTCTAAACTTCTAAAAAGTCTAACAATCTAACAGTCTATAATGAATACATTCCAAGCTATCCTACTTGCTATTGTTGAAGGTCTAACAGAATATCTTCCCATTTCCTCAACGGGACATATGATATTTGTTAGTTCCTATTTCGGGATTCAAAATGATGATTTCGTCAAACTTTTCCAAGTTTCCATACAATTTGGAGCTATTTTGGCAGTAGTTGCTTTATACTGGAAAAAGTTTTTTGATTTCTCAAAGTTTAATTTCTACATCAAATTAGCTTGTGCTGTTATTCCAGCTCTAGTTTTAGGAAAATTATTTGATGACAAAATAGAAGCAGTCCTTGGAGACCCAATTCCGATAGCAATTGTACTTATAATAGGTGGTATTATATTGCTTTTTGTAGACAATAGATTCCAGAACCCAACCATTATTGAAGAAGAAGAAATCACCATTAAAAAAGCAGTTGCAATTGGTTTTTGGCAATGTCTAGCAATGATGCCAGGAACAAGCCGTTCTGCTGCTTCCATAATTGGAGGCATGCAACAAGGCTTAACGCGTCAGGCTGCTGCTGAGTTCTCTTTTTTTCTTGCCGTTCCGACAATGCTGGCGGTTACCGTTTATTCTTTATTATTGAAGACTTACGAAGTTTCAAGTTTAAAAGGATACGAGCTTCTTATTCAATCCCCAGAAAACATAAAGTTATTCTTAATGGGTAATGTTATCGCTTTTATTGTAGCCATAATAGCCATCAAATTTTTTATCGGAATAATTAAACAATACGGTTTCAAACCTTGGGGATGGTATCGCATTATCGTTGGTATTTTTCTTTTAATTTACTTTTCATACATAAAATAACAACCCATTGACAACCGAAGATTTTTTAAACGGTCAAGTGCTATTAATTGACAAACCTTTGCATTTTACTTCTTTTCAAGCAGTAAATAAGCTCAAATATGCGCTAATCAACAGAGCAGGACTGCCAAAAAAATTTAAAATTGGACATGCGGGAACATTAGACCCACTCGCTTCTGGATTATTATTGGTTTGCACCGGAAAATTTACCAAAAGAATCTCAGAACTTCAAGGGCAAGCCAAAGAATATACCGGAACTTTTTTTATTGGCGCTACTACTCCATCATACGATTTGGAAACAGAAATTGACCAAGAATTTACTACATCACACATCAATGAATCACTCATTCATGAAACCGTAAAACAGTTTTTGGGCGAAATTGACCAAATACCACCTATTTTTTCTGCTATAAAAAAAGACGGCGTACGCTTGTACGAACACGCACGTGCTGGAGAAACAGTAGAAATTGCGTCTAGAAAAACCACCATTCACGAATTTGAAATCACGAGAATAGCACTTCCCGAAGTCGATTTTAGGGTAGTTTGCAGCAAAGGCACTTACATTCGTTCCCTAGCTTTTGATTTTGGAAAAGCGATGAATTCAGGTTCACACTTAACGGTTTTACGTCGAACCAAAATTGGGGATTATGATGTAAAAGATGCTATAGATGTGAATGATTTTGAAGCTACCCTAGCTTCAAAATAACAATTTAGCACCCGAAACATTTCCTCTATTACTTTTTTAGTATCTTTATGTTTATAAAACTGTTGCAATGAAAACGAAAAAAGAGAATTCAGAAAATTACGCTATCCCAGGCAAACCCATGTCTCAAAAAAAATTTGCTTCTATGATTAAAGAAGCTAAGGAGGGAGCATTTTATACTTTGGAAGAATCAAAAAAAAAATTTGAAGAATGGAGAAAGAAAATCTCAAAGTAGTTACTTCCAAATTTTTTGATTTTATAGACCTTCCTTCAATCCACGAATATGGAATGGAAACATTCGGATTAAAGCTTGCCGATTATTTTATTGCCGAAATCTACATTTGCTTAAATGAATTAGCTCTAGCTACTATCTTCATCCCGAATGCCGTCATCTCACCACTAAAACAAAGAAATACAGAAATATTATTTTGGGTTCCTATCTCATTATATACAGAATCACTCCCAAAAGAATAGAAGTTTTAAGAGCTTTTCATTGTAGCCGTTCTCCAAAAAAGATTCAGGATTCAAAAAAAATTAAAATTGGTTAATTTTTCAGATTCGCATTTGACCAAATCACATACGATTTTTTTAGATTTAAGCACAAAAAAACACATAACAGATTCACACTTGAATTTGAGATGTGTTTTTTGGTAAAATTAAAGTAGTTTTAATTCATACTTTTTTTAACTTTTCTAACTTTTGGTTAATAATGAGTAGCCGTATCATTTCCAAATAAGAAATTTGATACATAATCATACACCTTTTCAAATAATGCTTTCATAAAGAGGTTTTTTTTAAAATTGTTAAACAATATCTAAAACACACCAATAAAAAAGTAAATCAAAAATAGTAAACCTGGTTAGCGATCACTAAATTACACTTTTTTATATAAAAAACAAAAAAATATTTTTATTATTAAACACAGATACAATCTTTTACAGCATACATCAACTCTACCACTTCATTTTGAACAGACAATCCTTTATCATGCAAATACCACATTTGTAATTGCGTTTTGGCTTCTTCGTCTACAACTCCATGAGTAGCTTTGTAATTTTTAATTAGATTTAAAGCTCCTTCAGGTCTTGGTCCCCAATCATCGCAAACCTTTCCAGTTTGTTTGTCAATAATAAGTAGTTTTGGGATTGATCTTGCTCCGTTGGTCAAAAAATGATTCATTATATCCTCATTCAAATCACGAAAAATTATTTTTAAAACAATGTTTCCAGTTTCTGATGCCATTTTATTTAAAATAGGCAAAATTTGTGCTGCGTCTCCACACCAACCTTCGGCGATGACTAACCAAATGTACTCGTTTTTCAGTCCTTTCAATTTCAAACTAACTTCCTCCGAAACTTGAATTGTTTTATCCAAACGTTTCATACGAGTTTCATTCAAGGTACTATAATGCAACAAATCTTCGGATTGTTCATTCCCCGTCGACTTTCCTTCTGATAATAAATCAGATACAATTTTTCTATATTCCAAATAGGAATGACTATTAAACAATGCTTTTGCGACTGACATCTTCATAACTATATTATTTTAATGCAAAATTAGGAATCACTAACTTATAAATAGGTGATAAAAATCACTTTCGAACAAACTAAATGCATAAATTTATAAAATGTATAGCACTTCAAAATCAATAGGATTAATTTTATCAGGAGGAGGTTCAAAAGGAATCGCCCATGCTGGTGTATTAAAATTTATGGAGGAAAAAAAAATAGTTCCCAACCAAATTGCTGGTTCGAGTGCAGGCTCAGTTGTAGCCGCTCTTTATGGAAGCGGAAAATCACCCGAAGCTATTTTGGAATTCTTTAAATCAATTTATTTCTTCCATTGGAAACATTTTACTTTTTCAAAAGCAGGATTAATTGATTCTGAATCCTTCAAAGAATATTTTTATGAAATTTTCAAAGAGGCTACTTTGGGAGAACTTAAAATACCGATTTATATTACAGCAACCGAAATGATTAAAGGAAAATCTAGAATATTTGGTGCCGATACAAAAATAATTGACGCTGTTTTAGCATCATCTTCTTTTCCTGGAGTAATGTCTCCTTATGAACTCGGTAGTGAATTATTTAGTGATGGCGGGATTTTAAATCATTTTCCAACCGAAATATTAAAAGGAAAATGCGATATCATAATTGGTGTTTATGTAAGTACCATTCAAAAAATTGAAGCCAAGGATTTAACTTCTATAAAGTCTGTAACGGCTAGAGCCTTCGATCTTTTTTCGGCTAATTCTAGTATTCACAAATTTGAACATTGTGATTGGTTGATAGAACCTGAAGCGCTATCCAGTTATAACACTTTTGAAACTAGTAAAACAAAGATGGATGCCATTTTTAATATTGGATACGAATCTGCTAAAGATTCATATGAAAAACTTAATTTAAATATTTAATAAACACTATTTCAAAAAAAACAGAATATGACTATATTTGCACAAATTACAAAGTCACAGATTTGTAATTGTAATGCAATTAACTCTAGAAAGCGATCTGGAGCCCTTAATAAAACAAAAATCAAACGATGAAATACAAAAGAATTCTTCTGAAATTAAGTGGTGAAGCTTTAATGGGTGATTTACAATATGGCATAGACCCGAAAAGATTGGCCGAATATGCCGATGAAATCAAGCAAATTCATGCCAAAGGAATAGAAATCGCGATAGTAATTGGTGGAGGAAACATTTTTAGAGGTGTAGCAGGAGCTAGTGCTGGGATGGATAGAGTACAAGGAGATTATATGGGAATGCTAGCAACTGTTATAAACGGAATGGCTTTGCAAGGTGCTCTTGAAGAGAAAGGAATGAAGACCCGTTTGCAAACTGCTTTAAAAATGGAATCTATAGCAGAACCTTATATCAAAAGAAGAGCAGATCGTCATCTTGAGAAAGGAAGAATCGTAATTTTTGGTGCTGGAACTGGAAACCCCTATTTTACAACAGATACCGCTGCCGTTTTAAGAGGAATTGAAATCAATGCCGATGTAATTCTAAAAGGAACACGCGTAGATGGAGTTTATGATTGTGATCCAGAGAAAAACACTTCAGCTGTAAAATTTGATTACATTTCATTTGATGATGTATTAAAAAAAGGATTGAATGTAATGGACACAACTGCTTTTACATTAAGTCAAGAAAACAAATTGCCAATTGTAGTATTCGACATGAATAAAATAGGGAATCTATTGAAAATTTGTGAAGGACAAAATATAGGAACCGTAGTTAATATATAAAAAACTTCTTAGACTGAGAGATTTTTAGACTTCTTTGATTTGTTGATGGACAGAAAATTAGTAAATCTAGAAAATCAAAGAAATCTAAAAATCTAAGAAGTCTTAAAATCCAAAAATCTAAATTATGACAGAAGAAATTGAATTTATACTAGATAGCACCAAAGAATCAATGACAGGTTCTATCGAACATTTAGAAAAAGCATTTTTAAATATTCGTGCTGGAAAAGCATCACCAGCAATGTTGGGGAGTGTGTTTGTAGATTATTACGGATCTGCTTCACCCCTTTCTCAAGTTTCAAAAATAAGTGTGCCAGACGCAAGGACGATTACACTTCAACCTTTTGAAAAAAACATGTTACACCCTATTGAAAAAGCGATTATGGTTGCCAACATTGGGTTTAACCCGATGAATAATGGCGATATGATCATCATTAGTGTTCCGCCACTTACAGAAGACCGAAGACGCGAATTAGCCAAACAAGCCAAAGTAGAAGCCGAAGATGCTAAAATAGGTGTTAGAAATTCTAGAAAAGACGCAAATACTGATATTAAAAAATTAGAAAAAGAAGGAACTTCTGAGGATATTTGTAAAGATGCCGAAGAAGAAGTACAAAACTTAACCAATTCTTTTATTAGAAAAATAGACGAACTTCTGGTATCAAAAGAAGCGGAGATAATGAAAGTTTAGTTTTTATCTTTTAAAGTTGCTAAAATGCTAAGCATCTGAGATTCTAAGTAAAAACAAATTTTTTAGTGTTAGTGAAATAAGCGACGATTTTTTTTATGAATTATTTATCTGCTCAAATCATAGAAACTTAGTATCTTAGTTCCGATAGCCATCGGGATAGTACCTAATAAAAAAGCCAATTATTAAATCTGTCTTGTTTTTTGGAACGAGACAGATTTTTTTATTACTATTTTTGCCATTACAAAATGTAAATGAACACGTTTTGCAATAAACCGTTTTTATGAAGTACTTTTTTTTTCTGTTCTTCCTTTTTACGCTTTCGCTACAGGCACAATTTCAAGTAAACGGAATTGCAAAAGACATTACATCCCAAAAACCACTCCCTTTTGCATCCATACTATCAAATGAAGGGTCTAATACCATCTCGGATGTAGATGGAAAATTCAACCTTATATCCAAAACCAAAATAGCCTTTGTAACGGTTTCTTATATTGGTTACACAACAAAAACAATTGCAATAGTAGGCAATCAATCTTTTTTTAAAATTGAGCTTTTACAAAAAACCAATACTCTTAATGAAGTTCTTGTTACAAACTTTAATCCTGCAACAGGCATTATAAAAAAAGCCATTCAAAACAAAGCAAACAACAATCCTCAAGAAAAACTAAAAAGTTTTGAATTTAAATCTTACAACAAACTTATTGTAACTGCCAATCCAGACTCAATTCACGGCAATATTGATTCAATTTTTGTAATACGACCTTTTGAAATCTATTTAAAAAAAATAGATTCGACCAATTACAAATTCAAACAATTAATAAAAAAACAACATCTATTTCAGACCGAAAAAGTATCTCAATACCAATTTGACGGCAAAAGATTAAAAGAAACCATTTTGGGGACTAGAATGGCTGGATTTAAACAGCCCGTTTACGAAGTCTTGTCCTTCAATCTTCAATCTTTTTCAATTTACGACTCCAAGTATGAACTTTTTGAAACCAAGTACAACAGCCCAATAGCAAGAGATGCCTTAAAAGAATACAATTTCAAAATTTTGGATACCGTTGCAATAAATGGTCGAAATACCTATATGATTTATTTCAAAAACAAAGAGAAAGAAAAATCGGCTGGTTTGGAAGGGGTACTTTACATTGATGAAATGAATTATGCTGTTGCAAAAGCGATAATGCGTATAAAAGGCATACTTGACATAAGTGGTATTCATGAATTTCAATACATTCCAGAAGAAAATTTATGGTTTCCTACTCAAAAGAAATTCAAAATTGTAAAAGGAACAAATGATGATGACATAAAGATTTTGGGAGGAACAATTCAATTTGACGGGGACATAAAAGAAAACTTAGAACCCAGAAAAAGAGAGGAATCCGATTATGTTTACCTACTTTCTCAAACTACCAATTTTGACATTCAACACAATAAATCCGTCAAAATTAAAAAGCCAATTGTACAAGTCGAAATTAAAGAAGATGCCATAAATAGACCCGAAAGTTTTTGGTTTGAATATAGAAAAGATAGTTTGGACACCCGAAGTCAAAAAACTTATTTATCATTGGACAGTATTTCGATAAAAAAAAGAATTGAAAACCGACTGAATTTTGCACGAAAAATTTTAACCGGCTACCTTCCTTTTAAATTTTGGGATTTCGATTTGCGTAAAATTCTAACTTACAACAACTATGAAGGACTTCGTTTGGGACTTGGTGGCGTAACAAATGATTATTTTTCTAAAAAATACAGGATTGAAGGTTACTCCGCTTATGGACTTCGAGATTATGAATTTAAATACAACATAGGAATTGGAGCAAGAGTCCATAAATTCTCTAATACTTGGATTGGAATTAGCTATACAGATGATCTTCGGGAGAATGCAAGTATTGATTATGCTATCGAAAAAAAAACGTTCAAAATTTATGATCCACGATCCATAAATTTTAACACTTTTTATCGCTATGAACATTGGCGAGTAGCATTGGAATCAAAAATAATCCCCAAAATGGAAAGTGTTTTGGTGCTAGCTAATTCATTTGTAACACCTCTATTTAATTACAGTTACAACTCGAATGGCACTTTATACAATACTTATACGCTAACAACGGCAACCGTATCCTTAAAATGGAGTCCGAACAGTGATTATATGCAAACCCCAACAGGAAGATTGGAAATCGAAAAAAGGTTTCCAAAATTTACATTTCAATTGACGCAATCCATTCCCAATACTTTAAACAATGATTTTAATTTTACCAAAATAGACCTTAAAGCAGATTACCAAATTAAGTACTTAAATGGGCAAAAAACATTTTTATTGCTTGAAGTAGGACGTGCTTTTGGCGATGTTCCACTTCCACAATTATATGGTAACTCTCCCAATAATTTGAACAAAGAAACGATTATAAAACGAATAACATTTGCTGGTAAAAATAGTTTTGAAACCATGTACTTTAATGAGTTTTTCTCTAGTGAATACATGTCATTTCAATTCAAACATGCTTTTAATAGAATTTTTATTTTCAAAAAAGTAAAACCTGCATTCGATTTTGTAACGCGAATGGCTTGGGGAAATATGAAAAATCCAGAAAATCATATTGGATTGGACTATAAAACCTTAAACAAAGGTTACTTTGAATCCGGAATCGAACTTAACAAAATCTTCAACGGATTGGGACTTGGTGGTTATTATCGTTATGGACCAAACCATTTAAGCAACTTCAAAGACAACATCGCTTTAAAATTGACATTTATTCTTGATTTGGGAATTTAAAAAAGGTTCTATAGATTTAATCTTAAATTTATAGAACCTTTAAGTAACACTTAAGGCTTTATAATCAAAACCGAAGGCGTATTGTTGAGCCAAGTACTGTGAGAATCTATCAATTTTTTCCAACTATCTAGACTAATAATCATTAAATTTTGTTGTGCTAAAAATTCTTTTTTAATAGTTCTTTCCTGCATCAACATGATGTGATTGGGCGCTATTTGCTCGATCGAACGAACTTTTTCTTGTATTTCCCTACTATTTCTTACTTGCCCTGCAGCGTCCAAAACGGTTATTTGAGAACCATTATTGTGTATTAATTTTTGAGCAAATTCAATCAGAAAACCATCTTCTTTACTGAAAATCGGCATAAAAACGGTGTTAATTTCTTCCAACTCTTTATCCACAAGAATTCCAACTGGCATTTTGCTATTGGCTATAATCTGTCGGGTTCTTTCATCAAAAGGTGAATTTTCGAATAAGCCTTCTTTACCGGTAATCTTATCAATTAAACGATCCGGGTTAATAATTCGGGTTGTAAAACCAAGTACTTTCCCTAATAATGTTCCTTCAAAAATAGATTGTCCCAACCCTACCAATAAAAAATCATATTGACCATGATTTGCCGTTTCGGTTATTTCGGAATCAATATCATTTGAAACTTTAAAAAGAGTCACTATTTTTTGATTTAGATGCTCTGATTCAGAAAGAACAGGAAGAAATGTTTCCCTTTCATAATCCTTAACATCAAAAGAATGCAATTCGGAACTTAATGTTAGGTGCATAGCCGTTACAATCGTGTTTCCGCTTTGTTTCTTAACCAAACTGTTGGCTACTTTTAGCAACGTTTTTCCTTTGTCTGGAGTGGCAAACGAAATCAGGATTTTGTATTTGCTTCTATTACTAATTTCTTCGGGTATAATAGTAGGTTTGTCTCTAAAAACATAGTTTATTAAATCCAAAGCAGGACCGGTCATAAAAGTAGTAACCAAAGCCATTATTACCATCATAGTGAAAATTTGGGTAGACAAAACACCTAAATCATAACCAATATTAAGAACGACCAATTCCATCAAACCTCTTGTATTCATTAAAGCTCCAATAGAAAGACTGTCTTTCCAATTATGCCCCACTACTTTTGCCGCTAAGGCACTTCCAAAAAATTTACCAACTACAGCAACCAAAATAATTAGACCCGTAATTTTCCATAAATACGGATCATCAATCAACCCAATCTGGGTTCTTAAACCTGTGAAAACAAAGAATAACGGTAACAAAACAATTACCGAAACATCTTCTACCTTTTCGATAAAAATATTTCTAAACTTATTGTTTTCTGGCATAATTGCTCCAGCCATAAAAGCCCCGAAAAGAGCATGAATCCCAATAAGCTCCGTTACATAAGAAGACAACAATAAAGTTAAAAAGAAAATAGCCACGACAGGTTTGTTGAGACTTTCTCTTGTACTATTCAAATCGCCTACTTTTTTTAGAAAAGGGCGAACCACTTTCAACATCACTATCACATAAAACACGGCCAGTGCCATAACATAAAGCGAACTCGTAAACGAACCTGCTTTTACAATAGCAATTACAGCTGCCAAAATACACCAAGCTGTAACATCATCCGCTGCTGCGCAAGTAATCACAATGGATCCTAATTTGGTTTTATGAATCCCGCGTTCCTGCACAATCCTTGCCAAAACAGGAAACGCAGTAATACTCATAGCAATCCCTAAAAACAATCCAAAAGAAGCAAATTCAACACCAGATGGCGCAAAAGAATGATACATAAAATAAGCCAATCCAATACCGAGCGCAAACGGAATTATAATACTGGCATGACTAATCACAACGGCATCGTGTGCTTTGTTTTTCAATGCTTTCAAATCGAGTTCCATTCCAATAACAAACATGAAAAAGATCAAACCAATTTGACTTAAAAACTGTAAGTTCCCCAACGAATCTTTTGGAAACAACAGCGCAGAATATTCTGGAAAATACATTCCGATCAAAGAAGGGCCTAGAACAATTCCTGCAATAATTTCACCAATTACGGATGGTTGTCCGATTTTACGACAAATCCATCCAAAAAAACGCGCAACCAAAATTATCGTTATGATTTGTACCAATAAAATAGCCAAAGGATTTTGCAAATTGTGACCCATCGAAGCTATAAAATCCTCCCAATGTCCTTTACCGGTTTGCTTAGAAACTATATTTTGACCAATTTCAAGCATTTTCCCTTTTAGAATAATCCAATAGATCAAAAACGAGAATCCACCTATAATGATTAAATAGAAAAAAGAATTTTTAACATTCTTCATACGACACTCTTTTAAATTAATTTTAATACAATGCAAATATGAGAACCCATTTGTAAAGTATAAAACGAATTGGAATCTAATTTCAAGTCAATGTAACAAGAGTGCAAAACTTTGTAATAAGGTCACAGTTTTCGGTTTTCAGCATTTTTACTATAGCCCGCGGTTTCAATCGTGGGTAACATATTGCAAGCGCTATTTAGACATTTCGTTCCCTCTAAATTGTCTCCAACGGTTAAAACCGTTTACTATAGTATAATCAAAAATGAAGACTATATAGACTAGCTAATTAATAATCGTTTTAATCAATGTTCAAATTTGTGTATAAATCATGAGATACTTTCTCGACAATACTTTTTACTTTATTAGTTTTAAGGATATCTTAAACAACTGTAAAATAGGTTATATTCTCACTTTCGTTAAAAAATCAGAACGGTAGGTTTCGCTCAAAACCAACACAATAGGTTTTCCATTTTTCTCCTGAAGAGATAGTGTGATTTCATTATGATTAAAAAACTGCACTGCTTGTATTGCAATAATTTCTTTTTTATTCACTCTGCAAAAATCAGCCTTGGGAAGCTGATTTAATAACGAATCAAAATTGATGTTTTTAAGAGTCAAAAGACTACCATCAAGCAAATGCACTTCCTTGTCCCTACTATCGATTAATGCGGTCTTAATATATTGAATTTGGTCAAAATACAGCAACGCTTTTCCTTTATCGGCATTCAAATGAATGAATTTTTTGGAAGTCTCCAGTTTTTGAAATCGTTCCAAAGCTTTGGCGGCAGCTTTTTCCAAACGTTCTTTGGTAACAGGTTTTGTGATGTAATCCAACGCATCAATATCAAATGCTTCGGCGGCGTAATTCTTGTAGGCAGTGGTAAAAACAATCATTTTATCTTGCAGCAAATTGGCAAGAGTTAAACCGTCGATTCCTGGCATTTCGATATCCATTATACACAAATCAAAATCGAGTTTGGGAACTTCGTCTAGTAATTTTTGCGGATCATTGAATGCCTTTACAATTTCTAATTCTGGTATTTGCTCACAAAGCATTTTCAGATAAGTCAATCCTGGCAATTCATCGTCAAGCAGTAAACATTTGATTTTTGTATTCAAGAAGATTGATTTTTAAATGCGCAATATAAATGTCGTTTTCGACAAATTTATCCAATTTGAACTGATTTTTGTATATAATTTTTAATCGTTGTTCCAATGTTGTGGCACCAATACCGCTTCGTTCTTTTTTTAACGCTTTTTTCTCCGAAATTTTATTCGAAACTGTCAAACTGAAACAATTGTCCTTGAATTCAAACAATATCGAAATAAAGGCATCGGAACTTTGCAAATCAGCATGTTTAAAAGCATTTTCAATTAAATCAATTGATATCAGAGGTGCCAGCAGATTTTGCTCGTACAACTTTTCTCCATCATTAATTTTTGTTTTTACTTTTAATTCAAAAAGTGGACTCACCTTAATTTTATTAATTTCGATCAAATTGAGAGCAAACTGAATTTCTTCTTTTGGTGTAACAAATTTTTTTGGACTTTCGTATAAAATGTAGTCCAAAACATTCGCCAATTTATCCAAAGCAAAATACGTTTGGTAGGCGTGTGATTGAATTGAATTAAGGATATTCTTGAAAAGATGTGGATTTAGCTTGGATTCCAATGTTTCCAATTGCAGGGTATTGACTTTCATTTCGAGTATATCAAATTGCTCTTCAACTCTTTTCTTGGCTTTTCCAGATTCGATCAATCGATACATCAGATAACAAAGCAGTACTATAAATATCAGAATAATGACCAGTAACACATATATGATGCTATTGTTTTCTTTTGGGTTATACATTTTATAAATCAAATTTTAAATAATTATCAAAGAGCACTTTAAGATTGTATTTACTCCAAACAGAACTTAACTACATACGCTTTAAGATAAAAAAACTATCCAAATCAAGGTTTAATAATCAAGACCGAAGGAACGCCACTCAACCAAGTAGAACGAGAATCCAATAAGTCTCTCCAACTATCCAAACTCACCATCATTAAATCTTGTTTCACTAGGAATTCTGTTTTAAGAATAGATTCATTATCCAAAATCACGTTAGTTGGAAATTTTTGTTTTAAGGAATCAATAGCACTTGCAATTACAAAATTCGATTCTATGTGGCCATTCATGTCTACAAAAGCTACCGTAGCATTATTATTAAAAATTATTTTTTGGGAATAATCAATCAAAAAAGAATCTTCGGAGCTGTAAATTGGAACAAATACTTGATTTACTGCTTGTAAATCTTTGTCTATCAAAACACCCAAAGGCATTTTGGCTTTCAGAACAATTTGTCTGGTTCTTTCATCAAAAGGTGAATTCACGAACAAACCTTCTTTTCCGGTAAATTTATCCAACAATCTTTCCGGATTGATAATTCGAGTAGTAAATCCAATTACTTTTCCTAGAATAGTTCCTTCAAAAATAGATTTTCCGAGACCTACTAACAATAAATCATAATCTCCTTGGTTTGCAATTTCTGTTATTTCGTTTTCGATATCAATGGTAGCCTTAAAAATAGTGGTTAATTCTTGTTTCAAAACCGTGGCTTCTTTCATTATTGGATTAAAACTGGTTTTCTCCTTATCCTCCATGTTAAAAGTGTGTACTTCTTCACTTAACGACAAATGCAAAGCGGTAATACTGGCTTTTTCTTTTTGCTTTTTTACCATACTATTGGCCAATCGCAACAAAGATTTCCCTTTTTCATTATTCCCGAAGGAGATTAATATCCTATATTTACTTTGATCTACTTCATCTTCATGATCAACTATATCGCTAGTTTTGAATATAAAATTGATGAGATTTAAAGCTGGTCCTGTCATAAACGTAGTAACCAAAGCCATGATAACCATCATAGTAAAAACTTCGGGAGTTAGTACGCCAAGACCTAAACCAATATTTAATACAATAAGTTCCATCAATCCTCTAGTATTCATAAGAGCACCAATAATTAAACTATTGCGCCAATTTTGACCCACAAATTTTGCCGCCAAAGCACTTCCAAAAAATTTCCCTACAACTGCTACCAAAATAATCAAACCGGTTACTTTCCACAAATACGGATCATTTATCAAGCCAATTTCGGTACGCAAACCGGTGAAAACAAAAAACAAAGGCAGTAACAAAATCACAGAAACATCTTCGACTTTGGCAATAAAAACGGTTCTAAATTTTGGTACATCGGGCATTATAGTCCCCATCATAAAGGCACCAAACAAAGCGTGAATTCCAACTAATTCAGTTGCATAAGAAGAAATGATTAGAATTAAAAAAAAGATAGCCACCACTGGTTTACTCAAACTATCTTTGGAACCATATAAATCACCGATTCTTTTTAAGAAAGGTTTTACCAGAAAAATCATTATGAGAACATATAAGACGGCTAAAGAAATGATAAACATTGAACTTTCAAAAGTTCCCGCTTTTACAATTGCAATAACTACGGCCAACAAACACCAAGCCGTGATGTCATCTGCAGCGGCGCATGTAATAACAATAGCGCCCAATTTGGTTTTATGCATGCCTCTTTCTTGAACAATTCGAGCCAAAACAGGAAAAGCAGTGATACTCATGGCTATTCCCATAAACAAACTAAAGGAAAGAAACTTAACACCTACTGGAGCAAAACGATCGTAAACAAAATAAGCCAATCCAATACCAAGTGCAAATGGAATTACAATACTGGCATGACTGATGACAACAGCCTCTTTAGCTCTGTTTTTAAGTACTTTGATATCGAGTTCCATACCAATAACAAACATAAAAAGTATCAGTCCTATCTGGCTCAAAAATTTTAAATTCTCTAATGAATCAGGTGGAAATAATGCATGAAAGAAATCGGGAAAATACATACCTAATAAGGATGGTCCAAGTGCTATTCCAGCGATAATTTCTCCAATTACGGAAGGTTGTCCAATTTTTTTGAAAAACCAACCAAAAATTCGAGCAACAAGGATAATCATTATAATTTGTGCCAATAATATAGCCAAAGGATCTTGTACATTATGAATCATTGCATTGAGAAAATCTTCCCAAGAATTATTGGTCACTAAAGGATGAACAATGGTCTCTTTGTCTTCAAGGTGTTTTCCTTCTTTAATAATCCAATACATTAAGGCAGTAAAACCACCAGTTACGCCAAAATAAAACAATGTATTCCTGTACTTTTTCATACCTATAGCAATGCGTAAATTTATATAATAAAACAAAGATGAGAAAAACAAATCTATTAATTGTAAAACAAATATCAATAGTAAATAAAATTTATTTTAACCGCTAAAAAAACCACAAATCAAATAAAAAAAAACAAAATAACTGTTTGAGTTTATGTAATTTTGACGCGTTAAAAATTTTAAAATAAAATTGTCATCATTCCTCAAAATGCAATTAAAAAAAAGGAATAGTGACGATACCTTCCCTTTCAATCGGGATAAACAAAACAAATAGTACTTCGTATGAAAAAATGGTTTAGTCTAGGCTTTTGGGAGTTAATTGCCAGAGTTGTTCTTAGAAATAGAATACTAATGTTATCGTTAATTGCACTAATTACGATATTTCTTGCCATGCAATGGAAAAACATTCAATTTACTCACACAGAAGCCAATTTATTACCCGCAGATAATATTGTAAACATAGAATACAATTCGTTCTTAGATAAATTTGGAGAAGAAGGAAACCTGATTGTCATTGGTGTAAAAAACGATGCTATTTTTACACCAAAAGTGTATACTTCATGGGTTAAATTAATGAACACAATCAAATCAAACAAAGATGTCGATTTGGTAATTTCATTGAATGACTTGAAAAAACTACAAAAGAATGAAACTGCACAAAAATTTGAATTAGTACCATTTATTGACCAAAACAAAACAGTAGACAAAGAATACCTTCAAAAAATAAAAAAAGAACTTTTTAACAAACTCCCTTTTTACGAGGGTCTAATTTTTAATAAAAGGTCTGGAAGTATTCGCTCAGCGGTTTACCTTGACAAGAAAATTGTAAACACTACCGAAAGAAAGTTTTACGTACTCAACAAACTTATTCCTGCTATAAAAGCCTTTGAGAAAGAAACCGATATTAAACTTCGGGTTTCTGGAATGCCTTACATTCGAACACTAAACGCACAAACAATACTGAATGAAATAAGCCTTTTCATTGGTGCTGCATTATTTCTTACTTCTCTTTTATTCTTTTACTTTTTTAGAAGTTTTAGAGCCACGATGATTTCACTTCTTATTGTAATCATAAGTGTAATGTGGTCTTTTGGAATATTGGGATTATTAGATTATGAAATCACGGTATTAACTGCAATGGTTCCAACTTTGATGATTGTCATTGGGATTCCAAACTGTATTTTCCTAACCAACAAGTACCATCAGGAATACAAAATTCACCGTAACAAAGCCAAAGCTTTGCAACGTGTTACCACAAAGATAGGAATGGCGACTTTGATGACCAATCTAACCACAGCTATTGGTTTTTTCACCTTTATATCTTCAAACAATAAGTTACTAATTGAATTCGGGAATGTAACCTCCATTAACATTTTGATGCTTTTTATCTTATGCATCATAACTATACCTATTTTGCATAGTTACGCACCCGCACCTTCCGATAGGCATTTGGGACATTTGGATAGAATTTCGATTAAGCGTTTTATGGATTGGATATTACGAAACGTAAAATACAACCGCTTCTCTATTTATGTGGTGGCGGTAAGTCTTTTGGTCATTAGCATCATTGGTATATTTCAAATGCGTATTTCTGGGAGTTTAATTGAGGATATGCCCAAAAAAGAACCTTTTTTTAAGGACATTATTTTTTTCGAAAAAGAATTCGACGGAATTATGCCATTAGAAATTATGATCGACACCAAACGCAAAAAAGGCGTTATGAAATTGTCTACTTTAGAAAAAATGGATGAGCTTCAAAAAACAATAGAAGAAATTCCAGAACTTTCAAAACCAATTTCGATTGTCAATTTGGTAAAATATTCCAAACAAGCTTATTATAATGGAAATCCAGATTATTACGATTTACCAACTTCACAAGAACAAGCATTTATCTTGTCTTTTGCCAAAAATGCCGCCAAAGATTCCAAAGCCAACTTAATGAAAAGTTATGTCGATTCTACAGGGCAAGTCGCTCGAATCACCACGTTTATGCGAGACGAAAGTGGCAGCAGAATCCCTATAATTGAAGGAGAAATTCGCAGAAAAGCGGACATTCTTTTTCCGCCAAATAAATACAAAGTTATCATTACCGGAAAAGCATTGGTTTTTCAAAAAGGAACCGGATACTTACTAAACAATTTACTATCATCATTAGTGTTTGCGTTTTTCCTAACTGCATTGCTGATTGCATTTATGTTTCGATCATTCAAAATGGTTTTGGTTTCGATCATCCCAAATCTCTTGCCATTACTTCTTACGGCAGGAATCATGGGCTTTTTGGACATTCCTTTAAAACCGTCAACCATATTGGTATTTGGTATTGCTTTTGGTCTTTCAGTCGATGATACGGTTCGATTCTTGGCTCAATATCGTGAGGAATTGAAGAAGAACAATTGGAAAATCAAAAAATCGGTATATGCCACTTTTAACGAATCGGGTCTAAGTATGTTTTATACTTCTATCGTTTTATTTTTCGGGTTTTCAGTATTTATGCTTTCTAGTTTTGGAGGAACTATCGCTCTAGGAGGCCTGATTTCGTTGACTTTATTATTTGGAATGTTATCCAATTTGATGTTGTTGCCAGCACTGGTTTTAACCTTGAACAAAACAATTGCAAACGAACAGGAATTCATTGAGCCTAAACTAGAAATGCTTGAATTCAGCGATGAAGAAATTGACGAATTAGAGAAAAAGTAGGAGCTGTTTCTATTATAATTTGTTGTCACTACAAAATAAAGACTCATTGGTAGCACCCTAAAATTTTAAGTTTTAGGGTGCTTTTTTTATCATTTTTACTCAATATTCGCCCCTACAAAATATCATTTACGCTGTATTTTTGGCTGTAAAAAATATAAAAAAACATTCTAACAAATTGATTTACTGTTTTTTATATTGCATAATGAATTACAACTGTATAAACCATTATTCCAGTGGAAATCAAATCATCAAAAAGCGGAGCAATGCAAAGTTTACGCCTATTCTAGAAAGAAAAAAGCATTCAAAAAGGAATACGGTTTTCACTCGAAAATTTTTCAAGTTTGGAGGACATTTCAATATATCCTTTATATGCGGTAAGTACATTTGTTGCATTGAAAAGTAAAAACGAATTATAACTCTTTGGAAACAAAAACTATTCTTTCCCAAAATCACCAAATCTCCACAGGAAGCCCTTATAAAGCAAACCTCTTTTTCTTTTTTATATAAAAACAAAAGACACAACTTTTAGCAAGAAATAGAAGCTTCTACGAACTAAAATAACTCCTGATTCCAGCACTTGACAAATGACTTTTACAAAGAAAAAAATTATATTTGCATTGGAATAAAAACGTTAAATTTGTTAAAATAAGAAATCAAATATTAAAATGAGACATACAAAAGTTAAAGACTTACTAAACAGTACAACGACGTTACAGGAAATTAATGCAAAAGGTTGGGTTAGAACTTTTAGAAACAATCAGTTTATTGC
The DNA here is from genome assembly GCF_965234445.1 of Flavobacterium rarum (SeqCode). Taxonomy (GTDB): domain Bacteria; phylum Bacteroidota; class Bacteroidia; order Flavobacteriales; family Flavobacteriaceae; genus Flavobacterium; species Flavobacterium rarum. The sequence goes on along the minus strand of NZ_OZ248506.1, from coordinate 29,934 downwards.
TTTAAATGATGGCTCGACCATTAATAACATACAATGTGTTGTCGATTTTGAGAATACTCCCGATGAAACTTTGAAAAGAATTACCACTGGCGCCGCAATTTCGGTAACCGGAAGTTTGATAGAAAGTAAAGGTGCTGGTCAAAAATATGAAATCCAAGTCAACAAACTGGAAATTCTTGGTGATTCGGATGCAGAGAAATTCCCAATGCAGCCTAAGAAACATTCTTTGGAATTCTTGCGTGAAAATGCGCATTTGCGTGTGCGTACAAATGCTTTTGGAGCGATTATGAGAGTGCGTTCTGTATTGTCATTTGCGGTTCACAATTATTTTCAGGAAAAAGGGTTTGTTTATGTAAATACTCCAATCATCACAGGATCGGACGCTGAGGGAGCTGGAGAAATGTTCAAAGTTACGGCTTTACCTTTCGACAATACACCAAGAACAGAAGATGGAAAAGTGAATTACAAAGAAGATTTCTTTGGAAAAGAAACGAATCTTACCGTTTCTGGACAATTGGAAGGCGAAACTTTTGCGATGGCTTTGGGACAAATTTATACTTTTGGACCAACCTTTAGAGCAGAAAACTCCAATACTTCTCGCCATTTGGCTGAGTTTTGGATGATTGAACCAGAAGTAGCTTTCAATGATTTAAATGACAATATGGATCTTGCCGAAGATTTTATTAAATATGTAGTGAAATATGCAGTGGATCACTGTGCTGATGATTTGAAATTTCTGGAAGGTCGTTTGACTGAAGAGGAAAAATCAAAACCACAAGCAGAAAGAAGCGAAATGCCTTTGTTGGAAAAACTAGGTTTTGTTATGGATAACAATTTCAAACGTGTTTCGTACACCGAAGCGATTGATATTTTAAGAGATTCCACTCCTAACAAAAAGAAAAAATTCAGCTACATCATTAACGAATGGGGAGCTGATTTACAATCGGAACACGAACGTTATTTGGTGGAAAAACACTTTAAATGCCCAGTAATCTTGTTTGATTATCCTGCAAATATCAAAGCTTTCTATATGCGTTTGAACGAAGACGGAAAAACAGTTCGTGCAATGGATATCCTTTTCCCTGGAATTGGAGAAATTGTGGGAGGTTCACAAAGAGAAGAGCGTTTTGATGTTTTGGTCGAAAAAATGAAAGCCTTAGGAATTCACGAAGAAGAATTGTGGTGGTACTTGGATACTAGACGATTCGGATCTGCAGTACACTCTGGTTTCGGTCTTGGATTCGAAAGACTGGTGCTGTTTGTAACTGGAATGACAAACATACGTGACGTAATTCCTTTTCCGAGAACGCCCCAAAATGCAGAGTTTTAAAAAAAGTTTATAGGTATAGGCGTTTAGGTCGCAAACAATTATCTTAGCCTAATGGCAGATAGAAATATTTTTAGAGGAGTGAATTCGATAAAATTCCATAATAGATTTAAAGATGATAATGATTGTTTAATTTATCTTTCAGAAATAAAGTGGGCAGACGAATATAAATGTAAACGATGCAGTAACGAGAAGTTTGGGAATGGAAAAAATCCTCAAAACAGACGTTGTACAAAATGTAGATACGATGAAAGTCCTACTACAGGAACAATGTTTGAGAAGATTAAATTTTCGCTTTTAATTGCATTCCATATTGCTTTTAAAATTAGCACTAAGAAGAAAGGGATGTCGTCTTTAGAATTAAGTTCAGAGTTTGAACTTCGCCAAAAGACTTGTTGGTCTTTCAAGTCAAAAGTGCAACAAGCAATGAAGAGTAGCTTGAACCACCCATTAACAGGGGTTGTTCATGTCGATGAGTTTATGGTTGGAGGTCCAGAAGAAAATAAAAAAGGGAGAAGTAAAGGATTGAAAAAGTTGGTTGTTCTAGCCGTAGAAATTTTAGATGACGGTGATGGACGCGCTTATGCTGAAGTAATAGAGCATTCATCCGCAACAGAATTAGGAACTTTTTTAGAGAAATATGTCTCAAAAGTTTCCACAATAATTACTGATAAATGGAGAGGTTATAGTCCGTTGAAAAAAGACTTTTTAAACCTGAAACAAGTAGATTCGGATGACGGAAAAAACTTTAAAGAGTTACATATTCACATAATGAATATTAAAGGATGGCTTAGAGGAATACATCATCATTGTAGCAAAGAACATATGCGGGATTATTTGAATGAATATCATTTTAGATACAATAGAAGGTCAAATATGGAAACAATATTCGATGTGTTAATAAGAAAGATGGTCAATTACAAAGTAATTCCAGTAAAATCAATAACTAACAAGTGCGATTAAAGCGCCTATACCTAAAAGTTTAATCTTGTTTTAATTGTTTAAAGTTGTTTGGAACGCAACAACTTTAAACAATTAAACTCTTAAACCTTTAAACAATCAAATATGCTAAAGCAATTTTTAAATTTAAAAATATCACAGAAATTATCTCCACAACAAATACAGTTGATGAAGTTGATTCAGTTGCCTACTCAAGCATTTGAACAACGATTGTTAGAAGAAATGAATGAGAATCCTGCTTTAGAATCCGGTAAAGAAGAGGATGAAAACTACGAAAAAGAGGATTATGACAACGAAGATTATGATGACTATGATGATTCTGAAGCAGACAGAATAGAATCCGAAGACATAAACATAGACGAATATTTAAACAACGACGATACTCCTGACTACAAAACACAAGCAAACAATTATAGTGATGACGATGAGGAGAAAGAAACACCCTTTGCTGCCACAATAAGTTTTCATCAAGATTTAATCAATCAATTGAATACTTTCATTTTGAATGATGAAGAACGCGATATCGCAGAATTTTTGGTGGGAAGTATTGACGATATCGGATACCTCCGAAGAAGCATACCCGATTTAGTAGACGATATGGCTTTTACTCAAGGCATATATACTAATGATAAACAAGTTCAATCCATCTTACAAATCATTCATGAACTCGAACCTACAGGCGTTGGAGCGCGTGATTTACAAGAGTGTTTGTTATTGCAACTCAAGCACAAAACACCAACTGAATCAGTTGACCTAGCCACTGCAATTATTGATCAACAGTTTGATGCTTTTGTTAGAAAACATTACGACAAGTTGATTCAAAAATTTAATATTTCCAGCGAACAACTTAGAAATGCTGTTCATGAAGTAGAAAAATTAAACCCAAAACCAGGAGGTTCTTTTACAGGAAACAATAAAGTTACAGAAAATGTAGTTCCCGATTTCGCCATTCGTATCGTTGATGGTGAACTAGAACTAACATTAAATGGCAGAAACGCCCCTTCCTTGCATGTCTCTAAAGACTACCAAGAAATGATGCAAACCTATAAAGAGTCAAAAGACAAATCGAGTTCTCAAAAAGATGCAGTTCAATTTATAAAACAAAAATTGGATTCGGCTCGATGGTTCATTGATGCTATCAAACAAAGACAAGACACCTTATATGTAACTATGAATGCCATAATGCATTATCAAAAAGACTACTTGTTGGATGGTGATGAAACGCAATTAAAACCCATGATCTTGAAAGATATTGCAGACATGGTAGGTCTTGATATCTCAACTATTTCAAGAGTAGCAAACAGTAAATATGTAGAGACTCCCTTTGGAACAAAATTAGTAAAAGAATTTTTCTCTGAAGCAATGAAAAACGATCAAGGCGAAGAAGTATCTACTATTGAAATCAAAAGAATTCTACAAAATACTATTGAAGAAGAAGACAAAAACAATCCACTCCCAGATGATCTATTGTCTGAAATTTTAAAAGAGAAAGGATACCCAATTGCTAGAAGAACTATAGCTAAATATCGGGAACAGCTAGAAATTCCTGTTGCCAGAATGCGAAGAAAACTATAGCTTTTATTTTTAGTATTTCACTCTACTAAACTCATTATAAAATTGAAAAAAATTCTGCCTTTATTCTCCTATATTTTTCATCCGTTATTCATACCGGTACAAGCCTGTTTTTTCTATTTTTTATTTCACATTTCAGATTATAAAATAGAACAGATCTCCCTGTTTTTATTGCAAATAACTACTATAACCGTTTTAACACCAATTGCACTATATCTACTGCTAAAGTATTTAGGAAAAGTTGATTCTATAATGATTGGCGATATTAACCAACGTAAAATTCCATTAATCTTTCAAAGCTTTTTAATTATACTCTTGCTTCGAAAAAGTATTCCATTAGAATATTATCCCGAATTGCATTTTTTCTTTTTAGGAGCTTTATTCAGCACTTTATTTGCACTTGGATTACTGTATCTCAAAACAAAAGCCAGCCTTCATATGCTTGCTATTTCTGCGTTAACCGTATTTGTATTTGGATTGAATATTCACTTGCAAATGGGAAGTATATACCTTGTGCCATTTATGTTATTGATGAATGGCTTTGTTGCTTCCTCTCGATTGGTTATGCAAGCACATACTCAAAAAGAACTCATTATTGGCTTATTAATAGGTAGTTTTCCTCAACTAGCGTTTTTATTTTTATGGTTATAATATATAAAAGACTACACCAATACTTAGAACATCCATTTTTACAGGAACCGAATCAATTTGTGCTGTAGATTTAAACAGTGTATTCAAACCATAATATACTTGTAAATTAAACGAACTGTAACCAATTGTAAGATAAACACCGTACAATAAGTCTTCAAAATCTTTATTATTTTTTATGACTTTTTTTTGAATTCCATCGTCAAATACTGATTTATCCGATAACAAATAACTGAATTTGAATCCCCCATAAATCCTAAAAAACTGAAACTCTTCGGGAGTAGAAGTTCTCCACCTAAGTTCAATTGGTACTTCTACTCGCCATTGCTCAAATCTATTTTTACTATAACTCACATCAGATGGAATTACCCCATAAACTGGGTTCTTGCCACTTCCAGCAATCACCATATTTTGTATATAATTGTTAAAAGAAAATCCTATTCCTGGAGCAATTGCTAAAGTTCTACTTTCGTTTAATGGCATATCTCTAAGAAATCCTGCAGAAAAACCAAATGATATTTTGTTTTGAAAAACACCCTCAGGTTTTGTTATAAGTGAGTTGTAATTAATTCCTGCATAGAATTGATCTTCCCGGTATAGACTGTCAATCTTAACATGTAAGGTATCTATAGAAAACGGCTCCTCTTGAGAAAAGCCTTTGATAGCGGAAAAAAAAAGGAAACAACCAAGTACTAATCGTATCATTATTTTGAGAGTTAAATTGTAGGCAAAAATGCTTTACTAGTACATTTATAACCATTGCTTATGAATTATACCCACAAATATACCATTTAGAAAGTTTGATACTATTTTTTGAAACAAATTAATAGCACAAAAAATCCCTTCTTTAAGAATGTCTCAAAAAGAAGGGATTTAAATACTTATTGTAGGTTTATTTCAACGAAACAATTATGAATTCACTTCGTCTGTTGGCTTGATGTTCTTCCTCAGTACATTTTACGCCATCAGCACATTGATTCACTAACATTGTTTCTCCATATCCTTTCCCGATTAATCGCGTCGAATTTATTCCGTTTTTCACTAACCAAGCTACTGTAGCTTTGGCTCTTTTGTCGGATAGTTTTTCGTTGTATTTCGATGTTTGGCGACTATCGGTATGTGAGCGTACTTCTATTTTCATCTCTGGATACTGTTGCATTACCGTCATCACTTTGGCCAACTCATAAGCAGCATCTTTTCGAATGAAGGACTTATCCAAATCAAAATAAATAATAGGAATATCCAAGGTTTTGGCCAAATCCGTTCCTACTGCAATGGTTTTAATTCTTTTTTCCAAAGCCACTGGGTAATCTTTGCTGCTGCTAAAACTCTTTGTCTTAACTGACCCTTCTTTGGTTTGGTATTCGTCTTTCTCAGCTCTTACATAATAAATTTTACCACAATCTACCGGAAAACTATATCGCCCTTTTGCATCTGTTTGTGTTACTTGCAGTGGCTTGAAATTGGCATCAAACAAACTCATCTTTGTGTTGATCAGTATTTCTTTTGTTTCCAAGTCGGTTACCAATCCTGAAAGTTCTTGCTCACAAGTTAGTTTTTTGTTCTCCACAAATCGGTAAATATCATCATATCCTTTTCCCCCTTCTCTGTTCGAGGTAAAAAATCCATTTCTATTTTTACTGTTGATCAAAAAGGCAAAATCGTCTTGCTTGCTATTGATTGGTTCTCCTACGTTTTGAATCCCGTAAAAGCTTTGATCTACTTCAATTTTGGCCACAAACACATCCAATCCGCCAAGTCCTGGTCGACCATCGCTGGCAAAATACAATTCTTTGTCGGCAGATATAAACGGAAAAGTTTCTCTTCCTTCGGTATTGATCTCTGGCCCCAGATTCTCTGGAACTCCATAAGTGCCATCTTCATTTATTTTGACTCTAAACAAATCCGATTGTCCTAAGGTACCCGGCATATCCGATGCAAAATACAACGTCTTTTCGTCAACGCTCAATGTAGGATGCGCCACACTGTATTGATCACTATTAAAAGGCAATTCTTTTACATCACTCCATTGACCTTCTTTGTCCAATGTGGATTTATAAATTTTAAGCAATGTGTTTTTGTCTGCATCTCTTCCTCTTTTGCCCGACAGGTAGTTATTCCTAGTAAAATACATTGTTTTACCGTCTTGGGTAAAAATTGGAGTCGACTCATTAAATTTGGAGTTGATCTTACGTTCAAATTTTTCGGGAATCCCCATTTCACCATCGGATTTCATCTCTGAGGCGTACAAATTCGTAAAAGATTTGTTGGTCCATTTGAATACTTTCTTGGAAACCCCGCCGGTATCTCTTGCCGATGCAAATACTAATTTATCTCCAAAAAAAGAACTACCGTAATCGGAGAATTCCGAATTAACTCCTGCATCCACTACTTGAAAACGACCAGAATTGACTTTGATCTCTTCTAGGTAATTCTTGTTTTCTTTGAATAATATCCCTCTTTTATCGTTACCGGTTTTTGCATTAAACTGCTCCAGCATCTGATCGGCTTTGGTGTAGTCTCCTGTTGATTTTAATGTTTGCGAATAGCGGTAAAAATACTCTGGCTCTTGGTTGGGATATAAAGCAAAAAGCTTATCGTACCATTTTAAAGCTTGTGGCAATTCGGCTTTAAAGTAATAAGCATTGCCTAATTTTTGGAACATCTTCTCGTCTTGGTACCCTTTCTCGGCTACTTTCTCGTAATTGTCTATGGCGTCCACATAAGCATATCGATCGTAATTGGTATCTGCTTTGGCAACGGTTGCTTTTTGGGCATATCCCTGTGTTAGGATAACACTCAAAAACAGGATGTAAACTATGTTTTTAATTTTCATATGAAGATAATATTTGTTTTTTAACGGAATATGGTATCGACATTCTTCTTTGCAATTTATGATATGGAATCATGCCGATTTCATAAGTGTACGTTTTAGAAGAATCTTGGGGATATAATTTTGTCAAACTTGTTAAACAATTCGTATCGCAAAAAGATTTCGTGCGAACCTGAATTGTAATCAACTAAATCGGTGGTGTCAAAATCATAGGCATAGCCCACAAAAAAAGAATCACTTGCTTGAAATCCGACCATAGCACTCATCGCTGCGCTCCACCTGTAGGCCAATCCTGCCACAAATTTATCATTTATCATAAAATTGGCGCTCAAATCAACTTGCAATGGCGCTCCTTGAACGTATTTACTTTGCAAAGAGGGTTTGAATTTAAGACTTGGATTCAAATCAAAAACATAACCCGCTATTAAGTAATAATTGATTCGCTCGGTAGCTATATGACTCGTAGAACTCGATGTAGCAGAACCATCAAAATGTTGCGTTTCGATAAGATTAGGCGCGGACAATCCTAAGTAGCCTTTGTCGGAATGCAAATAGAATCCAACTCCTATATTGGGTGAAAATTTATTGTCTATGTTTTCTTCAAATATAGGGTCGCCTGGGTATTGATCCAGTTTGGTAAAGTCTACGTTTAACAAATTGGCACTGGCTTTTATTCCAAATGACATTTTATACTTCTCTGATGCTGGGATAGTGTAGGAGAAATCGACAGCGATATTATTTTCATCAGAAGGCCCTATTTGATCGTTTACAAATGATAATCCCAATCCTACTTTACTTTCATTTATCGGTGTATTAATCGAAAAAGAATTCGTTACTGGAGCTCCATCCAAACCCACCCACTGTGTACGATGTAAAGCAAAAATGCTCATTGCCTGTCGGGATCCTGCATAAGCTGGATTGACCAATATAGTATTGTACATGTACTGGGTGTATTGGGCATCTTGTTGGGCATAGCTGTTAATGGACAAAACCATTAACAACAACCCTATTATTATTGTTTTCATAAGTATATTTATTTTTAAAGCTTGGGGCTCTTTTTATTTTCTATTCAAATACAAGTATCCTGATTTTTCAAAACTATTGTTACCGCTGTCTTTATATTTAAGTATATAAAAGTAAGTTCCTACAGGCAATTCAGATGATTTCTCTAAGGTAACTCTTCCCTCTGATATCCCTCTAAAGGCTTTGTCCTCATTGTTGTATTGATCCCTTTCAAATACCAAAACTCCCCAACGATTGAAAATCTCTATCGAATTCTCTGGATAACATTCCAGTCCAAGGATATAGAATCGATCGTTTTGACCGTTACCGTCTGGAGATACCGCATTAAAGACTTTTACAGCACAGCCCGAAACTGATAGTACAGTAGGATTATCATTAACCAAATTTGAATCATCTGATTTGTCTTCTACTACTAAACCACTTGGTGCTGTTCCATAAACGGTAGCTTGGTTAGAAATACTTCCCGAATTGATATCGCTTTGTTTGATCGTATATACTCCTTGGAAATGGGTACTATTACTCTCTCCAATGCCCAATGTTAATGGAAATCCTGACATTACAACCCCTGGTAATGGATCACTTATCGTAACATTGGTCAAAATCGTGTTACCAGTATTGGTTACCTCAAAACTATACGTAATAGTTTCTCCTGCTTTAGAATAACCATCACCATTTTCGTCATTGAATTTGGCCGTTTTCACTAATGCAATACTTGGCTTATCTACAATTATCGTAACCGTTGCAGTCGTACAATTGGTTGGTCTAACTATTTCGCATATTGAATAGGTCAATGTATAGGTACCAGCTGGTATATTAGCCCCTAGAACTATTGTCCCATCTCCTTGCAAAGTCATAAACCCTGTTGGATCTGCTGTAACTGTAGATACTACAACATTACTTACTGTGGCTGGTGTCAATTCTATAAAATCATTAGACAATACATTCAAAACATTTTGCGCTGTTGTATTACTCACAATTGGACCAGCCAAATCAGTATCAGCGAATATTGCCGGTGGAGCTGGTGATGGTGGTGGTGCAACAGTAATTATCTGAATTGTAATACTAGCCGTATCACATAATGTTGGTAATGCTAACGAACATATTTGATATTCTAATATATAATTTCCAACTGCCGTTCCTGGAGCAACATTCAAAGTACCATCTGCATTAATTGTTATTCCTGATGGATAAACCCCTACTCGAGTTACAACTACTGTATTTAAAGTAGCAGCGGTTAATACTACACCATTTAGACTATCATTCAATAGTATATTTTCTGTTGTTCCTCCAAATGCTCCAATTATAGTTGATAATGCATCATTTTTAGCATCTATTGTGTTAACAACTACTACTGAAGTCACGGTATCACAATTACTTGGATTCGTTACTTCACAGATTCTGTAAACTACATTGTAGTTTCCGGCCGGGGTGTTTGGTGCTACCGATACCGTTCCGTCTGCATTTAAGGTTAATCCTGTTGGAACTGCTAGGCCTACCAAAGTTACTTGACCTGGGTTACTACCTATTACTACTGGACTACCGTTTAAAGTGTCGTTCCCTACTAAAGTCGCTGTGGTTCCTCCAGTTAATCCGTTGATTGATGGAGTTGTTTCGGTTACCGCATCGATTAGTGGTGCACTTACCACAACCGTTACAGTGGATGTGGCACAATTCGCTGGCGAAGCTCCTACTTCACATAATTGGTAGGTAATGGTATACGTTCCTGTGGTGGTGTTTGGCGCTAAGCTCAAAACTCCGTTTGCATCTATGCTTAATGGTCCAGTGGTGATTGGCGTAACATCTGTATTTGATACTGTTACTGCAACTCCATTTAAGGTATCATTATCCGTTACGTTTCCAACGGTGGTGGTAACGGTAGTGCTTGGTGTTTGTGCTGGGAAAGTGTTGTCCAATACGGCATCGATTACATTGCCAACTACTACTGTAGCAACTGCTGTATCACAATTCGCTGGATTGGCTCCTACTTCACACAATTGGTATGTTATAGTGTATGTTCCTGTGGTGGTGTTTGGCGCTAAGCTCAACACTCCGTTCGCATCTATGCTTAATGGTCCTGTGATAATTGGCGTAACATCCGTGTTGGAAGCTGTAACTGCAACTCCATTTAAGGTATCATTATCCGTTACGTTTCCAACGGTGGTGGCAACGGTAGTGCTTGGTGTTTGTGCTGGGAAAGTGTTGTTCAATACGGCATCAATTACATTGCCTACTACTACTGTCGCAACTGCTGTATCACAATTTGCTGGATTGGCTCCTACTTCACACAATTGGTATGTTATAGTGTATGTTCCTGTGGTGGTGTTTGGCGCTAAGCTCAACACTCCGTTCGCATCTATGCTTAAGGGTCCTGTGGCGATTGGCGTAACATCTGTATTTGATACTGTTACAGCAACTCCATTTAAGGTATCATTATCCGTTACGTTTCCAACGGTGGTGGCAACGGTAGTGCTTGGTGTTTGTGCTGGGAAAGTGTTGTTCAATACGGCATCGATTACATTCCCAACTACTACTGTAGCAACTGCTGTATCACAATTCGTAGGCATTGCTCCTACTTCACACAATTGGTAGGTAATGGTATACGTTCCTGTGATGGTGTTTGGCGCTAAGCTTAACACTCCGTCCGCATCTATGCTTAATGGTCCTGTGGTGATTGGAGTAACATCCGTGTTGGAAGCTGTAACTGCAACTCCATTTAAGGTATCATTATCCGTTACGTTTCCAACGGTGGTGGCAACGGTAGTGCTTGGTGTTTGTGCTGGGAAGATGTTGTCATCATTAGCACAAATTACATTAGAAATAATTATATCCGCAGTTGTCAATGATGTACAACCAACAGAATTAGTTACAGTATAGCTATAAGTACCCGAAGATAAATTAAAAATAGACCATGAAGGAGTATTACCTGAGATAGAAACTGGATTAATCATCCAAATCCCTGAAGGCAACCCACTTAATAAAACACTACCTTTTGAAAAAGCACAAGTTGCCTGAGTTAAAACAGATACTGTTGGCGCAGCTGGTGCGGCATTGATTGTCAAAACAACAGCGGTTCTTGTTAAACTAGAACAGGTGCCGTTAGACGTTTGTCCGTATAATGTTAGTGTCGAAGCGGTTGTACTTACTAATGTCGCTGGATTTACCACATTTCCGCCTGTTGCAGCATCATACCAAACAATACTTGATCCCGAAGGAACCGTGGCTGTTGCTGTCAAAGTTTGAGATGATCCTGTTTCGCATACCGTTACGTCCACTGGCGCTGTTGGCGCAGCTGGTGCGGCATTGATTGTCAAAACAACAGCGGTTCTTGTTAAACTAGAACAGGTGCCGTTAGACGTTTGTCCGTATAATGTTAGTGTCGAAGCGGTTGTACTTACTAATGTCGCTGGATTTACCACATTTCCGCCTGTTGCAGCATCATACCAAACAATACTTGATCCCGAAGGAACCGTGGCTGTTGCTGTCAAAGTTTGAGATGATCCTGTTTCGCATACCGTTACGTCCACTGGCGCTGTTGGCGCAGCTGGTGCGGCATTGATTGTTATACCTACACTTCCAGTCATTGCAACTGTACATCCTGTAGTTGCATTAGTGGCTACAACTGTATACGTTCCAGCGGTCGTTTTGTTTCCAAAACTAATCGTACTACCGGTTCCTGCAACAACTGAACCGTCATTTACACCACCTAATTGTAATTGATAATTGATACCAGTTTGAGAATTTGCTAGTCCTACTGCAACACCTGTTCCACCAGAACAAAAAGCTCCACCGCCTGTTACAGTATAACTTATTGGTAATGAATTAATAGAAACCAAAACACTTCCAGTCATTGCAACTGTACATCCTGTAGTTGCATTAGTAGCTATAACTGTATACGTTCCAGCGGCCGTTTTGTTTCCAAAACTAAACGCACTTCCAGTACCTGCAACAACTGATCCGTCATTTACACCACCTAATTGTAATTGATAATTGATACCAGTTTGAGAATTCGCTAGTCCTACTGCAACTCCTGTTCCACCAGAACAAAAAGCTCCACCGCCGGTTACAGCATAACTTATTGGTAATGAATTAATAGAAACCGAAACACTTCCAGTCATTGCAACTGTACATCCTGTTGTCGCATTAGTGGCTACAACTGTATACGTTCCAGCGGTCGTTTTATTTCCAAAACTAATCGCACTTCCAGTTCCTGTAACAGCTGCTCCATTATTTACACCACCTAATTTTAATTGGTAATTGATACCAGTTTGAGAATTCGCTAGCCCTACTGCAACTCCTGTTCCACCAGAACAAAAAGCTCCACCACCTGTTACAGCGTAAGTTGTTGGTAATGGATTTACCGTTACAGTTACTGGTGCAGTTGGATCAGATTCTCCTAATGTTGATATTGCAATTCTGCGATAGCTAGTTGTAACTATTAATCCTGAGGGAACATCATAAGTTGTAGCAGTTTGACCTGATATCGTATTCCAGGTAGTAAATGGACTTACAGCACTTTCCCATCGGTAGGTTATTGTTCCAACTCCTACACCATTACTTGTGCTTGTAAAAGCAGCAGGATCTCCTCCACTACAAATTGTTCGATCTGAAGCAATTGATCCTGGCAGGACAGTTACTTTAACATAAGCTGTAGCTTTATCACAAATAGTAGGAGACAAAAGCGTCGAACACAATTCATATTCAATTGGATATACTCCATTCACGGTTCCCGAGGCTACAGTAATAATACCCGCAGCATTAATAGTTAAGGGTCCTTGAGTCTTAGGTGTGATAGTAGTGTTACTCGTTGTTGCTGCAACTCCATTTATAAAATCATTTGACATTACAGAAGTTGGCAGAGTTGAACCTGAAATCACGGTCGCAAATGGAGACAAACTACTCCCATCATTAACCGCATCGATTGGAATACAATTGATTACTACAGGGGTTGAAGCTACCGAAAGCCCACATTCTTTTATTCCTGCAACCGAATATGATCCTGTTTCCGTAGGGACATAAGTTTGGTTTGTGGCGCCTGGTATCAAGACATCATTTAAATACCATTGGTATGGCTCTAACCCTGGCTCAGCCGTTAAGGTCGAAACACACCCAGAACCGTTTATTGTAGGGGCAAACTGTTGGGTGGCATTATCATTATACGAAGACAAGTAAGAAGCCATAGAAAACCCTCCTTCTGACTGCACCATACTCAAACTCATTCGAACAGAAGATGTAAAAACAAGGTTTGTAGGATCACCTAATTGAGTATTTGTAAATCTCATAATGTAATAACCAGAACTACCTATTTGATATCTTGAAGTACTTGTCAAAGTCTCCAAATTGACACCATTTATAAAAACTGGAGCAGATGCATCATTAACTAAAACATACCCAAAATATTTTAAGGTAGTATTATTATATGTTAAAAATTTAATGGTTTCTACACTATAGGAACCCGTACAAGGACTTATAGGAGCAACACAAGCCATATCAACTTCGCAACTTTGTGCTGTACCAGAATATACTATAATTTTTTTATCAGCAGAAATAATTGAAGCTGAATATTTTACACCATCAATACCATGAAAAATACTTTGATAACTTCCAGCAGTTGGCAAAAGGTAGTTATTTGTAGCTGTTATGGTTCCTGCAGTATCTACAGTATTTACAGTAACTCTTGTATTGTCTTCAGTAGCAATAAAGACGGTTTGTTCTGGGAAATTTAAATTAGTACTAGTACCTCGAGTTGTTCCACTTCCTCTAACCACTAAATAATTTGTACCCAAAACTCGAACAGGAGGAATTTCATTCAAAACTGAATCTCCACAACCAGTTGGCGTATCTCTCCATTGACCAGAATTCATTACAACTGGTTTAGTAGAAGAAATTAATGATCCGATTGCTGTTTGAAAAAGATAACACTGGCCTGCATTCAAAGTAACCAAAACAGTCCCATTTATTGATACCACAGTGTTGTTATCAATTGCCATAACTGAATAAACAGGTGCTGCTGTTGCAGCTGGAAATCCTGTTGGTGCATAAGCATAAAGCCCAGTGAAATTTGTTCTGTAATATCCTACTCTAAAAGAAGATCCAATTGCTTCATTTCCATAACTTGCTAATGAGGCATTTCCTTTAATCTCTGCAGGTCTACCACCATTTACTTGATCACTTTCAATATTTCTTATAGAAACTGCAATGGGTAGAGTACTTGTAAAAATCAACCCTCTATCATTGTATATTGTATTGATGGCATTGGCAGGTTTTGTTGCAGGGATACCTGTTGGTCTGAAAGCAACAGGTGAACCTGAAGTAACACTCATCGTTGTAATTGCAGTTCCATCACTTTTGGTAATGGTCACACTAGCTGTCCCTGAAGGACATGAAATAACAAACTCATTAGCATCTGAAGAATAATCCCAAGGAGCAGCGGCAATATAATGTTTTGTTGAATATTGAGAAAATACAGAAAAACTACTGAATAAAAATAAAACAACAAAAAATAATGGCTTAAAAGATTTAAGCCTTTTTAAAGTAAAGTTTCTCATAATTAATTCTGTATTAAGTTCAAATAGAATGGGACATGCAAAATTATAAAATTGCAAACAACTTATTAACAAAATCCGATTAAATGCTTTTATAGTCGACAACAAGCGTTTTTAACCGATAAAAAAGTGTTATTTCTTTAAATTACAACTAATTACAATAAAGATACAAAATATTTTAAATAAAAATTAATATGCAAAAATAATTAAACAAAAAAACTAGATAAAAAATGAAAATTATTTTAAAAAGGCAATATTTCGCTTAATTCCTTGATATTTAGTGCGTTTAAGCGCAGAGTTTTTAAAAACAACATTGAAAGTTTCTTCTGATATTTCAATCCAATCTTTTTTGGATATAGAAAGTAAATCAGGATTAGGATTAAATAAAGGTTCATTATGCGGCTTTGAAAACCTATTCCAAGGACAAACATCTTGGCAAACATCACAACCAAATACCCAATCATTAAATTTACCTTTCATTTCTTGCGGAATACTATCTTTGAGTTCAATAGTAAAATAAGATATGCATTTACTTCCATCAACTAAATAGGGAGCAACAATTGCTTGGGTAGGACAAGCATCAATACAAGCGGTACAAGTACCACAATGATCTGTGGTTACTTGATCGTATTCTAAGTCTAAATCGATAATAAGTTCGGCAATAAAATAAAAAGAACCTACTTTTTGAGTTAATAAATTGCTACTTTTTCCAATCCAACCTAAACCACTTTTTGCTGCCCAAGCTTTATCAAGTACAGGGGCTGAATCTACGAATGCTCTACCCGAAACTTCTCCTATATTTTGTTGAATGGAAAAAAGTAATTCATTTAATTTATCTTTGATTACATAATGATAATCTTGACCATAAGCATATTTTGATATTTTAAAAGAATCAGAATTCTGTAATTCAGAAGGATAATAATTCAACAAAAGCGAAACCACACTTTTGGCATCATCTACCAATAAAGTAGGATCCAAACGTTTATCAAAGTGATTCTCCATATAGGCCATTTGGCCATTTCTATTCTTGTTTAACCAATCTTCTAGACGAGGTGCTTCTTGTTCAAGAAAACCAGCTTTAGATATTCCACAAGACAGAAAACCGAGGCGTTTAGACTCAGACTTTATGAACTCTGTATATTTTGATTTATTGTTTAGAATAATAAAAAAAATTATAATTACCGACTTGATAAAATAACTATCGAATAATTCGTTAAAAAAGAAAAATTTTTTCTACTTACTTGAAGTTGGCAAAAACATAGTATTTAGAAAGAAAAGCTTCTTACAATTAAAACAAGCCTCCTTGAATATTTGTTTTAATTTTACCTAAATGCTTATAAGCTTTATCAGTAACTTCTCTTCCTCTAGGCGTTCTCATAATAAAACCTTCTTGGATCAAAAAGGGCTCATATACTTCTTCAATTGTTTCACTACTTTCGGAAACAGCAGTCGCCAATGTTGAAAGACCAACAGGGCCTCCTTTAAATTTATCAATAATAGTATTTAATATCTTATTATCCATCTCATCTAGGCCATGAGCATCAACATTTAGTGCTTTTAAGGCGTACCGAGCAATTTCAATATCAATTGTTCCATTTCCTTTAATCTGAGCAAAATCTCGAACCCTACGAAGTAATGCATTTGCTATACGTGGTGTCCCTCTGCTTCTACCAGCAATTTCTATAGCAGCTTCCAGAGAAATAGGCATTTTAAAAATAGAAGCCGAACGCTCGACTATAGAAGTTAAAAGTTCAGTAGTATAATATTGCAATCTTGAAGAAATACCAAACCTAGCACGCATAGGCGCAGTAAGTAAACCTGATCGAGTAGTTGCACCGATTAATGTAAAAGGATTTAAATTAATTTGAACGGTTCTTGCATTTGGACCTGATTCAATCATGATATCGATCTTAAAATCTTCCATAGCTGAATATAGATATTCCTCTACTATAGGACTTAAACGATGAATTTCATCAATAAACAAAACATCTCGCTCTTCAAGATTTGTTAATAAACCAGCAAGATCCCCAGGCTTATCCAATACAGGTCCTGAAGTAATTTTGATACCCACTTGCAATTCATTAGCCAAAATATTAGCCAAAGTGGTTTTCCCTAATCCAGGAGGCCCGTGAAAAAGAGTATGATCTAGCGCTTCATTTCGTTGATTAGCGGCCGCAACAAAAACTTTTAAATTTTCTAACACCTGATCTTGACCTGCAAAATCATCAAAAGACAAAGGCCTTAATCTTTTTTCGATATCAAGTTCATCAGTGCTTAAATTGCTGTTAGTAGGATCTAAGTTTTCATTCATTCTATAAAGATAAAAAAAGTAACTATAAATTATAAAAAAATGCCTCTCAAGATTGAAAGGCATTTAAAAATTTTATTTTAAAACTAATGATGTAATACTTCTTCTCCAACTTTCATTGGTACATTTTGAGGTACAAAATCATCATCATGACCTGGTTTACTATAATCATAAGGCCAACGGTGAACTTCTGGAATTTCTCCAGGCCAGTTACCATGAATATGTTCTACTGGCGCTGTCCATTCCAAAGTGTTGGATTTCCATGGATTCATAACTGATTTCTTACCATAGAAAATACTACTAAAGAAATTATACAAAAACACTAATTGAAAAACTCCACCAATTAATGCAAATGTTGTAATCAATACATTTACGTTTTGCAAATCATCAAATAAAGGAAAATTCGTATTTGTATAATAGCGTCTTGGCAAACCTGCTAAACCAATAAAATGCATTGGGAAAAATACACCATAAGCACATATTGCAGTAACCCAAAAGTGAACATATCCTAAATTTTTGTTCAACATTCTACCAAATAATCTTGGAAACCAATGATAAACACCTGCAAACATTCCGTAAAGTGCAGAAATACCCATAACCAAGTGAAAGTGAGCAACAACAAAATAAGTATCATGAACATTAATATCCAATGTACTATCTCCTAAAATAATTCCAGTTAAACCTCCAGTTATGAAAGTAGAAACCAAACCTATTGAAAACAACATAGCTGGATTAAGTTGTAAGTTTCCTTTCCAAAGCGTTGTTATATAATTAAACGCTTTAACTGCAGATGGTATTGCAATTAACAACGTAGTAAAAGTAAAAACAGATCCTAAAAAAGGATTCATACCAGAAATAAACATATGGTGACCCCAAACAATTGTTGACAAAAAGGCAATAGCTATGATAGACATAATCATTGCTCTGTAACCAAAAATTGGTTTACGTGAGTTTGTTGCAATAACTTCAGAAGTAATACCCAAAGCAGGTAAAAGAACTATATAAACTTCAGGATGCCCTAAAAACCAAAATAAATGCTCAAACAAAACAGGTGAACCACCTTGATAATGTAACACTTCACCCGCTAGATATATATCTGACAAGAAAAATGAAGTACCAAAACTTCTATCAAAAATCAACAATAAAGCAGCCGATAATAAAACAGGAAAAGAAACTATACCGATAATTGCAGTTACAAAGAAAGCCCAAATAGTAAGAGGCATTCTTGTCATTGACATTCCTTTGGTTCTAAGATTAATTACAGTTACGACATAATTAAGAGATCCCATTAAAGATGAAGCAATAAAAATTGCCATAGAAACCAACCATAAAGTCATACCCAAACCAGAACCAGATATTGCTTGAGGGAGTGCGCTTAAAGGAGGATAAATAGTCCAACCTGCATTTGCAGGTCCTGATTCAATAAATAGAGAACAAATCATGATTACACTTGACAAAAAGAATAACCAATACGAAATCATGTTCATAAAACCGGATGCCATATCTCGAGCACCAATTTGTAACGGTATTAATAAGTTACTAAACGTACCACTCAAACCCGCGGTAAGCACAAAGAAAACCATTATTGTTCCGTGTATAGTAACTAAAGCTAAGTAAATATCGTTAGTCATTACTCCATTTGGAGCCCATTTATCACCAAGTAAAATATTAAAAATCTTGAAAGACTCTTCTGGCCATGCCAATTGCATTCTAAAAAGCATAGACATAGTAACACCAATTACTCCCATAATAATACCTGTTATAAGGTATTGTTTGGCAATCATTTTGTGATCAATACTAAAAATATATTTAGTAATGAAAGTGTCCTTATGGTGGTGTTCGTGTTCGTGATCGTGTCCGTGATCGTGACCTTCTGCTGACATATATTTATACTTTAAATTTTCTTAATAATTATTTCATAGCTATTTTAACAACAGCTACAGTATCTTTTGATTGAGTTGAATCTACTTTTACTTCGCCTTCAGAAGGTACAGCACCTGCTTTATCTTCTTTAACTTGGCTTACTAATTTGGCTTGTTCATTTACCCATTTCTTGTAATCTTCTGGAGAATCAACAATTACTTTCATTTGCATGTTATAATGTGAAGCTCCACAAATTTTATTACACAATAATAAATAGTCAAAAGTGTAAGGGTCTAAAGCTGTTTCACCTTTAGCTACAAGTTCAATACTTTTCTTAGCTCTAATTTTATTAATATTAGCTACTTTCTCAACCATATAAGGTAACGCTTGATATTCAGCAGTTGTATATATTGGAGTAAAAGCAAACTCTGTGACCATTCCAGGAACACAATTCATTTGCGCTCTAAAATAAGGAAAATAAGCAGAGTGCAAAACATCTTGAGAACGCATCTTGAAATGAATTTTCTTTCCTTTCGGGATATGTAATTCAGATACTACTATATCATCTTGAGAGTATGGATCAGCTAAATCCACACCTAAAGTATTAACGCCTTCTATTAATCTTACATTAGCTTTACCTAATACATTGTCTGTACCTGCATATCTCGCTGTCCATTTGAATTGTTGAGCATAAATTTCAATTACAACCGTATCATCATCTTCATCAATAAACATAATATTGGTCCAAGCATACAAACCGTAAAGAATTAAACCAGCCAAAACAACAGCAGGAATAACACTCCATATTGCTTCTAATTTATTATTATCAGCAAAATATAAGGCTCTTTTATCTTTATTTCCTCTGTACTTAAAAGCAAAATAATGCAATAGAACTTGCGTAATAGCTTGAACTATAAATATTAAAACCCAAGTAACATTCATTAATCCGTCTATTAACGAACCATGTTCTGAAGCAGGGGTATGAAGAACTAATGGACCCCAAGTGTAAACACCATAAATCGTAAATATATAAATGAAAGCAACAAAGCCAAACATCAAATATCCTTGAACATTATTATCATCGTCATTTGCTATTTGAGAATTGTCCGAAGTCGAACCTACTTGCGTTAGATCGAAGATCTTCGTCAATTGCCATAATGCAATTGCCAATAAAACTAAAACTATAATTACCAACAAACTTGTCATCTGTTTATCTCTTTAAATATTAATAATGAAAATGTTTACTCTCTTCTATATATGGATTTCTTTTTGGTAACAAAGGAACTTTAGTTAATGCTGAGAAGACAACAAAAATAAATAATCCAAGAAAGAATAAAACGGATGCAATTTCTGAGATTCCAATAAACCAACTTCCACCCACTGTACCTGGCATAATCATATTGAAAAAGTCAATATAATGACCTAACAAAATTGAAATACCAGCCATAACTAAAATCCAAGTGATACGTTTGAAATCAGTATTTATTAAGATCAATATTGGAAACAAGAAATTCATAACTACAGCTCCAAAAAATGGTAAATTGTAAACTTGAATTCTGGTTACAAAATAAGTAATCTCTTCTGGAATATTAGCATACCAAATCAACATGAATTGTGAAAACCATAAATATGTCCAAAATACACTAATACCAAACATGAATTTAGCTAAATCATGTATATGACTTGAATTTACATTTTCTAAATACCCTCTTGATTTCAAATATACAGTAACCATGGCTATCATAGTAATACCACTTACAAAGAAACTAGCAAAAACGTACCAACCAAATAATGTACTTGACCAATGCGGATCAATAGACATAATCCAATCCCAAGACATAATGGATTCAGTTACAATAAAGAATACTAAAAACATTGCAGAAATATTGAAATTCTTTTTGTAAAAAGAATTATCACTTGATTCATCTTGAGCCAGACAATTTTTACGAGAAAAATAACGATAAGCATTCCAACCCAACAAAAATATAGCAGCTCTAACTATCCAAAAAGGAAAGTTTAGGTATCCTGATTTTCCAGCAATAATTTTATCATGAGCTACGACTTCAGGATCCAACCAAATAAACAAATGGTTAAAATGCAATCCACATAACAATAAAAAGATAAAAAACAAAACAGAACCAACTGGCAAATAAGCCGTTATTGCCTGCATTACTCTAAAAAGAACTGGCGACCAACCTGCTTGAGCAACTTGTTGTATAGCATAAAAAGCTAAAGTCCCCATTGATAAAAGCATAAAGAAAATACAAGCTACATATAATGCAGCCCATGGTTTGTTTTGCAATTGATGAAAAACATGCTCTAAATGTTCCTTATGTTCAGAAACTTCTTTTACATCATGTTTCTCAGTTTCTAATTTGCCATGTTCTGTAGCTGCTGTTTCAGAATTATGAGCAGGTGCAGCTGTTTCATGTTTAGCTTCACCATGTCCTCCATGAGTTTCTGCAGCAAGTAAAGCTTCAACTTGTTGAATGTCTTTAGGTGCAGTTAAAAATCCGTATCCAATTCCTAAAAGGCCAATTGCCATTAAGACGAAAGAAAACGTTTTTAATTTACTTGAAAATGTATACATATCTATTACGATCAGTTTGTTCAACAATTTTTATTGTGCTCTAAGTTTAAGAACATAGTCTGAAACTAACCAACGTTCGTGTGAACTAAGTTGGTTTGCATGAGAACCCATAGCATTTAACCCATAAGTTACAACAAAGTAAATACTACCTTCGGTGATTTCTCTGTCTTTGTAGCTAGGAACCCCTAATATTTTTTCTCTTTCAACTAATTTTCCTTTACCATCACCAGCTGCACCATGGCAACTGATACAATAAATTTCAAAAAGATCCTTCCCCTTACCGGAATTTCTGTCTAATGAATCCAATGGAGATTTTAAATTTGCTTTCGCTAATGTATATCCTTCAGGAGTATTATCATATTCGAAAGGTTGAAAACCTCTTTTAATAGAACCAATAGCAGGAAGTTGTGCTTCATTACCATTTTTGAAAACAGTTACTGGTGCGGGAGCATATGTTTCAGCACTCACTGCTTCATACATATTTGGAAAATATTGATAATTAGGATTTGCATCATTATGACATGATGAAACGAATATCATTATACCAAATACAAGTGTTATTTTATATAAACTTTTCATATCTAAAATTAATGCTTATCAATTACTTTTACTTCTACTGCACCTGTACTTTCAAAGAAAGAAACTAATTCTTCTTCATTGTTATTAACAGCAACTTCCATTAAAAAATGGTCATCTGTTGTTCTAACATCAGGATTTTCAGCTTCTTTAAACGGCCATAATCTACTTCTCATATAAAAAGTAATAACCATTAAATGCGCAGCGAAAAATACTGTTTCTTCAAACATTATAGGAACGAAAGCTGGCATATTATCAATATAACTAAAACTTGGTTTACCACCAATATCTTGAGGCCAGTCTTGAATCATAATAAAATTCATCATCCAAGTACCAAAAGACAATCCGCACAATCCATATATAAAAGCACAAATGGCTAATCTTGTTGGTGCTAAACCCATTGCTTTGTCCAATCCGTGAACTGGAAAAGGGGTGAAAACTTCTTCAATATGGTGATGAGCTGCACGTGTTTTCTTTACAGCATCCATCAAAATATCATCGTCATTATAAATGGCGTATATAACTCTATTACTCATGATGTGAATGTTTATTAGCTTCTCTTTCTTTAATATAATATTCTCCAGTAGCTTTCAATATAGTTTTAACCTCGGCTTGAGCAATCACTGGGAAAGTTCTAGCATACAATAAAAACAATACAAAGAAGAAACCAATTGTTCCTATAAAAATTCCAATATCAACAAATGTAGGAGAGAACATGGTCCATGAAGACGGTAAATAATCTCTATGCAATGAAGTTACAATAATCACAAATCTTTCAAACCACATACCAATATTTACTACAATTGAAATGACAAAAGAAAACATAATACTTGTTCTTAATTTTTTGAACCACATAAATTGTGGTGAAAACACATTACAAGTCATCATCGCCCAATAGGCCCACCAGTAAGGTCCAGTTGCTCTATTTAAAAACGCATATTGTTCATACTCTACTCCGGAATACCAAGCAATGAAAAGCTCAGTTATATAAGCAACCCCAACAATAGAACCAGTAATCATGATTACAATATTCATCAATTCGATATGCTGAATAGTAATATACGCTTCAAGATTAGAAACCTTTCTCATTATAATTAGCAAAGTATTAACCATTGCAAATCCTGAAAAAACCGCTCCAGCAACGAAGTACGGAGGGAAAATTGTAGTATGCCATCCTGGAATTACAGAAGTTGCAAAGTCCATCGACACAATAGTATGAACCGAAAGTACAAGTGGAGTAGCTAAACCTGCAAGAACCAAAGATACTTCTTCAAAACGTTGCCAATCTTTTGCTCTACCACTCCATCCAAAACTTAATATAGAATATACTCTTTTGTTAAAAGGAGTAATTGCTCTATCACGAAGCATTGCAAAATCGGGTAACAAACCAGTCCACCAGAAAACTAATGAAACAGAAAGATAAGTAGAAATTGCAAACACGTCCCAAAGTAAAGGAGAGTTAAAGTTTACCCAAAGTGATCCAAATTGATTTGGAATAGGCAATACCCAATAAGCCAACCAAGGACGACCCATGTGAATAATTGGAAATAAACCTGCTTGAATAACAGAGAAAATAGTCATAGCTTCTGCAGAACGGTTAATAGCCATTCTCCATCGTTGACGGAATAATAATAGTACAGCAGAGATAAGAGTACCGGCATGACCAATACCAACCCACCATACAAAGTTAGTAATATCCCAAGCCCAACCAACTGTTTTGTTTAATCCCCAAGTTCCAATACCGGTAGATACAGTGTAAATAATACACCCCATTCCCCAAAGGAAAGCGGTTAATGCGATTGTAAATACAATCCACCATTGTTTGTTTGCTTTACCTTCAATAGGTGCGGCTACGTCTACAGTTATATCGTGATATGATTTATCACCTATAACTAAGGGTTTTCTAATGGCTGCTTCGTAGTGAGACGACATAATCCTTTATTTGATTCTTAATTAATAATTTTTGTACTAGGTATTTCTAACTTTAACGTGGTATACAACATTTGGTTTTGTACCAACATGCTCTAACAAATGATAACTTCTTTCATCTTCAGCCAATTTAGTAACTGAAGCCTCTTTATCATTTACATCCCCAAATATCATTGCTCCAGTAGAACAAGCATTTGAACAAGCAGTTTGGAATTCTCCATCTTTAATAGCTCTTCCTTCGTTTTTAGCTTTCAAAATTGTAGCTTGTGTCATTTGAATACACATTGAACATTTTTCCATTACTCCACGAGAACGAACATTTACATCTGGATTTAAAACCATACGTCCTAAATCATCATTCATATGATAATCGAATTCACTGTTTTTATTATATAAGAACCAGTTAAAACGACGCACTTTATAAGGACAGTTGTTAGCACAATAACGCGTACCAACACATCTGTTATAAGCCATTTGATTTTGACCTTGACGACCATGTGAAGTTGCAGCAACCGGACAAACAGTCTCACAAGGAGCGTGATTACAATGTTGACACATTACAGGTTGAAAAGAAACTTGTGGATTAGCATTTGCATTTTCCATTTCATTGAAAGTAGATAATGAACTAGACAAACCAGCTATATTTTCTTTTCTCTCATTATCACCTTCAAAAGTACTTTCAGAAGAATAATATCTATCGATACGCAACCAGTGCATATCTCTACTTCTTCGTACTTCTTCTTTACCAACAACTGGAACGTTGTTTTCAGCATGACAAGCAATTACACAAGCGCCACATCCAGTACAAGCATTTAAATCAATAGATAGATTAAAATGATGTCCAGTAGAACGATCAAAAGAACCCCATAAGTCAACAGAAGTAGCTTCTACTTCTTTGTGATCTAATGATACCATTGGTTTTTCATTCCAAAACTCGACATCTTTTGTATTGAATATTTCCAAAGAAGTTTCTTTGATAATATCCCCTCTACCCATCAATGTTTTTTGACCTTGAACACAAGCAAATTCGTGTTGTCCATCAGCTTTTACTAATGTAGCAGTTTGTACATTATTAAAATTTTCATATAAACCGTAAGCATTAACACCTACTTGCATTTCTTCTTTTAAAGCTGCTTTACGACCATAACCTAAAGCCATACCAATTGTACCAACCGCTTGACCTGGCTGAACAATTACAGGAACATTTTCAAAAGTCACTCCATTTGCATTTAATTTTGCATAACTTCCATTCAATCCACCATTTGCAACAATTTCATTTGACAAACCTAATTTCTTAGCATCAACACTTGAAACAGTAACATAATTATCCCAAGACACTCTTGTTAATGGATCTGGAAACTCTTGTAACCATGGGTTATTCGCTTGTTGACCATCTCCCATTCCAGTTTTAGTATACAATACTAATTCTAGACCGTTTGATTTTGCTTGTGCTAAGATATTTGCAGCACCTGAATAATCAGCTGTTCCTGCAGAAGCTGATGGTACAACTCCAACATAAACTCCATCATGTAAAACAGTGTTCCAAGACGAACCAGCAATTACTGAACTTGAAAAAGATTTCAAATAATCATAATAAGTACCTGGAATACCACTAATAGATAATAAAATATCTTGAAATTGTTTGGTATTGAATAATGGACGAATTGTAGGCTGAGTAAGACTGTAAGTTCCTTTTGTTAAAGTTAAATCACCCCAAGATTCCAAATAATGAGGAACAGGAGCAGCAATTGTAGAAAGCAATGCCGTTTCGTCTTCTTTTAAAGATAATGAAACTGAAGTCTTCACTTTCTTCAATCCTTCAACAAACAATTTACTGTCAGCTAAAGTATAAACAGGATTAACACCACTCATAATTAAAGTATGAACACTACCAGCATTCATATCTTTTATCAATTGAGCTACTTTTTCATTAGATCCTTTACGTATTTGTCTAGTACCCGAAGTAGAAAAAGCTTCACTTGTTAATACTTGATTAATTGCTAAGACTAATAATTGAGCATTTTTATCTTGAATACCTGAAACCAAAAGTCCTTTCGAACCGGCTGCTTTTAATTGCTGAGCAGCTTTTGTTACATCTGCTTTATAAGCTGCATCCAAAGAAGTAGCTACAGACGAACCAGTAATAATGTTATAAATAGTAACTAACGCTTGCTTCTGATTTACGGTTGACATTGCAACACGTTTATCAGCTGCAGCACCAGATAAAGTCATATTTGATTCTAATTGAAAATGACGAGACATTTTTCCGTTTTTAGGAATTCTACCTTGTGCATATCCAGTATCGTAACCACCACCTTGCCAATCTCCAAGGAAATCAGCTCCAACTGAAACGATTAAAGAAGCTTTTGAAAAATCATAATCCACTAAAGCTCTTTCTCCATAAACAGTTTCAAAAGCATCTAACGCTTCTGAAGAAGAAACAGCATCATATATAACATGTTTAGCATTTGAATTCTTAGCAATAAAACTAGCTATAAGTGCTTCTGTAGAAGGACTTGCTAATGTGTTTGTCAAAAAAACAACTTGTCCACCTTTTGCTTTAGCATCAACAATACTAGATTTGATTTTGGAATCAACTGCAGCCCATGTAGAATCTTTTGCTTCTAATTTTGGTTCTTTCAAACGCATACTGTCATACAATCCTAAAATAGAAGCATGAACTCTAGCATTTGCGGTGAATTTTGCTCCAGCAATAGCATTATTGTCAATTTTAATTGGACGACCTTCTCGCGTTTTCACCAAAAGGTTTGCAAAATCAAAACCATCAAATATTGAAGTTGCATAATAATCTGCTACCCCAGGTATAATTTGTTCAGGTTGTAATACGTAAGGAATAGACAAGTGCACAGGGCCTTCACAAGCAGCAAGTGACGCTGCCGCAGTACTAAAACCAACGTACTTTAAAAAGTCACGACGTGTAGTTGAAGAGGATGACAAAGCAGCTTCGTTTCCTAAAAATTCATCAGTAGGAATTTCTTCAACAAATTCGTTATTTCTAAGCGCCTCAACAATAGAACTATTTCCGTCTAGCTCTTCAACACTTTTCCAGTATTTTTTGTTTGATGACATATTATATATAAATATTAAATCTTAATTATTATTTTATTGATTCGTTTAAAGGTTTATTCGAATAATCGATTAACCTAATAACCTTTCTAGTAATGACATTTACCACATTCTAAACCACCCATTTGAGCAGCAGTCAACTTATCAACACCATACTTTTTAGAAAGCTCTTCATGAATTTTAGTATAATATTCATTCCCTTCCATTTTAACGTCAGTTTTTCTATGGCAATTAATACACCACCCCATTGTTAAAGAAGAAAATTGCTTCATTATTTCATATTCTTGAACTGGTCCATGACAAGTTTGACATTCAATTCCAGCAACCGAAACGTGTTGAGAGTGATTAAAATATACAAAATCGGGTAAATTATGAATTCGAACCCATTTTACTGGCTCTGTTTTACCAGTATACGATTGTGAAGTAGCATCCCATCCAACTGCTTTATAAAGCTTTTGAATTTCTCCATCGTAAAAAGCCTTGCTGTATTCAGGAGTAGCAGTAGTTTCTGCAACTTCACCAATACTTTTATGGCAGTTCATACAAACGTTTAAAGAAGGTATTCCAGAATGTTTACTAACACGTGCCGAAGAGTGACAATATTTACAATTGATCTCATTGTCTCCAGCGTGAATTCTGTGTGAGTAATGTATTGGCTGAATAGGCTGATAATTTTGATCAACTCCAACTTGCATTAAAAAGCCATAAACAAAATACGCCCCAGTTAATATTAAAAATATAGAAGTTACTAAAACCAAAAATTGATTTCTAGCAAAAGCTTTCCAAATCGGCAACGAAGGTTCTTTAGGAGCTACTTCAATTCCATTAGCAGAAGCTACTTTTCTTAAAACTTTATTAACTAAAACTAACATTACAATAAGAATTATCATAACAAATGATAACGCACCTAAAATAACATTATTAGAAACACCTCCATCTTGAGAAGCATCACCTTTACCACCAGCTACACCAGCTGCACCTGCAACTACAGCAGGAGCTTCTGCTTTTGGCTCAGAAGTATAAGCTATTATATTATCAATATCACCCTCAGATAATTGAGGAAAAGCAGTCATAGGAATTTTATTGTTTTCCTCGAAAACCTTAACAGCAGCAGCATCACCAGATTTTATTAAATCTGAACTATTATGAATCCACTTATAAAGCCATGTAATATCATGTTTTGAAATGATATTTCTAAGAGCTGGCCCTGTCGCTTTAGCATCAAGTTTATGACAAGCAGCACAATTGGCATTAAAAAGCTCTTTACCTTTTACCGCATCACCTCCAGAACTCACGGCTGGAGCTGCTGTAGTTGCTGCAGCGGCAACAGGAGCTGTATCCTGAGCAAATGTAGCTACGGAAATACTTAGCATTAAAGCTAAGCCTAAAAATAATTTCCTTGAATTCGAATTATGGTTACCCACCTTTTTCATATTAAAATATTGATTATCTACTAAAAAATTGTTCGTTTGTCATCCAAAAATACTGAAAACCTAACGGACCTAATTTAAAAATTTGGACAAAAATACGACTTAAGAACTATTCTCAAAACCTTAAAATAATCTTAATTATAATTTATATTAAATCTAAATAATAAAACTATTACGATTTCCTGTTAAAAAACTATTTTTGCATAATAAATAATCAGATTATGAGATTTTTAAGCCCACTTAACACATTGCTACTCTTTACACTGTTTTCCATTACCTCTACAAATTTAATGGCTCAAAGCACTATATTAAACCTAAATGAAAACTCAAAATTTGAACAATTATTAAACGAAAAAAGAAAATCCAACCCTAATTTATCATATAACGATCGTTATAAAATTCAAATTTACAACGGTGTTAGTGAGAGTGCCAAAAAAACTCTATATGAATTTAGACAAGAATATAAAAATTTGGATGGAACCATAATTTTCAATACTCCTAATTATAAAGTTTGGGTTGGAAACTTCAGAACCCGAATGGAGGCAGAAAGAAACCTTATTGAAATTCAAAAAAAATACAAAACAGTATTCTTAATAAAGCCAAGTAAATAAAATATTAATAAAAATCTTTGCTATAAAAAAAGTATTATTGAATTAATTTTTGAATAATTGCCACTCCAAATTTGGAAGCGACTTGAGTTACAAATTCATTAAAATCAACAACAGAATTCTCATTCGACTCATCTGAAATAGTACGTATAATAACATATGGAACTTTATATTCAAAACAGACTTGCGCTACTGCAGCTCCCTCCATTTCCACACACAAAACTTCAGGAAGCAGGGTTAGTAGGTTTTTCTTTTCTTCATTATTAGAAAAGAATTGATCGCCACTTGCAATTTGACCAACAACAACTTTTGGACTTGACAAAGAAAATGTCTTTTGTTGTTTAAAAGAAATTAAACGAATTAAATCATCATTCCTTATCATATTATTTACATTCTCTACAGCCCAATCCAAGATGTTTTTTGGAGGATAAAGGGGTCACATAAATTTTATGGGGATTAAGCAAAAAGTTTTTCCATTCTAAAGAGAAAGAATTTCACATCTACTACGCCTCTTTGATTTGCTCTAAAGAGTTTTATTTTGGAATTAAATGATTCTGCATTTGCATTAGTATGTCTGTTTTTAAAGAAGTTTAAAATGGTTTCTAAATGATAGTTCAAACTATTTGCAGCGGTATTAA
>NZ_OZ248505.1:0-193368 GCF_965234445.1 Flavobacterium rarum (SeqCode) | reverse complement strand
TACCATTACTCCTTTGACTCAAACACCAAGTATCAACATCACCAAAGATGGTACTTATGTTGATTCTAATAATGATGGTATTACCAATATTGGAGATGTAGTTACTTATAACTTCGTAATCACTAATACAGGAAACACCACCTTAACAAACATAACAGTTACAGATAATAATGCTACAATCGCTGGAGGACCAATTACCTCTCTTGCTGTAGGCGCAACTGATTCTACTACATTCTCTGGTAGTCATGTAATCACTCAAGACGATATCAATACCGGTTATGTATACAACTTGGCAACTGCTACGGGTACAGATCCAAAAGGAAATCCTGTAACGGATACTTCTTCTGATCCTACGCCTTGTACTTCTTGTCCAATTGATCCGCAATGTCCTGATTGTACCATTACTCCTTTGACTCAAACACCAAGTATCAATATCACCAAAGATGGTACTTATGTTGATTCTAATAATGATGGTATTACCAATATTGGAGATGTAGTTACTTATAACTTCGTAATCACTAATACAGGAAACACCACCTTAACAAACATAACAGTTACAGATAATAATGCTACAATCGCTGGAGGACCAATTGCCTCTCTTGCTGTAGGCGCAACTGATTCTACTACATTCTCTGGTAGTCATGTAATCACTCAAGACGATATCAACACAGGCTATGTATACAACTTGGCAACTGCTACGGGTACAGATCCAAAAGGAAATCCTGTAACGGATACTTCTTCTGATCCTACGCCTTGTACTTCTTGTCCTGTGAACCCAGAATGTCCTGATTGTACCATTACTCCTTTGACTAAGTCACCTGGATTGACAGTTGTTAAAACTGCTACAACTGCTAGTTATAGTGTTGTTGGTGATATTATAAATTACACCATATCTGTTAAAAACACAGGTAATGTAACTTTGAGTCAAGTAGTAGTTAAAGATCCATTAACTGGCTTGAATACAACAATAGAAACTCTTATTCCTGGGGCGAGTTCAGAGTACACTCAAAGTTATACTGTAACTCAAGCGGATTTAGATAAAGGTTCTGTAACGAATGTTGCTACTGCGGATGGATTTACTCCAGATGACAAACCAATTAGTGCTTCAGATGATGAAATTGTAAACGAAAAAGCCAATACTATTGATGCAGTTGATGACAATGTTGGAACCGTTGTAGGTGTGAATCAAATTACTCCTAATGTCATTAATGTGTTTACCAATGATACTTTGAATTCAGTAGCCGTAAACCCAGCTGATGTCATTCTTACCACTGTAACATCAAATCCATACCTTGTAATGAATCCTGATGGTTCAATTGATGTTTTGGCAAATGCTCCTGTAGGTACGCTTACAATGACTTATCAAATTTGCGAAAAATTAAATACTACAAACTGTGATACTGCAATTGTAACAGTTATTATAGAAGCACCAAGTATGACTGTTTCTGGTGAATCAATATGTACAAATGATGTACCCTACTTTAAATACACTACAACTGCAAATAATTTTACGCCTGTAAATGGACTAACTATAACATGGACAGATAGCAATAATAATGTTGTAAGTACAATGACCAACTTACTTTTAAATGGGCAAGTGCTATGGCCTGGTGCTGTTGTTGATGCCAATGGAAATGGTACTGATTGGCCTGGTTGGATATTAGTAAATGGCAAATGGATAGAAGGCGCTGATGGTTTTGAAAATCTTAGACCTACTGCATCTGTAACATTAACCTTAAATCCAAGTGAAACTATAGTTGTGAGTTATCCTCCTTCAACTCCTTTTTGTACTTCACGACCTGTATTTACGATTGATGCTGTTAATGATACTGCAGGAACTGAAGACGGTTTTCAAGGAGCAACAAATGTTGTTAACGTATTTACAAATGATACTTTAAACACAGTAACTCTAAACCCTGATGATGTCAACTTGACTCTAACAATACCTGACCCAACTGGATCATTGGTATTGAATCCTGACGGTTCAGTAGATGTAAAACCAAACACTCCTACAGGAACTTATGTCTTAACCTATCAAATATGTGAAAAAGCAGATGAAGGAAATTGTGATACTGCAATAGTAACCGTTGATGTTAAATTTACATTACCTCCAGCACCACCAGTTCCTGTTTTTGCGGTGGATGATACCGCCGGACCTATAGACGGAATTAATGGAGCATCAAATATTCTAAATGTCCTTACAAATGACTTTCTAGGATTAGCTACTGCTACTTTGAGTAATGTTACTTTATCTCTTGTAACACCTGATCCAACTGGATACATGACTATGAATACTGATGGATCTATCGATATAAAAGACGGAACTCCTGCAGGAACTTATGTCTTAACATATCAAATATGCGAATTAAACAAACTACTTAATTGTGATACCGCCACAGTAACCATAACCGTTATTTGTAGTGATAAAACTAAAATTTCAGGTAATGTTTTCAACGCGGGCACAAACACACCATTGGCCAATGTACCAGTAAACTTAGTGCCACAGGGAACTACAACGGGTCCAATTCAAATCAGAATCACCAATGCTCAAGGATATTATAACTTTACAGGAATGGTTCCAGGAAGTTATTTAGTTCAGGTACAAGATGCCAATTTGAATGCAGCTTATCAATTATATCCAACTAATTCAAGTTTGTTTTTTACCACTTTAGAAAATTGTAAATATCAAACACACGATTTTGGATATGACAAATCTGATTTACCAGTATTAGGCGACTTTGTTTGGTATGATGTAAATAATAATGGTCTTCAAGATGAGTGGTTTGACGCAGACAATGATGGTTTAGTAACCAAAAACATCCCTGATGCTAATGGAACTTTTGATTACAGCAAATGGGAATGGATTGATCTTAATGGTGATGGCAGTTACAAAGGAGTATTAAATGTTGGAGAATTAAATGCTGCAGGTTTTGGAAATGCAAAATCTCCTAATTTATTTGTAACAGGTCCAAATAATTATAATGACAGTGTAATTATCGGTATTCAAGGGTTCTGGAGAAACAGACCGGCAGTTGGAGCTTTTGGAGATTACAAAGTCGAATTGAAAATGGATGCCAACTTAGAAGCACAATCCTCTGCTATGGGAGCTACAGGATTGGTAAAAGTTTTACCTAAAACAGGTAAAAACGAGAATCCTAAAAACACTGGTAAACCTACAAGTTTTGAAGTATGTGGACCTACCAATACTAATCCTCAAACGGCTACTTTGTCCGATCAAAACAAAGTTAATTTAGATATTGACTTTGGTATCAGCTGTAAAATGTATGCCAACATTCAAGCTACAAATGACACCTATAATGTTACTCAGTGTTCTATAGTTAATGACTTACGTAATGCACTCAGCAATGATTTATTGAATGGTTCTCCTGCTAGTATCAGTGCTTTCAAATTCAAATTATTGACTGTATTAGGGCAATACATCAAAATTGATGACTCTGGAAACATAACATTTGTTGATGGTGTAGCGGCAGGTCAATACACGTTTGAATATCAAGTTTGTGAAGCTGCCAATCCTACAAACTGTAGTACAGCGACAATTACATTAAATGTGGCAGGACTCGAATCCGTTACTATTTCAAGTGCAACTTGTAATGCAGATACGACCCCAGTTGATTTAAACAATTTGTTGCCACAAGGTGTTCCTACAGGTGGAACTTGGATAGATACTGAAAACACTGGTGGATTAAATGGTAACATTTTGAATGCATTTGGAATACCAATCAATACCTATAAATACGAATATAAACTTGCTGGCGACTGTCCAAGAAGCATCTTCTTGTTACTAGAAATTAATGATGATTGTAAAGTTCTTCCATGTAAAACGATTATTATACACAATGCTTTCTCTTCCAACGAAGATGGAAAAAATGATTTTTTCCAAATTGAAAACATAGAAGACAACCTTTGTTACAAAAATATTAGAGTTGAAATATACAACCGTTGGGGTGTTTTAGTTTTTGAGAAAGATAATTATAATAATGAAGGTAATGCTTTTAGAGGGCTGTCCGAAGGTAGAACAACAATTAACAAAAATGAAGGACTACCAACAGGAACCTATTTCTACATTTTAAGTTATGACACTGTAGATGGTCTTGACAAAACGCTAAAGATAAAAAAAGATGGATATTTATATCTTGTAAAATAAATCAGATTCAAAAATACTCTGAGAATGAAATTATTTCTCAGAGTATTTAATTATATTTAATATTAATACTGTAATAATCTTTTATAAACCCTCAAAATTAAGATATTATAACAATATCAAACTTAAATTAACAAATAGTAAACTATGAAATTGCCTTCAATAACTATTTGCAAAAGCAAATAAAAAGACGACAACATAAATCAACTATTTCAAATAAATTTCACCTTTATGAAAACAAAATTATTTTCAATCGTTATGATGTTTACAGCCATTGTAAGTTATGCGCAACAAGATGCCCAATATACACAATATATGTACAACACAATAAATGTAAACCCTGCCTATGCAGGATCCAGAGGTGCTTTAAGCTTTTTTGCACTTCATCGTACGCAATGGGTGGGACTTGATGGAGCCCCAATTACGAATACTATTTCGGTAAATACACCTTTCAACAACAGTAGATTGGGCTTGGGAGTTTCAATTGTAAACGATGAAATTGGTCCTTCTACATCCAATTCAATTTCAACAGATATATCCTATACCATTCCAGTTTCTGAATCATTTAAATTATCATTTGGAATAAAGGGAACTGCCAATTTATTTAGTATAGATATCAATAAATTAAATCCAAATGATCCCAATGACCCGAAAATTCAGAATGATATAAACAATGATTTTTCACCCAACATAGGAGCTGGACTTTATTTACATTCGCAAAAGGCATATTTAGGTTTTTCAATTCCTAATTTTATAGAAAACGATGCTTACAATGACAATGAAGTGGCTATTTATAAAGAAAAAATAAACTATTATTTACTTGGAGGATATGTTTTTGATTTAAGTCCTTCTATCAAATTCAAACCTGCTTTTATGACTAAACTTGTAAAAGGATCTCCTCTACAAGTAGATGTTTCGGGTAATTTTATGTTTAACGAAATGTTCACTATTGGTCTCGCTTATCGATGGAGTGCGGCAATGAGCGCAATGGTTGGTTTTCAGGTCTCGGATGGTTTATATATTGGATATGCATACGATTTTGAAACTACAGAACTTGACAATTACAATTCGGGATCACACGAGATATTTTTACGTTATGAAATCTTTAAGAAAAATAATAAAATCATAACACCTAGATTCTTTTAAAATCTACTACTAAAATTTTAATACTAAAAAAAATAATATAAAATTATTAATTGAATATTTAAAGATGTTTAATCTTAATATCAAATATCATGAAAAATCTAACAATCCTTTTCACCGTAATTTTATGTTTATTTTCATATAATAGCTGGACTCAAAATAATGCAAATTCTCTAAATCAAAAAAAAATAAATGAATTGCAAAGTAATAATCTAATAATAGCCGATAAAATATTTAATCCAAACAGAAAAGTTAAATATTATCATGTAGAAGAAATTACATCTATGAAGTTTGGAGGGTACAAAACAGTATATGATGTTTCAAATCCAAAACTAATTAGAAATTATGACTTGGGGCTCAATAACAAACGAATTGTCACTCCAGTATTTGCAGAAGGAGAGCAAGTAGAAAAAACAATTTTAAAATCGGATACTTTATTAAAAATAAAAAAAATAAGTAAATTTTCAATATCCGAAACACCAAAAAAAGTAGATTCTTATGCCTCGGTAGACATCATTAAAACGTATGAAAGAGTTTCTGAAAAAGGGTATGAATCGATAGATATGTTAAAGAAATTAGCTAATTTTTATTTTTTTAGTGATGAATTTGAAAAAGCAGAAAAAAATTATACTAAGCTATTTAATTTAACAACCGAAGTTGAGCCCGAGTATTATTATCGTTATTCAGTGGCATTAAAATCTATAGGTAAAACAGAAAAATCAAACGAATATTTAAAAAAATTCAATCAATTATCTAGTAATAATTCTAGATAAATATCCATAGTATTACAAAAAAAAGTAAAGATTCCTAAAAATTATTATTATGAAAAACAGTACAATACTTTGCCTTTCGATACTCTTCTTTTTTACTTTGAATAATTATGCACAAAAAGCTAAAGTTTCGAACGCGGACAAAAAATACGACAAATATGCGTATATCGATGCTATAAAAACATATGAAAGAGTTGTTGAAAAAGGACATAAAGAACCTAAAATGTTTGAAAATTTAGGAAATTCATATTACTTTAATTCCGAGTATGCTAAAGCGGCAAAATGGTACGAACAATTGTTTGAAATAACTACAACAGTTGATCCAGAAATCTATTATAGATATGCTCAATGTTTACGTTCCACTGGCCAAAATGACTTGGCAAATGAAATGTTAAAAAAATACAATGAAAAATCTGATAATTCAAGTAAAGGCGAACAATATATTAAAGAGGTAAATTATTTGGATAAAATAAAAGCAAATTCTGGAAGATATGCTATAAAAGATGCAGGTGTAAACTCCAAATATTCAGATTATGGAAGTTCTTTTTACAATGATAAGTTGGTATTTACTTCTTCTAGAGATACCGGAAGTTTAGGACAAAGGAAGCATACTTGGACGGATCAATATTTTACTAATTTGTACGAATCCAATTTAACAATAGACTCACTTTCTGCAGATGTTCCGAAAAAATTTTCCAAAAGTGTAAAATCAAAATTCCATGAAGCTAGTGCCATTTTTACAAAAGATGGTAATACAATGTATTTTACTAGAAATAATTTTTTAGAAGGAAAAAAAGGTAAAAACACTGAAAATGTAACCTTAATTAAATTATACAAAGCCAGTTTTGTTAAAAATGATTGGTCAAATATAACTGAATTACCCTTTAATAGCGACAACTACAGTACTGCACATCCTGCCCTTAGTGCTGATGAAAAAACATTGTATTTTGTTTCGAACATGCCAGGAACTATAGGCGAATCTGATATTTTTAAAGTTAGCATCAATAGTGATGGAAGTTTTGGAACACCTCAAAATTTAGGAAAAACAATCAATACTTCTGGAAAAGAAACTTTTCCATTTGTTACTGATGAAAATGAAATCTATTTTGCCTCCGATACCCATTCTGGGCTTGGTGGGCTCGATATTTTCGTGTCCGAAATAAAACAAGACGGAACTTTTGGAGAAGTTCAAAACGTTGGAGCTGATGTGAATTCTTCAAAAGATGATTTTGCCTATTTAATTAATACCAAAAATAGAATTGGTTTTTTCTCATCCAATAGAGATGGTGGAAATGGTTTTGATGATATCTATCAATTTAAAGAAATTAAAAGACTAGCCAAAAAATGTAAACCCGAATTGAGTGGAATTTTGACTGAATCCGAAAATGGAAAGTTAATACCTAATACTTTAATTGCAAATGCTAAAGTAACTTTATACAATGACCAACATAAAGCTTTAAATACTAAAGAATCGGATGAAAACGGTTATTTTGAATTTGATGTTGAAAGTAAAAACACATACAGTATTAGAGCTGAAAAAGAAAAATATTATACCGTTGAAAAAACAATTACTATTCCAGTAAACGATTGTAAAATTCCTTTAGATTTAACTCTAGAAAAAACGATATGTAAAGTGACCATTGGTGATGATTTAGGTACCTGTTTTGGGATCAAATGGATTTATTTTGATTTGGATAAATCAAATATCAGACCTGAAGCAGCATTGGATTTAGCAAAAATTCTTGATGTAATGACGATAAATCCAACCATGAAATTAGACATCCGATCTCATACTGATAGTCGCGCTACATTTAAATACAATGAAGCTTTATCCGAAAGAAGAGCAAAATCTACCAGAGAATGGTTGATTAAAAATGGTGTAAGCCCAGATAGATTAACTAGTAAAGGGTATGGAGAAACAAAATTATACAACAAATGTTCTGATGGCGTACAATGTACAGAAGAAGAACATCAACAAAATAGACGTAGTGAATTTATAATTACTGCTTTATGACAAAAAAAAACTACCTTACTGAGGTAGTTTTTTTTTATTGAAATTATACGTTTAAATTTTCACAAATATATTTGTATAATATTTTTTACCATTTGTTGGATTTTCTCTAATTGAAAGACCAAAGTGTGTAAAGTTACCTTCTATATTTTGTTTATGAGCTTGGCTATTCATCCAAGCATCAAAAGCACCTTTTGCACTATTATAATTATAAGCAATATTTTCGCTTACATTTTTGGCACCTAAATTTTTTATAATATTTGTTGAACGAGCTTCAAAATCATTATGGTTAACCACATTATTTGTAATCATATAATAGTCGTGCTCTTCAGATTTGTATGAAATATGATTGATTTTTTCTAAAGCATTCAAACCAATACTGACTCTATAATTGTTTATTAAAGTCATTGTTTCTAATTCAAGAGGACTATATTCATAGTTTAAAACGACAGATTGACTTGCTTCTGTTTCAACTGAACTATCATCTGAAGAACAAGAAACTATAAAACATAAAACAAAAGCAAACAAAGATGCACGAAGTAATTTCGAATACATAAGATAGTAGTTTAAGTTTAAAGTAGATTGGGGGCAAACTCCTTTATTGTTAATTAATTACGATATAAAATCTATTTATTTGTTCAAATAAACATACTTTATGTCAAACTACCAAAAAAAATCGATGAATTACATGTTTAACATTAAAAATAATATAATTATCTTATATTACGGTGCAAGGCGATTGATAGTCCACGAATAATCTTTATTTAGAGAATATCGAATTCTATCATGCAAACGATTTGGTCTTCCTTGCCAAAACTCTACTTCTAAAGGAGTTACTAAGAAACCTCCCCAATATTTTGGACGTAGTATTTCTTTTCCTTCGAAATCTTTTTCCAATTGTTTCAAACTCTCGTCTAGATATTCACGAGAAGGGACTACTTCACTTTGATTGGATACAATAGCTCCCAATTTACTTCCATCAGGACGGGAGTCAAAATAACCATCCGAATTATTTTCTGAAGTTTTTTGAGCAATTCCTTTAATTATAACTTGACGTTCCAAACTTTCCCAAAAAAATGAAAGACATACATTCGAATTATTGGCTATTGCCCTACCCTTTTCCGAATTATAATTAGTATAAAAAATAAAACCTTCTTCATTATACTTTTTCAATAAAACTACACGAGATTTTGGAAAACCGTCCAATCCAATTGTAGAAATTGTCATAGCATTTACCTCTTCATTTCCATCAAAATCTTCAACTTCATGAAACCATCTATTGAACAGATTTATCGGATCTTCCGGAATAGAGGATTCCAATAATTCACTTTTCTCGTAAGACTTTCTATAATCACTTAAATCACTCATTTTTTATCTTTTTATATAAATCTTTAAAAATCAAAACTTTTTCCATCATCCGCTAATAAAACTGAAGCAAAAATAGTTTCTGCTTCTTCCTTAAATAATTTCAAACTACTGTATCGAGTTGAATAATGACCAAGAATCAACTGTTTGACATTGGCTTTTAATGCAATTTTAGCAGCTTCTTTTGCAGTAGAATGCATTGTTTTTGTAGCCAAAGCCTCTTCTGATTCCAAAAAGGTTGATTCATGATACAAAACATCTACATTTTCAATAATTGGAATTATTGCTTCTGTATATTTTGTGTCCGAACAAAAAGCATAACTTAATGTTGGAACTGGATCAAAGGTCAATTTATGGTTTTCAATAATGCGACCATCTTCCAAAACGATATCTTTTCCGTTTTTAATATTTTGGTAATAACAAGTATCTATTTCAAAATTGAGTACAGCATTTAAATCCAGTTTTCTTTCACCAATTTTTTCTTGAAATAAAAAACCATTGGTATATACACGATGTTTTAGGGGAATTGTTTTAACAATTACTTTATCATCTTCAAAAATTGTTACACTTTCTTTAGATTCTAATTCATGAAAAATTAGTTGATAATTGGTCCAAGAATTTGAAAGTCTCAACTGTATATTAATTATTTCTTTTATTCCAATTGGTCCATAAATATGAAGATCTGAGGTACGACCTAATAACGCAAAAGTAGAAATTAAACCAATAAGTCCAAAAAAATGATCACCATGTAAGTGTGAAATAAAAACGTGGTTGATCTTTGAAAATTTCAATTTGTTTTTACGCAACTGCACTTGAGTCCCTTCACCACAATCAATCAAAAACAGTCTGTTTTTTATTTCCAAAACCTGAGAAGTGGGATTGGTTAAAGTCCGAGGGGTAGCGGCATAACAGCCTAATATGGTAAGTTTCAAATTTCTTGTTTTTATAATTGTTTAATTGGTTTAAAATTGTTTAAAACCGTTCAAAAGTTTAAGATTGTTTAAACCTCATACTCCTTAAGCAAAATTATACTCTTAAACCTAAAAACTGCTTTGAACTTTAAAAACCCAAATCTCTTTCAATTTCATCCATTTCAATCATGTCATGTGCTTCTAATAATGAAGGTACAACTATAATTGAAACTGGAACTTTGTTAAAGTCAATACTATTAACAACAAGAACAAATGATTTTTTTGCTTTTTTATGTTTTTTTGATAATTCAGAAAAAATAGTAATAGATTTTTCATCAACTGATTTGTCATGAGAAATATCTAAAATTAGATTATGCTCTTTGAAACTAGTATATTGACTGGTTACTTTTTCTAAAAAACTTACAATATTACCCTCAGTATCTTTTATGGTGGTAGTGTGTCCTTTGGTAATTACTTTCATATGCAGATAATATTTGTTTTTTAATGGAATATGGTATCTCCATTCTTCATTCCAGTTTATAATTTGGAATCATGGCGATTTCATAATACTATTTTATTGAATTTTTGAAGCCAAAAGATAGATTACGGCCATACGGATAGCAACACCATTTTCTACTTGATTTAAAATTACGGATTGTTTTGAATCGGCAACATCACTTGTAATTTCGACACCACGGTTTATAGGTCCTGGATGCATTATTACAATTTCTTTGTTAAGTGAATCCAGTAATACTTTATCCACACCATATTGTTGGGCATACTCTCGAGTTGAAGGAAAAAAATTAACATCCATTCTTTCATTTTGTACTCTTAACATATTTGCTACATCACACCATTCAAGTGCTTTACGCAAATTAGGCTCCACCGTTACTCCAAGTGATTCTATGTATTTTGGAATTAAGGTTTTTGGACCACAAACTTTTACTTCGGCACCTTGCATTTGCAACGCATAAATGTTGGAAAGTGCAACCCTAGAATGCAAAATATCTCCAACAATAACAACTTTTTTTCCATTTACATCTCCTAATTTTTCTCTGATAGAATAACTATCTAATAAGGCTTGAGTTGGGTGTTCGTGAGCTCCGTCACCTGCATTGACAATACTTGCTTTTACGTTCTTAGACAAAAAATAAGCCGCTCCAGGATTGGCGTGTCGCATAACTACCATGTCCACTTTCATAGAAAGTATATTGTTTACTGTATCTATGAGTGTTTCTCCTTTTTTTACGGAAGATTGTGCTGCTGAAAAACTGATAACATCCGCAGACAATCTTTTTTGAGCTAATTCAAAAGACAATTTTGTTCTGGTACTATTTTCGAAAAAAATATTAGCAATCGTAATATCTCGTAACGAAGGTACTTTCTTTATAGGACGATTGATGACTTCTTTAAAATGATCGGCAGTTTCAAAAATCAGGTTAATATCATTTTCATTAATGTATTTTATTCCTAATAAATGATTTACACTTAGTTCGCTCATTATTATTTAGATTTTCAGTTTTTATAATTTATAATTCGTCAGACTATTATTTAGTTGTAAAACACTAATTTGTAACTAGATAAACGCCATCTTCGCCATCTTGTTCGGCCCAACATACTTTTACTTTTTCGCCATTAATCGCGTCTACTTGACGACCACGATAATCGGGTTGAATGGGTAAATCTCTACTAAAACGTCGATCAATTAGCGCTAATAATTCAATTCCTGAAGGTCTACCAAAAGATTGAATTGCAGTTAATGCAGCACGAATACTACGTCCAGTATACAAGACATCGTCAATAAAAATAACTTTTTTGTTTTCTACTAAAAAATCAATTTTGGTTTTATTGGCTTCTAATGACTTATTTGTTCTGCGGAAATCATCTCTAAAAAAGGTGATATCCAAATAGCCTAAAGATATATTCGAAATATGATATTCGTTTTCTAACAACTCTTTCAAACGTTCTGCCAAAAATGTTCCTCTGGGTTGTATCCCAATTAAAACTGTATCCGAAAAATCAAGATGTTTTTCAATTAATTGACAAGCCAAACGGTTCAAAATGATATTGACTTCTTTTGAATTGAGTAACACTTTTTGATTCATATTCTTTAATTATTAATTTTAAAAAGACAAATTAAAATTCATTTTTTGTTTTAAAAACTTTTTCAGATAAAACATTTGAAAAGCCTTAGTTTATTTGGTCAAGCAAATATACAAATTCCGATTTAGGATTTATTCATTAGAAGCTTAGAATTATTTCTATTATTGATAAAGGAATAGAATCCAAGGGATTTTTTTTATAAAAACAATCTAGATCATTTTTTTATTATAAATGAGCCTCTATTATTACTTAGATTTATGCATAAAAAAACCCGTTATTTTTGAACAACGGGAATTTTTTTTAAACATAAAAAATCAGAAATCGTTTATGAAAAATCTAAAATTATAATGAATACATTTTTGTTCTTAATTCTTGTACTCCTTCGTTATCCAAATATTCATCAAACGTCATGTATCTGTCAATAGCACCGTTTGGTGTCAACTCAATTACTCTGTTACCCACAGTTTGAGCAAACTCATGATCGTGAGTAGTAAAAATCACCGAACCTTTATAGTTTTTTAATGAATTATTGAACGCTGTAATTGACTCCAAATCCAAGTGATTTGTTGGTTCATCCAGCATCAAGACATTAGCTCTTTCCATCATCATTCGAGACAACATACAACGTACTTTTTCTCCTCCTGACAATACGTTACAAGTTTTTAAAGCTTCTTCACCAGAGAAAATCATTTTCCCAAGAAAACTACGAATGTTTACTTCGTCACGTTCTTCTTCGGTTTTTACCCATTGACGCAACCAGTCTACTAAGGAATAATCATTTTCGAAAAAAGAATGATTATCACCAGGCAAATAGGCTTGATTGGTAGTAACTCCCCAATCATATGTTCCTGAATCGGCTATTTGGTTTCCATTTAATATTTCATAAAAAGCGGTTGTAGCACGAGAATCTTTAGAAAAAAGAACAATTTTATCGCCTTTTGCCATATTCAAATCTACTCCTTTAAACAAAGTTTCACCATCGACAGAAGCGCTTAAATCTTGTACATTTAAGATTTGATCTCCTGCTTCACGCTCTTGGTCAAAAATAATGGCTGGATAACGGCGGCTTGAAGGTTTGATCTCAGAAATATTTAATTTTGAAATCATCTTTTTACGAGAAGTAGCTTGTTTTGATTTGGCCACATTCGCAGAAAAACGACGGATAAATTCTTCTAATTCTTGTTTCTTTTCTTCGGCTTTTTTGTTTTGTTGTGCACGTTGTTTGGCCGCTAATTGGCTTGATTCATACCAGAAAGTATAATTCCCAGAATAATGATTTATTTTACTAAAATCAATATCGGATATGTGTGTACAAACCGAATCCAAAAAGTGTCTATCGTGAGAAACTACAATTACTGTATTTTCATAGTTTGCTAAGAAATTCTCTAACCAAGCAATGGTTTCAAAATCCAAATCATTGGTA
Organism: Flavobacterium rarum (SeqCode); assembly: GCF_965234445.1. GTDB lineage: Bacteria > Bacteroidota > Bacteroidia > Flavobacteriales > Flavobacteriaceae > Flavobacterium > Flavobacterium rarum. The sequence continues at coordinate 179,480 of NZ_OZ248505.1, read as the reverse complement.
GGCTCATCCATGATCAATAAATCTGGATTACCAAAAAGCGCTTGAGCCAAAAGGACTCTCACTTTGATTTTTCCTTCCAAATCTGCCATTAATGTATAATGATTGTCTTCTGTAATTCCAAGATTGGATAGCATTGAAGCAGCATCTGAATCGGCATTCCAACCATTCATCTCTTCAAATTGCACTTGCAACTCCCCTATTCTATCTGCATTTTTATCATTATAATCAAGGTAAAGCGCATCCATTTCTGTTTTTACAGCGTACAGCACTTTGTTCCCCATCATCACCGTTTCCAAAACAGTATGTTCATCAAACATATTGTGGTTTTGGTTTAAAACCGACATACGTTTTCCTGGTTCCAAATGAATATGACCCGAAGTTGGATCCATATCACCCGCAATTATTTTAAGAAAAGTTGATTTTCCAGCACCATTGGCTCCAATAACTCCATAAATATTTCCGTGTGTGAAGGTTGTATTTACTTCGTCGAACAAAATTCGTTTGCCAAACTGAACTGATAAATTATTGACTGTTAACATGAATGTCTCTTTATTAAAATTTTGTGCAAAAGTACAAAAAAATGTCTATTTTTTTTAATCTAAAATGAGAATTAGTTTATCTTCACATTTCATTAATTTTTATAAAAAAGTATCAAAAAAAGTAAGATGCAGGCGCCAATACTATTATATCAAACATCCGAAACCAATGTTAATGTTGAAGTGACTTACTTAGACGAGAGTTTTTGGCTTTCGCAAAAAGCTATTGGACAACTTTTTGGGGTTGAATCTCATACTATAACCTATCATTTAAAAGAGATTTTCAAATCGAATGAATTGGATGAAAGTTCAACTACTCGAAAAATTCGAGCAGTTCAAACCGAAGGAAAAAGAGAAGTCAGCAGAGAAATTGATTTTTACAATCTTGACGCAATTATAGCTGTAGGATACAGAGTAAATTCCAGTCAAGCCACTCAATTCAGAATTTGGGCAACCAAGACACTCAAAGAATTCATTATCAAAGGATTTGTTTTGAATGATGATATGCTAAAAAACGGTAAGGCTTTTGGTAAAGATTATTTTGAAGAATTACTGGAACGCATTAGAGAAATTCGTTCATCCGAAAGGCGCTTTTATCAAAAGATAACTGACATCTATGCACTTTCCGCAAATTATGAAAAAGAAAGTGCCACTACAAAAACATTCTTTGCAACGGTACAAAACAAACTACATTGGGCAATAACCGGAAAAACGGCGGCCGAAATTATTTATTCTGAAGCCGATGCCAGCAAACTTTACATGGGTTTATCCACATGGAAAGATGCACCAAATGGCAAAATTCAAAAAACTGATGTGAGCATTGCTAAAAACTACTTGAACGATGCACATCTTCAAGAATTAAATAGAATTGTTTCCGCTTACTTGGATTTGGCTGAGAATTATGCCAAAAGGCAAATTGTAATGGAAATGGAAAATTGGACTTTGTTTTTAAATAATTTTCTGCAACTCTCCAATTATCCAATACTGAATGATAAAGGAAAAATTTCTCATTTGGAAGCCAAAATTAAGGCGGAAATGGAGTTTGATAAATTTAGAATTATTCAGGACAGAGAATACCTTTCAGACTTTGATAAAGAGGTTTTGAAACTAACAAAATAATATATTTTAATAATTGCGACAAATGCATAAAAAAACCTGGTAACGAATTACCAGGTTAAAACTATTGTTTTAGCAGAAAAACAATAGTAATTCAAAATAAAAAAATCATATTAAAATACAAATAACCAAACTCAATCTTAACGATTACAACTTTTATTTTTGAATTGAAATTAAGCTTGAACTAACTTTTTCAAGCTATTATATACCGCTAATTCAACATCGGCATGTTCTTTTGAATTGCATTTCTCCAGTAATTCATTTAATACAGGAGCTTCAATATTTTGTTTTTTTTCTATCTTGAGTAACAATTTCTCTATTAATTCATTTAAACTTTTTGATAGTGGTAAAAGTGGTTGAACAAGCGGTGCATTTGTACTAAGAGTATTCAAATCGGTATTCATTTTTGTCCAATTGTTCAAATAGTTTATAACTGCTTTTTCGTTTTCATTTGTTTTATTGCCTAAATAGCAAGTAACAGCTTTATCAAATTCCAAAGCATCAGAAGCATCTGGAACACAAGCATCAGCAAATAAAGTAAATGGAGAGTATGTTTGATATTCTGTTCCCTCAGCATTTCTTGAATATTTTTTGATTGGTTCGCATATATTTGAAAAATCAACCAAAGCTTGACTTTTTTGATTGTTGCTAATATTTCTTAGCAACCCTTCTCTGCTTTTAATGTGATTTAGTCCCAATTCTTCCAATCTGAATGATAAAACATCCATCCTTTTGCGTAAGCTATTACTATCTGTAACACTTCCATCAGACCATAAACGTTCTGCAATAGCTACCGTTCTAGGCCAAATTCTGGAATCTATAGTTGCTGGCGTTACCAATTCTGACCACATAGTAGCTTCACCACCAAGAATTCTCGCTTTTTCTTCTTCAGTTAAAGTAACATTTTTGGGCATTGGATCTACTGTATAATGATCGTCAACACCAAAAACCAAATCAATATAATAGCCATTAGACAATACTGTTTTGTAGCCTCCTTTAACAGCATCTACAAGTGATTTTCCCGCAGGAACTCCCTCGTTGACTCCTTTCCAAGAATGAATAATGGCGTCTTTTGACATATTTTTGGTCATAATTTCTTCCCATCCCATTAGTTCTTTGTTATGCTTTTTGAGCATCGGAATTAATTGCATCGTAAAATACGTTTGCAATTCATGATTATTGGCTAAATTGTGCTTCTTCTTGAACTCTTGAATTTTAGGATTAGAGTCCCAATCTTTCCCTTCGTTTTCATCACCCCCTATGTGAAAAAATTTCCCAGGAAAGAGCGGACAAACTTCATCAAAAATTTCACTTATCAATTGATACGTTTTTGGATTAGAAGGATCTAATGTTGGAGTAAAAATTCCTGAATTTCTTTCGAGATTATAGGATTGAATTTGAGTAAATTTTTGCTCTTTTTCTCCTGAATTTACATTTAAATTAACAACTTTACTTCCAATTTCTGGATAAGCCGTGAGAATAGCAGTTCCGTGCCCTGGCATATCGATTTCGGGAACTATCAAAATCCCTCTATCAGCTGCATATTTTACAACATTTTTTATTTCTTCTTGGGTATAATATTCTCCATCAGAAGCCATTTGAATCAATTTTGGATGTTTTTTCATTTCGATTCTCCAACCTTGATCATCTACTAAATGCCAGTGAAAAACATTCATTTTCGCAGCAGCCATTCCGTCCAAATTCCTTTTTATAACATCAACTGGCATAAAATGTCTTGCAGCATCAATCATCAAACCTCTCCAAGTAAATCTTGGAAAATCGGATATTTTGGAAACAGGAAAATAAAAAGAATTACTATCATTTTGCAACAATTGCAATAAAGTTTCGAGTGCATGCAATGCTCCTAAATCAGTAGTTGCATTAATTGTAATTTTATTTTTTGTGATGTCTAATAAATAACTTTCGTCTTCATACAAGTCAATTTTACCACTACCAATACAATTAATTTGCAATTCGGCCAATGGAACCTCATTTAAACCTGTTACGAAACCTTGATTAAAAAACATTCCTGTTCTTCCATCCAATCGTCTCATAAAATGGGTTGCCCCGACAAATATTCTTGCATCAGGAGCACCAGTGATATTCACTTTAAAGTTTTTTGTCAAAACAAAACTACCTTCAGATAAAGAAATATTTTGAGGCCATGGCATTATATTCAATTGCTCTTTCGTAATTTGAGCATTAGATATAATGGTAGAAAATAAAAAAAGTATGATGTATTTCATTATAATAAAAGAAAATATATTAGTATTGCTGTCAAACAATTTAGCCGTAAACAAGCACTAAACTCAAGAATTTAAAATTCTTGAAGTTTAGCGTTGTACTAAACAATAAAAAAAAGTGGTATTTAGTACTCAAATCGTTTAAAAGCTTCAATCGCTTCATATTCGGCAAGACCTAATTTATCATACAATTTGGCTGTGCTTTTATTTCGATCCTCTGCTCTAACCCAAAATTCTCTGGAATCATTTCCTTGGAACATCACCCTGTCTTTTTGTGATTGATGGTATAAAATGGCATGTCTTTTCAATAATACTTCATCCGGACTCAACGGAACAGCCATGTCAATTTCATGGATATCCCATTCGTGCCAAGCTCCTCTATACAACCACAACCAACAATCGTTCATGAATGGTTTTGATTTTAATGCTTTCATAGCCGCAAAAATGGCATTCAAACATACTTCATGCGTACCATGTGGATCGGCAAGATCTCCTGCAGCAAATACTTGTTGTGGTTTGATACGTTCAATGATTTCTTTTACAATTGCAATATCTTCTGGACCCAATGGCTTTTTTTGAATCATTCCAGTTTCATAAAAAGGTAAATCTAGAAAATGAGTGTTTTCATCTTTCAAACCAATATATCTTGTTGCTGCATAAGACTCACGTCTTCTTATTAAGCCCTTTAATTTTCGAACTTCATCAGAATCACTTTGGCCTTGAGTTTTTGAATTTATAAAATCAATAACCGATTGGAAATTAATTCCAGACTTATCTCCATCAATGAAATCATTACATACTTCGGCAAATTTCAAGGCTTCATCATCGGTAACTGCAATATTTCCAGAAGTTTGATACACCACATGTACATCATGACCTTGCTTTATTAATTTGGCAAAAGTTCCACCCATTGAAATTACATCATCATCTGGATGTGGACTAAAAAGTATAACTCTTTTCTTTGCTGGATTGGATCGTTCGGGTCTATTAGTGTCATCGGTATTTGGTTTTCCTCCTGGCCAACCTGTAATGGTATGCTGCAAAACGTTGAACATATTGATATTCAAGTCATAAGAAGAGCTACCAGCAGCCAATAAATCTGACATTCCGTTGTTGTTGTAATCTCTATCAGTCAGTTTCAAAATAGATTGATCCGTATATTGACAAAGCCAAACAATTGCTTTATTTTTTAATTGTTCTGTCCAAATACATTCTCCTACCAACCATGGTGTTTCTAGTCTAGTCAATTCTGAAGCTGCACTATCATCTAATACAAAAGTGGTATTGTTATGGTTTTGCAAAAATGTAGCTGGAACTTCAGAGCTTATCTCACCTTGAATGGTTCTTTTGATAATGGAAGCTTTGTTTTGTCCCCATGCCATTAATACAATTCTTTTGGATCTCAGAATGGTTGAAACTCCCATGGTAATGGCTCTTTTTGGAACATTACTGATACCATTAAAATCACCAGACGCATCTACTTTTGTAATATGATCTAAAGTAATAATGCGGGTTCCAGAATTAATATGAGATCCTGGCTCATTGAAACCAACGTGTCCTGTTCGCCCAATTCCTAACAGCTGAAAATCAAGACCACCTGCATTTTTAATTTTCATTTCATAATCCACACAAAACTGATTTAGGTCTTCTATTTCAACAGTTCCATCGGGAATATTTACATTTTCCGGTCTGATATCAACGTGATTAAAAAGGTGTTGATGCATGAAGTAATGATAACTTTGATTGCTTTCCTTTGGCATTGGATAGTATTCATCTAAGTTAAAAGAAACCACATTGTCAAAACTCAAACCTTCCTCTTTGTGCATACGTACCAATTCCTGATACACTTTTATCGGAGAAGAACCTGTGGCAAGTCCCAATACGCACTTTTTATTTTTTTCTTGTTTGGAACGAATTAAATCTGCAATTTCTTGAGCGACGATTACTGAAGCATCTGTAGAGTTTTTGAAAATTACGTTGTGAATTTTTTCAAAACGAGTATCTTCAAATTGTCCAGCTGGTTTGTAACTAATGTCATTAACTAAGGTTGATGTAGTTCTCATGTTGTATATGATTATGTATTTTTTTTTAAGGAGTGACAATTTAAATTATTGTTTGCAATCCTAGTTTATTTAAGATAATTATTCATATTATCTTATTCAAATTAATTCTAGTTGTTTTGGAAACAAAACTTTCTAAATTTTGTTTTATATGTAAATTTTATTTTTAATAAAAATAAAAGAAATTTCGATAGTAATAAGCTCTTAAAACAAAGTAAATATACTTTACAAATCAAAGCGATTGGTTATAAACCTTTAAAAATCAATTAAAAAAATCTTGCAACATCATTTTTCAATTCTTCATTTTTTTATTTCCAGACAGGCTTTCACCTGTCTGGAATAAAAAATAACTATTATAGTATTTTAGAAATTAGGTCCAGTAGTATCCCACCAAAGTCTAGTTCCTCCATTATCAAGTCCTCCTAATTTTGCAACACCAGTTGCAACACCACCAGGGTTACCATCTTTTTCAGACTGTGCAAAGTTTATTCTTCTAGGGCCAAATTCTGTTGAGATTTTACCTCCACTTGTATTTTTAAGTACTGGGAAAAGTTTTGGATATCCAGTTCTTCTGTACTCAGACCAAGCCTCTTGACCTTCTGGAAATCCTGCAATCCATTTTTGAGTGATAATTTTCTCTAATTTAATCTCATTTGAAGCTGCATCATCCCAAGCCACTGTGATTGTACTAACAGCAGGAGAATTGTTAACAGCATAAGCTGGTATTGCTACTGAAGCTGCATCAACATAATCCTTTGGTTTGTTAGTATTATTTTGAATATAAGAAGCATCTCCACTAACTCCATTTTGAGAGAAAGACAATGATATTCCGTTCTCATATAAAGCTTTGGCAGAACCAGATGTCCAACCTCTCAATGCGGCTTCGGATAATAAAAAACTAGTTTGAGCTGCAGATAGAAAAACGATATTACCTGTTTTTACTACATCACCTATTCTTGAAAAGTCAGAATGATCCGCTTTTGATGCAATTTCAATTCCTGTACGAACACCTTTATATTCGCCTGAAAATTGAGTAGAAGCACTAAAATATTTCGTAATTCTAGGGTCATTATAACCTCCCATAATAGACTCCATATCAGCTGACATACAAATATCTCCCCATCCTGAACTGATTGTGTTAATAGCATTTGGAGTAGCAGATTTTAAAACAAAATTTTCATCATTTGACTTGATTACTCCGTATTTTTGATTTATTGCTGCTAATGCTTGTGATTTAGCCAATGCAGGTTTAATCTCAACAAGCCTCATTGCTAAACGAAGACGTAATGAATTTGCATATTTTATCCATAAAACGTGATTTCCACCATAACTTGATTGATCAATATTCTTGATTGGTTCTGCACCTGAATCAGCACCTATCATTAATTGATTAATTGCAGTGTCTAGTTCTGAAAACATTTGTGTATAAACTTGTTCTTGAGAATCATATTCTACAGTTGAACTTTCTGTACCAAATTTTGAATACACAATTGGTCCATAAATATCTGTAACTCTATGCATACCTTGTACTTTAAGAACCAAAGACATTGCATAAACATCTTTTAAATTATCTTTTGCAAGTTGTTCAACTTTTAAAGCATTAGACATAAAATTACCGTATGCGATATTCCAAATAAAACCATTCCAACCATCAATAAGATTGTAAGTAGTATTGTTTGATCCACCAGCAAATCCAGTTGGAGTTGCCATATATCCAGACCAAATATCAGCATTTAAGTTTTGTTGCAATTGATATTGCCATTCTGGCATTTGAATAATTACATTATTGAACATAACTTTCATTGGTGCTGACACAATACCAAAATCTTGTGACAAAGTTTCGTTAGTAGCACCTTGAGGATTAGTATTTGTTGATTCGAAATCACTTGTACATCCTACAGCTGCAATCATAGAAATGTATATAGCAGCTTTTTTTATTTTGTTTATTTTCATGATATATGATTTAGAAAGTAACATTTAAATTAAGTCCAATGCTTCTTGTTGAAGGCATTCCAAAAAGATCAACCCCTTGTAGCGTCTCTCCTGAGCTTAATGATACATTAGGATCAAAAGGAGCATCTTTGTATATAAAGAATAAGTTTCTTGCAATTAAAGATAAATTTGCAGATTGTATAAATGGTAAGCTTTTAGTATTAAAAGTATAACCAAGTGAAATCTCTCTTACACTAATATTTGTTGCAGAATACATATATTCACCAGTTGCTTTATCAATTCCACCAACTGCTTTATAGTATTTCTCGGCATCCATAGAAGTTACAGCTACACCATTTTTGTCTATTGCATTAATAGAAACACTACCTGAATTTCTTGCGTCACCAGTTTCTTTAGAAACACCATAACCATCAAGAACAGATTGAGTTAGACTCATGACATCACCACCAATTCTAGCATCAATAAGAATGTTTGCAAAGAAGTTACCATACTTAAATGCATTTTGGAAACCTAACATATAGTTTGGATTTGCATTACCAACATTTTCATATTGACCCAATTGTACATTTCCAGTGTCATCCAATTCGATTTGACCTTTGTCATTTCGTAATAATTTTTTCCCTTCAATTACTCCAAAAGGTTGTCCTTCAACAAGTGCATAACGATAGTTCATATTATTACCATCAGTCAAAGTTATTCTACCAGAGTCACCTGCTGTAGCTGGAATATCCTTTACTACGTTTTCATTCAATGAATAGTTAACTGTTGCATCCCAAGAAAACTTATCATTCTTCAAAACAGTACCTGATAATACAACCTCTAGTCCTTGATTTTCAATGCTACCTGCATTTATACCATAAAATTCATAACCAAAAGGATTAGTGTCAGGTGCAAGAACTTCTACATATTGATTTTTTGTTTCTGATTTGTAGTACGATAGTTCGAAACGTAATCTATTTGAAAACATTCTCCATTCAGTACCGATTTCAAATTCTGATTTTAATTCAGGCTTCAAAGATTCGCCTGGTCTTGGTCCAACTCTTGGTGATACAACTTGACCATTTACAATTGTAGAACTAGGAGAAGTTACAAAAGGGAATATATCATTACCAACTTGTGCAAAAGTAGCTCTAACTTTACCAAAATTAATCCATTCAGGCAAAGTAGTCATTTCACTTATAATTGCTGTGGCTCCTACTGATGGATAAAAATAAGACATACTATCTGTATTTACCAATGTTGATGACCAGTCATTTCTACCAGCAACATCTAAGAATAACATTTCTTTGAATCCAAAATTAGCTGTGGCAAACACTGAATTTAATTCTCTTACACCACCAAAAGTTTGAGTATTAGATAGATTATTTGAAAAATTACCCAATGTAAAATAATTGGTATAAATTAATCCTCTACCAGACCTTCCTGAATCTAGGGTAGTCGCTTCATTTGCAGAAGTTTTATTAAAACTTGTACCAACTATAGAATTGAAAGTCCAAGAAGAATTTATCTTTGTATTAATTGTAGCAATTAAATCTCCATAATTTTGAGTACTCAAAGTATTAACATTAATGTACCTACCTGATTCACTAGCAAGTGCCTGTGTAGTTGTAGCATGTACTTTCTTATCAAAAATACTCTCGATACTATTGTAGCTATATCTACCAGAAATATTCAACCAATCAGCCACTTTGTAATCCAAAGCTAAAGATCCATTAAAGAATTTATTAGAATCTATAGAAGCAGCTTTGTTTGTCAACCAATAAGGATTTTGAATAATTTCATTAATCACTGGATATTGTTGAGCATTAAGGTTTCTAGAAGAATCAAAACTTTGATATTGATCTTTATAAAAACCAAAATCATTTCCTCTTGGCAACAAATACAATCCTGTCAATTGATTGTAATACAATCCATTAACTGGTCTGTTGTTTAAAGTTTGAGCAGCATATTTTGCATCCGCAGAAACAGTTAATTTATCATTAAACATTTTACCAACTTGACGGATACCAAAATTGTTTTTGCTTAAATTATTACCACCAATAATTCCAGAAGCAGTTGTGTTAGCATAAGATAAATTAGTTGAAGCAACTTCTGACCCTGTTGAAAATTGCAAAGATGAAATTTGTGTTACACCAGTATTAAAATAATCTTTCACATGATCTTGAGAAGATCCTTTTGCACCCCAAGATAAATCAGTATCCAAATTCGTTACACCAAGAGAACCTGCATGATAATCCGATTGAAACTTAGGTAAGTTCGCTGCAGCATCAAAAGTAGTAACTGAGTTAAATTTTAAATTAGATTTTTGATTTTTTGATTTTTTCGAAGTCAATAAAATAACTCCATTTGCACCTTGACTACCATATAATACAGACGCAGCAGCACCTTTAAGAACAGTCATTCCTTCATAATCATCTGGATTTATAAGAGAAACCACATCTCCCCCATCACGGCTACCTCCCGCTTCTGCACCTGAAGCTTCGTTTGGTTGAGTAGAAGAACCATTAAACAAAGGAATACCATCAATAACGTATAAAGGTTGATTGTTTGACACAGAAGAATTACCACGAATAGTAACCTTTGTAGATCCACCAACTCCTGCAGAAGAACGCGTTACAGCAACACCAGCAATCTTACCTGCTATTGTATTCACTAAGTTGGCATCTTTTACTCTAGTTAACTCTTCCCCTTTTAACTCTTGCGCAGCATAAGTCAAAGATTTTTTAGATTTCTTAACACCTAATGAAGTTACAACTACTTCTGTTAATGCTGTTGAAGCTTGTTCATTCAATTTAATTTGAATATCAGAAGATTCTCCAATTACAACATTTCTTGAAGCAAATCCAACATAAGATACTGACAATGTTGAACCTACTTTTGCTTCAATTGTAAATTTACCATCGAAATCTGTAGAAGTTCCATTCCCTTCTCCCTCAACTTTAATATTTGCTCCTGCTACTGGAACACCAGATGCATCAGAAACAAATCCTTTGATTGTTTTTACCTGTGCAAGGGAAACTTGCGCAGTAAAAATAACCATTACGATTAAAAAAATTTTTCTCATTTTTAAATTATTTTTGTTAGTTATAGTGTAAAAGTATTTGGAAGGTAATTCCAAAAAAAATAAATTATACAAACAACATCTTTTTTTAAACCAACGACATGTTTTAATCAATAATGCGTTTTTCGAAAACGTTTTCTTAAGTATATTATGAACAGATAGTGTAAATTTTCAGCTTTTTATTTAATAAATATCCTTTTTTAATGACAAAATGATTATTGTTGCATAATAATACCAAATTACTTCTCTTATTTTATAAATTGTATCATTTTAATAATGAAAAAAATTAATTTCCATATAAAACTCAAAAACCATATTTGGTTTTGGGGAATCTATTTTTTACTCAACTTTTTGCGTTGGGGAGCCTATTTCAACGATTACAACTATTCTTTCAAGTCAAATCTTATAGAATTCGCTCTTCACATACCTTTAGTGTATTTTAATCTATTAATTCTAATTCCTTTATTTGTTCTAAAATCAAAATACATTAAATATACTCTTTCTCTAATCGGTAGCTTGAGTGTAGTTTATCTTTTGAAAACAGGACTTACCTATTTTATAATTTCCAAAAACATTTGGCCCGAAGCCAATAGAGATTACAAGCCATTCGAATTGAATCATATCGTTGCCGTTTGTATCGGAGAATTGTACGTTTTGGCCATTGCTTCTTCTATTTACTTAATGCTTACTTGGCTCAAAGAACGGGATCGAAACAAAGCCATCCTGGAAAACCAGAATAAAATTAAATTGAAGTATTTAAAAAATCAAATTCAACCTCACTTCTTTTTTAACACTTTAAATAATTTATATGCTTTATCATTAGAATCTTCAGATAAAGTACCCGACGTAATAATAAAACTATCAAAGTTAATGGAATATGTACTGTATGATATTGAAGGTACAAAATTTGTTCCTTTAATCAATGAAATCGATTATATTCAAAATTACATCGAAATTGAAAAATTACGTTTTGAAAATGTGGAAGTGACAATAAACCTAGAATCAAATATAGATACTATAAAAATACCTCCTTTATTATTCATTTCCCTCATCGAAAATGCTTTTAAACATGGAGGAATTAGCAATGATAATCTTAAAATTAAAATTAATTTCAGAGTTGTAAATTCCAACCTAGAATTTGAAATCATAAATAATTTTGTAATTTCACAACCTGTAAAAACTAAAAAAGGAATAGGATTATCCAACACTAAAAAAAGACTAAAGTTGATTTATAAAAATAATTTTACCATAAATCAAAAAATAAAATTTAATTTTTACATAATCACAATACAAATACCTTTAAATAATGAAGATTAAATGTGTACTAATTGATGACGAACCTTTGGCTATAAAAGTACTTCTCAATTATTTTGTGAATTTTTCAGATTTTGAAGTAATAGCTACATTTAATAATTCATTAGAAGCACTTGAATTCTTAAATTCTAATACTGTAGATGCTGTTTTTCTTGACATAAATATGCCAATGATGACAGGTTTTGAATTAATTAGTCTTCTTGAGAATAAGACCCGTATTGTAATAACTACAGCTTTTAGAGAATTTGCTGCAGAAAGTTACGATTTGGAAGTATTGGATTATTTAGTAAAACCTATCCCACTACCTCGATTTATAAAATGCATTCAAAAAATTGAAACCGAATTCAATTTAAAAAACAATGTCAAAATAGAAAACCATCGAATTGAGCCTTATATTTTTATAAAAGTCGATAAAAAAATGGTCAAAATAAACATTGACGAAATCCTTTTTATAGAAGGAATGAAAGAATACATAAAAGTAGTTACCCCCGAAAAAACATATATTACACACAAATCATTAACTTCATTGACGGAAGAATTACCTGCTGAGCGATTTATGCGCATTCACAAATCGTATACCATTGCTTTAAATAAGGTGAAATCAATTGAAGGCAATAGGATCCAAATTCAATCCTATACTATTCCAATTGGTCGAAATTACAGTAAAGAAGTAAAAAGCAAAATTCTAGAATAAATTATAGCCAAATTGAGTTTTTTATTCCGAAATTCCTTTTCGAAATCGTTATTTGTTGACGAAATGATGTTGTTTATATAAAAGTGATAAACTTTATATGCGAAAATTTTTTTTTAAAATTCTTAACAAATATATTTACAGTCTTGCAGCATCAAAAAATTAATAATTAACCAAAAAAAATTAAATTTTTAAATTATGAGTTCAGAAAATTCACAAACCAAATGGGGACAATTTATCCCCTTAGTTATCGTATTCTTCTTCTGGGGATTTGTAGCTGCAAGTAACGACATTTTAATCCCTGTTTTCAAAAAAGCATTTGATTTAACGCAAGGCGAAAGTCAATTGGTTGCTTTTGCTTTCTATATAGCATATACTGTTGGTTCTCTCATATACATGGGAGTTTCCTTTTTGATTAAAGAGGATTTAGTAAACAAAATTGGGTACAAAAATGGGTTGTCCCTTGGATTACTTATTTCAGCATTAGGAACACTATTATTTTATCCTGCCGCCAATACTGGATCATTTACATTGATGTTGGCAGGTCTTTTTATTGTTGGTCTAGGGTTTTCTTTACAACAAACTGTAGCAAATCCATTAGCGATTGCTTTAGGTCCAATCAAGACAGGTTCTCAACGTCTAACATTAGCTGGTGGTATTAACAATTTAGGAACTACAATCGGTCCATTGATTGTTAGTTTTGCAATTTTTGGATCTAGTGCAAATTCAAATACTACTGCAAGTATTGAGAGTGTAAAAATCCCTTACTTAGTATTAGGATTTGCTTTTTTACTAGTAGCCATTTTATTAAAATTTTCCTCATTACCTGAGAGACCAGCTTTAATTGAAGAAACTGCATCTCATGATGGGACTGCAGCCAAAAATTCAGCTTTGCAATATCCTCAATTAGTTATGGGTATGATAGCTATCTTCCTTTATGTTGGAGTTGAAGTGTCTACAGCAAGTAATTTACCAGCTTATATGGAAAGTAAATTAGGTTTCTTAACCAAAGATGTTGCTCCATATATTTCATTATATTGGGCGAGTTTAATGATTGGTCGTTGGACTGGAGCTGTTGAGGCTTTTACTGAAAATATGAGCTTGCTCAAAGTATTGAGATTTCTAGCTCCTTACCTAGCTTTTGGAGTATTTTTAGCGGTAAATGCTATTGCCAATCACGACTTAACTCCTTTTTACATATATGGTTTAGTGATCTTGGTATTAATTGCTGCAGATATGGCCAGTAAAGGAAATCCAGCCCGAATGCTTCTTATTTTTTCTGTTTTGGGTATTGTTGCAACAGCCATAGGTATTTCAACTAGCGGAATGATTAGTGTGTATGCTTTTACAAGTGTAGGTTTGTTTTGTAGTACCCTTTGGCCTTGTATTTTTACACTAGCGGTTAGCGGGCTTGGTAAAAACACTAGCCAAGGAAGTAGCTTCTTGATTATGATGATTATGGGTGGTGGTTTTGTCAGTGTATTTCAAGGAAAAATTGCTGAAATCATTGGAATACAAAACAGTTATGTAGTAGGAATTGTTTGTTTTGCTTATTTAGCTTTTTATGCTTGGAAAGTAAGTGGTATTTTAAAAACTCAAGGAATTGATTTTGATAAAAAAATAGCTGGAGGGCATTAGAAAAGTGTTCAGTATTCAGTTTTTTTTTTAGTATTCGTAAAATGGATACAAATAAAAATCCCATTTTGCAATTAGCAGAATGGGATTTTTTTAGAATAAAATTTTGATTCTTTTGATTAAAATCAAATCGCTGAGAATCGCATATTTGATTTTTACATGAACCTAGTTCCAAATATTGAATTCTCATTCATTTTGGAATTAAACTTAAAAAGTCCCATTTCTAAATGAAATGGGACTTTTATTATTTAAATTTCTTCACTGATCACTTAAAACCTGATCACTGAATACTTCATCTTACTTATTCCCTTTTTCGAAATCAGCAACAAATTGAGCCAAACCGATATCTGTCAATGGGTGTTTCAACAAACCATAAATAGCAGATAAAGGACCAGTCATCACATCGGCACCAATTTTTGCACAATTTACAATGTGCATTGTGTGACGCACAGAAGCAGCAAGAATTTGAGTTTCGTAACCGTAGTTATCATAAATCAAACGTATTTCTTCAATAAGCGCCAAACCGTCTGTAGAAACATCATCCAAACGTCCAATAAATGGAGAAACATAAGTTGCTCCAGCTTTAGCAGCCAATAATGCTTGACCAGCAGAGAATACTAAAGTTACATTTGTTTTAATTCCTTTGTCAGAGAAATACTTGGCAGCCATTACTCCTTCTTTAGTCATTGGTAATTTAACTACGATTTGTTCGTGCAAATCAGCCAATTCTTCTCCTTCTTTTATCATTCCGTCGTAATCCAAAGCATTTACTTCGGCACTTACATCACCATCAACCAAATTACAGATATCTACATAATGTTTCAAAATGCTGTTTTTCCCTGTAATTCCTTCTTTAGCCATCAAAGATGGATTAGTCGTAACTCCGTCTAAAACGCCTAATGCTTGTGCTTCTTTAATTTGAGCTAAATTAGCTGTGTCAATAAAAAATTTCATAATCTATTTATATTTAATTGTGTGTTTAAAAATTTCGGTGCAAAATTACGAAATCAATAGCAATAACAATAGCAATTTCAAAAATCAATTGCAATTTCAATAGCAATCAAAAAAATCTAAAAATTCAACAATCTAAAAACCTAAAAGTTTAAAGATCTATACTTACAATTTATAATGGTCCATCAACATTTTTTCGTACACTTTGTCTGGAAGAATTCTTTTTAAGACAATCGAAAATTTTTGCATAAAAGCACCTACTTTATAATGAATTTTAGGGTTTTTATTTTGAATGATAGAGTAAACTGCTTCGGCCATTTCATTAGGATTACTGCCACTATCCACATGCTCATTCATAGAATTAAGTGTAGTACTATAAGATAACTCATAATCAGAACCTTTTAATACAGGAGCATGAAAACGACCCGCTGCAATATTGGTCGCAAAATCACCTGGAGCAATGTTGGTAATTTGGATTCCAAATGATTTTACTTCCATGCGCAAAGCTTCTGTAATTAATTCTAAAGCTCCTTTTGAAGCAGAATAAATACTACGATAAGGCAATCCCATATAACCGGCAATTGAAGTAATATTAATAATTAATCCTGCTTTTTGTCCTCTCATTTGAGGCAAAACCGCTTTCATTACTTCAATAGGACCAAAAAAATTGGTTTCAAAATTATTTCGAATTTCATTCATTGGAATTTCTTCCAAAGGGCCAGTAATTCCAACACCAGCATTATTTATTACAACATCCAGCCTTCCGGATGTAGCTAAAACTTCGGCAACAGCCAAATAAATAGAATCTGCATTCCGAACATCCAAAGCAATTAAAGGAAAAACCGAATTCAAAACTTTCTCAGGATTCCTGCTAGTTCCATACACCACAAATCCTTTATGATGCAAAAACTCGCCAATGGACTTCCCTATTCCCGAAGATCCTCCTGTAATTAAAACTACTTTATTCATTGTATACCTTTATGAATTATTTTAATTGTAACTATTTTTATACTTCAAAGCTAGTCCATTTAAATTAGAAACTATCTAAAATAAAAAAATCCTCCCGAAGGAAGACTACTATTTATAATTTTATAAAAAAATGGCAAGCGACCTACATCGCACCGCTCAACCACGTACCCTTGCTATGTTCCCATCCTGGGGGAGTCTGCAGGAGCTGGTCGTGTAGGACTTGCCGGTGCAAATATACAATCTTTTTATATCTTTGCAAGAGCTTTGCACCTTAAAATTATCGTTGTATATTGGCTTTTTAAAATATTAAAACTATGAAAAATTATAACTTCCTATTTATCATTTTATTAGGAATCACTTTGGTTAATTGTGGTGACACAAAAAATGTTGAAAATTCTATTTTCAACATTGATAATTCCAATTTCAAGCCACAATTCCTATCCGATGATGCGATTTCTATAGGAGTTTTGAACCCAAACAACAAAGAAATAGACAGCATTATTTATTACGTAAACGAGGTAAAAGTAGGGTCTAAAAAAGGAAATGATAAGTTAAGTTTTAATTTAAAAGATCAAAAATTAGGGTATCAATATCTTAAAGCATTGGTGTATTTTGGAGGAGAAAACTCAGTAGCCACAGAGAGAGTCGAATTGGTTTCGAATGTGGCACCCAAATTATTAAAATATAAAATTATTAATACTTTCCCCCACGACACCGCTTCATTTACAGAAGGATTTGAATTCCATAATGATACGTTGTGTGAAAGTACTGGACAAAAAGGATCTTCTTACTTTAGAAAATACGATTATAAAACAGGAAAAATTTATAAACAAATTGATTTAGACTCCAAGTATTTTGGTGAAGGAATCACCTTTATAAATGGAAAATTATACCAATTGTCTTGGCAAGAAAAAACAGGTTTCATATACGATGCAAAAACGCTTAAATTGGAAAAAACATTTACTTATGACAAAGACATTGAAGGTTGGGGAATGACAAATGATGGAAAACACATTTATCAGGGCGATGGAACAGAAAAAATATGGAAAATGGATCCTAAAACCCAAAAAATGGTAGATTATATTAATGTATATTCCGGTAGTTCAAAAATCAAAGCCATCAACGAATTGGAATTGATTAACGGAAAATTCTATGTGAATGTTTGGCAAAAAGATGCCATCGCAATTGTAAACCCTCTAAGTGGTGCTGTCGAAGGAATCTTAGACATGTCGGGGTTGCGTAAATTTTTGAAAGTTACTCCTGAAGATGTTTTAAACGGAATTGCTTACAATCCAAAAACCAAAACTATTTTTGTAACTGGCAAGAATTGGGATAAAATGTTTGAAATAATAGTTTTTGAATAATTGTAAATGACAACATTAATCCTTAATATCAAAGAACTGCTTCAAATACGAGAAAGTGCAATTTTGAAAGTATCCGGAGCTGAAATGGCAGTTTTGCCAACAATCAAAAATGCTTTTTTACTAATAAAAGATGATTTGATTGCCGATTTCGGCTCTATGGACAATTTACCAAAAGTAGAAGCTGATAAAACTATTGACGCCAGTGGAAAAATTGTACTTCCGTCATGGTGTGATAGTCATACGCATATTGTGTACGCTGGCAATCGTGAACAGGAATTTGTAGATCGAATTAATGGTATGACCTATGAAGAAATCGCCAATCGCGGTGGTGGAATTTTAAATTCGGCAAAAAAACTCAACGAAACTTACGAAGAAGAAATTTATAACCAATCGAAAACACGTCTTGAAGAGGTAATGCAATTGGGTACAGGAGCTGTCGAAATTAAATCGGGTTATGGCCTTACTGTTGACGGAGAGCTCAAAATGCTTCGTGTAATTCAACAGTTATCCAGAAACTACCCTGTTACCATAAAAGCCACTTTTCTTGGCGCACACGCCTTCCCTACTCTTTATAAAGAAAACAAGAAAGGATATATAGATTGCATTATTAACGAAATGCTTCCTGAAATTGCCAAAAACAAATTGGCTGATTTCATTGATGTATTTTGCGAAACTGGATACTTTTCGGTTGAAGAAACCGAACAAATTATGGAAGCTGGTCTCAAATTTGGCTTAAAACCAAAAATACATGTTAATCAGTTCAATTCAATCGGAGGAATTCAAGCGGGTGTAAAATACGATGCCCTTTCTGTAGATCATCTTGAAATTATGAAACCAGAAGACATTGAGGCTTTAAGAAACACAGATACAATGCCAGTTGCTTTACCATCTTGTTCTTATTTTTTGAGTATTCCTTATACTCCAGCACGTGAAATGATTACTGCTGGACTTCCAATAGCTCTTGCAACCGATTATAATCCTGGCTCTACTCCTTCGGGAAATATGAATTTTGTTGTTGCAACAGCTTGCATAAAAATGAAAATGACTCCCGAAGAAGCTATAAATGCAGCAACAATAAATGGTGCTTATGCAATGGGAATTTCAAAAACTCATGGAAGCATCACAAAAGGAAAGAAAGCAAACCTTATCATTACAAAAGATATTCCTTCGTTTTACCAATTACCATATGCGTTTGGAAGCAATCTAATTGATGCAATAATTCTAGAAGGAAAACTACATTAGATTTTTTTTTAAAAATTATTAAACAAAAAAAAGAGCGATATTCAAATTTGAATATCGCTCTTTTTTTTTTAAATTATAAATCTTATCTCAGTGAAAAATTAGTTGAAGAAACCAATTGATCTTTATCAAAAACATTTACTGTGTACATTCCTTTCACAAAATCTTTTCCTGCTAAATCTTGAGAAACTTGAACCGTTTTGTTTTCATATTTTACACTTGAAACAAAACTATATGTTAAATCTTTGTCTCCAAAAGTTATTGATTTTGCATCACCCAAAACATTGTTTTTGCTATCAATTACTTGTACATAATAATCTTTATCACCTGATTTTGCAATTGAATTTTCAGCAATTGTGAAGCTTATTTTAAGAACATTAGCTCTACTAGCTTTATCAGTTGCGATTTCTTTACCAGAACTTTTTAATTTGTAAGCAGCTGTTTGCAAATTCAAAACAGACAATTTAGAACCTTTCTCAACTGTTTTTGATAAATCTTCATTTTGACCTACTAAAACTTCATTGAATTTTTGAGCTTGTCCCAAAACAACTACAGTACTGTCACGTGAGATAGTTAAACTTGTATTTTGTTTTTTTAATCCTTCATTTTCCGTCATTAATACTTTCATGTTTCCTTGAAGCGATTGAACTTGACTTTTGTATTTTGACAAATCTCCGCTTGATTTTTTCAAATCATCCATTAATTTTACAACTTTGTCTCTTTCTTGTATTAACTCTTCAGACATTGAAGTATTTTCAGCAATGGCAGCATCATAAGTAGCTTTAAGATCTTGTAAATCTTTCATTACTGATTCTTTTTCAGTTCCCACTTTGGTCATTTCGGTTTGAACTGATTCTACTTCTGAAGAAATTTTAAAAATATATACTAAACTACCTACTAATAAAATAGCTAAAACTGCTATTACAGCTTTTAGACTTGAATTGTTTTTTTGATTTTCCATTTTAAAATATAATTGTTTTTACAAATTTAATAATATATATAACGCAACTTAATACAAATATATTATTTTTGAGAAATATATTTTTATGGAAAAACTTATCCCTTTCAGTACTAACGATCTAGCCAAAATTACAAATCACAGAAGTGGTGAAATTAAATTTGGCGAAAAAATGCTTACAATCCCAAAAAATTGCGATCCAATTGACTTTATTAAATCTAGTGAATCCAAATATGTTATATTTGGTATACCCGAAGATATTGGGGTAAGAGCTAATTTTGGTAGACCTGGAGCAGCTTCTGCATGGGAAAGTGCTATTAGAGGAATTGCAAATATTCAGCACAATCGTTTTTCAAAAGGGAACCAAATCATTGTTTTAGGACAACTAAATGTATCCCAAGAGATGAAAGAAGTAGAGCTACTTGATTTCAATGATATTGATGATCGATCAAAATTGAGTCAATTGGTAGAAAAAATAGACAAAGAAGTTTCACATATTGTTTGTAAAATTATACAATCAGGTAAAATTCCAATTATTATCGGAGGAGGTCATAATAATTCTTACGGAAATATCAAAGGTGCCGCTCTTGCAAAAGGAAAAGCAATAAATGCAGTTAATTTTGATGCACATTCCGATTTTAGAATCCTTGAAGGGCGTCACAGTGGAAATGGTTTTTCTTATGCATTTGAAGAAGGTTTTTTAAAAAAATATTTCATTTTTGGTTTGCATGAAAATTACACTTCAAAAAGTGTTTTGGACATTATTAAAAAAATTGAAGACCGAGTACGATACAACACTTATGATAGTGTAAATATTAGAAAAGAAAAAGATTTTGGACAAGAAATGATTGCTGCACTTGAATTTATTCAAAATGATCCATTTGGAGTTGAAATTGATTTGGACGCAATACCAAATATAGCAAGCAGTGCCATGACTTTAAGCGGATTTTCTATTGAAGAACTTCGGCAATTTGTCTCCTATTTTGCAAAAAATAGCAATGCAACTTATTTGCATATTTGTGAAGGTGCACCAGATTTAGGAGAAGACAAAAACAATCATTTAATAGGTAAACTAATTGGATATTTAGTTACGGATTTCATGAAAGCACACAACTCTATTGTAGTATAAACCATTAATAAACTGCACTTAACTTCAATTTAATTATCTACAAAAAAATAACACTATCTTTGTGCCCTTATCTTTGTACTTAATACAAGATATTTAATAGTAAAAATATGTTATTCGAAGATTTATCTCTCTCAAAAAGTATACAAAAAGCCGTATTTGAAGAAGGCTATATAAACGCAACCCCAATACAAGAACAATCTATTCCATTAGTTTTATCAGGAAAAGATTTAATAGGTTGCGCACAGACTGGAACTGGAAAAACAGCAGCATTTGCAATACCAATAATTCATCAATTGCATCGAATTGTTGGTTCATCCAAAAAAGCCAAAGTAATTCGTGCGCTTATTGTTACTCCAACAAGAGAATTGGCTGTACAAATAGGCCAAAGTTTTGACACTTATGGAAAGTACACTAATTTGACACAACTTACTATTTTTGGTGGCGTTTCCCAAAATCCACAAGTTGATGCTCTAAAAAACGGTGTAGATATCGTTATTGCAACACCAGGAAGACTTTTGGACTTACACAAGCAAGGTTTTATAGATTTAGATCATTTGCATACTTTAGTACTAGATGAGGCAGATCAAATGCTTGATATGGGTTTTGTAAATGACGTTAAAAAAATTGTAAAGCTAACACCAAAAAACAGACAAACACTTTTCTTTTCTGCAACTATGCCTATGGCAATTCGTGAATTGGCAGAAATGTTTCTTACTAATCCAGAAACAGTTACCGTTTCTCCTGTATCATCAACTGCAGAAAATGTAGAACAACGAGTTTACTTTGTTGAAAAATCAGAGAAACGAAATTTATTGTATCATTTAATAAAAAATGAAAACCTTTCGGATGTTTTAGTTTTTTCAAGAACTAAACATGGCGCTGACAATGTGGTAAAAGCATTAAGAAAAAACAATATCGCTGCCGAAGCCATTCATGGTGACAAATCGCAAAATGCAAGACAACGGGTACTAGAAGGTTTCAAAAATAAAGAAATTGGCGTTCTTGTTGCTACTGACATAGCCGCTCGTGGAATTGACATTGATCAACTACCATTTGTTATCAATTTTGACTTACCCAATATACCTGAAACTTATGTACATAGAATTGGCAGAACAGGTCGTGCCGGTAATGGAGGGATTGCAATTTCATTTTGTGGCAAAGATGAACACCAATATTGGAAAGACATTCAAAAACTAATAAAAGTAGACGTAAAAACCATAAATGACCATCCATATCCTTGGCATTCTGGAAGTCCTGCTGCTGCTCCTTCTGCGCAAAAAAACTCTAACCGTAGTGGTGGTGCCCACAAATCAAGAAAATCTGATGCCTCAAAGCAAAATAAAAAACGCTGGTATTAAGAGCTAATTGTATTGTGTTAACTCATTATTTTCTAAAGATTATTAAATGTAAAAAAAGCGTAGGTATTAGTGTACCACGCTTTTTGTTTTAAGAATTAAACAATTAATAATTTTAAATAATTGCACAACTTCAAAAGGTTTTACAATAATATCATTCATTCCAGACTGAAGTGCTTCATCTGTAATTTCGTTTTTATCAAAAGCGGTCAAAGCAATAATTGGAGTTTCAATCCCTTTTTCTCTTATCCTTCTCGAAGTTTCAAATCCATTCATTAAAGGCATATTGATATCCATTAAAATAATATCAAATTCTTCATTTTCTAAAATTTCAAGAGCCTTATAACCATCATCAACTACGATACAGGTATAATTATTTTTTTCAATAGTTTTCTTAGTAATCAATTGATTAATATGGTTGTCTTCTACTACTAAAACTTTAAAAATCTGGCTTGTAGTTAAATCGACTTGAATATTATTTATAATTTCTTTGGTTTTTACCATATTATATTCAAAATCGACAACAAATGTAAAAGTAGTACCCAATCCTACCTCGCTTTCAACATTTATTTCACTACCGAAAAGTTTCAACAACCTTTTTACTATTGACAACCCTAATCCTGTTCCTTGATAATCATCTTCTTTTCTCCCAACTTGAACAAATTTGTCAAATATTTTTTCTTGATCTAATGGAGAAATTCCAATTCCATTATCTTTAATAATAATTTCCAAACTATATGTATTATCAACTACATTTATTAGTTTGGCAATTAAATATACTTCTCCATTTTTAGTGAATTTTAAAGCATTACTCACTAAATTCATCATTATTTGAGCAAATCTTAATTTATCTCCAATTAAATATTCCGGAATAGATGAATCAACTTTTAAATGAATTTTATTATTATTTTTTTTAGCTATAAAAGACAAAGCATTTTTAATCATATTAAATTCATCTGCCAAATTGAAAATCAATTTTTCCAAAACAATTTGATTTTCTTCAATTTTATTAATTTGTAAAATATCATTTACTAATGATAACAAATACCGAGCAGAAAATTTTAAGGAATTAAGATGCTGACTTGTTGCAAGCTCTTTATGCTCTTCGATCAGTAAATCTGTAATACCAACAACACCGTACAATGGAGTACGTAATTCATGACTAATAGTAGATACAAACTGCGATTTTAATACCGATGATTCTTGTGCTTTTTGATTAGCAATAATTAACTCTTCATTTGCTTTCGTTAATTCAGCATTCGATTTTAGTCGAAATCTATTGTTTTTAATTAATGAATTTAAAAACAACAACAAAACAAAGATTGCAATTATAAAAAGTAAAACTATAATTCTTGATTTTTTCAAACTTTGGTATTGAGAATCTTTTTCAATTTCAATTTTGTCAATTGTTCTTTTATATTCATCCAATTCAAAATTTATACCTTCAACATTTGCTTTTGCTAATTTATCCTCATTATATAATTCTTCTGTTAGTTCATTATAGCGTGATAAATATTCATATGCTTTTTCAAAATCTTTTTGTTTTAATAAAAACTTTGAATATTCATGATAAGAGCAGGCTAAATCAGATTTTTCATTTCTTTGTTTGCCAATTTCTATAGCTGTTAAAAAATAATCTTCTGCTTTTTTGCTTTCATTTGAATAATCACAAAACATACCATTAAGCATACTCAGAACTCCAATTAAAGAACTATCTATGTTTTTTTTATAATACGTATTTATAAACTTTAAATTCTTCTCGCCTTGACTGAATTTACCAATATCAAAATAAGCCCATGCAATATTGAGGTTTGTCAAAGCCATTTGTGTAGAATCTGCTATTCTTTCACTAGATTCCAAGGATTTTTTGTAATAGAGAATACCTTTATCATATTTCTTTTTTTCAAAGCAATACATATTACCCAGATTATTATTAACCCTCTGTTTTACAGTATCATTATTGGTAAAATTGGCGTAAATTAAGGCTTTATTATAATAAAAAATAGCTTTATCAAATTCAACTAATTCATTATAATTTGCAGCAACATTATTATAATTGTCTGCTATAAGTTCGTTGTCTTTAATTAAAATTGATTTACGCAAAGCTATTCTTGAGATCAATAAAGATTTTTCAAAATCTCCTGATTCCCGAAGTTTTGAAGCTTGGGTTGTTAATTTATTAATTTCTTTTTTGGTAGGTAATTGAGATTGAGCAAATACAAAATAACCCGAAAAATTAAACCACAAAAAAATTAATAAAACTATTCTTATTAGGGGCATAAATTGTTGTTGTTTTTTTCAAATATACAGTATAATCTAAACATTTATCTGATTTAAAAAAAGATTTTTCATAAATGCAATATTATTAATTAAACCAAAAAAGCAGTTACACTAAAATGCAACTGCTTTTGTACTTTATATTCAAAAATTTAAATCCATACTCAACATTCAACCCGTTGAGTGAATTATTATTTACAACATAAAAAAATAGTATTTGAAGTTATTAAATTAAAAAATAGACGTTTAACTCATTATATAGATTGCATATAAAATAGTTCAATTTCTATTTATTTTCTTTTTCATCTTCCCATTTTCCGACTACAGAAGTTGCCAATGCATTACCCAAAACATTCGTTGCGCTTCTAAACATATCGCAAAAATGGTCAATTGGTAAAATCAATGCTATTCCTTCGATAGGTATTTTAAACATACCACAGGTAGCGGCTACAACTACTAAACTAGCTCTAGGTACTCCAGCAATACCTTTACTGGTAAGCATCAAGACAAAAAGCATTGTAAATTGAGTTGGATAGTCTAAATTCATTCCATAAGCTTGAGCTATAAAAATACCTGCAAAAGTCATGTACATCATGCTACCATCTAGATTGAATGAATATCCAAGAGGCAGCATAAAAGAAACTATTTTATCTTTTACACCAAAACGTTCTAATTCTTCAGTAAGTTTTGGAAAAACAGCTTCGGAACTAGTAGTCCCAAAAGCAATAATCAATGGGCTTACAATATGTTTTAATAAAGTTTTCATTCTTTTTCCAAGAAAAAAGAACCCAATTGCAATTAAAATCACCCACAATGTCCCTATCCCAATAAGAAATGAACCAAAGAACTTAAAATAAGTTAATGCTAATTCTTGAAAATCTCTCACAGCAAAAACTCCTGCAATAGCTCCAAATACTCCAATTGGAGCAAATTTCATTACAAAATTCACCATTTTTAAGACTATATGAGAAGTTCTATCTAGAAAATCAATTACTGGCTTTGCATGATCTCCAATAGAAGCTGCTGCTAAACCAAAGAAAATAGAAAAAATTACAATCTGCAAAATTTCATTGGTAGCCAAAGCTTCAAAAAGACTTTTGGGTACAATATGTTCTATAAAATTCTCAAAAGATAGACTTTGAGTTTTTGCTGTAACATCTGAAGCAGTTGCCAAATCAACATTTGATAAATTTAAACCAACTCCGGGTTGCAATAAATTAACATACAACATCCCTATCAATAACGAAATAAAAGAAGCGGTAAAAAACCATGCTAAAGCCTTTCCTCCAATTCTTCCAACTGCTTTTATGTCTCCCAATTTTGCAATTCCGACTACCAAAGTAGTAAAAACCAAAGGAGCAATAATCATTTGAACTAATCGAATAAAAATGGTAGCCAACATTTTTATTTTATTACTAAATTCTTGAGCAGTTTCTAAAGTTGTTGCATTGTGAATAATAACTCCTAGTACCGCTCCAATGAGCATAGCTATTAAAATTTGACCTGTAAGGCCTTTAAAAAAAGATGATTTTTTGGTTGTAATAGTATTCATTAAATTAATTTCTAGGTTAAATCTCAATATTTAGCTCGTCAAAATACTGAGTATGCTTCTTAATTATAGATACGTTTTATTAATCAAATAAAAATCAGCCAAAACAATTGCAGCCATAGCCTCAACAATAGGTACAGCACGAGGAACAACACAAGGATCATGCCTTCCTTTTCCTGTCATTTCTGTAATATTTCCATTATTGTCAAGTGATTCTTGTTTTTGCATTATCGTAGCCACTGGTTTGAAAGCCACTCGGAAATAAATATCCATTCCATTGCTTATTCCACCTTGTATACCGCCAGAAAGGTTAGTTCGAGTAGTTCCATCAGGATTGTATAAATCATTGTGTTCACTTCCTTTCATTTTCACCCCTTCAAATCCACTTCCAAATTCAAAACCTTTTACTGCATTGATAGATAACATTGCTTTCCCAAGCTCTGCGTGTAATTTATCAAATACAGGCTCTCCTAAACCAATAGGAACGTTTTGAATCACACAAGTAACGGTTCCTCCTACTGTATCCCCTTCTTTACGAATTTGGCGTATATAATCCTCCATTATCTTTGCAGTATCTTCGTCTGGACAACGAACAGGATTGTTTTCAATTTTGGAAAAATCCAATTCTTGATAAGACTTTTCTAAAAATATTGGTCCTACCGAAGAAACATAAGCGTTTATTTTTATTTCAGGTAGCATTTGTTTTGCAATAGCACCTGCAACTACTCTACTGGCAGTTTCGCGAGCAGAACTTCTTCCGCCACCACGATAATCTCTAAATCCATATTTTTGATCATATACATAATCCGCATGACTGGGTCTGTAGTTATCTTTTATATGCGAGTAATCATCCGATTTTTGATTGGTATTCGGAATGATAAATCCAATTGGTGTGCCTGTAGTTTTTCCTTCAAAAATTCCAGAAAGAAATTGAACATCATCTGGTTCTTTTCGTTGTGTAACTATAGCCGATTGGCCAGGTTTGCGCCTAGACATTTCAAATTGAATAGCATCCAAGTCCAACTGAATTCCAGATGGGCAACCATCTATTATTCCACCCAACGCTTCTCCATGTGATTCTCCAAAAGTAGTTACTCTATATAGTGTACCGTAGCTATTTCCTGCCATTACTATTTAATTTTAGGCAAATGTAAGCCTTATGAATTAAAGAAAAAATTTTAAATAAGTAATATTTATATATAATTTGACTCAAATTCGTTATAAAAAAGATATTTTTCAACTAATCACAAGCATCAAAATCTTAAAATTCAATTTATTATTTTATAAAGAAAATCATCAATTTATAATCCTAATATAAAATTCAAAGCTAATCTTTAGGCTCAGAAAAGGTAATGTTCTGATAGTTAGGTAAATCTTGTTAGTTTCTATATTTTTTGTATTTTTATTACTATTATATTATTCTAATCCTAAAGTTTATATAAAATGAATAAAAACATCTATTTTTTTGTCCTTTTATTCGGAATATCGTTTTCTTGTCTAGCACAAGAAACTATTTCCAATAATACAATTGGATTGCGTTTTGGCAACAATCTCGGTTTTGGGTTAGAAATCTCCTATCAAAAAAAACTTTCACTAAAAAACAGATTAGAATTCGATTTTGGTTGGACAAACGATAATAATACTGATGCCATAAAAATATCAGGGATCTATCAATGGTATTGGAAAATTGAGAAGGAGTTGGATTGGTTTGCGGGTTTTGGAGGAGGTTTAGGCTCTTGGAATACCAATGACAATTACAATAATGGATATGGAAAAGACAATGGTGTTTTTGCAGTACTAAATGGAGATGTGGGAATTGAATATAACTTTAAAGAAATACCTATTCAACTGGCTATTGATGCAAGACCTGAATTTATTTTTAACAATTACGAGAAAAATGATTTTGGATTTAATGTAGGGTTAGCAATCCGATATAAATTTTAAAAGTAATCCAACTTATACTAAAACAAGTTGGATTATTTTGGTATCCTTATTTGTATTGATTTATAGCTTTTTCATAAAGCGACTCATAGATTGGAAGTATGTTTTTTATGTCGAATTTCTCTGCAACGTGTAATGCATTCTTTTTGAATTCTGCAAGTACACTATCTTCTTTTAGGATTTTCAAAGCATTTTGCGCCATTTCATTAATCTTTCCCACATCACTCAAATAACCAGAAACACCATCCATATTCACTTCAGGTAAACCACCAGAATTACTTGATATTACTGGAACACCACAAGCCATTGCTTCGAGTGCCGCCAATCCAAAACTTTCGGTTTCAGATGGCAAAAGGAATAAATCGGTAAGGCATAAGATTCGATCAATTTCGTTACTGTTCCCAAAAAATATCACTTTGTCCTGAATGCCAAATTTTCTGCACATCTTTTCAGCCTTTTCTTTTTCAGGGCCGTCCCCTACCATCATTAATTTGGCTGGAATTTCTTTTTGAATTTTGTAAAATATTTTAATGATATCCGGAATTCGCTTTACTTTTCTAAAATTACTGATATGCGTAATGATTCGTTCATCTGTATTGGCCATTACCGAACGACTACATGGAACTGTAGAATCATATTTGTTTTTATCCAATTCTATAAAATTAGGAATTACTTGAATTTCGTTTTTTATATTGAATAATTTCAAGGTATCATCTTTCAAACTTTGAGAAACTGAAGTCACATAATCCGATTTATTGATACTAAAAGTTACTGCTGGTTTATAAAAAGGATGATTCCCAACCAATGTAATATCCGTTCCATGTAACGTTGTTACCATTGGAATATTAATGCCTTCGTCTTTCAACATTTGTTTCGCCATATAGCCTGCATACGCATGAGGAATAGCGTAATGCACATGCAACAATTCTATTTTATACAATTTTACCATATCCACCAATTTACTTGACAAAGCCAATTCATACGGCTGAAAATGGAATAATGGATATTCTGGAACTACTACTTCGTGATAATGAACATTTGGATTTAATAATGCCAATCGCACCGGTTGGCTGTAGGTTATAAAATGAATTTCGTGTCCACGTCTGGCTAATTCAAGACCTAATTCTGTAGCAACTACGCCACTTCCGCCAAATGTTGGATAACAAACTATTGCTATTTTCATGTATAGATACTATTTTAATTTTGGAAACATGGTATCGCCATATTGTAATGGTTTTTTACAACAAACTTGTTGTAATTGGCGATTTCATGTATGTTTTTTAAGTGGAACGAAATTAAGGAGATTAGGTCTCTTTAAGTATAAAATTAAGTTAAAATTTAACTTTTAAACTTCATTCTCTGAATTCGAACTGCATTCAAAATAGCCAATAGCGCCACACCTACATCAGCAAAAACAGCTTCCCACATTGTTGCCAATCCTCCTGCTCCAAGAATTAAAACAACGGCTTTAACCACAAAAGCCATCGTTATATTTTGCCACACGATTATTTTAGTTTGTTTTCCAATATTTATCGCTGTGTAAATCTTTGTCGGTTGGTCGTTTTGAATGACAATATCGGCAGTTTCAATAGTTGCATCGCTACCTAAACCACCCATTGCAATTCCTGCATCGGCAAGGGCAACCACTGGCGCATCGTTTACACCATCGCCCACAAAAGCAATTTTTAGGTTTTGCGATTTAAGTTCCTCGACTTTTTCTACTTTGTTTTCAGGCAACAAATCACCATAGGCTTGATCGATATTCAATTCTTTAGCAACGGCATCTACAACAGCTTGCTTATCGCCTGAAAGCATTACAGTTTTGATGTTTATTTTGTGTAAACTTTCGATAGCTGTTTTTGCATCTTCTTTGATTTCATCGGCGATTAGAAAATAACCTGCGTATTTTTGATTGATGGCAATAACAATAATTGTAAATGGTGTATTGTCGATTTCAGCATCGTAACTGATATTGAATTTTTTCATCAATTTTACATTTCCTGCCAATATTTCGTTTCCTTCTACATTACCTTTCAATCCGTGTCCTGCAATTTCTTCAACATCGGTAACGGTTACATCTTTTTCTGAACCTTTGGCATATTCTATAATAGCAGTTCCAACAGGATGTGTTGATTTGGTTTCTAGTGCTGCTGTGAATTTTATTAAATCAGCTTCTGGAACATCAACGGCTACCACTTTTTGAACTTTAAAAACGCCTTTGGTCAGCGTTCCGGTTTTGTCCATAACTACAGTTTGAATAGATGCCATAATATCCAAAAAATTCGAGCCTTTGATCAAAATTCCATTTTTACTTGCTGCACCAATACCTCCAAAATAGCCTAAAGAAATAGAAATTACCAGCGCACAAGGACAGGAAATCACCAAGAAAACCAGTGCTCGATACAGCCAATCCCTAAACACATAATTATCCAAAAAGGCAAAAGGCAAAAGACAAATAGCAATTGCCAGATAAACAACTACCGGAGTATAAATTTTAGCAAACTTTCGAATAAACAACTCTGTTGGTGCTTTTTTGGCAGCTGCCTCTTGTACCATTTCTAAGATTTTCGAGAGTTTACTATCGGTGTAAGCAGTTGTAACTACGATTTCCGCAACTGTATTCAAATTAATCATTCCCGCTAAAACAGTATCATTTTTTTTCTTACTATCTGGCTTACTTTCACCCGTTAAAGCTGCAGTATTAAAAGTAGCACTTTCAGAAATAAGTTTCCCGTCCAAAGCCAATTTTTCTCCCGGTTTCAATTGAATGAGTGCTCCAATACTAATTTCGGAAGCCTTTTTTGATATTGTGTTATGTCCTTCTAATACAGTTGCAAAATCAGGTCTTTGATCCAAGAACAATTTGATATTGGACTTCGCCCTTTTCACTGCTAGTCCTTGAAAATTCTCACCAATACAATAAAACAACATTACGGCAACTCCTTCAGGAAATTGTCCAATAGCAAATGCACCTAAAGTAGCAATTACCATCAATGAAAATTCTGAAAAAAATTGTCCTTTTCTAATACTTTCAAAAGTTTCTATTAAAACGGGAAAACCAACCGGAATATAGGCGACAATATACCATCCAATTCGAATCCAACCAGTAAACCAACTTTGAGGAAAATAATTATCCAAAACAATTCCAATCAACAATAAACAAAAAGAAATTACAGATGGAAAGAACAATTGAAAATAACTTCCATCCTCGTGCGAATGCTCGTGGTCATGGTCATCTGAACCCGAATGCACATGATCATCGTGCATCCAACAGCATCCAGATTGTTTTGCAATCTTTTGGTTGTCGTTTTCCTCATGACTATGTTGATTTTTCATTGACTATATTTTTTTAAAACCACAAAATTGAAAATTTTGTACCGTATCGAATGGAGTGATATGATTTTCCGTAAAACATTTTACTACATCAAAATTATCTTTGAAACTATTTTTCATAATAATTTCAGAATATTGTTTTATTTCTAATCCGCTACATTTCAAAGGGCCATTTTCTGAAAATGTACCTAACAAAAAATTGCCGTTAGTCGCAACTGTATTTCCAACTATTGCAACATATTTATTGATGCTTTCATCCACTGTCAAGAAATGAAAAACAGCTCGGTCATGCCAAAAATCAAATGTTACTTCCGGATTGAATTGGGTAATATCCGAAACAATCCAATGCACTAAATGTGCTTTATCTCCCAACCTTTTTTTTGCTCTTTCTAATGCCGATTCTGAAATATCCAAAACCCAGATATTTGTATAGCCCTTTTCCAATAAAGCATCGACTAAGTTACTATCACCACCTCCAACATCAATAATGTTGGCAGTTTTTGACAAGTTTAAGCTTTCCAAGTAATTCATTGAAGTAGTGGGATATTCTTGTGTCCAACTGACTTCATTTGGTTTTTTTGTAGTAAAAACATTTTCCCAATGTGATTTTTTATTTTCCATAATTATAACATAATTTTATTCTTCTCCACTCCCTTTTGTTAATTCTGACAATAAATAATAGGCTCCTTTGATTACCACTTTAGCATCGGCTGGAACTTCATCAATTACCTTAACTTCTGTAAAACCCATATCTGAAGTACCAATGGTCACTTTTATTTGTTGAAACGTATTTTTCCCTGTTGAAACAAAAATAAAATGGTCGTTTCCGTTATTCACGATTGCTTCAGTTGGCAGTGCCGATGTGTTGTTATTATCAATTTTTACTCTCGCCTCTACATACATTCCCGGCAACAGGGTTTCAGTAGTTTCATTTATTTTAGCGTGTACTAACACTGCTTGTTCATTGGGTTCAAATGCTTTATTAATAGCATAAATTTTGGCTGGATGCGTATGCGAAACATCATTCGCATCACTAAAAGTAATTAATTGTCCAATTTTTATTTTATGAATGTCTTTCTCAAAAACTTTTAAATCCAAATGTAAAAAACGGTTGTCAATAATTTCAAACAATATTGCATTCGCTTCTGCAAATTTACCCATACTTAAATTAATATGCTGAATATACCCGCTTATTGGTGCTGAAATAGCGATACTTGAAGCAATATTTTTTGATGATAATTTATTTGCGTTGATACCTAATTGAGCCAATTTAGAACTTAATGTAACTTTTTTGGCTTGGACAATTTGTAATTCTCTTTGAGCTTGCTGATAGGTTTTCCCTGCATTTATATCATCGTCTCTTAATTCTTTTTGGCGTTGGTATTCTTTTTCCAAATAATTGAGATTGGCATTGTTTTCCAAATAATCCTGTTGCAATTGTATCACTTCAGAATTGACAATGGTTGCCAAGGTTTTTCCGGCTGTTACAAACTCACCTTCTTGAACCAAAATATTTTTTACTACTCCTCCCATCAATATACTCACTTGCGCTTGATGTTGTGGTGGCAATGATAATTTTCCATTTATTTTTAAGGTTGTAGTTAGGTTTTTCTTTTCAAAATTACTCAACTGTAAGTCTATCGCCTTTATTTGTGCATCTGTAAAAGTTACAACTAATTTTTCTGCCACTATTTCCTTCGAATCATTTGTAATTGCTTCTTCTCTGGCGCTTTTTTTGCAAGATGAAGTCAAAATGCAAAATGCAAAGAGCAAAATGCAAAAGAAAACCGATGTCGATTTAGAATATGCTTTAAAATTTGTGATTTTATAATTCATTTTATAATATTTTATAGTTTAAAATTTTGAATGTTTTGCAATAAACCTCACCCCCAACACATCTCCAAAGGAGAGAGGAACAAGATTGGGTGAATATATACTCGCCTATTGTATTTGCATCTTTGCAATTTGCCTTTTGCCTTTTGCAATTTTGACCCTTTGTCCTTTGTCCTATCTGTTTAATAAATATTGAATGTTGATTATAGTTTGATTGTAATTGTTCATTGCAGTCAAATAGTCGTTTTTGATTTTGTTGGCATCTTTCAGGTTCTGAGTAAATTCGATATAACCGATATCCCCTGATTTATATAGCCGTTGTGCCGAATTGACAATCGTTTCTGCCATTGGGATCCCCTCCGTTTTATAATAATTGAGTTGCTCCAAATACTGTTTTTGGAGTTGGTATTGTTGTAAATAGATGGTTCCCAACTCCTGTTGCGATTTCTCTAATTCATTTTTGGCGATTTCTGTTTCTAATTTAGCCACTTGTGTTTTTGCCTCAATTCCGTTTCTGAATAATGGAATATTAATCCCTACACTTCCATAATAAAATGGGGTTTCTTTGTCCAAGCTTTGCGCATTTACACCCAAATTAAATGACGGATTTGCTTTTGCCTTTTCTGATTTTATAGCCAATTCTTTAGCAATAATTTGCTGTTGCAAAAACTGTAAAACGGGATGGTTTTTGACTAAAGTGCTGTCGCTTAAATTAATTTCAGGCAAAGCTTCATATTTTATTGGCGCTTTATAATCTGCATTATTCCGAGTCCATTTTTGCAATTCTGCCAAATAAAAAAATACTTGAGTACTAACTTCTGCCAATTGCAATTTTAAATCCTTGTGTTGCAATGTGGCATTTATTTTTTCAAGTTTATTGCTTTCGCCAACCTGAAATTTCTTGTCTGCAATCTTTACATAATCTGTAAAAATAGTGTCTATTTCGAGAAGTAAATTGTATTGTTGTACATTATAAATCCAATAGAAATAAGCACTTGATACATTTTTAATCAATTCATTTTTAGTTACAGCTTCAAAAGATTTGGCGACGGTTACATTTTGATTCAAAAGGTTTCTGTCGGCTTTATTCGATAGTTTAAAACCTTGTGCAACTCCTACATTATAATCAAACAATTTACTGTTCATCTGCCCTAAATTACTATTAATATTGAATGGGTCCAGCACCGTAGCTGTTTTTGTTAATGCTTGTTGTTGCTCTGTTTGCAAACTAGCCTGTTGCATGGTTGGATAATTTTTCAGCGCAGATTGCAACGCATCATTCAATTGCAAAGTACTATTTTGGGCATTCATCAAAGGACAAAGGGCAAAAAGCAAAAGAAAAAGGACAATTGAATTCAAAGAGCAAAAGGCAAAGTGCAAAAGGCAAAACTCAAAACTTGCTCTTTGCATTTTGCCATTTGCTATTTCCTTTTTATTTTTTTTTCTTAAATTTTTCATCATTTAATATTTGTCTGGATTATTAATCATGTGATTAAGTAATTTTCCAACTTCTTCACTTTTTGTTCTTAAAGAATTTGAGATTTGTTCGTCAACATAATTACATGCCAAGGCAAAATCAATCCAAACATTTGTTTCTGAATTTTCGGAATCACAATCTGTGAGTTTAGAAATAAAATGTGCGGGGTATCTTTTCTTTCTATATGCTTCTGCAAGATTCGCACAAACACTTCTTGATGAACGTCTTACTTGGTCGGTTAGTGAATATTTTTCTTCTTTAGGAAATGATTTACTGATTTCAAATATTTCCATTGCCAAAGAAAATGCTTTTTTATATACTGTTGATTCTTTAAAATTAAAATTGCTCATTTTTAAGTTTTTATATTGTTTACTAATTGCTTTTTATTTTTTGAAATTTCCCCTTTGAAATTTCCCTTTTGCCTTTTACTTTTTACTTTCTTCAATTTGCAATTTGCAATTTGCCTTTTACTTTTCACTCTCCACAATTTGCTCTTTGCCTTTTGCACTTTGCCTTTTTGAACTCATCACTAAATAATACAAAACGGGTAAAACAAACAAAGTCAGTAACGTTGAAGTTAGCAACCCTCCAATTACTACAGTTGCCAATGGTTTTTGAACTTCGGCACCTGCGCTTGTACTCAACGCCATTGGCAGAAAACCTAATGAAGCCACTGTTGCAGTTGCCAAAATTGGTCGTAATCGGGCACTGCTTCCTTTGTAAATGCGTTGCAAAAGATTGTCTTCACCTTCTTCTTTTAGTTGGTTATAATAGCTAATCAGCACTATTCCGTTCAGAACTGCAACACCAAAAAGTGCAATAAAACCAACTCCTGCCGAAATACTAAAATTCATTCCACGGCTCCACAAAGCAAATATTCCACCAATTGAAGCTAAAGGAATTGCAGAAAATATTATAGTAGCTTCTTTGAGAGAACGGAACGACAAAAAGAGGAGAAAGAAAATAAGCAAAAGCGCAACTGGAACAGCCAATTGCAACCTGCCTTTGGCTTCTTGAAGATTTTGAAATTGCCCACCGTATTTTATAAAATAGCCTTCCGGTAATTTTAATTTGGCATCTAGTTTTTTCTGAATTTCTAAAACTACGCTTTCAACATCTCGTCCTCGAACATTGGCTTCAATAACAATTCTTCTTTGTCCCTCTTCCCTGCTTATTTGTGATGGTGCTGTTTTAAAATTGATTTCGGCGACTTCATTCAACGGAATTTGATTCCCTTTTGGTGTTGGAATCAATAAAGATTTTAAAGCATCAATGTCGGTATTTTCTTTTTTTGGAATACGAACAACTAAATCAAATTTGCGTTCCCCTTCATACACAACACCAGCCGTTCCTCCTGCATAGGCCATGTTTAGAATTCGGTTTACCTCTGCTATATTCAAACCGTATTGCGCAATTTTGTTTCGGTTGTATTTTACGACCAATTGAGGCATTCCTGTAACTTGCTCAACTTTGATGTCGGTTAAACCTTCAATTTTACTTATAATTGGAACAGCTTTATTGGCTTCCGAAAAAAGTTTGTCCAAATCATCTCCAAATATTTTTATAGCAATATCCGATTTTACTCCAGCAATCAGTTCATTAAAACGCATTTGAATGGGTTGCTCAAATGACAAATTACAACCCGGAATCTGACTTAGTTTTTCGTTCATTATATCAGCCAAATCTTCTTTATTATCGGCTGTTGTCCATTCTTTTTTGTCTTTCATTACCATAATCAAATCGGCACTTTCTATTGGCATTGGGTCGGTGGGAATTTCACTAGTACCTATTTTACTAACCACTTCTGTTACTTCTGGAAACGTAAGTGCTAGTTTTTCCAATTGTGTGCCCACTTCAATACTTTGCGGTAAACTGCTCCCTTGTCTAATCATATAATTTGTTGCAAAATCACCTTCGTCTAACTCAGGAATAAATTCGCCACCCAATGAATTGAATATAAACAATGAAGCGATGAATAAAAAAACAGCAATCCCGATAACTTCAAATTTTCGTCTTAGTGCAATGACTAAAACTGGTTGATACCAATTATTCAATTTGTTGATGAATCGGTCCGTAAAATTGAGTTTATTACGGATATTTTTACTCAAAAAAAGGCTACTCGCCCAAGGTACATACGTAAGCGAAAGTAATAGCGCACCTACGATTGCAAAACTTACCGTTTGCGCCATTGGCATAAACATTTTACCTTCTACGCCACTCAAAACAAACAAGGGAATGTACACAATCAGGATTATAATTTGTCCAAAAATGGCAGAACTCATAATCTTTGATGAACTTTTTATTACTTCGCGATCCATTTTATTTTGAGAAATTTCAAAAGGCAAATCAGTACTGTTTTCACTTAGCTCTTTCTCATTATTCTTAGCCATTTGCTCTTTGACTTCTGAAGTTTGCTCTTTGTCATTTGCTATTTGCCATTTGCTTTTTGCCTTTTCCCTTTTACTAAATACATGCAAAGTAGCTTCGACAACAATTACGGCACCATCTACAATTAATCCAAAATCCAAAGCACCCATACTCATCAAATTGGCGCTTAATCCAAAGAGATTCATTATTATAATAGCAAAAAGCATTGCTAACGGAATCACAGAAGCAACTATCAAACCGGCTCGTAAACTTCCTAGAAACAAGACTAAAACTAAAATTACAATTAAAGCACCTTCTAACAAATTGGTAGAAACTGTACTAACCGTTTTCTCTATAAGTTTGGTTCTATCTACAAAAACATCAATTTTAACCCCTTTTGGCAAGGATTTTTCAATGGATTGTATCCTTTCTTTAACTCGTTCAATAACTCTAACTGCGTTTTCTCCTTTTTGCATTAAAACTACTCCTCCAACAGTTTCTCCTTTTCCGTTTCTAGTCATTGCTCCGTAACGGGGTGCAAAACCAAATTTAACTTCGGCAATATCTTTTATCAAAATGGGAACACCCGAATTGTTTTTCACAACGATGTTATTAATGTCATCAATGTTTTGGATTAACCCTTCGCCACGAATAAAATAAATATTGGGACCTTTATCAATGTAACTTCCTCCTGTATTTTCATTGTTGTTTTGCAAAGCATCAAAAACATCTATTAGGGTCAGATTATTGGCCGCCAACCGTTCTGGTTTTACCGAAACTTCATATTGTTTTAGCTTACCTCCAAAACTGCTCACATCAACAACTCCAACAGTCCCCAATAATTGGCGACGTACAATCCAGTCTTGAATAGTTCTTAAATCAGTTAGATTGTATTTGTTTTCAAACCCCTTTTGAGGGACTAATACGTATTGAAAAATTTCACCAAGTCCCGTAGTTGGTGGCAATAATTCAGGCATTCCGTATTGTTTCGGAATATTATCCGCCGCCATTTTTATTTTTTCATCAACACGCTGACGAGCAATATTTACCGGCACATTGTCTTTGAAAACTATGGTAATTACAGACAAACCCGAACGGCTTGTACTGCGCAATTCAACCATATCCGACAATGATTTGAACTCTGTCTCTAATGGATAAGTTATAAATTGCTCTACTTCTTGAGTAGCGAGGTTTGGCGTAGTAGTTATAACCTGCACTTGGTTATTGGTTACATCCGGTAACGCATCTACACTTAATTGAGTAAATGAATAAACACCAAACATAACAAAGATTGACAACAGAACTCCTGTAATCATTTTATTGTTTACTGAAAATGCAATGATTTTATGTATCATTTTTAAAAAATAATGAATGAGAAATCGAACCTAAAAGGTCTATTTTTTTTTGTGGATATGCCACAACACTCTAACCTAATATTCAATACTAATTGAAATCAGGTTTCATTACACTATTTGAGGGGGTTGCCAAATACTTCCGTAGAAATTGGAAGTAAGAATTGATTTGAATGTTGGTAATGGTGCTTTAATAATGGTAGCAACTACAGAAAAATTAATTGCAGTAACTGGAAAGTAAGTCAATACTTGTGCACTACAACAATTGCACGTACAAAATGGAGAACATAAATCAATTTGTTTATCAAGGGAATGGTTATCCTGATTTGATGTGAATTCTATTGATGATTGGGCAATGCTTTCTTCTTCCATATCTGCACAAGGCATACAAG
Source organism: Flavobacterium rarum (SeqCode) (assembly GCF_965234445.1). GTDB lineage: Bacteria > Bacteroidota > Bacteroidia > Flavobacteriales > Flavobacteriaceae > Flavobacterium > Flavobacterium rarum. The sequence goes on along the minus strand of NZ_OZ248505.1, from coordinate 140,385 downwards.
AAAGTACAAGAAAGACAATTGACAATATGATGTTTACAAATTTCACAAGAACAAAAATACGCTTTAAAATTAAAACAGAATAAATTTAAACCCTCAAACTCTTAAACCCTTAAACTTTTAAATAAACTACTCCCAGAGCTTTTTCTGATGAGGAGCTCTTTTTTTATTAATCCATTTGTTTAATTTATAACACAAAAAAGCAGAACCACTACCCACAATGGCACCTGCTAGAACATCAGTGGGATAATGAACACCAAGGTATAAACGAGAATAACCAACTGCTCCTGCCCACAAGAAAGACGGTGCAATAACATACCATTTTGGGTAAGCCATACTTAAAGATGTAGCTGTTGCAAAAGCAGCTGAAGTATGAGCCGAAGGAAAAGAATAACTACTTTCTTCAGTAACATTATCTATCTCGGGATAAGTTTCGTAAGGTCTGTCCCTTTTAGTAATACTTTTTAATGCTAAAGAAACAAACACCGAAGCAGCTAATGTTTCTCCTATAAAAATCGCTTTTTTCTTGGTAACACTGTCTTTCTCGATTAATCCAACAGCATAAATGACAATAGGGGTTCCAATACTGATAGGAATGACACTATTGGTAATACCAATCATTGAAGATTCTATATTAGTGTTCCTATTTAGATTTATATCTTTTAATAGATCAATATCTGAATTTTGAGCATTTAAAATTGAAAAACAAAAAAAAAGTATAAAAAACGGAAGTAATTTGAACATATTGGATTTTATTCATTTGTTTAAAAAAATCGACTATGCCAGCTGTCCATAGCAGGAACTTCCCAAGATTCATTAAACTCTTCTATATTATTAACTAGATTATTAAAAACAATTGTGTTTTCAGTAACGGCTTTGTCTTTAACCATTTTTTTAAAATCGATTAAAGTCTTGTGCGCAATATGATCTCCCAATTTGAAAGTAACATTCATTTTATCCAATAAATCTACATTGTATTTCTTTTCTAAACTTTGGATAAACTCAACAGACGAGTCAATAGAGCAGCCCGTTGCGGCCTGAACATCCTGATTTACGGCTAGAATAATAAACCGATTGTATTTCATCAAATAAGAAGATTCTAAGCTTGTTCCATGTGCTGCCCACTCGTTTAGAAAAGCCTGCAAATCAGTTTCGATTTCAGAAAACTCGGCATCCGAAAATTTTCTATTCGATTGATAAATCCAAATTCTAGATTCTTCGGGTAAATTTTCAAAAGGAACGTACATGGTAATTATGATTTTAGATTGTTGATTTTAGATTTCTTATTAAAAACAGAACTCGAAAATCGTATAATATTATTGTAAACAGTATATACTATTTTGGAATTTGTATTTTACAAATCTTGAGCATTGGCAATCAGTTCAGCTATATCCATCACTTTGACATCTCCTTCTCTCTCTTTATTCTTTACACCATCAGTCATCATAGTGTTGCAAAATGGACATCCAGCTGCAATAATATCAGGTTTTGTTTCAAGAGCATCCTCTGTTCTTTCTACATTGATTTCTTTATTTCCAGGTTCAGCATCTTTAAACATTTGAGCTCCTCCAGCTCCACAACATAAACCATTTGCTTTGGAACGTTTCATTTCAAGTAATTCAACATCCAGTTTTTGAATTAATTCTCTTGGTGCTTCATATACATTATTGGCACGACCTAAATAACAAGGATCATGAAAAGTAATGCGTTTTCCTTTGAATTGTCCTCCTTCTATTGTTAAGCGCCCTGAATCCAATAATGATTTAAGGAATTCTGTGTGATGTACAACTTCATAATGACCTCCCAATTCTGGGTATTCATTTTTCAAAGTATTGAAACAGTGCGGGCAAGCCGTAACTATTTTTTTTGCTTCATAGGCATTTAACACTTCGATGTTCATCATGGCCTGCATTTGAAACAAAAATTCATTTCCAGCTCTTTTTGCAGGATCTCCAGTACAACTTTCCTCGGCACCTAAAACAGCAAAAGATACATTGGAACGATTCAAAATACGCACAAATGCTTTTGTTATTTTTTTTGCTCTATCATCGAAACTTCCTGCACAACCTACCCAAAATAAAACTTCTGGTTGTTTTCCTTGTGCTAACATTTCGGCCATTGTTGGCACTATTAAATTTTCTGACATACTGTTATATTGATTCGGTTATTCGTTGATTATCTTTTCAGTAAACCTGTAAACTTTAAAACTATTATACTTTAAAAAAAATTAATCGTTTTTCCAATTCAAACGATCTTGCTGACTGTACTGCCAAGGTGCTCCATTATTTTCAATATTGGTCATCATTGCATTTAGAGACATTGGAGCAGCGCTTTGTTCCATTACCAAGTAACGTCTCATATCCATAATAATAGAAAGGGGACTAATATTCACAGGGCATTCTTCAACACAAGCGTTACATGATGTACAAGCCCATAACTCTTCAGCAGTAATGTAATCATTTAATAAAGATTTATTATCTGGCACAAAAACACCTTTATTAGCATCAATATTCTTGCCTACTTCTTCAATTCTGTCTCTAGTATCCATCATGATTTTACGAGGAGAAAGCTTTTTACCTGTCTGATTAGCAGGACAAGAAGACGTACATCTACCACATTCGGTACATGTATATGCGTTAAGCAATTGAACCCAATTTAAATCCTGGATATCACTAGCTCCAAATTTACTTGGAACTGCTGCATCTAAAACTGGGGCTGCTGCAAAAGGATCTGCATTTGGATCCATCATTAATTTAACTTCGGCAGTTACAGAAGCTAAATTATCAAATTGTCCTTGTGGATTTAAGTTTGCAAAATAAGTATTTGGAAAAGCTAATAAAATATGAAGGTGTTTTGAAAAATACAAATAGTTCATAAAAATCAATATTCCTACAATATGCAACCACCAAGCACCTTCGTTTAAGAGCATCACCAATTCATTAGACATCCCATTAAATACTGGTGCTATAAATTGACTAACAGGAAAAGAACCTGCTTTTATGAAATGAGAAAAACCTCCTGGTACATTTTGTAAATGCAAATCAGTAGCATTCATTATTAAGAACAAAGTCATCAAAACTACCTCAAAATACAAGATATAGTTGGCATCACTTTTTGGGCTTCCATCTAAATCTGAACTAATAAATCTTTTCAGTTTAATAATATTTCTTCTGATCCAAAATGCAAAAACTGCTACTAAAACAAGAAGTGCTAATATTTCAAATGAACCAATTAGTACATCATAAACAACTCCAAGAGGAGCAAAAATTCTATGAGTACCAAATAATCCGTCAATTATAATTTCTAGTAGTTCAATATTTATAATTACAAAACCTACATAAACAATAATATGTAGAATTCCAGCAACTGGCCTTTTTATCATTTTGGATTGCCCAAGAGCAATCATTGCCATATTTTTCCAACGTGCTTTTGCATTATCTTTACGATTAACATCGACACCTAAATTAATATTTCTAATGATTTTTTTTACATTCGAATAAAAATATCCGAATCCAATAATCAATAATATAGCAAATAACACATTACTTAAATAACCCATAAATAGTAGTTTTTTTTTTATTTTGTTATAGAATCTTTTGGCGCAATATAAGGTTTATTTTTCTTTCCAAAAACAGAAACATTTACATAACGAGTAGGATTTAAACGTACGTCTTGCAAAAGTAATTCTAACTCTTTAGATGTTTTTTCTAGGTTTGCATATAAGGCTTCGTCTTTCATCAATTTACCCATTGAACCCTTACCAGACTCTAAACCTTTCATTAAAACATCAACTTTGGTTAATGTTGAATTTAAATTACGAACAGTTAAACCTAAATCAGCTTTGTTCAAAGAGTCAGAAATTTTAACAAAGTTTTCAGAAACTTTATTAAAATTAGAAACAACTCCTTTTAATTGTCCTTTGTTTTCATCCAAAATAACATTTGCATTCAACGCTATTTTATGAAATTGCTCCATAGTAACACTAAGTTCTGCTAAGCTTTTTTTCAAATCGGCTTGCCCCTTTGCATCCAAAACGGTATTAAAACCAGTAATTAATTGATCTACATTTGTCATTACTTTTTCTAATTTAAGCATAACTGGTGTTGCTTTATCACCTAAAGAAGCCATCAAACTTACCTCAATATTTCCTTGTAAATAATCACCGTTTTCTGCAATATTTTTATCCAAATAATTTGGATGAATTGCAATTTGTTTTCCTCCGATTAGACTAGCATCGTAAATTGAAGCAATACTTGATTTTGAAATAGGGAATTCAGTATTAATTTGTAATTCTACTAATAATGTTCCTTTGTCACCAATTGTAATAGTTTTAACTTTTCCGATTGTAAGTCCGTTTATAGTAACTAACGCTGATGGTGCAAGTCCTTCTACGTTGGTGTATTCTACATAAAAAGTTTTATAATTATTAAAAAGATCTTTTCCTTTTAAAAAATTATACCCCCAAATGAATAACAAAATTGATGTTATAACTAAAATGGCAGTCTTTAATTCTCTTGTAATTTTCAAAATTTCTATTTTTTTATAATGGGCAAATTTAATATAAAATATTCTAAATTATTATTTATTTAATGCTTCTTGAATGCTAATTTTTTTTCCGTTTCTATAAGCAATTAAAAAAGCAGAATTATATCCTTTATTTTTCGCTTCTAATAATTGATTTTTAGCCTCTTCATAATTGTTTGTATCTCCATAAAAATATTTAAAGATTTTATCTTCATATTGTAAAGAAACATTTTTCAAACCATTAAAGTTTTTTGGTTGTAAAGCTAATTTCTTTTTACTAGCAGAAAGTTGAATTTTAAAAATAGATCCAAGAGTGTCTTTTTTAATTATCTCTTTTTTTATTTCAGGAGTAACATTACTTTTTACTGGAGTTTCTTTAATCATTTGCGAAGGTTTTTCTCCAAATATTTCTGAGCCACCATCTCCAAAATATTCAAATTTGTAACTTAGGATAGCATCCGCAATAGCTTTTGCAATTTCATTTTGTCCATCTTCAGAGTTCAATAATTCACCTTCTTTAGGATTTGAAATAAAACCTGTTTCAATTAAAACTCGAGGCATATACGCTTTATGTAATACCATAAATGGTGCCTGTTTAACACCACCGTGTCTTAATTTTTTACCTAACAAAGCAAAAGCATCTTCTATTTTACTGGCCAATGAAATACTGTTATCTAAATACTCTTCTTGCATTAAGGTCATTCCAATCATCGTTTCTGGAGAGTTGGGGTCAAATCCCTCATATTTTTGTTTGTAATCTTTCTCCATACTGATTACGGCATTCTCTTTTTTTGCAGCTTCGAGATTGGAAGCAATCTTATTCATCCCCATTACATAAGTTTCAGTACCATCAGCAGCCGTGTTTTTATTGGCATTTAAGTGAATCGAAACAAAAATATGCGAATCTGCTCTATTGGCTATATTTGCACGCTCAATTAAATCAATAAAAACATCCGTTTTTCTAGTATATATTACATCAATCTTTGGATTAGATTCCAAAATTTTACCGACCTTTAATACAATAGCCAGCGCAATATTTTTCTCAACTCGTCCATTATAATTTGCACCAAAATCATGTCCTCCATGACCAGCATCCAAAGTCACTTTAAAATCATTGGATTGACTATGCGAATCGACTGCTAACATTACTATTAAAAATGCTAATGCATTTTTTATTTTTTTTGAGATATACATCGAATAGTTAATTTAATTATAAGACTTCCGTTATAAATTTATGATTTGATTATTTTTGCCAAAAAATTATAGTATTTTTGGCTCGCGAATATTCGAGTCTTCATTTTACAAAAATAGCATTTAAACCTTTGCATACAAACTTATTTAATATCGTTTTACTATCAATTTTCCTATCATTAGGATGTTCTAATTTATATTCACAAGATATAAAAAAGAAACAAACTTCCATACCTTCTAAAAAACAAGAAGTTAAGAAAGAAAACCAATCAGATAGTACTGAAAAAAAGCTAACAGAGATCTCTACGGACACTGTAAAATTAGATACTATTAAGGTTAAAAAAAACTTTCTCAATGGTAAAGTAAAATACAAAGCAGAAAAATCTGTAAAAATAGAACAAAAAAAGAAACTTGTAACTTTATATGACAAAGCCGAACTATACTATCAAGATGTAGAATTAAAATCGGGAATTATTGTAATGGATTATGAAAAAAACGAAGTTTACGCTGGCCGAATAAAAGATTCTTTAGGAAATTACACCCAATTCCCAAATTTCAAACAAGGTTCAAATGTTATAGAACCTGATTCTATTCGTTTTAATTTTAAAACAAAAAAAGCATTAATTTGGAACTCAAGATCTACGCAAGGTGAATTTAATGTAAAAGCTGCCATCACAAAAAAAGAAAATGATTCCGTTTATTTTTTAAAAGGGGCACGATTTACAACATCAAAAGACGTAGACAATCCAGAATATTATTTTCAAACCAATAAAATAAAATTTGTTCCAGGAAAAAAAATAGTTACTGGTTTTACAAACATGGTGATTGCTGGTGTACCAACTCCAATTTTCCTTCCTTTTGCCTATTTCCCACTTTCAAAAGAGACAAGTGTTTCTGGAATTATTTTACCATCATATAACGACTCAAACAGTAAAGGATTTTCGTTGCAAAATGGTGGTTACTATTTTGCACTAAGCGATCATTATAACTTAACAGTAGTTGGTGATTATTACACAAACGGAAGTTATGGTATAGGGATGCAATCGTCTTATGCTGATCGTTATCATTACCAAGGAAATGTTAATGTTCGATTTGAGAACAACATTACTAGTGAAAGAGGGTATCCTGATTATTCAAAAACAACAATTTACAACATACAATGGTCGCACTCACAAGATTCAAAAGCCAATCCAAACTCCACTTTTTCGGCTTCTGTAAATTTAGGTAGTAGTCAATACTTCAAAAACACCTTAAACCAAGTCAATGTTGGCTCTTCTTTGAACAACACTTTAAGTTCTTCAATTTCATATAGCACTGTATTCCATACTATTCCTGAAAGTAGAATTTCGTTGACCGCTACTCACTCACAAAATACACAAACCAAAGAAATCAACATGACGCTTCCAACATTACAGTTTAGCGTAGATAGAATGTATCCATTTGCTTTTGATGATGGAGCAAAAAAAGGTTTTATTAAAAATATCAATTTACAATATAATTTAAATGGTAAAAATAGTTTTATAACTACGGATTCCTTGTTTTTTAAGCCAGAAATGTTTCGAGATGCCGAAATTGGTTTTCAACACAATATTCCATTAAGTACTAACTTTAAAGTTTTTAAACATTTTAGTGTATCATCATCACTAAATTATGAAGAAGTTTGGTATTTTAAAACTATAAAAAAACAATTTGACGATCAGTTAAGTACTTTAACCACAACTGAGATCAAGGGCTTTGACGCTTTCCGTACGTATTCGTCTTCTACTAGTTTAGGAACTACTATTTATGGAACATTTAATTTTGGTAATGACAAAATTATAAAATCAATACGACACGTAATGCGGCCAGCAATATCGCATAGTTTTAGACCAAGTTTTCAAAAATACTATGACACCTATGCAACCGATGGAAGTGGTACTATGCAAAAAGACTATACTCGCTTCGAAGGAGGTATGTACGGAGCTCCTAGCAATAATAGTTCCAATAATATTGGCTTTAATTTAAGCAATACCTTTGAAGCAAAAGTGGCAGATAAGGACAGTACGAAAGTTGAACCCAAAAAAATCATGTTGCTTAACAATTTAAACCTATCAACTAGCTATAATATTGAGGCTAAAGAACTTGCTTGGGAACCATTAAGAGTAAGCGGTGGAACTCAGTTTTTTGACAATAAATTAAATGCTAATTTTGGAGCTACCTTAGACCCATACGCAATTGATAATTCTGGAAATAAAATCAATACTTTCAATATAAATAATGGTGGAAGCCTTTTTAGAATGACTAGTGCTAATCTAACAATGAATTATGCCCTTTCCAGTGAAAGTGATAAAAAAGACAAAAAAAATTCTCAAGGAAAGAGAAATGGTGGTCGAGAAGATGATTTATTTGGATCGGACATTGATGTAGGAACCGACAGAAAAACACAATTTGACGATAAAGAAGGAGAAGAAGATACCATAGCAGAATTTTTTAGATCTAAATTACCATGGGACATGACCTTTGCCTATTCCTTAACCTATGGCAATATCAACAGAGAAAAAAAAATAATTGGAAATTCGCTTATGATTTCTGCAAACACTGATTTAACTCCTAAATGGAAAGCAGGAATTTCTACCGGTTATGATTTTGTTCAAAATGGGGTTACCTTTACACAATTGCGTTTCGAGAGAGATTTATTGAGCTGGAGAATGGATTTTAACTGGACTCCTTTTGGTGATAATGCGAGTTGGAATTTCTATATCGGAATCAAATCTGGAGTGTTGAGTGATATCAAATGGGAAAAACGAAATCTTACAAATCAGAGATAATAATACATTTATAATTTAAAAATATTCCGTTACATGAAATCGTCATAAGAATAGTTGTCGTAAAAACCAATGAAGATCTGACGATACCCTATTCCAATAAAAACAAATATTATCTACATATGAAAACAATAATATTCACCGAAAAAGCTCCTGCACCAATTGGGCCTTACAATCAGGCAGTTTTAAAAGGAAACACTTTATATACTTCTGGTCAAATTGCACTAAATCCTGAAACTATGGAATTGGTAATTGAAAATATCGAAGCAGAGACCAAGCAAGTAATGGAGAATATGAAAGCAGTTCTTGAAGCCGCTGGTATGACTTTTGAAAACGTAGTAAAAACAACTATTTTCATTATGAATATGAGTGATTTTGGAAGTATAAATGCAGTTTACGGTTCTTATTTTAATGAAAAAACCGCTCCAGCTCGTGAAACGGTTCAAGTGGCTTGCTTGCCAAAAAATGTTAATATAGAAATCTCTATGATTGCAGCGCTATAGCATTTAGTAGTAATTGTGCCGTTGCTTCATTAGTCGCCAACGGTATATTATGTACATCACAAACTCGTATTAGCATATTTACATCTGCTTCATGAGGATGACTAGAAAGGGGATCTTTGAAAAAGAAAACCATTTGTGTTTTTCCTTCTGCCACTCTCCCAGCAATTTGAGCATCACCTCCTAGAGGTCCTGATAACATTCGTTTTGTTTTGAAACCTACTTCTTCAGCTCTGCTTCCAGTAGTTCCTGTTGCAATAAGTTTTATTTTTTCTTGTTGTAAAATTTCACGGTTTTTAATAAGAAATTTTACAATATCCTCTTTTTTACCGTCATGTGCAATTATAGCAATTTCCATAAATTATTTGTTAGCAACATGATAAGCAATAAGTCCATCAATAGGTCTTCTTAATACATTACCCAGTTGTAATTCATATTTTTCGAAAATTTCGGCCAATTCTTCTTTAAGGTAAAAAGCAATAGAACCAACAAAATGAATAGGCACTTCTTTACAGTTTTCAAATTGTTTGATATAATTTTTAATGAATGATTTCATTGCTTTAAAAATTATTTTTCTACAAAATTCATGTTCTTTATTTTGAATCAAAAATTTTGCAAATGTTGCCAAATAGGCATTTGGATTAGGTTCTTTATACAATTTGTTTTTTACGTAATCAGGAGTAACGTCATATTCTTTTTCAAAAACGTCTGCCAATTCTTTTGGCATTTTGTTGAAATAGTATTTTCTAATTAATTCTTTACCAAAAACATTCCCACTGCAATCATCCATAACAATATAACCAAGGGATTGAACTTTTTGTTCCAAAACTTTACCGTCAAAATAACTGCAATTTGAACCCGTTCCTAATATGCTTACAATTGCTTTTTCTCCTTTAGGAGTAGTAGCAAATACTGCAGCATAAGTATCTTCTTCAACAACAACTATTGCATTTGGGAAATAAGTTTTAAAAATTTCAGAAAGCATAATTTTCATTCTATCTGTCCCACAACCTGCTCCATAAAAGAACAAATGTGTAGCTGTTTTTTTGTTTTGTAATATATCAAAACGATCATTTAATCTTTCAATAATTTCCTCAGCGTTTAGAATTTCTGGATTTAAACCTAAGGTTTGTGTGGTAAACATCACTTTTCCGTCTTCATCTATTGCAATCCAATCTGCTTTAGTAGAACCACTATCAACTATTAATTTCATATGTAGGTACTGTTTGTTTATTAATAAAATATGCAATTATAATTCTTCTTCCAATTTGAACTTTAGAATCTTACGATTACATATTTAGCTATTTATTATTTTTTTATATGAAATTAACGAACCTCTAATGGAACTTGAACCCAATTTTCGCTCCTAATCATTTCATATCAATTGGTTTATTGGCTAATATTTTTTTTTCTTTTTTAAAAAAATAAATTTAAATAAAATAGAAATAGATTATAAAATAAAATCCCATTAATTTTACTTAATGGGATTTTGTAAAATTATAAATGTTATTTTAATGAAGTAATATGAGCTGCTAAGTCAATTAATTTACTAGAATAACCATACTCATTATCATACCAAGAAATGATTTTAAAGAAAGTTGAATTTAAACCAATTCCTGCATTAGCATCAATGATAGATGTTCTTGAATCAGAAACAAAATCTTGAGAAACAACTAAATCTTCTGTGTATCCTAAAATACCTTTCATCGTAGTTTCAGAAGCTAATTTTAATGCTGCCATAATTTCTGCATAAGAAGTCTCTTTAGCTACTTTTACTGTTAAATCCACAACAGAAACGTCAGTAGTTGGAACACGCATAGACATACCTGTTAATTTTCCGTTTAATTCTGGGATAACCAAACCAACCGCTTTTGCAGCTCCAGTAGAAGAAGGAATAATGTTACATGAAGCGGCACGTCCACCTCTCCAATCTTTTCTTGATGGACCATCAGTAGTCATTTGAGTCGAAGTTGTAGCATGAACAGTAGTCATCAACGCTTCAACAATTCCAAAATTATCATTAATAACTTTAGCCAATGGAGCCAAACAGTTTGTAGTACAAGAAGCATTAGAAACAACAGTATCTGAAGCTAAAGCTTTTGTATGATTTACTCCCATTACAAACATAGGAGCATCAGGAGAAGGTGCAGAAATAATTACTTTTTTTGCACCACCAGTAATGTGAGCTTTTGCAGTTTCTATAGTTGTAAAGAAACCTGTACATTCTGCAACTACATCAACATCAACTTCATTCCATTTTAAGTTTACCGGTTCTCTTTCAGCAGTAATTCTGATATTTTTACCGTTAACGAATAATTTTCCTTCTATTACTTCAACTGTTCCATTGAAACGACCGTGAACTGAATCATATTTCAATAAATAAGCTAAATGGTCTACATCTAATAAGTCATTAATAGCTACTACTTCAACATTATCTCTATTGAAAGATTCTCTAAATACGATTCTTCCAATTCTACCAAACCCGTTTATTCCTAATTTTACTTTTGACATTTTAATTAATTTTATGTTATTGTTCAACTTTTATAAAGTCTACATTTCCTCACAATAAACTTTATTTTCTTTTATATCTAAATAGACATTATGTCTGAAACTCGAAGTAATTCTTTATCAATTTCAGTATGACCTTTTATAGCTTGTTCCAAAGGAGTCAGCGTAATTTTATCACACAATAAACCTACCATGAAATTGGATTTACCTTCTAATATTGATTCTACAGCCTTTACACCTAGCCTACTAGCCAAAACCCTATCAAAACAAGAAGGAGCCCCACCACGTTGCATATGTCCTAAAACCGAAACTCGCACATCATATTCTGGGAAATTTGATTCTACATAATCTTTAAGTTCAAAAACAGTTTTACCAATTTTATCGCCTTCAGCAATTACAACAATACTAGATGATTTACCTGCTGCTTTACTTTTTCGTAATGAATCCAACAATCGATCCAAACCTAAATCTTCTTCAGGAATAAGAATTTCTTCAGCACCAGCACCAATTCCAGCATTCAATGCAATATGACCTGCATCACGCCCCATAACCTCAATAAGAAATAATCTATTATGAGAACTGGCTGTATCTCGTATTTTATCAATCACATCTACAACCGTATTTAAAGCTGTATCATAACCTAATGTATGACTTGTGCCAAAAATATCATTATCAATTGTTCCAGGAATTCCAATCACCGGAAAATTGTATTCTGTATTAAATAACAATGCTCCCGTAAACGATCCATCACCACCTATTACAACAAGAGCTTCAATACCTGCTTTAACTAAATTTTCATGTGCTTTTTTTCGTCCTTCGGGAGTCTTAAACTCCATTGAACGAGCAGATTTTAAAATAGTCCCACCTTTATTAACTATATTATTTACACTTCGAGGTCCCATTTCTTTAAAATCACCTTCAATCATTCCTTGATAACCTCTATAAATACCAACACACCCTATGTTATGATAAGCACATGTTCGTACAACTGATCGAATAGCAGCATTCATTCCTGGAGAGTCTCCTCCTGAGGTAAGAACACCTATCTTTTTTATTGTTTTTGACATTTTTTTAAGTATTAAAGTGTAAATTTAGCAAATATCGAAGACATTATGAGGGTGCTTTCTAACATTTTAATAATATTGCTGAAATTCAAACGTTTTCGTTGATAAGTTTTTTTAAATCAAAATAACCTGTATTTTCATTGCTTTTTCAGAATTGAAATAAGACAAAAAAATTCATATAACTCTACACACTTAGCATATAAAGTAAATTTGTTACTCGCTTAAAAAAATATTGAAAAGAAAAACATCTTTAAAAAATTTAGCCATAAAGTTAGCTAATTCCATAAACAAAGACGACAAATAGATCACTATTAACTACTTAACACTAATCATCTTCTGGAAGAATAGCATCTTGATTAATTTTAGGTTTTTCCAAATTGGGCTCTTTTGGCTTTGTAAAATTTATAAAATCAGGACTTAAATTAGAGTCCGAATTGTCTTCTTTGGATTTAATTTTAATTTCTTTTGTAAGTTTTCTACCTCCAAACATTTTGTCGACCAACTCTTTGAATGTGTCAAAATCAACCTCGTAAGAAATACCTGCGCCCTGTATGTATCCAATATCCTGAGTTATATAATTTAAATCATTTTCTTTATTAAAAACATGAAAATTAAAGGAACCATCATCATTAATTCTATACTTAATATCAACTGCACCAACAATTGCAGATTCATTTACACCTCCAAAAGGAACTCCTATCTTTCCATTTATAGTTATTCTTTCATTTACTTTTGATGACACAATTGCTTCAAATCGTCCATCAGTTTGTGAGCTAGGTCTATTGTCTGGTGAGACAACATTAAAATTCATTTCGAATTTTTCGTCTTTAGATTGCACTATACTACCCAACATACTAGAAGCAGTTTCATACACACTCGAAGTAACCGCTTGACTTGATCCATCTTTACCCAAAAAACTTCCTGTAGAAAGTAAATATAAAGCCTGAGTTTGTCGTACATCTTTATCTGCTAATTCTGTTTGCAATTCTGATTTCAACACACTGGAAATAGATGGAAAATCAATTAAAAAATCGGGTTCCGGCCTCGTTAAATCACCTCGAATACCAATAACAACTTCGACATCTACTTTTTTATTTACACTAGAATTTTCTAATAATAAAGCAGGATTAGCAGAAGTCTTATAAACGGCTTCCAAATTCAACTGTGCTTTCAATGGATTTCCTTCCCAAATAATTGAACCTCCTTTTTTAACTTTGAATTTTTTATCAATTATTCCCCCATATTTAAAATTATAAGTTCCGTCATACGGAAGAAAATCGCCCCACATATTAAAGTTTCCTAATGTATTTATTTTAAACAAAAGTGTTCCGTTTCCTCTACCTTTCATTCCATGACCCGAATTTCTATCCAAAATAACTTCAACCTCTGCATTTGGTGTAATTTCAAGATCAAACTCTAGTTCAAGTCCATTATAATTCTTTTTATTGTCAACAATTCCATTTTGGAGATTAAACTTTTCTTTTGGTGTTATAAAATGTATAAAACTATTTTCGCTTACACTTTCAGCATTATTTATTGGGATTTTCAAAGTAGATCCTTTTTCTGATTTGGCATCTACCTTTATAAACAAACCGTTAGCTGGACCTTTAATTGTTGCGATTCCATCTATAAAAGCTGTTCCAAAATAGGCAGCTTCATCACTGTCCTTTGTATCCAAAACTAGAAGTCTTTTGGAATTTATAGACAAATCCAATTTCCAATCTGAAAAATTTTTGTGTTCTACTAATCCATTTAATGTACCTGTAGTATTGTATTTGGTATCAATCAAAGTGGTGTTCCTAAAAAGAAATTTCTCATTTGTTAGGTCAATAATGGTTTTATCTTTTAAAGCATAATCCACATTTAAGTAAGGAATAGCCAATCCTCCATCATTTACATACAATCGACCATTGATATCTGGTTTATTTACAGAGCCACCAATGGTTGCATTACCTGAAACATATCCTCTAATATTTGAAATCACATCACCACCTAATGAGCTTAAGGTTGCTAAATTAAATTTATCAAATTTCAAATTCAAGTCGAATAAAGTTTCTTTATTTACTATTTCGAAATTCCCATCTGCACTAAAAGATTCGGAATCTTTATTTTCAATTGTAGAATATAAAGTGAACTTTTTTAAATTTTCATCTCCTTTGATGTCAAAATTTAAAATTCCCAAATCATAATTATTTACTTTCAAGTTATCTACAACTAAAGATGCTGTTGGTTTGTAAACCAGTTTATTTTGATTAAAATTTACCTTCCCATTTAAATTTCCATAAATAGCAAAACTTTCCTGAGCTGATGTTAAGGCATTAATATCAAAATTCTTAAATTCAAGATTGATATCCTTATAAGAACTTCCTTTAAATTCGCCATTGAGTTTTACCTCTTGCTCTTTGTTGGATAATATAAAATCCTCTAATTTGAACTCTTTTAGCTTTTTATCAAAAACTACACGATTATTTGATGAATTTAATTCGTTCAAATACCACAAACTATTTTTTAGTTTAATTTCCGATTTACTAAAACCTACCACATTATTATTGGCTTTATCAATTGTGTGGTATAAATCCAAATTAAAGTAATCCTCTCCTTTTGAGCCTCCTTTAAACTCGGTTCTAAAAAACAAGGTGTCTTTTGAAGTCACATTTATTAAACTGAAATCCCTAATCTTATAATCTTTGTATTTTATGGTGTCTAATTCCACATAAGCATTATACAAAGGATTTTTATTATCCAATGAAAATTTAATATTATCAAGTGAAATGTCTGTAGTTGCTATTTTTGGAGAATTGAAATTTAATTTGAATTCATTAATGTCAGAGTTAATATTTCCTTTAACAATAGTGTTTTCGCTTATTTTTATTTCTGGAAGAAAAACTTCAACAATCTTATTATAAACTTCAAAATTAAATTTCAAAAACTGGCCTTTCTTTACTTTTATTGGTTTGTAATTTGTATAAAGACTGCCCAAAGAATTGGAAATCAAACCTTTCAATTCAGCATATTTATATTTACCCACTATTGTACCATTGGCAATATCTGGTGCAGAAACTTTTATAGTGCGAATTCTAGTATCATCGAAACTTGAATTTATATTAAAATCATTAAATTGATAAGTACTTTTTGCATTTAAATAGCTAGCATTATTTACATAAATATTACCATGCATATCATCAATAGAATTCCCTTGCATATCAACAATAATATCTCCATTAAATTGAGAAATAGTATCATTTACAAAATTCAATTTATGCAATTCTGCTTTATCAATTTTAATTTGAAAATCGTATTTATTTTCTTTTTTGCTTAGATCTACCAAACCATCAAAATTCATTTTCAAATTAGGATCATTTACAATAATAGAACCTTTATAAAAAGGCAGTTTGAAATTACCGTCTATTGTAACATTTTTATAATTATAACCATTATAAGCAAAGTTGGAAATCATTCCTTTCAAAGAAGTATTTAAATATTTTTCTGAAAAACCTTTTCCATCAACATCAATATTCAAACTCACTTTAGACAAGTCTTTATTGTCTAATAAATTACCAATGTTAAAATCATTCAAAACGATATAGCCTACATAGTCCGCTTTATCACTTTGATCCATATTATTAATGATGAATTTTGATTTCACTAAGCCCAAACCTGTATTTGCCAAAAGATTTGCATGAATAGAAGTTGTGGTCAATTGAGTGTTTCCAACCAAAGAAACATTTCCAAATTTCTTTATAATTATAGGTAATTTTTTCCCTAGAATATTTGGTAAAATACTGACTATATCTTCATAATTGGTAGTCAATTTGTCAAATTTACCATTCATATAAAACTCTTGGTTTTTATCTCCTAATAGGTTTTTAAAATTTATAAAACCCATTATTTGAGTGCCTCTGTTGTCTTTAAGATTTAAATCCAGTAATTTCAAATTATTTAACGTTCCTGTAATATGGGTTCTTAGTTTAAAAAATTGATATTTACCTATTTCATTATAAAAAAAACGGATATCATTGGATGCTAGTTTGGCTTTTTTCAACTTAACATCAAATTCGACTTTATTCACAAAATCAGAAAAATCTTCTATCTGATAGTTTAATGCTGCATACCCTTTTAGATAAGATTCTTTGGTTTGGATTTCTAGATCATCCAAAATCATATGCTGTTGGGTAAAACTATAATTTGCTTTTAAGTTTTTTACATATAAACCTCTGTGATCCAAAAAAGACATTTTCTGAATATTGGCATATACTTCGGGGCCATAAATTTTAAAATTTGTAATCAAAATATTCAATCTTGTAAAATCTACCGATTTTGCTGTTTCATGATTTTCATCTGTTAAAATAAATCTGCCGTCTGACAAATTAACATTTGTAGCAGTAAGTAAAAAAGGTTTTTTTGAAGGCACTTTACTTGTTCCAAAAGCATCTATAAAATAATCAAGATTTGTTTTCTTTTCTTTTTTGTAAGTTTTTAGATTAAAAAAAACACCATCAAGAGCAATATCCCCAAAAATCAAATCTCCATCCAATATGTTTTTGGCACCTTGAATTGTGGTATTTATACGTTTGGTATATATCAAGGTATCCTTATGATGGTCTAAAATGAAAACGTTTTTAAGTTTTACACCTCCAAAAAGAGTAAGCTGAACCTCTTCAATATTGATATTTAATCCATAATTTTCATTGATATTTTCTACAAAATACTTGGCTATCTTGGTTTGTACACTAGGCAGAGTAAGGGCTATAAAAAGTACTAACAAAAGTAATATTAGTCCAAGTAGGGTGCGGAATACTATTTTTTTAAACTTTTTGATATGGATCGTTTTAATATTTTTGAAACAAATAAATAATTTGCCTTTCGAAATGATACTACCTTAATTAAAAATCTTTAATTTTGGCACAGCTGTAAAAATACTATTTTTATAGTAATCCATCAAATATACTTCAAAATTCAAACGATTATATGCAAATTAATGCCGTTTACATACTTGCCATCGAAAGTTCATGTGATGATACAGCCGCTGCTGTATTATGTAACGATAAAGTGTTGTCCAATGTTGTTGCCAATCAGTTAATTCACAATCAATATGGAGGAGTTGTTCCAGAACTTGCTTCACGTGCACATCAACAAAACATTGTTCCTGTTATTGATGCCGCATTAAAAAAAGCAAATATTACAAAAAACCAACTTTCTGCCATTGCTTTCACTCAAGGACCAGGACTTATGGGCTCTCTTTTGGTAGGAAGTTCATTTGCCAAATCTATGGCATCGGCTTTAGGAATACCTTTAATAGCAGTAAATCATATGCATGCCCATATTATGGCTCATTTTATTGATGAAGATGGATTTGACAAACCAACTTTTCCTTTTTTGGCATTAACAATCAGTGGTGGGCACACTCAAATTGTTCGTGTAAATGATTTTTTCGAATTAACTATAATAGGTGAAACCACAGATGATGCCGTTGGAGAAGCGTTTGACAAAAGTGCCAAGATATTAGGTCTCCCCTATCCTGGTGGTCCTTTGGTTGATAAATATGCGCAATTGGGCAATCCGAAAGCATTTGCTTTTACAAAACCAAAAGTTCCTGGTTTGGATTTTAGTTTTTCTGGGTTAAAAACAGCTATACTGTACTTTATTCAAAAACGAAAAATTGAAAATCCAAATTTTGTTGAAGAGAATCTAAATGATATTTGTGCTTCCATTCAACATACGATAATAGAAATATTGATGGACAAATTAAAATTAGCCGTAAAAGAAACTGGAATTAAACAAATCGCTATTGGTGGTGGTGTTTCTGCCAATTCTGGAATTCGTAAAACATTGAAAGAGACAGAAAATAAATACGGCTGGAAATCCTATATACCAAAATTTGAATATACCACAGATAATGCAGCAATGATTGGAATTGTTGGTTATCAAAAGTTTTTATCCCAAAAATTCGAAACTTCGACTGTTGTTTCTAAAGCACGAATACAATTTTAAATTATGCAATTATTTTATAACCCAACTATAGCTGAAAGTACGGAAAATTTTTCTTTTGATAAAGAAGAGAGCAAACACATTATTAAAGTACTACGCAAAAAAGATACCGACATTCTATACGTAACCAACGGATTAGGACTTTTATTTAAAACAGAAATTACATTGGCTTCTGACAGTAAATGTACGGTGAAAATCATTTCATTTGAAAAATCTGAAACACCAAAATTCAAATTACATCTAGCTGTTGCTCCAACCAAAATGAATGATCGTTTTGAATGGTTTCTTGAAAAAGCAACTGAAATTGGTATATATGAAATTACACCCGTAATATGTGAACGATCAGAAAGAAAAATAATTAATTTAGAACGATTTGAGAAAATTATTCTATCTGCAATGAAGCAATGCAATCAAATGTACCTGCCAAGATTAAATCCTGCTATACCTTTGAAAGAATTTATAAAAAAAGAAAACAAAGGAATTCAATTAATAGCACATTGTGAAGAAACCAATAAAAAATCACTTAAATCAATACTTAAAGCAAGTACAGATTACACTATATTAATAGGGCCTGAAGGAGATTTTAGCACTAAAGAAATTACATTAGCAATCACTAATGATTTTATTCCTGTAACATTGGGAGACACCAGATTACGAACAGAAACCGCTGCAATTGTCGCTTGTCATAGTGTTGTTTTTACAAATGAAATATAAAAGTATCCAATTACTTTACAAAAGAACTATGAAAAAAACACTTTTATTATTTTTATTGGCATTCTCTATGAGTATTTATTCTCAAGAAATAGCCTTATTAAAATATAGTGGTGGTGGTGATTGGTATGCTAATCCTACTTCATTGTCAAATTTAATAAAGTACTGCAATTCAAACATTAATACCAAAATAAAAGCCAAACCAAGAACAGTTGAACCTGGAAGTATTGACTTGCTTTCCTACCCATTTGTACATATGACTGGTCATGGTAATGTGGTTTTTAGCGAAACAGAAGTAACTAATTTAAGAAAATATCTACTCGCCGGAGGCTTTTTGCATATTGATGACAATTATGGTTTGGATCAATACATCCGAAAAGAAATAAAGAAAATATTTCCCAATGAAAATTTAGTTGAAATTCCTTCAAACCACATTTTATTTCAAAAACCTTTTATTTTCAGCAATGGATTACCAAAAATACATGAACATGATGGAAAAAGACCTCAAGCATTTGGTATATTTATTCAAAACAAGATAGTACTACTCTATACTTATGAATGTGATCTTGGAGATGGCTGGGAAGACCCAGAAGTGAATAACGACCCAATTGAGGTTCGTGAAAAAGCGTTAAAAATGGGTGCTAATATTATCAATTATATCTTTACAAATTAGTGTTTTAGGTTTTATTCTATAATAAGTAGTATTAAATTTTAACCATATAGAAACATAAGAATCATTTAAGTGTAAGATGCAAAAAGAAAAACATATATATCTTTATATTTCTTGCACGATTACCTTTTAGATCCCAAACAAAAAGCTTCGGTATTCAATAGTTCTGTTTTTCTTAAAAAAGAATGAGCTAAAAATGCTGAATATCTTTCTCTTTTACACTACTTTATATTCTGTTTCAAAATCACAAAAGATTTGTTATCAATTAATTGTTACATTTTAACACTACTAAACTGTAATTATTCGCATGTTTTTTAGAAATTTTTGAATAATAAAAATGTTTTAACAGTATTTATACTACGTTAAAATACCTAATTTTATATCTTTCAAGCCAATAAAACCAGTACTTTTGAAAAATAGAATTAAATTATTGTTAAATAAATTTCAATCATTAATATAATTGTTATAAAATTGTAAAATAATTAACCAAACAAACTTTTATTTAACAAAATCATTACAATTATGAAAAAATTAATTTTATCAGTAGCAGCTTGCTTAATGTTGTTTTCTTGTCAAAACGACCAAACCGAATTAACTACTGATGCAACAAATGCAATTACACAAAGAAAGTGTGCGACACAAGATGTTTTGGAAGCTCAATTAAAAGCAGACCCAACATTGGCCATTAGAATGAATCAAATTGAAGCTTTTACTCAAAATGCATTATTAACAAAACGTTTAGTAAACGGTAAAATTGAAATTCCAGTTGTTGTCAATGTTTTATACAGAACTACAGCTGAAAATATTTCTGCTTCACAAATTCAATCTCAAATTGATATTTTGAATAAAGATTTCAATGCTTTAAATTCAGACTACAACTCTGTTCCTGCTCTATTTTCTGGAGTTAAAGCCAATGTAGGTATAACATTTGTGTTGGATCAAATAATTAGAAAATCGACTACTAAAACATCTTGGGGAACAGCTGATGCAATGAAAAAAGCAAATAGAGGTGGTATAGCTCCAACATCTCCAACAACAAAACTAAACCTATGGGTTTGCACAATTGGTGGTGGAATATTAGGCTATGCTCAATTCCCTGGAGGTTCTTCAACGACTGATGGTGTAGCAATTGATTCGAAATATGTTGGATTATCCGGAACAGCAAATGCTCCATACAACTTAGGAAGAACAGCAACTCATGAAGTTGGACATTGGATGAATTTGAGACACATTTGGGGAGATGCTAATTGCGGAAGTGACTTAGTATCTGATACACCTACTCATAATGATGCTAATTATGGTGTACCTGTTTATCCACACTACAGTACTTGTACAGGAACTCCTGTTGAAATGAC
Source organism: Flavobacterium rarum (SeqCode) (assembly GCF_965234445.1). GTDB lineage: Bacteria > Bacteroidota > Bacteroidia > Flavobacteriales > Flavobacteriaceae > Flavobacterium > Flavobacterium rarum. The sequence goes on along the minus strand of NZ_OZ248505.1, from coordinate 119,073 downwards.
AATGAACTATATGGATTATACTGATGACAATGCAATGTATATGTTCTCTACAGGACAAAAATCTAGAATGTCTGCCATATTTGTTTCAGGGGGCGCAAGAGCTACTTTTGGAGTATAATTTAATTTGTTATTTTTTTTAAAAACTCGCTAATTTTAGCGAGTTTTTTTATCTTTATAAACTAATATAACGATATGATAACTTCCAAAATTATAGCTACCGGAATACTAAAAGCAATTGCAGTAGTACTTATAGCGAGTTTATTAATTTATTTTCTTTACCAAATCCAAAATGTATTAATTTATATTATTGTTTCTTTAATTTTAACTTTAATAGGGATTCCAATTATTGATTTTTTGAAAAAAAGATTGAAATTCAAACATACTTTAGCCACAATTTTTGTTTTAACATTTTTTATCTTAATTATTTTGGGATTTATTATGTTGTTCATTCCCCTAATTGTTTCACAAGGTCAAAATTTATCGCTTTTAAATACTGTTGAAATTGAAAAAAACATTTTAGTTCTTTTTAAACAAATTAATACTTTCCTTGAGCAACATCACATAGATTCTTCAACTATTTTTGACGCAAAAAATTTTAATTCAGTTTTTAAATTAAGTTCAATACCTAATTTTTTAAATTCTGTAATTGGTACTTTAAGTAGCTTTGGAATGGGATTTGGATCTGTTCTATTTATTACCTTTTTCTTTCTCAAAGACAAAATTATTTTTTTAAATGCAGCAAAACTTCTTATTCCTGATTCTCATGAAGAAAAAATATTAAACTCATTAAATAAAATAAATCTATTACTTTCTAGATATTTTATTGGATTATTGCTACAACTATTTATTGTTTTTATATTATACATTATAGTTTTATCAGTTTTTGGAATACCAAATGTATTGGTAATCGCTTTTTTATGTGCGGTGCTAAACATTGTACCTTATATTGGCCCATTAATAGCATCCATCTTGGCAGCAGTTTTAACAATGATTAGCAATTTGGGAGCCGATTTTCAATCAGAGATTTTACCAACAACTATCTATGTTTTAATTGGTTTTTGGGTGGTTCAAGTAATTGATAACAATCTTTCACAGCCCATAATTTTTTCAAAAAGTGTAAGTTCTCATCCACTAGAAATTTTTTTAGTCATCTTGATTGCAGGCTTTTCTTTTGGTATATTAGGAATGATAATAGCCGTCCCATTGTATACTATTCTAAAAGTAATATGTAAAGAATTTTTTCCAGACAATGAATTCATACAACTAATAACAAAAAACATATAAATTGAATTTAGATATTTTAGATCCAAAATTACAAGATTATATAAATTCTAATATTGGAGTAAGCGTTTCGAAACTAGCTTTACAGAAAAATCCTTTTCCAAGTATGGAATGGATTACGATTTTAAATCAAATAGCGGCAAAATCAAAAGCCAAAGACAAACTACCTACTTGGTTTTCGACTCAAAACATTATATATCCGAGTAAAATCTCTATTGAACAAACCTCTTCCGAAAAAACAGCATTATACAAAGCAACTATCGTCTCTGGTGAAAATTTAATCGATTTAACTGGTGGATTTGGTATTGATGATTACTTTTTTTCAAAAAAATTAAAAAATGTTGTGCATTGTGAGATCAATACAGAACTATCAAATATAGTTAATCACAACTACAAACAATTAAAAACCAACAATGTCAATTGTTATGCCGGTGATAGTTTTGAAACATTATCAAATTTAAATACACATTGGGACTGGATTTACATTGATCCTTCCCGAAGGAATGACATCAAAGGCAAAGTATTTATGTTAAAAGACTGTTTGCCAAACGTTCCCGAGAATTTAAATTTTTATTTTGAAAAATCCAGTTCTATACTAATAAAAACAGCACCAATTTTGGATATTGCAGCTGGAATAAACGAATTAGAGCATATTAAATCCATACATATTGTAGCACTTGACAATGAAGTAAAAGAACTACTATGGGAATTAAACAAAGGATATAATGGACCAATTGCAATAAAAACAATAAATATTGCAAAAGAAAAGTTTGAAAAATTCGAATTCAATTTGGATGAAAATGATAAACATCCCAACTTTGGTTTACCTCAAATATTTCTATACGAGCCTAATAGTGCCATAATGAAATCAGGAGGTTTTGATCAAATAGGATTGTTTTATGATTTAAATAAACTACACAAACATTCTCATTTATACACCTCTGAGAAACAAAAATATTTTCCAGGTCGAATTTTTGAGATTAAAAATAGCATTTCATATACTAAAATGGAAATGAAAAATCATTTAGAAAATAAAAAAGCAAATATTACCACTCGAAATTTCACAGATTCAGTAGAAAGCATTCGAAAAAAATGGAAAATAAAAGAAGGTGGAGACTTATATTGTTTTTTTACAACTGATATAAATAATAATAAAATTGTTTTAATTTGCACAAAAATAAAATAAAATGAAAAACCTCTTAACTCTTACTTTTTGCCTTTTTTTAAATACTCTTTTTGCACAAAAACCTTGCGAATACTCCTCAAATGTAACTGACTCTATTGGAACTTATAAATCAACAAAAGAATATTTGATAAGTGAAAAAGTTTTTGGTGGTAATTCAAATTATCTTTTTTATTCCTTGGCATTAACCGATGGAATACCTACACTAAATGTACAATTTATACAAAAAAGTAAGGATTTCATAAAAGCAAATTGCTTTGATAAGAATTCAAAAATATTTTTACAACTTCAAAATGGAAAAATTATAACCCTCATTCATATAGACCAAGAGAATTGTGGAAGTTTGATAAGGGATGACAAAGGTTTTGACAATAGAGTGAAAACTGGAATTTTTATGTTTACAAAAGAGAATTATGAAGATTTAAAAACAATTCCTTTATCGTTAATGCGAATTAAATACTTTACAGAAACCGAAGATTATATAATTAAAAAAGAATTCACTGCCGAATTGGATGGGAAAATATACAAACCAGAAACATATTTTATGGATAACATCCGATGTGTTGAATAATTAAAAATAGCTGAAAAATTCAAAACATTTTCAAAGGTTTATACAAACCAATTGAAAATGTTTTTTTTTTTAAATTACTCGTTATTATTTTTTTCGTTATTGAAAACATAGTTTTTTACATTTCTAATTATTAGAGGAGCTAAAAAACCAACCAAAACGACTTCAACAAATGTAATTCCTGATTTATTATCAGGATCAATACATTTCAAAAAACTTTTATGTAAAGTTATCATCATACTTTATCAAATTAAAAAATTAATTAATAATAAAAATTACTCGTTATTTAATTAAAGAAACTTAAACCGGTATATTGTTTTCTATAATTAACTAAATCATTTAAAACTAAGCGATTTATGAGACAAAACTAAATATATAATTCAATTAAATAACAAAATAATCGATGAAATGCATTTTTTAAATGTATTTTTAATATTTTACTTACGTTTTCATAACTTTCGCAATGCTAACCACATAACAATATTTTAATTTTACAAGAAAAAAATACCTTATTTATAAACAATTTTACAACTACTTAAGAACTAGAAAAGAATAAAAAACAAGTATTTTTTGAAGAAAAGTAAAAATAGAATGAAGTGTTTTTCTAGAAATCACAATGCCATTTAAAATTAGAAACAGAATCATTCAAGCCTGTTTTCAAATTATAATGCCACCATTCGGAGTCAAAAGAATTAAAATGAGCTTTAATCATAACTTTTCTCAAAAGATTTCTATTATACTTTATACTTTTTGAAAATTCAGGATAATCATGGCCAGCTTCTTTGCCAAAGTAATCAAAAGTAGTACCCATATCCAATTCCTTTCCTTCAAAATCTACCAAAGTAATATCAACAGCTCCTCCTCTATTATGAATTGAACCTTTGCTTGGATTAGCAACATATTGGGGATTTGGCACAATTGCCCACATTCTTTTTTGAATATCCAAAGGACGATAGCAATCGAAAAGCTTAATTTTCAATCCCTTTTTCATGAACTTATGATTTGCTTCTAACAATGCTTTAACTGTCTTGTATCGCAAATAACATTCGGCACAATCATATACTCTCGCTTTCAAAAAATTATCATCAGTTGCATATTTCATGTCATACACAAAATCTTGACTGTAATCCTTTAGATTTACAAAAGTGGTATCACTTACTGTATATAAATTTTCAGTAGCGGTTTCAATGGATTGCGAATTACAATTTATTAAGCAAAAAAGAAAAAAGAAAACTGAAAAAGGTTTGAAATAATAAATCATGTCTAATAATTTTTAATAAAAATAGAAAAATTAAAAGTAACAAAAGTATTTTAAAAAAAAGATACTCTTTCTAGTGCTTATTTTCAATTGAAGAATGAAAGATCCGAAACTTAGACTGTTCTGATTATTAATCGAGACGCGCTATCCAGCTGATCTATGACGTTTTAGTAATGATCATTTTCTGAATTCGTTTGATTAAATTTTTACTTACCTCCAACTTTTACGATTTACCCTTTTTTTCAACTTTTTAAACTTAAGAAATTAAAAAAAAAATAACGAAAAGTATAAAACACAAAAAACCCACTGAAATCAGTGGGTTTCTCTGTGAAGGCAGAAGGATTCGAACCTTCGACCGCCTGCTTAGAAGGCAGGTGCTCTATCCAGCTGAGCTATGCCTCCATTGCTCTTGAATAATCTAGTCGGGGTGGCAGGATTCGAACCTGCGGCCTCCTGCTCCCAAAGCAGGCGCGATAACCGAGCTACGCTACACCCCGAAAATGCAATTTATGTTTCATTATGAAATATCAATGAAGATATTGAATTTTGCTAAAATTCTTAACATAAAAAAAGCGGAGAGACAGGGACTCGAACCCTGGCACCGATCACTCGATGACAGTTTAGCAAACTGCTCCATTACCACTCTGGCACCTCTCCAAAACCCTAGGAAACGTGTCCTGTTTTGCGGTTGCAAATTTAAGACATGTTTACGTTTCTCACAACTTTTTCGATGCTTTTTTTTGTTTTTTTTTAATAAAATATTAAAATGACTTCACTATCAATCATATAGAAAACGAATAAAATCAATAAAATCATAGTTTTACAAGTTGTAATTAAATTAAAACTCCTTTATTAAAAAAATCAAAATCCTAAACTACTTTCTAAATAGATACCTTTAAATATAAATTTAAAACAAAAACACTATATATTGGTTATTGTTCTCATTAAATTACAATAAGTCAAAGACTATTTTTAAAATAAAACTTTATTGATTCTATCAAAAAAATACAATTAATAGCGAATTAACTAATAAAATATCATTATTATTCCCTAAAACATTTTAATTCACTAAAAAAAGATTAAATTTGCATTATAAACCAACATATCATAAACATGAACAAAAGAGTTGTTATCGTTTCTGCAGTTAGAACACCTATCGGCAGTTTTTTGGGAGGATTGTCTACTGTTACTGCACCAAAACTAGGAGCTATTGCTATAAAAGGCGCTTTAGATAGAATACAATTAGATCCAAATTTAGTAGATGAAGTTTTTATGGGAAATGTTGTTCAAGCTGGAGTTGGTCAAGCTCCTGCTAGGCAAGCCGCTATTTATGCCGGACTTTCTAATGATGTTTCATGCACAACTGTAAACAAAGTTTGTGCTTCCGGAATGAAAGCAATAATGCTTGGAGCTCAAGCAATACAATGTGGAGATGCAGAAATTGTTGTTGCTGGAGGAATGGAAAATATGAGTTTGATACCACATTATATGCATTTGAGAAATGGTACGAAATTTGGACCAAGCACAATGGTTGATGGTTTGCAAAAAGACGGCCTTACAGATGCATATGACAATAATGCAATGGGAGTTTATGCAGACTTATGTGCTACAGAATATAATTTCACAAGAGAAGATCAAGATAATTTTGCAATTCAATCTTATGAGCGTGCTGCTAAAGCATGGAATGAAGGTAAATTTGATAATGAAATTGTCCCAGTTCCTGTTCCGCAAAGAAAAGGCGAACCAATCTTATTCTCAAAAGACGAAGAATACACTAATGTTTCTTTGGATAGAATACCAACCTTAAATGCTGTTTTTACAAAAGACGGAACTGTAACTGCTGCCAATGCTTCTACAATAAATGATGGAGCAGCTGCTGTAATTTTAATGTCAGAAGAAAAGGCATTATCATTAGGTCTAAAACCTTTAGCTTTCATAAAAGGATATGCAGATGCAGCACAAGAACCAAAATGGTTCACTACAAGTCCTGCAAAAGCAATTCCGAAAGCATTATCAAAAGCTGGAATATCTATAGATGATGTTGATTATTTTGAATTTAATGAAGCTTTTTCGGTTGTTGGATTAGCCAATGCTAAAATACTAGGTTTACCGAATGACAAAGTAAATATAAATGGAGGCGCAGTTTCATTAGGACACCCTTTAGGCTGTTCTGGTGTTCGAATTATTGTTACCTTATTAAATGTTTTAGAACAAAATAATGGTAAAATTGGTGCTGCCGCTATTTGCAATGGAGGTGGTGGCGCATCAGCAATTGTTATTGAAAGAAATATTTAATAATTTAATTTATTTTACCTAGGAATAAAACACTTTTTTTTAAACTATACGAATTGAAAATCATTAATTTTGCCAATATTTTCAATTCGTATTTTCTAATTTCTAATTTATATAAATGTTTGGAATTTGTAATTTAGCCATAATCCCACTTCGTGCAGAAGCTAGCGATAAAAGCGAAATTGTTTCTCAAGTTTTGTTTGGAGAACATTTTGAAGTTTTGGAACAGCAAAAACAATGGTTTCGAATTAAGTTACAATTTGATAATTATGAAGGCTGGATAGACTCAAAACAGTGTCAACAAATATCTGAATCAAATTACAATCAAATCTCCTCAGAAGCTATTATTCTAAATGCAGATTTAATTGAATATATTACAGGACCATCAAACTTATTAATGCCAATACCTTTGGGTGCTTCATTATCTTTTTTAAATTATAATGAAATAAATACTTCAAACTTTGAATTTGAAGGAACAAAAATAAGCGGTGTTAAAAACAAGAAAAATCTCTTGAATTTTGCATTTATGTACTTAAACGCTCCCTATTTATGGGGCGGAAAAACACCATTTGGAATTGATTGTTCAGGATTCACTCAAATGATTTATAAGCTAAATGGGCATAAATTATTTCGTGATGCATCTCAACAAGCTTTACAAGGAGAATCATTAAGTTTTATTGAAGAAAGTGAAGCTGGTGATTTAGCTTTTTTCGATAATGAAGAGGGGAATATTACTCATGTTGGTATTATTATGGAAAATAACTATATAATACATGCTAGTGGCAAAGTACGCATAGATCGTATTGACCATTTAGGTATTTACAATGCAGAAACAAACAAACATACCCATAAACTTAGAGTAATTAAAAAAATTATATAATCAAAAAGAATTAATACTAACCCGTTGGGTGAAATTCAAATAAAATAAAAAATTAACCACATAGAATCATAGATTAATGCTGAATAGGCAAAGAATAAATAGAAATAGTACTATTTCACACATAGAATAGCTATGTGAATAGTAAAACGTCTATCTCTTTCTTTTAAGAACTATAAATTCTATGTTTCTATGCGGTAAAAAATAATTTCACCCAACGGGTTAATACTAATAAAAAATGCTAGAAATCATCTAGCATTTTTTATTTAAAAGTAAAGTTTTTTACATAGTAGATTTTAAAGCATTATATTCATTTGTCATATCCAATGCCCTATAAACACCCATTAGTGATTTCAGTACATCTTGATTCTTTGGCTCAATTACTAATGCTTTCTTTAAAAAAGGAATAGCACTTCTTATCAAATCATCTTTTTTAATTTTTAATTTATCATATTGATCCATTTCTTGAGGCGTATTTCCCAACGCAGCCATTTGATCTACAAATACTTTTTTCCCTTCTAATTTCACATAAGCAAGATTAATATAGGCATCAATATAATTAGGATCCATCTCAATTACTTTATTGTAGCAAATTTCGGCATTTGATAAATTATTTTTTTCTAAATAAATAAATGCCAAATTTTTATTAATCTCTAACTTTTTAGAGGGAGAATTTACATTCCTAGGTTTCTCATAAAGTTCAGCTTTTATTGCAGCATCTCTAACACTTGAAGAAACAAAAGATTCTTCAACTTTTGCTTTTTTATTAAACGCATAAAAAATAACACCTTTCCCAGAATAATTAATTTTCTTTAATTCTTCATAATATTTAATAGCTGAATCGTAATCTTTGGCCATCATGGCAGAGGACGCAGCATTGAATAAATTGAGAGTATCTTTTTTATCGAATAAATACACTTTATAACTTTTCTCCGAACCCTCCTTAAATCTACCAGCTCCATAATCATCGGCCGCTCCATTTACAAGTGATGATTTCATCTCTCTTAAAGATGCATTAGCCTGTAAGGTATATTTAAATTTACCTGACTCACTTTCAGCATTAATTAATTCTTGATAAGCTCCTGATGCCAATGTGTAATTATTAGACATGTCAATATTTTTCGAAGCCAAATCTTTTAAAACATTTCCTTTCAAAAAATAAAAATCTGACTTGTCTTCATCTGTTGCGTTAATAATAAGATATTCGGCTGATTTTAATGTAGCTAATGCTTCTTTCGACTTTCCACTACCAAAATCAATTTGAGCATTTTTAATTTGATCTTTTTGAGCATACACTCCAGCATTTACCAATAATACTATTGATAGCATTAGAAATTTTCTTTTCATCGGGGTTAAGTTTAATTGTTAATTATTTAATTTGGGGTTTACCTTTCATTCTTAGTACAAACTTTTTTATTGTGAATTTATCTTCAATTATTTAACATATAAATCATTAAATTGTAAACAATGTAAGAAATAAAATAAATTAATTGTAATTTTCAAACACATAAAATATTATTTATACAATTAACACTATTAAAACTACAGTGCTGTTTTTTTTAAAGCAATTTTATTTATAGCTTAATTTTTGCTCTAAAATAAAATTAAAATTTGACTACACAACTAATTTAGCCGTAAATTTTTAACTTTAATATAACGATTTCGTAATTAAAATATAAATGGTGGAATTTGGAAAGAAATTTCAAATATTTTGTACTGATTTTCAATTATCAAATAAAACAGCCTTCATCAATTGATTAATCTTTTATCCAAAAATATTTCCAATTATTAAACGGAACTACAAATTTCCGAAATGCTTTATTTTCCATAATCAAATAAAAGCATAATATTAAAAACTCAAACCTAGAATCCGCATTAGACTTCGTCACGAAACTGAATTATTCAATAAAAGCAAGAGCTCACGGACTATTTTTGAAGATGTAATACTTTCGTATTTTGAATTTAAAAATAGGAGAATCAAGCGAAGCGTATCTTGAACTCCAATGTAAAATATAAAACGTGAAAAAAGTTCTTGGTTTTGAAAAAGAATTCAGATGCAGTAGATTTCTAATGCGGAATCTGGGTTAAACTAAGCTCATTTAATACCAAACACAAATACTATATAGTCCAAAGGCCCATTCTAATTTGGAGAGCAATAGTAAAAAAAGCAACCGCTCCTGATATTTATCGGGACGCAGAATATTCCTTAAAAAAAATAAAATTTTAAAGAAATTAATTCGCGCTAATTCCGCTGTAAGTGGCTAATTTATAGATTAACTTATATTTGAAATCTGCGAATCTGCGGCAAAACAAATCATACGCTTGTCTTGGGGAGAGAGTTTGGGTTGAGGATAAATAATTGGACTAATTTATATATGTGTTTGGTATAAGATCTAATAATTTCAATTCTTCTTGAAAATTAATACAATAAAAAAATCCTGCATTGATAATTATCATGCAGGATTTTTTTTATTAGTTCTATTTTATTTACATTTTTGCTTTCAACGCTTTATATTCAGTAGTCATTTCAAGAGCGCTATAAACATTCAACAATGTCTTTACAACATCCGTATTTTTAGGCTCTAATTCTACAGCTTTTGAAAGATAAGGTATAGTACTTCTAAACAAATCTTCTCTTTGTTTTTTCAATACATCATAACGTTTCATATCATTAGTTGAAGTACCTAGTTTATTCATTTCGTCAATGATTACTTTTTCATTGTCTAATTTCAATGCCGCCATGTTAATATAAGCATTAATGTATTTTGGATCTAATGCGATAACTTTATTATAAAATTTTTCAGCTTCTACATTATTTTTAGCTCCTGCACTTACAACTCCAAGATTAAAAATCAAATCAACGTCGTTTGGATTTTTCTCTAATGCTTCAGAAATTAATTTCTTGTAGGTTTCCATATCTTTAGATTCAAGATATAAATTAGCTTCTGTAAGAATTAAAGAAGTGTCTTCTGGATTTGCTTTTCTGGCATCAGAAACTGCTTTTTTAGCCAGATCCATTTTACCTTCTTGAACATAAATCAAAGCAACGTTTTTGTATATTTCTCCTCTTTTTGACAATATTTTTTCGTCTCTAGGTTTTTCATGCGTTCCCATTTTTACCAAACGATCCCTATCCGCTGCATTGTTAAAAAAATCTTCTTGACTATTCACTTTATTAACTGCGTAATAGTAAGTTGCTTTACCCGAATAGTTTAATACTTTTAACTCTTCATACAATTTAAGTGCATTATCATAGTCTTTTGCATTTACAAAAGTAGACGCTGCATAATAAAGATTTATAGTATCTTTCTTATCCAACATATATGCTTCATACAATTTCTTAGCACCGTCAGCATCTTTTGAAGCTTTAGTGTCAGCAATTGCAGAATTTATTAATTTCCCCTTAATCTCAGTGATTGAAGTTGCTGCTTGTGTTGAATATTTAACTTTACCAGAAGCTTTTTCTAATTCTAACAATTCCTGATACGACTTTGCAGCAAGACTCAAATTTTTACCTTCTTCTACATTTTTACTTGCCAAATCCAAATATGCATTACCTTTTACAAAATGATACTGTGCTTTTTCTACTTCTTGAGCATTAGTCATTAAGTATTCTGCACCATTCAAAATTGTAATTGCTTCTTGAGAATTCCCTCCTTTAATAGCTTTTTCAGCTGCTTTTATTTCATTTTTTTGAGCAAAACTTGCTGCTGATAAAAATAATGCTGACGCTATTATTACATATCTACTTTTCATATTAATCTATTTTTATTTATTATTCTATTCTCTTTTATTTAAGCTTCATCATCAGAATCATCATCTTCTGAATCATCCTCTTCTACTTCTTCATCTTCGTCTTCTTCCTCTTCTTCTATAACTCCGTCATCTTCTAGAACTTCTAGAATAGGCTTAACTCTTTCGATAGCATCTGTTTCTATAACATTACCATCTTCGTCAACAACTACTTCAGCCACATCGTCTTTCATAACTTTGGTAACAGCTGCAATAGAGTCTTTCCCTTTTAGATTTATCAATTTAACACCTTGAGTAGCACGTCCCATTACACGTAAATCTTCAATAGCCATTCTAATAGTTAACCCAGATTTATTGATAATCATCAAATCATCTGCATCTGTAACGGCATTTATAGAAATTAGTGTTCCTGTTTTTTCTGTAATATTTAGTGTTTTAACTCCTTTTCCACCACGATTTGTAATTCTATAAACATCTTCACCATCTTCATCAACCAATTTGGTACGTTTACCATATCCATTTTCAGTTACTACTAAGATTTGGGAATCGTTAATATTATCTTTATCAACAGTAACCATACCTATCACTTCGTCAGAATCATCTTTCAAAGTAATACCTCTTACTCCAGAGGCCGTTCTTCCCATCGGACGTGTTTTGGTTTCTTCAAATCGAACTAATTTACCGGATTTAACTGCTAAAATAATCTGACTTTCACCATTGGTTAATTTAGCTTCCAACAACTCATCCCCTTCTTTAATAGTAATTGCAGCAACACCATTTACTCGAGGCTTAGAATACTTCTCTAAAGAAGTTTTCTTTACCTGTCCTTTTTTAGTTACCATTATAAGGTTATGACTATTGATATAGTCTTTATCTTTTAAATCTTGAGTACAAATAAAAGCTTTCACTTTATCATCACTTTCAATATTTACAAGATTCTGAATTGCTCTACCTTTAGCAGTTTTACTTCCTTCTGGTATTTCATAAACACGCATCCAGAAACATTTTCCTTTTTGAGTAAAGAACATCATATATTGGTGATTTGTCGCAACAAACATGTGCTCTAAGAAATCTTGATCTCTTGTTCCAGCACTTTTTTGCCCAACTCCACCTCTATTTTGTGTTTTGTATTCCGAAAGATTGGTTCGTTTGATGTATCCTGCATGCGATATTGTAATTACAACATTTTCATCAGCAATTAAATCCTCAATACTTACATCACCTCCTGAATATTCAATTTGAGAACGACGTTCATCACCGTATTTATCACGAATTTCAGTTAATTCTTCTTTAATCAAAGCAATTCTTAAGTTTACATCTGCTAATAAAGCTTTTAAATGCTCAATTAACTTCATGATTTCTTCGTATTCTGATCTTAACTTATCTTGTTCCAGTCCAGTCAATTGACGCAAACGCATTTCTACAATAGCACGAGATTGAATATCCGACAAATTGAATCGTTCGATTAATTTTTCTCTAGCTTCTTCTGTACTTTTCGACGCTTTGATTAATGCAATTACTTCATCAATATTATCTGAAGCAATAATCAACCCTTCTAATATATGTGCCCTTGCTTCTGCTTTCTTTAATTCAAATTGCGTTCTGCGAGTCACAACATCATGACGATGTTCAATAAAATAATGAATCAGATCTTTCAGATTCAACATTTGTGGACGACCTTTTACAATAGCAATATTATTTACACTGAAAGAAGATTGTAATTGTGTAAATTTATATAGCGTATTCAAAACTACATTTGGTGTAGCATCTCGTTTTAAGATGTAAACAATACGCATTCCGTTTCTATCCGATTCATCACGGATATTAGCAATACCATCAATTTTCTTTTCATTTACTAAATCAGCAGTACGTTTGATCATATCTGCTTTGTTAACTTGGTATGGAATTTCGGTAACAATAATACTTTCTCTTCCGTCAACTTCTTCAAATCCAACTTTGGCACGCATTACTACCCTTCCTCTTCCTGTTTTGAAAGCTTCACGAACTCCTTCATAACCATATATTATTCCTCCAGTAGGAAAATCTGGAGCTTTGATATGTGTCATTAACTCATCAACTTCAATGTCATTATTGTCCATATAGGCCAAAGTACCATTAATTACTTCCGTTAAGTTGTGAGGAGGCATATTTGTAGCCATACCTACTGCAATTCCTGTTGCTCCATTTATCAATAAAGTAGGAACACGAGTTGGCATTACTGTTGGTTCTTCTAGTGTATCATCAAAATTTAGTTTAAAATCAACTGTTTCTTTATCTATATCTGCCAAGATTTCTTCCGAAATTTTACGCATTCTAGCCTCAGTATAACGCATGGCTGCTGGACTATCCCCATCTACAGAACCAAAGTTACCTTGACCATCTATCAACAAATAACGCATACTCCATTCTTGAGCCATACGAACCATGGCATCATAAACAGATGTATCACCGTGCGGGTGATACTTTCCAAGAACTTCCCCCACAATTCTGGCGGACTTTTTGTGTGCAGATCTTGAGTTAACCCCTAAATCATGCATTCCAAATAATACTCTTCGATGTACTGGTTTCAAGCCATCTCTAACATCTGGAAGCGCTCTGGATACAATTACTGACATCGAATAATCGATGTAAGCTGTTTTCATTTCATCTTCGATGTTAATAGGAATTAACTTTTCTCCTTCAGACATAATATATTCTTAAATTAAAATTATTTTGTTTTAAAAAATCCCGCTAATATAACCTTTCTCAATATGTTTTCACTTATAAATAAACATATTTTTTTTTGATTTATTAACAAATTATTGTTGTCATTCGGTTAATAAATTAAGTGTACTTTAACTTTAAATTTATTTATTTTTTTGTCAATTAGCCAAACTAGTTATTTAAGGTATGATTTTTGTATTTCATTAACTTATTTACTAAATTTACAATACAATAAACATAGAAAATATGGATGATAATTTTTCACCTAGAGTAAAAGACGTAATAACTTATAGTAAAGAAGAGGCATTACGTTTAGGGCATGACTTTATAGGTACCGAGCATTTAATGTTGGGAATACTAAGAGATGGTAATGGAAAAGCAATTCATATTCTGAATAATCTATCCATTGACCTTGATCATTTGCGAAGGAAAGTAGAAATATTAAGTCCTGCAAGCCCAAGAGTAGAAGTGAGTGTAGAAAAGAAAAATTTACATCTTACTCGTCAAGCGGAACGGGCTTTGAAAACTACTTTTCTAGAAGCAAAAGTTTTTCAAAGTTCTTCTATTAGCACTGCACATTTGTTACTGTGTATCCTAAGAAATGAAAATGATCCTACAACCAAGTTATTGAATAAACTTAAAATAGATTATGATATAGCTAAAGAACAATACGTTAATATGACTCCAAACGAAGAAGAATTTTTAGAAAACTTACCAAAAAACGAATCATACAATGATGATTCAGGACAAGATGACAGTCTTAAAGAAGGTAATTTTAATAACCCAGCCAACAAATCAAATAAAAAATCTAAAACACCAGTACTTGACAATTTTGGAAGAGATTTAACAGAAATGGCTGAAGAAGGCAAACTTGACCCAGTAGTTGGACGTGAAAAAGAAATTGAACGTGTTTCTCAAATTCTAAGTCGTCGTAAAAAAAACAATCCGCTATTAATTGGTGAACCTGGTGTTGGTAAATCAGCTATTGCAGAAGGACTTGCTTTGAGAATTATTCAAAAGAAAGTTTCTCGTATTTTATTCAACAAAAGAGTGGTAACACTTGATTTGGCAAGCTTAGTTGCCGGAACAAAATACCGTGGACAGTTTGAAGAACGCATGAAAGCGGTTATGAATGAATTGGAAAAAAATGACGATATCATTCTTTTCATTGACGAAATCCACACTATCGTTGGTGCAGGTGGTGCTACAGGGTCACTAGACGCATCAAATATGTTTAAACCCGCTTTATCAAGAGGCGAAATTCAATGCATCGGAGCTACTACTTTGGATGAGTACCGTCAATATATCGAGAAAGATGGCGCTTTAGAAAGACGTTTTCAGAAAGTTATTGTTGAACCAACATCTGTTGAAGAAACAATTACTATTTTGAACAACATAAAAGACAAATACGAAGATCACCATAATGTTACTTATACACCAGAAGCAATTGAAGCTTGTGTAAAATTAACAAATCGTTATATGTCCGAGCGTTTTTTACCGGACAAAGCCATCGATGCGTTAGACGAAGCAGGATCTAGAGTACACATAACCAATATTGATGTTCCCAAACAAATTTTGGACTTGGAACGTCAATTGGAAGAAGTACGTGAATTAAAAAATCTTGTAGTTAAGAAACAAAAATACGAAGAAGCTGCAAAACTACGAGATGACGAAAAAAAGTTAGAAAAAGATTTAGCTATAGCTCAAGAACAATGGGAAGAAGATTCAAAAAACAATCGAATTCTTGTAACTGAAGATAATGTTGCCGATGTTGTTTCTATGATGACTGGAATTCCTGTAAACCGTATTGCACAAACTGAAAGCAACAAATTAGCTAAGTTACCAGAATTAATTCAGAACAAAGTAATTGGTCAAAACGAAGCAGTCTTAAAAATTGCCCGTTCAATTCAAAGAAATCGCGCAGGATTGAAAGATCCTAATCGACCAATTGGTTCGTTTATTTTCTTGGGACAAACCGGAGTTGGAAAAACACAATTGGCCAAAGTTCTTGCCAAAGAATTATTTGATTCCGAAGATGCTTTAGTTCGAATAGACATGAGCGAATACATGGAAAAATTTGCAATTTCAAGATTAGTTGGAGCGCCTCCGGGATACGTTGGTTATGAAGAAGGTGGCCAATTAACCGAAAAAGTTCGCAGAAAACCCTATTGTGTAGTATTGCTAGATGAGATTGAGAAAGCACATCCAGATGTTTTCAATATGATGTTACAAGTATTGGATGATGGATATTTGACTGACAGTTTAGGACGTAAAATTGATTTCAAGAATACTATTATCATTATGACTTCAAATGTTGGAGCTCGTCAATTGAAAGATTTCGGACAAGGAGTTGGATTTGGAACAGCCGCCAAAGTAGCACAAGCTGATGACAATTCGAAAAGTATCATTGAAAACGCTTTGAAAAAAACATTTGCACCTGAGTTTTTAAATAGGATTGATGATGTGATTGTGTTTAATACATTAGAAAAAGAAGATATTAATTTAATTATCGAAATCGAATTAAAAAAATTAGTTGACCGTGTTAAAGAACTTGGCTATCAATTGAATCTTTCTGATAAAGCAAAAGCTTTTATTGCAGATAAAGGATTTGACAAGCAATTTGGAGCTAGGCCACTAAAAAGAGCCATTCAAAAATATGTAGAAGATGCACTTGCTGAAGAAATTATAACTTCAAAAATAACTTCTGGTGACGAAATCTTTATGGATATAGAAGAAGGAGCTCAAGAATTGACTGTAAAAGTTCAAAAAGCAGAAGAACCTTCAAATCAAGCCGAAGAGCCTACAAATCAATAATTTAGATCAAATCACATATTTACAAACCCGTTACGTTTTAATAACATAACGGGTTTATTCTTTATATGAATTTATCGTATTTTTTAAAAACAAATATTTACATTTGATACTATTATAAAATTTCAACTAAAATTATTTTATGCTTCAAAATAAAGTTATACTGGGTAGTGAAGAATGGTGCTCTTTTCCAGAATTAGGAATTCCAACAATAAAAGCACGAGTTGATTCAGGTGCTAAAACATCTGCTCTTCATGCAATCAACATTGCTCCTTTTATAAAAAACGAAGCCAATTGGGTTAAGTTTGACATTAACCCTATTCAAAACAACATAAAAACAGTTATACATTGCGAAGCGCCTTTGGTTGACAAGCGTATTGTAAAAAGCTCTAGTGGTTTTAGAGAACATCGTTATGTTATCCAGACCAATCTGGCTATAGGCGATTCGAAATGGCCAATCGAAATGACTTTGACAAATCGAGATTCGATGGGTTTCAGGATGCTTTTGGGACGCGAAGCTATGAGTGGGAGAATTTTGGTAGATCCAGAACAAAAATATCTTTTAGGACAACCTACTCCCGAAAGTTTAAAAGAATTGTATGTTAATTCGGAAAAAGCTAGTTCAGGATTGCGCATTGGTCTTTTGGCTAGTAATCCAGAATTATACAGTAACAAACGCATAATGGAAGCTGGAGAAATGCGAGGACATGAAATGCATTTTTTAAATATTAAGGAGTGCTACATGAAATTGGATGCCAAAACCCCAGAAATTCATTATCGTGGCGGAAAAATATTAAATCAGTTTGACGCCATTATTCCAAGAATTCGGCCAAGTATAACTTTTTATGGCTGTGCTTTAACTAGACAATTTGAGGCTCTTAAAGTATTTTGCCTAAACTCCTCTACTGCAATCACACAATCGAGAGACAAGTTGTTTTCATTACAATTATTACTAAATCATGGTGTTGACATTCCAACAACTGGTTTTGCCAACTCCCCTTTGGATACAGACAACTTAATAAAAATGGTTGGCGGTTCTCCTCTAATTGTAAAATTATTAGAAGGAACTCAAGGAAAAGGAGTTGTATTGGCCGAAACCAAAAAAGCAGCAGAAAGTGTAATTAATGCTTTCAAAAGTTTAAATGCCAATATTTTGGTGCAAGAATTCATCAAAGAAGCCAATGGAAAAGACATTCGTTGTTTTGTAATTGACGGAAAAGTAGTAGCCGCTATCCAAAGAGAAGCTATGCCTGGTGAATTTAGGGCCAATATTCATCTTGGTGGAACTGCATCAATAATTAAAGTTACACCTGAAGAAAAAAAAATAGCAATTAAAGCAGCCAAAGCTATGGATTTGAAAGTAGCTGGTGTAGATATCATTCGTTCGGCAAAAGGGCCATTATTACTTGAAGTCAATTCCTCACCTGGTTTGGAAGGAATTGAAGGTGCTACCAACAAAGACATTGCTGGAGAAATGATAAAAGCTATTGAAAAGAACTTTAAAATTAAGTAATCAGTATTCAGTTTTTAGTATTCAGTGATTTTACTTAAAGGCTCGTTGCTAAGTAGCTAAAAAACAAGTAAAAAAATTGCTTTCTATTCTTAATCTGAACACTTAAAAACTGAACACTGATCACTAAAAAAAATGAATCCATACCTAGACATTGTCGTTCGCAGTGCTGCTGTATATTTATTTATGGTAGTTGCCTTACGTATTTTTGGTAAAAAAGAATTATCACAACTCAACACTGCCGATGTAATATTAATATTATTGATAAGCAATGCGGTACAAAATGCGATGGTAGGCAATAACACTACGCTTTGGGGAGGTATTGCTGCTGCTACAGTATTATTCGCAATTAACTTCGTATTAAAAAAGTTGATGTTCCGCTATAAAAAATTCAGCGAATTTATGCTTGAAAAGCCTGAAATCCTGATTCACAATGGAGCTTTAGATTTTAAAATTTTAAGCAAACTAAACATCACTTCGGATGAATTAAAAGAAGCTATGCGAGAGCATGGTGTTGAATATTTCAAGGATATAAAACTAGCGATGCTTGAAATTGACGGAAACATTAGTATTATTACTGGAGACAAAACTTTAAAACAAACCCATTACAAACGCAGAAAAAATCATAAAAATTTAATGCAAGGGAACTAAAATTATTTCAAAATTTAATTTTGAATTTTTTTCATATTACCTCTAAACTCCTATTTAAGTAGATTTTTTTTTGGAGGAAAATTTGAATATAAAACTAAATTTGTGGTTTAGCCCCGATGGAAGCAAGTATCCTTTTGCCCCAGGTTTTGGGGTAAAAGATACTGTGAACAGCGGGACTGATCTTCTTGATTACGGAATGTTATGCTTCTAAAAAAATAACTGAATACAATTTAACTTCACAATAGAATATTTTTCTTTGAGGCATAAAAAAACCATCAGCAACTACTGATGGTTTTTAAATTTTTAAATCTTGTGTATTTTATTTTACGAACACACTCAGTATATAGTAAATCAAAGCGGCTAACAGAGCTGAAACTGGTATAGTCAATACCCAAGCCCAAACTAAGCTAACAGTTACTCCCCAACGAACAGCAGAAACACGTTTTGTTATCCCTACTCCAATAATAGAACCAGTAATAGTATGCGTGGTACTTACAGGAACTTTAAAATGTTCTGTAAAATATAATGTTAAAGCTCCTGCAGTTTCTGCAACAACACCTTCAAAAGAAGTTACTTTGGTAATCTTAGACCCCATTGTTTTTATGATTTTCCAACCACCACTGAGTGTACCCGCAGCAATAACAGAATAACAAGCTATGGGAATCCAAGCTGGCATTTCGGGTTTTATACCTTTATCTTCATCTGGAAGAACTACATTTAACCAATCTGGCATAACTTGTCCATGACCCGTTGTATTGATATAAACTGCAACAGCAGCTGCTATTATACCCATAACTTTTTGAGAATCGTTTCCACCGTGTCCTAAACTAAAGGCTGCAGAGGATAATAATTGCATTTTCTTAAGAGCTGAATTTGATTGACTTAAATTTAAGCTACTAAATATAAGAGCAAAAAGACTCATAGAAAGTATAATAAAAGCAACAATAAACCATTTGATGTTGTGCTTTTCAAAAATAAAACTCAAAAAAGGAGAATCAAATCGAGGCTTTTCTATCTCTTCAAAAGGAATTAATTGTCCTGAAATATACCAAATAGACAATCCCATTAATGCAAGAGTAAACAATTTTGGAAAAATACTTTTCTTTGAAGCATTAAGCAACCAAATAGACATCAAGTAAGAAATCAACGCCCCCAGCAATGGAGCTAAAACAATAAAAGCTACGATAATTAAAACACCTGAAGGCATTCCTCCATCTTTTCCTTCTTTGTACCATGAAACTACACCAAAACCAGCATGAGCAATAGCTGCTCCAGCAAATCCGCCTATTAAAGTATGCGAAGAACTAGAAGGAATACCTAACCACCAAGTCGCTAAATTCCAAATAATTGCAGCAATAATACCCGCTAGAATTACAACTAGATTGATATCCATAGTACTAGCCGTTTTTGCAACCGTATCAGCTACTCCAAAACCAAATACAAAGTATGCTAAAAAATTAAAAAAAGCAGCCCAAACAACTGCTTGAAATGGAGACAAAACCTTGGTTGCTACAACAGTAGCAATAGCATTGGCAGCGTCATGAAAACCATTAATATAATCAAATATTAAGGCTAGAACAATAATAATTAAGAGTAAAGTCATATCTATATCTTAGATTGAATAAGAATTAAATTAAGAATGTTTTACTGTAATAGATTCTAAAACACTGGCAACACTCTTACATTTATCAGTTGCAGATTCTAAAACTGACAATACTTCTTTATATTTAATAATGTTTTTGACATCCGTTTCATTTTCGAAAATCTCAAAAACAGCTTTATTATACACCATATCTGATTTATTTTCCAACTTATTGATTTTGGCGCAAGCATTGGTTATCATTTTCATGTTATGCAAGTTTTTCAACTCCTTAACCGCTATATCAATATTTTGACAGGCTTCTAGATTGATTTCTGTCATTTTACGTATTGATTTTGTGATTTTATCCACTTGATACAAACGCATTCTACTTGCTGCTCCATGAAGATAATCGGCAACATAATCAATAGAAGTAATTAAAGCATAAATATCTTCTCTATCAAAAGGAGTGATAAAATTTCTGCTCAATTCCAGATTAGTTTGACGGGTAATATCCTCTCCTTTTTGTTCTAATTCATCTATTTTAACAAACAAAGCTTCTCTTTCTTTCAAAGGAAGGTTTACAGCTTCGTGCAAAATTGAAGCTAATTCGATTAAATTACTTGACGCTTCTTCAAAAAGAGGAAAGAATTTTTTGTCCTTCGGGACTAAAAATTGAAAAATACTATTTAATGACATTTGTATATTTTTTAGTAGTGCAAAATTACTTCATTATTTAATGCTAATGTTAAGCTAATGTTAATAAATTTTCTTCAATTTGAAAACTATTTAGGAAAGCTACCGTTTTTTCAATGTCGTAATGTAAGATCCTATCTTCATTTACCAAAGGAACTTCTTCTCTGTAAGATTTTAAAAACATTTCGATAAAATTGCTTGATTGTAAAGGCCTTCTATACTCAATTGCTTGGGAGGCATTCATTAATTCGATAGCCAAAATACGTTCTAAATTATCCATTACACGCAAGCATTTTGTAGCTCCATTTG
This sequence comes from Flavobacterium rarum (SeqCode), assembly GCF_965234445.1. Lineage (GTDB taxonomy): Bacteria > Bacteroidota > Bacteroidia > Flavobacteriales > Flavobacteriaceae > Flavobacterium > Flavobacterium rarum. Next base: position 97,602 of record NZ_OZ248505.1, on the reverse strand, counting down.
CTCCCATACTTACGTGATCTTCCTGACCATTACTTGAAACAATACTATCCACACTTGATGGAGTCGCCAACTGTTTATTTTGACTTGCAATACTAGCTGCGGTATATTGTGGTATCATAAATCCGGAATTCAGCCCTGGGTTGTCAACCAAAAAAGCAGGAAGGTTGCGTAAACCTGAAATCAATTGATAGGTTCTGCGTTCAGAAATACTTCCCAATTCTGCCAAAGCAATTGCCATAAAATCTAGCGCTAAAGCCAAAGGCTGACCATGGAAATTTCCACCAGAAATAATCTGATCGCTTTCTACAAAAATATTTGGATTGTCTGTAACCGAATTAATTTCGGTTTTGAATACTTTTTTCACATAGTCAAAGGCATCTTTTGAGGCACCATGCACTTGTGGAATACAACGGAAAGAATACGGATCTTGAACATGTGTTTTGGATTGCTCAATAATCTCACTACCGTTTAGAAAATCTTTTACTCTTTTGGCAGTTGCAATTTGACCGTTATGTGGACGTATATAATGTATCAACTCATTAAATGGCTCAATTCTTCCATCAAAGCCTTCTAAGGAAATAGTTCCAATTAAATCAGCTAAATAAGAGAACTTATTGGCTTTCATTACAATATAAGCACCATAAGCGCTCATAAATTGAGTTCCGTTTAACAACGCCAATCCTTCTTTGGACTTCAAAACAATAGGCTCCCAACCAAAATGTTTTAATACTTCACTCGAATGCACTTTTTTACCTTCAAACCAAACGTCACCTTCACCTAATAACGGTAGCGACAAATGTGCCAAGGGCGCTAAATCTCCAGAAGCTCCGAGAGAACCTTGAGTATATATTATAGGTAGAATATCATTATTATAAAAATTAACCAATCGTTCTACCGTTTGCAATTGAATTCCTGAGTGACCATAACTCAACGATTGAATTTTTAACAACAACATCAATTTAACAATATCGTTTGGGACTTCTTCACCAGTTCCACAAGAGTGCGATTTCACAAGGTTTTCTTGAAGTTTTGAAAGGTTTTCATTGGATATTTTCACATTACAAAGAGAACCAAATCCAGTATTGATGCCGTAAATAGGTTCCGAATGCGAAGCCATTTTTGCATCCAAATAGTCTCTACACTTTTGAATATTTATTTTTGCTTCATCTGAAAGTGCTATTGTTTTATGATGTGAAATAATCTCGTTTAATTCTTCGAAAGAAAGTAAGCTTGTACTTATATAATGTGTATTCTCCATTTTATATGTAGATTTTTATTGATTTTTTTATAGGTCATATAGAATTCGCATATCATAGTTGGTGCCAGTGTCCAATTTAAAGTATGCTCATTTCATTTGATTTTAAGAGTCCAAAATTCAACAAATCAATATTAAAAAGCAATATTTTTTAAGGATTATTTAATAATTGATTCGAAATAAAACCTAGACCCTACTCCAATGATTCATTTTGTATCAATATTCACCACATTTATGCTTTCACTCAAACAATCTATTATTTTTAAAACCCAAATACCTTTGTTTTCAAACTTTATCCATGACTTAATAAAGCTAAATCCTCAGATTAAAAAAAGAGTAATCTCAACAAACAAAGAAATAATTTATGCAATGTTTATTTTCAAGGTATAATGATTTAAATTATTAAACTATTCGTAAAAAGAACCTTAAATGCTTTGTTCTTTTATAAAAAACAGTACTTTTGAAAAATCAAAATGAAGAAAATTAACAGCACATATCATCCTTCGATAACAACTCAAATCAGAGTTGCACTTGCTGTTACAACTACATCTACTACAACTACTACCCCTTAGGGGTATACATTTTACATATAATCCAGTTAAAGCACTTTTTTCTTAAAAGAAAGAAAGTCTTGGGTGTATAAAAGACATTTGCATTAATAACAAACTAACAATATACATCGTCTTATTTTAAAATAAAAATGACGATTCTATTCCATAATAAACCAGCATATGAAAGTATTAAAATTTGGCGGCACTTCGGTAGCCAATGCAGAAAACATAAAACTAGTTTTAGACATAGTAATAAACAAAGCCCAAGATGAAAAGCTTGTGGTTGTAGTATCCGCTTTAAGTAAAGTAACCGATTTATTGCAATTAGCGGCGTCAAAAGCGGCTGCCAATGATGAAAGTTTTAAAGACATCGTTGCAGAAATTGAGAAAAAACATTTAGAGGCATTAAAACAACTTATTCCAGTAAGCGAACAAAGCGGTTTGTTGAGCCATATTAAAAGAATCATAAACCATCTGGAAACTTTATTGGATGGTTGCTTTTTGTTGGGAGAACTTTCCCCTAGAACTTTAGATACTATTTTGAGTTTTGGAGAATTATTATCTTCTTATATTATTGCCGAGGCTTTAAAACAAAAGCTAAAAAACAGCAGTTACAAAGACAGTCGTGAATTGATTAAGACCAACAATCAATTTGGAAAAGCAACAGTAAACTTTGAAGTTTCAAATCATTTGATCGCTCAATTTTTCGCTTCCAATGATAATCAAGTAGTAGTAATGCCAGGTTTCATTGCCACTTCTGAAGATGGAATCAATACTACATTGGGTCGTGGAGGATCTGATTACACAGCAGCAATAATAGCGGGAGCTTTGAATGTAAGCGATTTAGAAATTTGGACTGATGTTAACGGAATGTTTACTGCGAATCCTAAAATTGTAAAACAAGCACAGCCAATTGCCACAATTTCGTACCAAGAAGCGATGGAGTTGTCTCATTTTGGTGCCAAAGTATTGTATCCGCCAACTATTCAGCCTGTTCTTAGAAAAAACATTCCTATTTATATCAAGAATACTTTCGAGCCAACAGCCGAAGGTACTTTGATTTCTAACACCGTTTCTCCTCAAAGCAATCCGGTAAAGGGAATAACTCATATCGACAACATTACTTTGATCACTCTGGAAGGTTCCGGAATGATTGGTGTTGCTGGTTCATCCAAAAGATTATTCGAAGTACTATCGAATGAAAGTATCAACGTAATTTTTATTACTCAAGCTTCATCGGAACATTCAATCTGCATTGGTATTTTAAATTCGGATGCTGATACAGCTGAAATTGCCATAAACAAAGCTTTTCTAATAGAAATTGCACAAAACAAAATAGATCCTTGTATTGTAGAACAAAACCTTTGCATCATTGCCTTGGTAGGTGAAAACATGAAAAACCATCAAGGATTAAGCGGTAGAATGTTTAGTACTTTAGGAAAAAACAATGTCAACATACGTGCGATTGCGCAAGGTGCTTCTGAAAGAAACATCTCTGTTGTTATCAACGAAAGAGATGTCAAAAAAGCACTAAACACTTTGCACGAAAACTTCTTTGAAGAAAATACAAAGCAGTTAAATTTATTTGTAATGGGTGTTGGAAATGTAGGAGAGAAATTCATTGAACAAATCCACCAGCAAAAGAAATTCCTAAAAGAAAATTTAAGAATTAACTTAAGAGTTATTGCAGTTTCCAATTCCCGAAAAATGTATTTTGATGAAGATGGAATACCTTTAAAAGAATGGCAATCGCTTCTTGAAAAAGGAGAAACTGCCAATAAAGAACAATTCATATCAAATGTAAAAGCACTCAATTTACGCAACAGTATTTTTGTTGATATTACTGCCAACGAAGAAGTTTCTAAAACTTACGAGCAGTATTTAAAACAAAATGTAGCAGTAGTAACTTGCAACAAAATTGCTTGTTCATCTGCTTATGACAATTATAAAAACCTAAAAAGTTTATCCCGTAAATTCAATGCACCTTTCCTTTTTGAAACTAACGTTGGAGCTGGGTTACCGATTATAGATACTGTAAAAAACCTAATTGCATCTGGCGATAAAGTACATAAAATTCAAGCCGTTTTGTCAGGTAGTTTAAACTTTATTTTTAACAATTTTGATGAAAATAATACTTTTCATGACGTAGTCAAAGAAGCTGGAGTTCAAGGATTTACAGAACCAGACCCGAAGATTGATTTGAGCGGAGTTGACGTTGCCAGAAAAATTCTTATTTTGATTCGCGAAAGCGGTTACCAAATGGAAATTGAAGATATTGAAAACAAATCTTTTCTTCCTGCAGCATGTATGGAAACTACAAATAACGATGCTTTTTTCGCTTCATTAAAAGAACACGCCAAACACTTTGAATCCATTTTGGCAGAAGCCAATCAAAAAGAAAGCCGATTAAAATTTGTCGCTCAGTTTGAGAATGGAAAAGCTAGCATAGGTTTGCAATTCATTCCAAAAGACCATCCTTTTTACAATTTGGAAGGAAAAGACAATATCGTTTTATTCTATACAGATCGTTACGTAGATCAGCCGTTATTGATAAAAGGTGCGGGTGCGGGTGCTGCAGTTACAGCATCAGGAATTTTTGCCGATGTTATTCGAATAGGAAATATATAAAAAAGTTGCTAAGATGCTAAGAATCTAAGATACTAAGCCATCTCAGAAACATAGGATCTTAAAAAGCTGATAAGAGACTTAGAATCAAAGATGTTAAGTCATCTCAAAAACTTAGAAACTTAGCATCTCAGAAACTTAGAAACTTTAAAAAAAATGAAAGAAATAAAAATATTTTGCCCAGCCACTATTGCGAATCTTTCGTGCGGTTTTGATGTACTCGGTCTTTGCTTAGCGACTGCTGGCGATGAAATGATTATTCGTAAATCAGATGTAAAAGGAGTGCGTATTACTAAGATATTTGGTGCCGATTTACCAATGGAAACTGAAAAAAATGTGGCCGGTGTTGCTGCTTTGGCGATGCTGGAAGAAGTAGAAACGGAATTTGGATTTGAAATCGAGATCTACAAACACATCAAGGCTGGAAGCGGAATTGGAAGCAGTGCTGCCAGTTCGGCGGGTGCTGTATTTGGAATTAATGAGTTACTCGGACGACCTTTTACCAGAAAAGAATTGGTGAAATTTGCCATGCAAGGCGAAAAATTAGCCAGCGGTAATGCCCATGCCGACAACGTAGCCCCTGCCCTTTTGGGAGGTTTCACTTTGGTAAGATGTTCGAATCCTTTGGATATCATCAAAATTGAAAGTCCATCTGAATTGTATGCTACTGTAGTTCATCCTCAAATTGAACTGAAAACATCGGATGCGCGTTCGGTATTGAAGCAAACCGTTTCTTTAAAAAGCGCCATTACCCAGTGGGGAAATGTGGGCGGATTGGTAGCCGGATTGTACACTCAGGATTATGATTTGATCGGACGTTCCTTACACGACGAAATAATAGAACCTGTTCGCAGCATGTTGATTCCCGGATTTGACTTAATCAAACAAACGGCCTACGAAAACGGAGCTTTAGGTTCGGGAATCTCTGGTTCAGGCCCTTCTATTTTTGCTTTAAGCAAAGGAAAGGAAAACGCCGACAAAATTGCCAAAGCCATGTGCGCCGTTTACGAAGAAATGAATTTGCCTTATGAAATTCACGTTTCCAAAGTTAATGACGAAGGAATATCAATAATATAAACACGAATTTCACGAATTAGCACGAATTTTTATCGAGTAAAATTTCACAAAACAGTAAAAACATAATTCGTGTAAATTAGTGCAATTCGTGTGAAAAATTTTAAAAATGAAATATTACAGTTTAAACCATAATGCACCCAACGTTTCTTTTCAAGAAGCGGTAATACAAGGATTAGCAACCGACAAAGGATTGTATTTTCCAGAAACAATTACACCTTTAGAGCCAACATTTTTTGATGCTATCGAAAGTTTATCTCATGAAGAAATCGCTTATGAAGCGATAAAACAATTTGTGGGTGACGAAATCCCAACCGAAACTTTAAAAGAAATCATAACCGAAACGCTTTGTTTTGAATTCCCATTGGTAGAAGTTGAAAACGGAATCTATTCCCTTGAATTATTTCATGGTCCAACCATGGCGTTCAAGGATGTTGGAGCGCGTTTTATGTCCCGTTGCCTCGCCTATTTCAACAAAGACAATGCCGAAAGCAAAAATACCGTTCTTGTAGCGACTTCTGGAGATACAGGAGGTGCTGTAGCCAGTGGCTTTCTTGGTGTAAAAGGTGTTGATGTTGTAATTCTTTACCCTTCCGGAAAAGTGAGTGACATTCAGGAAAAACAATTAACGACTTTGGGTCAAAATATAAAAGCGCTTGAAGTAGACGGTGTTTTTGACGATTGCCAAGACATGGTCAAAAAAGCGTTCTTGGACGAAAGCCTGAACCACATTCAATTAACGTCTGCCAATTCTATTAATATTGCGCGTTGGTTGCCACAAATGTTTTACTTTTTCTTTGCTTTCAAAGCGTTAAAAAGTCAAGGCAAACCATTAGTTTTCTCTTGTCCAAGCGGCAATTTCGGAAATATTTGCGCGGGTATCATTGCCAAGAAAATGGGATTGCCTATTGAGCATTTTGTAGCTTCTACCAATGTAAATGATACCGTTCCTAGATTCCTTGCTAACGGAATTTACGACCCAAAACCATCGATAGCTACGATATCGAATGCTATGGACGTTGGAAATCCAAGTAACTTCATTCGTATTCAAGAGATGTATCAAAATGATTTGGAGCAATTCAAAAAAGATTTTAGCTCTTATACGTTTACCGATGCAGAGACTTTAGTGGCTTTAAAAGCCATTTATAACGAAAGAGGTTATATCGCCGAACCACACGGAGCTGTAGGGTATTTGGGATTGAAAAAAGAATTGCAAAACTTACCCAACGCGATTGGTGTTTTCTTGGAAACCGCACACCCTATCAAGTTTTTGGATGTAGTAGAACCTGCTTTGGGCGTTACTATGCCTCTGCCGAAACAAATAGAAAGCGTAATGAATAAAGAAAAAGTAAGCGTTAAAATTTCGAGTTATGAGGAGTTGAAGGCTTTTTTGAATTCGAAGTAGTTATTTTTTAAATCCCATAAGTCATAAAAGACCATTTAAGTTTTGCTGTTGATTAGTGAAATTTGAGTGGTTTTTTTTTGAAAAAAAAATTAGCTAACAATTTCGCCTATTGCATATAAAGGAACATTGGTAAGCCAACTTTCTGTTCTAAATTTACTCATGGAAGTTCTTATCGCATTTTTATTTTCAAATTTTTCAACGAATGTTTTCAAGCTTTTAGACTTTAAATTTTCTTCCGCTTTTACTTCAACAGGAATAATTTCATTATCCTGTTGAAAAATAAAATCTAATTCAGCAGTTGCATTTGGAGCTGTCCAATAATAAATTTCAGTTTTAATTTTTAATTGCTGACATACAAATTGTTCCGTTAACGCACCTTTGTATTCTGTTAAAATGGAATTGCTTTCCAATATTATTTTTTGATCCAAATTACCTATGGCATTGAGCAATCCAATATCCAAAAAGTATAATTTAAATGAATCAAAGTCAGCATAAGCGTTTAACGGCATTGTTGGTTTTTCAATCCGATTTACTTTTAAAACCAAACCAGCATCAACTAGCCAGTTAATCGCCATTTCAAAATCTTTGGCTCTTGCCCCTTTTTTAATTTGACCATAAATAAACTTTCTGTTTTCTTTAGCTAATTGACTAATCAAGGAATTCCATACCATTTTTATTTTCGGAACAATTTCATTGGGAGCATATTTGGCAAAATCATTCTCATAACCAATACAAATTTTTTGTTGCAAAGCTCTTACCGATTCTAGACTTTTGTTTTCTAAATAATTAAATACAACTTCGGGCATTCCTCCAATAAAATAATACAATCGCAATTGCTCAATTAATTGTTCATGAAAAGAACTGATCAGTTCCCAATTTTTATATTTTATTTGTTCTAACAAACGCTGTTGCCCGCCATTATAGAGAAATTCCATAAAACTCATTGGATACAATTTCATAAAATCAACTTTTCCAACAGGAAAAGAATTATTCTTTTGCAATGAAACACCAAGCAATGACCCCGCAGCAATAATATAATACTGTGGTGCTTGTTCTTGGAAATATTTTAAAGCGGTCAATCCTTTTTCGACTTCCTGAATTTCATCAAAAATCAGTAAAGTAGTTTCTGCAATAATTTTTTGATTGGTTTCTATTTCAATCACTGCAATAATTCTTTCAATATTAAAATCGGCCGAAAATAAATTATTTAAACGGCTGCTGCTTTCAAAATTGAGATAAACAACTTGTTCAAATTCTTGATTTCCAAATTCCTTCATGAGCCAAGTTTTTCCAACTTGCCTTGCACCTTGAATGATTAATGGTTTTCTATTTTTAGTATTCTTCCAGATAATCATCTCCTGAATCAACAATCTTTTCATAAACAGCAAATTAAATTAACATCAAGGCAAAATTACACTTTTTCAAATGAATAAATGTAATTCAACACACTATTTCAAATGAATAAATGCAACACATCACACTTTTTAAAAGGAAAATATTAAAAAAGATTAAGAAAACACCTTTTAAATATGTAAAAATACTGTAAGGTATCCACCTTTTTAACCATTATTTCTTCCACAACATGAAGCTCTCGTAAGGGATTACCTCACATTGTAATCATTTTCTTTGGAGTTCAGTGAATTTCATTTGCGGCGAAATCTCCCAATTTATAAAAACAAGGCTTTTTAGCCATAGTTTTTATATCGGGAATAAAGCCAAAAGCCCAACCCAAAGCCAGCAGATAGATGAATCATAAACGAAATCTTCTGCTTTGGAGTTACGCCCAAATTCTAAAAATAACAGTATATTTTGGCTCGGGAACCAAAATAGCCAATAAAAACCCAGATATCCCAGTTAATAGATAAAACAAAACCTATTTTTGCAACGTGAAAAAATCAGTTTCAATTATAGGAGGAGGTCCTGCAGCACTTTTACTCGCCATATTTTTGGATAATCAGAAATTTAAAGTCACTATCTACGAGAAAAACAAAGCCTTGGGAAGGAAATTTATGGTGGCTGGAAAAGGGGGATTCAACCTGACCCACTCGGAACCCATTGATGAACTCATTGCGAGATATACCCCTTCTGATTTTTTAAAAGAAGCATTACTGTCTTTAGACAACCAGGATTTTCGGGAATGGATGGACACCATCGGGATTCCAACCTACATAGGCAGTAGCAAAAGGGTGTATCCTAAAAGTGGTATTAAACCCATTGCGGTGCTCAACGCAATACTAGCTGTTCTCGAAAAGCAAGGCGTTGACATACAATACCAACACATTTGGACTGGTTGGAACAGCAACCAAAATATTGTTTTTAATACCGACACAGAAATCAAATCTGATTATACCGTTTTTGCCTTGGGCGGAGGCAGCTGGAAGATAACAGGCTCTGATGGTTCCTGGCTTGATCTATTCAAAGCACAAGGAATTGACACCTCCCCTTTTCAGGCTTCAAATTGTGGGTACGGTGTGCACTGGCCTGAAGATTTTATTATGGAACATGAAGGCAGTCCGCTAAAAAATATAGCCATTAGCTGTTTGGATAAATGTCAAAAAGGCGAAGCGGTTATCACCCGTTTCGGCTTGGAAGGCAACGCGATTTATGCACTTAGTCCGCAAATTCGGAAGGAGTTGAAAAGCCACCAAAAGGCCACCCTCTTTTTGGATTTAAAGCCTACATTAAGTTGTGCTATTTTGGAGCAAAAAATTAAAAACTCAACTGCAAAAAAAACAAGCGATACACTAAGAAAAGAATTGAAATTGACCGAAGCACAGATTGGGCTTTTGAAAAAATACCTTTCAAAAGAAACGTATCTGAATCCGGAACTGCTTGCGCAAAATATTAAAAAACTTAAGATAGAAATCACTGATGCTGCACCACTAAACGATGCTATATCTACAGTTGGAGGTATTCCATTGAATGCCGTGGATACAAACTTCGAATTGAAAAAGCTAAAAAATCAATATTGCATTGGCGAAATGTTAGACTGGGATGCTCCCACGGGTGGTTATCTGCTCCAAGCTTGCTTTAGCATGGGTGTGCATCTTGCGCGTCACCTGAATGGGATTTCTTGATTTTTTTGGAGGTTAAATAGTTAAGCCACAAATTATCACGAATTAATTCTATCAAACTCTTTTATTTACCGCAAAGAGCGCAAGGATTTTAATCTCTATGTCTGTATTCCGTAAAGTTGGCAAAATTTTGCGATCCTTGCGCTTTTCAATTAAAAAAATCATTGCGTCCCTTGCGGTTAAAATTATTTTAGTAATAAATTACAAAACCAATTCCTCAAACAAACGTTGGATCGTTTTATCCAAATCGGTGCAGAAACCTGTATGCGGTCTTGAAGTTTGTATTGCTGAGCTTCGGATAGCGGTTAGCCAACGAAAACGGGACGGAATGTCAAACTCGCCAATTGGTCCACCAGCTTTGCCTCCATCTGCGATTGTTTGGAAAGAGGCTAAGTTTAATTCGAGTTGTTCCAAATCAAAATCTTCTGAAAATAATAACAATTTAGCTTCATTAACAGAATACAGCATTTTTATGAATTTGGCGCTTTTGCAAAACAGAATTACGCCTACATTCAGGAATTCTTCTCGTTCTACCCTTGGCACAACGCGAATAACGGCATATTCATATAAGTTTTTCTCTTGCATTTTGGGCTTCATTTATAAAAATTTCTGAATGATTTAATCGCGTCCATAAAAACTGAAAGTAAATGGCTCTGATTTCGTCTGGAGTTTGCTCGCTGTCTTCCCAATGGAGCCAGTCTTCGGGTACGTAATTAACAATATCCTGCAGTATTTCTTTGGTAAGTAACTTTCTGAAAGCTATATCTGTTGTTATCAATTCACTGGCTTGAGGCAATAAGACATGATCTTTTATAAGAGCAAAAGGACTTTTAGCATGTGTTTCCCAAGTATTCCAAGAATGATGAAAATATAGCGATGCACCATGATCAATAAGCCATAATTCTTTGTGCCAAATAAGCATATTGGTATTTCGGAACGTACGATCGACATTGGTAATAAAAGCATCAAGCCAAACAATTTGCGACGACAATTCTGGAGACAATTTGGTCACTACAGGGTCAAAAGTTATGGCTCCCGACAAAAAGTGCAATGCCAAATTGAGTCCTTGACTGCCTTGCAATAAATCCTGAATTTCCTCATCACCTTCAGTGCGACCAAAAGCTTCGTCGAGATTGGCAAATACCAATTCGGGCATTTTTAGATTCAAGACTCTGGCAATTTCTCCGCCAATCAGTTCGGCAATCAGGGCTTTTACACCATGGCCCGCACCTCTGAATTTCAAAACATATTTAAAATCATCATCCGCTTCGGCAAGTGCGGGCAACGAACCACCTTCCCGCAGTGGCGAAATGTAGCGCGTAACATTTACGGTTCTTAATTCAAGTGGTTTTTTCATGGTACAATTTTACGATCTACAAACTTACAAATAACTATTCTTTTTGAAGAGCCTAAGTTACTAAGATGCTATGAAATCGCCATTAACAACTAGTTTGTTGCAAACAAACAAAAACAAATAAAAGGAGATACCATATATGACCGTCGACAAATAAATTTTACATATATGAAACTAAGATTTGTATCGGATATTAAAACTACTTTTTGATTATGCCAGAGCCAACTGTTTCAATTATAGGAGAGCAATTTGAAAATTCAATATTAAAAAAATGTTCCTCGAATCGTTACCCACCGTTGAAACCGCGGGCTATAGCATAAATACTAACAAAACTGAATATTAGCCGCATTAATTTAAATGAATGTCCGTAATATCCTAGGGGAAAAATGGCACACAGATGACACGGATGGAACGGATTTTAAACAGATTAAAATAACAGGCTGAGTAGCCAAGTGAAAAAATGATTGTATAAAATTTCGCAAACCCTTAAATATTGAAACCTTAATTTTTTACGAACAATAAAACCTTAAACAATTAACCTTCATGCAATTAACCTTTAAACAATTAAACCTTTAAACAATTTAAACTCTTAAACAATCTTAAACGCTTAAACTCAAATACGCTTTTCCAATATGATCAATAATAGACGAAGCGATAAAGGATTGGTAACCCGTTTCGGGCAAAGAAATATCGGCGGTAAAACCATGGAGATACACACCCAGTATTGCCGCATCGACAGCTTTGTAGGATTGCGCCAGCAGACTCGTAATCATCCCCGTCAGGACATCTCCGCTTCCGGCAGTGGCTAGGGCGGCGTTTCCGGTAGTGTTTTCATAAATACTTTCGCCGTCAATAATATAGGTTGGTGCGCCTTTCATAACAATAACCACTTGGTTTACTAGCGAAAAAACAACCGCTTTACCCAACTTCTCTTCTTCGGTGTACCATTTCCCGATCAAACGTTCCAGTTCTTTAGGATGCGGTGTCAAAATTGTTCTTGGAGGAACTAGTGCTACCCAAGACGGATTATGAGCCAAAATATTCAGCGCATCGGCATCAATTACTAAGGGAAGACTGGTATTAGAAAGAAAATCATGGAATGCTTTTTGGGTTGCCATTTTCTGACCCATTCCAGGACCAATTCCTATAGCATCGGCCTCCAATTCAAAACTAATATCCGTCAAGTATTTTTCGTGTTCATCCGTCACAACCATCACTTCGGGAATGGCGATTTGCACAATTTCGTAACCACATTCTGGTACAAAAGTAAATACCAACCCGCAACCGGTTTTCAGTGCTGCTTTGCTAGAGAGACACATTGCACCAATCTTGCCGTAGCTCCCGCCAATGAGCAAAGCGTGTCCTTGAATGCCTTTGTGTGTGAATTTATCAATGGGTTTGTAGCGTTTCAGCGCTTCATTTCGGTCAATTGGAATTGGAGTATTCATGAGATTGGAATTTCCATTAAAAGTACGAAATTTTGAAGAGCAAAGAGCAAAGAGTAAAAAGCAAACAGCAAAGAGTAACGAGCAAAGAGCAAAGGGCAAAAAGTATTTGAAAAAAATAATAAAAAATAAAATTCTAAAATCTTAATTCTAAAATCTTAGTTCTAAAATTTTAATTCTAAAATCTTAAATCTTAATTCTTAAATCATTAGGGAGTGACCCCAGTAGAAAAAGAGGCTGAAGTTTCAGACCGCTTATGCAACCACTTTCTCTACTGCGGTCGGGCTATATGGGCTACTACGGTAGCTTCCGTCTATCCCTCACTCAACTTACTAACAAATTTTAAGGAAAACCAGAAGATTTAGTCAAACAATGATTTTTTTTCAATACATATTCTATAAAAACAGTTTAGATTTAAATGTAATATTTATCAGTTTTATCTGATTTAAAATATATGAAAATACTTTTTATCGATATATTTTGTATTTCATACTTATTTAAAATGAGTTTCGCGTCATAATTGAAAACAATGTGAAATCAATACTTAAAACCAACAAAATGAAAAAGGTACTAATTTTAGTTTTACTTACAATAGGTTTACAAGCCAATGCTGCACAAATAGTTACAACAAATGTCGACTTTCTGACTCAAGTAGAAAATCGTCTACTACCAAAAACGGTATTGTTAAAAAAACAAATGGCAAAATTGTCTCTACAAAGGAAACCATGTCTCTGGAAATAGTCCCTTGCAACCATAAAGTTCTTGTACAATTGAACAAGAAAACATACGACTTAGTACTTTACAAAACAGACGACGCAGGAACTATTAATGCTGCAACTCTTAACGGCTAACAAATTGTCAAAATAAACATCAATACAAAAACCAATGAAGTGAAAACTCTGATTGGGGATTTGGTATATACTACTTTTATAGATAGTAAAATTGTTTATAACAGACCAATTGCTGTGGAGGATTATTAAATCGTAGTTTGAAGACTTGGCTAGACGTGAAACCTACAAAACTTAAATCAAATTCGTCTTGTTTAAAAAATCAATTCCTAAACTTATAAAAACACAACACGGCTTAATCGTAACTTAATACTAGATTAACATTTCAGCCAGTAAATTCAAATATTTTTGCAAAAAACTTATAAAATCTAAAACATTAAATGAAAAAACTATTACCAATTGTTGCAATCCTATTAGTTTCTTTTTACGCAAATAGCCAAAACAAAAACTATGCAACTCTTAAAGTAAAAATCAACAATAAAGCTGTCGATTCATTAGTAATTGTATCATACAAAAATCCAAATTTCAAGAAAGTCATAAAAGTTGATCAAGAAGGTAATTTGAAAGACACTTTGAATGTAAAAAGCGACAAATATTACATAAGCAATCTTACGAGTCTTTTTCCAAATGGTATTTATCTTAACAATGGTTACGATTTAAAAACAACTGTTGATGCTCAACAAACTGGAAAACTTCCAGAATTTACTGGAAAAGGTGCTATTGAAAACGAATTTGTAAATACTTTTGCCAAAAACGAAGAGGAGTTCGATTACGAGTCCCTAATGCAATTGGACGAAATAGCATTCAACAAACAAATTGAAAAAATACGATTGAATTTATTTTCTTCTCTTGATAAGAAAAAATACGCATCCGATTTTGTAGTTTACCAAACTGCTTATTTGGACAATTTTATAGAAATGAAAACGCAAGCTTACAAGACCATTTCTGAAGCAAGACAATAAAAAAACATTCTTTAACTGCATAAAAAAACTGGCAAATCGCCAGTTTTTTTATGCAGTTAAAAGGACTTAAAAAATCATTCTTTTCCACCATCCAAAACATCTTGCCATTCTTTAAGTTCTTTCCATTTTCCTTGATAGGCTAAGGCAGCCTGTTTTGCCCAAGTTCCAGGATTATGAATTGCATAGCTCTCACCAGCAGCATCTAAAATGGATTGCATTTTTGAAGTTGAAGTTTCAGACAAAGCCAACCATGTTTTTATTCCTGCAGCATGGAAAAGCTCTTCAATTTTTGGTCCAATTCCCTCAACTACTTTCAAATCATCTTGCTTTATTTTTTTACCAAAAATAGAGGCATACAAATCAGCATCAAAAAGCATAACTGGAGCAGTTGCTGCTAATGATTGAGCCATTTTTAATTTTGAATTTGCCAATTCACTTTCCAAAGCAGTAATTTTTGCTGTTAAGCTTTTGGAGTTGGAACGACAAGCTTCCAATTCAGATTGAATAGCCAGTATTGCTGAATCATCTCCTCCCTTGGATAGCATTTTTCCAATTAAATAGCCTAAAACTCCACAGATTAAACCAACGATTGCTGGTATTAAGATACAAGGTATATTGCTCATAATTATATTTTTTTTAAATTTGTTTATTGAATTGTAATAACTGCACGTCTATTTTTTGCTCTTCCAACATCCGAGGTATTATCGGCTATGGGTTCATCAGGACCTTTAGATTCAGTGGTAATTTTATTTCCATCAATTCCTTTTTCCACTAGATAGCTTTTGGCAAATTCCGCACGATTTTTTCCTAAAATTATGTTTGATTCATAACTGCCAACATTATCAGAATAGCCTACAATCAAGAATGTTGCATCGGCGACATTTTTGGAATAATCAACTAAATCGGTTACTTTTTTAAGTTCCTCTGTAGTTAAATTTTCATTTGACTTAGCCGTTTCAAAATAAAGTGTTAGTGGATTCGCATTAAACTTTTCTTTTACGGAAATCCAATTTGTTTTTGAATTTACGCTTAGAGTATCAACACTATTCTTAATTTCACCTGATAGTGTGTCAACAGAGTTCGCACTTCCAATTGGAGTGGTTTCAGTTCCAATTTTCGAATTACTTTTGGAGTAACCTGCACAACAATTACAACAAAATTTCTGGTACAAAAACGTACCCAAAATAATGGTAATGGCTATGCCTAAAAGATAAATAATTTTTCTAGACATAATAATTGATTTAAGATTCCATCAAATTTAATAAAAAATCAATTACACAAAAATCTACAACACAGCCATTTACATTAATTCTATGTTGCCATTAGAAAAAAGTAACATTATATTAAACCCTCATAAAAAATCGAGTTTAAAAAACTGCTTGTGTTTTTTTAAAAATTTCTCTAGGTGGATTGAGTCGGTTTTCGCCAGCAAAATAAAATACAATTTGATTTGGATCAATATCTTTGAAACGGCTTCATACCAATAATCAGTGGCAAAAAAAAACATATTAGTCAGCGCGAAATGTACCATTGTAGATAGTTTAACTATTTCTGAGATCAATAAATAGTTTCAACTGAAATAATCTTCAAGTCTTAAAAAACTATATATCCAAAAACCGTCTGTGGTAATTAATCTGTCCCAAATGATACGCCAAATGCAAACTAAGATGAATTAAATATTGAAATGTAGTAGATTCTTCCTTACCTGGATCAACAGGATAGTCATCCAAAAGTTGTGATTCGGTCAAACCAGAAAGAGTCTTTTTCAAAATAATTTGAGTTTCCTCAATAGCCTCAATTAATTCGGCTCTAGGAACATTGGCATTCGAAAATTCTAGTGGCCGATCCCGAACATAATGAATATTCCCTAGTGTAAAGCCAATATACGTTTTAAGATTCCCAATCAAATGCAAACATAAATTCCCTCCTGAGTTTGAAATATTTCTGTCAACTTTCCAAAGGTTTTGTTCATTTTGATAAGCATTTATTTCAGCTTTTAATTTGTTTAGGTCTCTTTCTAATAAGTTTTGCAGGCTGTCTGTTAACATTGTCTTTGTTTTAAAGGTAGATTCAATTGATAAAAATAGTAAATTGTATGGTTCAAAATTTAGTATTTAAACAATAAGTACAATTTTATAATTACAAACAGAATTTGGGCGTAACCCCATTTAGCAAAGTGGCCCAATATTCATGCCGCTTATACGGCCACTTTCCCAAATGCGGTCGGGCTATTTGCGCTACTTCGGTAGCTAGCGCCTATCCCTTACGCGTTCAGATCCATAATCTTCCAATAAATCATTCAATAAATTACTTTTATATTAAAAATTTTACACTACACTTTTATATTTAAAACATATATTAGCAGTAGCTTAGCATGTTAAAAATTAATTATAAATGAAGAAAATCACTCACTGGTCAATGTTGATTGTATTGCTAAATTGTCATTTTACACATTCACAAAAAACAAATGACTATTCTAGTAAAATTGACTCTTTGATTCAGAATAAAACAACAAAACCATTTAACGGAATTATTCTAATTTCACAAAATGGTAAAATCAGATATTCCAAAATTGTTGGTTATTCAGACCTTGAAAAGAAAACCCCTTTACAAATCAACAACCAATTTGTAATAGGCTCCATAAGCAAACAAATTACTACAGTCTTGGTTTTGCAAGAATTTGAAAAAGGGCATTTAAAAATAAATGAACCCATACACACCTACTTACCCAAACTCACACAAAAATGGTCAGATACCGTTACAATTCATCATTTATTAACCCACATGCATGGTATTGTGGCACTGGACAAACCAACAGCGTTCAAAGTTGGATCGCAATTTAATTATTCCTATTCCAATACAGGTTACGAATTATTATCAAAAATCACAGAACGAACTTCGGGAAAATCCTTTGCTACACAATCAAAAGAATTGTTCCAAAAATGCGGCATGAAAAACACTTTTCATCCCGATAATGAAGGATACAAAAAGTTGGCAAAAGGATACTCCGAACAAGAAAATGGAGAATTGTTAATTGAATATAAAAGCTTCAGAAATTCGCCTGCAGCAGGTTCCTTTGTTTCTACAGCGCCCGATTTGTTACTATGGAATCAAAATCTACAAGGCGGCAAACTGCTCAAAAATTCGACTTTCAAAACAATGACCACACAACAAGAAGGAGCCATACGGCAACATCCACTTACTGGAATAACATACTATGGCTATGGTTGTACCGTAACTACAAAAGACAATTTGATCCAACTGGGACAAACTGGTTTTGCGCCCGGATTTGCTTCAATGAACTTTTATTTTCCAGCAACTAAAACAACTGTTGTCATTTTGGAAAATACAACCTATGACCTAACCGATTTAAAAAAAACGTTCTTTTATCATTCCGAAATTTTAAAAATAGTCAGGTCTGAAATTCTTTCAAAAAATAAATCCTGAAATTTTTATAACACTATTAAAACTGAAATCGTATGACAGCAACCGAAATTCTCAAAGAACTGGAAGAATATGGAGATCTTCAAACCAAAAAAACATTGCTAAAACACGGGGCACAAGAACCTTTTTTTGGAGTAAAAGTAGCCGACTTAAAAAAGATTCTAAAAAAAACAAAAAAGAACCACGAATTGTCATTAGAACTTTATAAAACTGGCAACTCAGATGCCATGTATTTGGCTGGATTAATGGCAGACGAAAAAAAGATAACCGAATCAGAACTTAATGAATGGGTCGAAAATGCTTATTGGTATTACTTAAATGAATTTGCCGTTCCTTGGGTAGCTGCCGAAACTTCTTTTGGTTTTCAACTTGGATTAAAGTGGATTCAATCCGATCAAGAAAAAATTACAGCAGCAGGCTGGGTTACTTTATCTTATTATGCCAGTTTGCATCCTGATACGGCATTAGACATTGAAAAATACAGTCAATTGTTGGACAAAGTAGCTTTAAAAATTCATCAATCTCCAAACCGAGTACGCCATACTATGAATGCATTTGTAATTGCTATTGGCATTTACATCAAAGAATTAACTGAAAAATCAATTCAGATAGCTCAAAAAATCGGAACGGTAAATGTCGATATGTTTGGTACCGCTTGCAAAGTTCCACAAGCAACTCATTATATTCAAAAAGCAATTGATAATGGAACTATTGGCAAAAAACGCAAAACAGCTAGATGTTAAACCTTAACTTACAAACATAAATGAAAGAAATTAAAAAGCTGTTGTATCTGTTTTTGCTTTGTTCAGTAAACCTTTATAGCCAAAACCCAAAATCGGTTGCCGTTTTAAAACCGGAATTCAATTCCATCTTGGAAAACCTAAAAGTAAAAGGTGCCATTTTAATTTATGATGTAAAAAACAACACTTACTATTCAAATGACTTTGCTTGGACAAAAAAAGGAATCATTCCAGCTTCCACTTTTAAAATCCCAAATTCGATTATTGCTTTGGAAACTGGAGTAATAGCAAACGATTCGGTTGTTTTTAAGTGGGAGGGAGAAAAACGCAAATTCAAGAAGTGGGAGCAAGATTTGACTTTCAAACAAGCCTTTCAAGTTTCCTGTGTGCCTTGTTACCAAGAAATAGCTCGAAAAATTGGCGTTAAGCGCATGAAAACCTACCTGAAAAAATTGAATTATTCCGGAATGGTTTTTGACACTTTAACCATAGACAATTTTTGGCTGACAGGGAAATCAAAAGTAACTCAAATGCAACAAATTGATTTTCTTAAAAGGCTTTATTTTTCGAAATTTCCCATTAGTAAAAACACTGTAAATGTACTGAAAAACATCATGTTAATAGAAAAATCAGAAAGTTATACTTTAAGTGGAAAAACAGGCTGGGGAATGCGAAGTGATTTGGATAATGGCTGGTTTGTAGGCTATTTGGAAACACAAAATACCGTTTACTTTTTTGCTACCAATGTAGAAATGAAAAATGCAACTATGGATGATTTTCCTGCTATTCGGATGAATGCAACCAAAGAAGCGTTTAGAGAATTGAAGTTGATTAATTAAAAATCGATCAAAATTTAAACTTAAGAATAAAGCCTACAAAAAATTAAAAAGGCTTTTACATTATTCCCTATTTCTTTAGATAATTACCTGTTTTACGAACTACATTTTAAAAAAAATCCTTTTGGGTTAGAAATCTTGGAATAATTATAAGAACTTTGCACGCTTTTTGAGAATACTCAAGCAAACTGCATTTTAGAAATAATAAATTGATCATCAACTGATGAATAAGAAGAAAGTAGAAATATTAGCGCCCGCAAAAGATTTAATTCATGGTATTGCCGCCATCAATAGTGGTGCAGATGCCGTTTATGTTGGTGCACCTCAATTTGGAGCTCGTTCCAATGCCACCAATTCGATTGAAGATGTTGCCGCTTTGGTGCAATATGCCCATTTGTACAATGTTCCCGTTTTTGTGGTTTTGAACACCATTCTTTACGATAATGAATTGGAAACCTGCCGTCAACTGATTTGGAAATTATATGACATTGGTGTCGATGCGTTGATTATTCAGGATATGGCCATTATGGAAATGGACTTGCCTCCTATCATTTTGCATGCCAGTACTCAAGCCAACAACAGAGATGCCGACAAAATGAAATTCTTGGCCGATGCTGGAATCAAACGTGTTGTTTTGGCTCGCGAATTAAACCTACACCAAATCAAAGAAATCAGTACTGCAACCGATGTAGAGCTAGAATTCTTTGTAACAGGTGCTTTGTGCGTTTCTTTCAGTGGAAACTGTTATATGAGTGTTGCCAATGGAGAACGTAGCGCCAACCGTGGTTCTTGTGCCCAAAACTGCCGTTTGCCCTACAACCTGATTGATGGTCATGGTGAAACTTTAATCAAAAGCACACACTTACTTTCTATAAAAGATTTTGATGTATCAAACGAAATTCCAAATTTAGTCGAAGCAGGTGTTTGTTCTTTTAAAATCGAAGGGCGTTTGAAAGATATTGTCTATGTAAAAAACAATGTTTCTTACCTCAGACAAAAACTGGATAGTTTCTTAGAAAATAATGACAAATACACTAAAGCTTCTTCTGGAAAATGTACTTTTACGTTTGACTCTGCTTTAAACCGTACCTTTAATCGTGGTTATACCGATTATTTTGTAAATGAACGACACGACACTATTGGTTCATGGGAAAGCCCAAAATCAAAAGGACAATACATTGGTAAATTAATCAAAACCATCGGAAATGCCTATGAAATTGAAAACGGAAACATTTTAAACAATGGAGACGGTTTGTGTTACATTAACGACAACAATGAAGCTGAAGGTATCTATGTCAATAAAGCAGAAAATGGTTTGGCTTATCCAAATGTGCTAAAAGAAATCAAAGACGGTACTTTCATATACCGTAACAATGATGCCGCTTTTATCAAAATCGTAGAACGTGAAGACAGTGCTGTTCGAAAAATCAGTACATCATTACTATTATTCGAAAATGAAACTGGTTTTGAATTACTAGCTACCGATGAAGATGGGAATATGAGTACAGTTCAATTGGTTCATCCGAAAGAGCCAACCAAAAACAATCAATCTATCGAAGAAAACATTAAAGCTCAATTGGCTAAAACAGGTTTTACTCCTTATACAGCCGATGAAATTTCAGTTCAGTTTTCAGACAATTGGTTTTTACCCATTTCAAAAATCAATGAAATGCGTAGAACGGTTTACGAACAATTATCGGAAACTCGTTTGAAAAATTACAAACGCGAAGAACGTAAAATCGAAAAAACGTCTCATCCTTATCCCGAAGAAAAATTGGATTTCATGTATAATGTTTCCAACAAATTGGCTCGTAAGTTTTATGAGCGCCATGGTGTAACCGAAATCGAAAAAGCATTTGAATTGCAATGGGATCCTGGAAAATCGCGGGTAATGACCACTAAATATTGCATTAAATACGAATTGGCTAAATGTCCAAAATACCACAAAGACACGATGGAAACCAAGCTAAAAGAGCCTTTGGTTTTGAAACAAGGAGAATTGGAATACAAACTAAAATTCAATTGCAAACCTTGCGAAATGGAAATTTGGGAAAAAGATGCCGAATTTGAAATTGAAGAAGATTAAATAAAAAAACAGATTGCACAGATTTGCGCAACTCATCATTGTTTCTATATCATCAGAAACCGCAAAGTAAATTTCTTTTATTTTGTGGTTTTTTTATATTAGTATCGGTTACTATTACGAAAAAGTTGGCCACAGTTTAAAAAGATTTACACAGATTTCATTAATAATGCGCATAAATTCAGTAAAAAATCCGCGTAATCAGTGAGAAAAAATATATTTTACACTTTTCCGAAAGTCCCGTTTTTTCAAGTTTCACTTTACGGCGCATCTCCATGAAAATAACGAAACCTGAAATCAGTGATGTATTATTTAAAATCCTAAATTTGTAACAAACCAATAAAACCAATCATGAAAAATCTATTTACCCCCCTATTCATTATAGCATTTGTATTGATTTCTTGCAAAAATGAAACTGAAAACCAACCTCCTAAAGCAGTTGTTCCTTTTTATCAAGTTGCCAATCAGCAACAAAATCAAACGCTAAAAGCCCCACAAGCAAACCAAAGTCAAAGTCTATACCCAGCAACACCACCTCAAAATACAACAACTCAGACACAAACCGTAGCTACTCCAGTAGCAGTTGCAAAAGGAATGAATCCTGCTCATGGACAACCAGGACACCGTTGCGATATTCCTGTTGGAGCACCGTTAAATACTCCTGTGACAACAGCAAAAACTGCAACAACTCAAGTTACTTCTAAACCAACTGTAACAGTACTTCCTTCTACAACCTCAACAATTTCAACTCCTCCTACTCCAAAAGGAATGAATCCTCCACACGGACAAACTGGCCATCGATGTGACATACCTGTAGGATCGCCATTAAATTCTCCTGTAGCCGCCAATAAACCAGCAATACAACAAGCAGCTCCAAATTACATTTTAAACCCACCTAAAACAAACGAAACTGCGACTCCTACCACAACAACTAGTGATCAATAAGCATACAATTTAAAAAAGTTAGACAACTAAAAATCAATTTTATACATCCTTTTTTCATAACTTTATAAAAACATAAAAATCAGATTCAACTTACACCATTTGTGATTGAACTATTTAAGAAATGTGTTTGGTATTATTTAATCTTTGTCAAAATTTAAAATTTTGATAAAGATGTTTTAATAAAAAACTGGTATTAATTTTTAAAATTGAGATAAAATGAAAAAAGTATTGTTCTTAACAGGTGATTTTACCGAAGACTATGAAACTATGGTTCCTTTTCAGATGCTGGAAATGGTGGGTTATACTGTTCATGCCGTTTGTCCTAACAAAAAAAAGGGAGACACTATAAAAACCGCCATACACGATTTTGAAGGTGATCAATCCTATACCGAAAAACCAGGTCATAATTTTGCTCTGAATTATAGTTTTGAGGATGTCAAGGTGAATGATTATGACGGATTAGTAATTGCAGGAGGAAGAGCGCCAGAGTATTTGAGATTGAACGAAAAAGTGCTTGATATAACCAAACATTTTTTCACCACCAATAAACCCGTTGCAGCCATTTGTCACGGTATTCAGATTCTGACTGCAGCTGGCGTTGTCAAAGGACGAAAATTAACTGCTTATCCTGCTGTGGGTCCTGAAGTAACATTGGCTGGCGGAGAGTTTCAATCCATTCCAGTAGATGGGGCTTTTGTAGATGGAAACTTAGTCACCTCACCTGCTTGGCCCGCTCATCCGAGTTTTATAAGAGAATTTCTCAAAATTATGGGAGCCAAAATTGAAATTTAAAGAATTAATAAAGAAACGCATGAGTCTTTTTACCGCAGACTCGCAGATTTTGATAAATTTTTTATTATAAATTATATGAGTATCCGTGAAAAATACCAAAACGGAAAAGTTGGCCATAGATTAAAAAGATTTATACAAATTTCTTTAATAATGCGTAAAAAATCTGTGTAATCAGTGGCTGAAAAATATATTTAGTTCACTTTGCGGACAGTCATAATAAATTAAACCCTTTCATAAGAATTAGGCTAATTGGGTTTTCAAAAATCATATTTTTTTTAAAGAGAAATCTGCGAATCTGCGATTTTTTAAATTCATTAGTTTGCACAAACAAGAACTACAACCAAAGCTAATTTTGTTGTAGTTTTTTTTACCTTTGAAAATCATTCCCTTTTAATACAAATACAAGATTACAATTAATTTTATGATTACAATTGCAACACTAGAAGATGTATTTTCTTTAGAAAAATTAATCAATTCTGCCTACCGTGGAGAAACTTCAAAACAAGGTTGGACCACAGAAGCAAACCTTTTATCTGGAAAAAGAATTACTTTAGATGAATTATCAGAAGTTATTCAAAACAAAAGCAATACCATTTTAAAATACACAAAAAACAATCAAATCATTGGATCTGTTTTACTGGTAAATAAAGAATCCAAACTGTATTTGGGAATGCTAACCGTTTCACCAGAATTACAAAATAGCGGTATTGGAAAAATATTACTAAAAGAAGCCGAAGTTCATGCTTTGACTTTAGGTTTGCCTAAAATTGTAATGACCGTGATCTCTATCAGGAAAGAATTAATTGAATGGTACAAACGTCATGGCTATGAGGACACGGGAGCAAGAGAGCCATTTCCGCTTAATGATACTGATGCAATTATTTCCAAAGAACCATTGGAATTTATAGTTTTAGAAAAAACACTTTAGTTCTTTTATATCTATTGATTATTATTTTATAAATTAGTAAAAAAAAAATAATTATGAAAACATTAGATCAATGGTTTGAAGAATATGCTGTAAGCCACCAAAACCCAAAAAACAAAGCTATTCACTATATTTGTGTTCCTGCCATTTTCTTTTCAGTATTGGGTTTATTGATGAGTATTCCGAGTGGATTTTTGAATTCAATTTTTCATTTAAACCAACCTATTATTGAAAACTGGGGATTTGTAGCTTTACTATTTGTTTCTATATTTTACATCAGATTGTCTGTTGAAATGGCAATTAAGATTATCATTTTCTCATTTATTTGTTTGATTCTAAATTATTATATAGGACAGTTTGTGCCACTTTGGGCTTTCTCAATCGGAGTTTTCGTTATCGCTTGGATTGGTCAATTTTATGGTCATAACATAGAAGGTAAAAAACCATCATTCTTGAAAGACCTTCAATTTTTGATGATTGGTCCAGCTTGGGTGGTCCAAAATTTATTTTCTAAAAAATAATTGATTTACAAATTTCATAAAAAAAACTTTTAAAAGTCCTTTAACAACTCCTTGTTTTAGGACTTTTTTTTACAATTTAAATTTAAAATTTTTTAAGAGTATCAAAACAAAATTATGATGTAACTCATATAATTTCAACTTATTAAAAACATAAAAACTTTAAGAAACCCTATTAACAGTAAATAATTTATTACTTTTACTAGTTGTGTTTTTAAAATAAAAAATCAATTTTACGCCTTTCGCAAGGAATTACGGAATTATTTATTTCTTTTATAGTATAGCTTTAATCAAAACCAAATCAATGGACTTAACAAATAAACCAAAGCCAGGCGTTTATATTCAAGAATTAAATGCTTTCCCAAATTCAGTTGTAGCAGTTGCAACGGCTGTACCAGCATTTATTGGTTATACACCGCAAGCAGTATACGAAGGAAAATCATATACAAATGTGCCCGTAAAAATCACCTCATTCCTTGATTTTCAAGACATATTTTGCATACCCGATTCTCCGCTTCTTGCAAATCCTACTAAACAATACTGCCCAGAATATTACTTAATTGAACAAAAAAACGAACCAGAAAAGGGAGATTTCATGTTGATTGATGAAACTTATTATTCTATAGTCCCAGACCCCAATACAATTTATTATATGTACAATAGCGTAAAGCTTTTTTATGAAAATGGCGGTGGTGAAGCGTATATTGTATCAGTTGGTACTTACGGACCTTCGTCTAAGAAGCCGAAGGAAATTGACACCCAAATAGTAAATCCAAATGTGCAACTAAATGACTTATTAGCTGGTATTGCTTTATTACAAAATGAACCAGAGCCTACATTATACATTTGTCCAGAAGCTACTTTATTAAGTGTAGACAACAATGCAACACTTATGCAAGAAATGCTCCAACAATGTGCAACAATACAAACCGCTATGTGCATTTTTGATATTATTGGAAGTAATGACCCTGACCCTATTTTATATACTGAAGATATTTCAAATTTTAGAAATAATACGGGATCACTTGGTCTGAACTACGGAATGGCATATTATCCTTTTATTGGAACTGACATCATGGATAATGAGGATATCGATTATACCAACTTATTCGGTGGTGATCTAAAACAATTGGCCCCCATAATCAATCCTGCAAGTACGCCCAACGTTAGTGTAGCATCAATAATTGCAAATATTCAAAATCCAGAAAGTACATTAAATTCAACTCAGAACAATAATGCGCTTTTGAATGCTAGTTTAGAGTATACGTACATCACAAAAGAAGTGCTTCGAATTGCAAGCATCCTTCCTTCAAGTGGTGCAATAGCTGGTGTAATTACTATGGTCGATAATCAAGTAGGTCCTTGGGAAGCTCCAGCAAACAAATCAATTGTTGGCGCCATTTCATTGCCCATTAAAATTTCCGAAAGTCAACAAGCCAATTTAAACGCAGATGCTGTTTCGGGAAAATCAATTAATGCAATACGACTTTTCAACGAACTTGGCATTCTAATTTGGGGAGCAAGAACTTTGGATGGAAATAGTCAAGACTGGAGATATATTCCTGTACGAAGAACAATGATTTTTATAGAACAATCTTGCAAACTAGCCGCTCAATCTTATGTATTTCAACCCAACGACAAGAATACTTGGGAAGCTGTAAAATCAATGATAGCAACCTTTTTGACAGAGGTCTGGAAACAAGGTGGTTTGCAAGGAGCTAGTGCATCAGACGCCTTTTCTGTTGATTGCGGTTTGGGAGTAACAATGACTGCAGACGATATTTTGAATGGTTATATGACTATCAGTATAAAAGTTGCAGTTGCGCACCCAGCTGAGTTTATTGTTATTACTTTACAACAACAAATGGAAACTGTTTGATAATCAATCTTTTTAAATTTATAAAAACCTTTTATGAATACTAACAAAAACAACATTGAAGATCCATCATGGCCTATGCCAAAATTTAGATTTGAAGTAGACTTAGGTACAGAACTTACAAAAGTAGCCTTCCAGGAAGTGTCTGGAATGGATGTAGAAACTCAAATAATAGAATATAGAAGTACGAATAGCCCTTTGTTTTCTACAGTAAAAATGCCTGGCATTACCAAATACGGGAATGTTACTATGAAGCGAGGCATCTTTGTGAATGACAATACTTTTTGGGATTGGTATCAGCAAGTAGTGATGAATACAATCAAAAGAATAACCGTTGTTATTAAATTATTGGACGAAAATGGAAATGTAACTATGCAATGGACATTAAACAACGCATGGCCCACAAAAATCACCAGTACCGATCTAAAATCAGATGGAAATGAGGTAGCTGTTGATACCATAGAAATTGCTTACGAACAATTAATTATTACAAATGGATAATTATTTTCCGATAGGATTTTATTTTAAACTTACTTTTAAAGGTCAAGATATTGCTTTCCAAGAAGTTTCGGGTATTTCAAAAGAATTAAGTATTGAAGAAGTTGCTAGCGGAGGAGTAAATCGGTTTAAGTACCGTTTGCCAAATGTTTCTAGTAGCCAAAACTTAGTGCTCAAGAGAGCCATTGCACCTGTTGATTCCTTATTAATAAATTGGTGTGCTAGCTGTATTGATCAAGGACTATCGAATCCAATTCAACCCTACAATGTAACATTAAGTTTAGTCGATGCAAACGACCAAACAATTATGCTATGGACTTTTCATAACGCTTATCCTGTAAGATTTACTATTTCTGACTTGAAAACACAGGAAAGTGCCATTATTATCGAATCATTAGAACTGGCCTATTCCTATTTTTAAATTTCTCCAATTACAACTATTAATCTTTTTACCTAAACCAATGAGTACAACAAGCGAAATATCTAGTGGTGGAACTGCCTCCTTTTCTATAAAAATTAATGGGAATGCAATACCGGATACACTGTCAGTGTTTTCTGTTCATATTGAAAAAAAAGTAAACCGAATCCCAAATGCCAAAATAGTAGTTCTGGATGGCGAAGCAAATACGGGGACGTTTGACGCTAGTTCATCTTCTATATTTCTACCTGGAGCCATAATTAGTATTGAAGCAGGATATGATTCAAAAAATGAGTTGATTTTTAAAGGAATAATTACAAGTCAATCCCTTCGTATCGATAATATAATTGGTTCAGCTCTAGAAGTTGAATGCCGAGATCCAGCAGTTAAAATGATTGTGGGTCGAAAAAGCATTACCTACAACAATAAAAAAGACAGTGATATTATTTTGTCTATTATTGGAGGGTATTCCGATTTGTCTGCTGATGTAACTACTACAAATACAATTTGGCCCGAACAGGTTCAATATTACACAACCGACTGGGATTATATTTTGGCTCTGGCCGAAGCAAATGGATTAATCGTCAAAGCATTGAATGGAAAAATTTCTGTAAATAGTCCTGACAGCAATACATCATCAGTTCTTACAGTTACTTATGGAGACAATTTAATGGAATTTAATGCCAAATTAAATTCCATCACTCAACTTGGAAATGTAACTTCTAATTCATGGGATTTCAAAAATCAAACACTACTAAATGGTCAAGCTACTCCAAATGATTCAGGAGCCGGCAACTTAACCACAAAAAAGCTATCCGAAGTAGTTGGTCTTTCTGCCTTTCAATTGCAAACATCGGCACCATTAGAAACTGCCGATTTAAACAATTGGTCTAAAGCACAAATTGTAAAAAGTGAGTGTTCTAAAATAATAGGCGAAGCCCAATTTCAAGGTACGAGTTTAATTGACCCAGGAAAATACATGACTTTTGCTGGGCTTGGAGACCGTTTTAATGGGGATTACCTCATCTCCGGTGTTGTTCATGAACTATCTCAAGGAAACTGGATATCCGTAGTGAGTCTTGGTCTTTCTCCAAATTGGTTTACAGAAGAACCCGATGTAATGGCGCCACCAGCATCTGGACTTTTGCCTGGAGCTCGAGGCCTTTTGAACGGAACAGTCAAACAACTATTTGGTGACCCCGATTCTCAATATAGAATACTCGTAGATGTCCCTTTATTTGATACAAACGGCTCGGGTATTTGGGCAAGACTTTCCAATTTTTATTCTACTAGTGGTGCGGGGGCCTTTTTTTTGCCCGAAGTAGGTGACGAAGTCATACTAGGTTTTTTAAACGAAGACCCCCGTTTTCCTGTAATTTTGGGAAGCTTGTACAGTTATTCGAAAATTAAACCTTTTAGTGGATTGGAACCCAACGAAAGAAACTCAATGAAAGCCATCGTTTCAAAATCTGGAATTTCAATTGAATTTGATGATGAAAATAAAATCTGGACAGTAGCCACACCCAATAAGAACACAATCATCATTAGCGATAAAGACAAACAAGTTACAATAAAAGATGAAAACCAAAACAGCGTTGTAATGTCCAGTAGCGGCATTGATATGTCGAGTCCAAAAAGCATAAATATTTTTGCCCAAGAAAAAGTAACCATCAAAGGAACTCAAGGAATTGAAATTGAGTCCAATGGCGGTGATATTCAAACAAAAGGGTTGAATATAAAAGAATTTGCAGCAATGCAATACGTCGCTAAAGGCGGACAAACTGCACAAGTATCCGGAGGAATAGAATTAACGCTGAAAGGCGCAATGGTAATGATAAACTAGACGATATGCCAGCAGCAGCAAGACTTACAGATTTTCACGAATGTCCAATGGTAACACCAGGCTTACCTCCTATTCCACATGTTGGCGGTCCAATAGTTGGTCCGGGCGAACCAACCGTATTAATAGCAGGATTGCCTGCCGCAAGAGTTGGTGACATGCTGGTTTGTGTTGGCCCACCCGATTCGATTGTAAAAGGATCGTCTACAGTACTAATTGGCGGAATGCCAGCAGCAAGAATGGGTGATCAAACAGCACACGGCGGGACAATTATTCTTGGAGCACTAACCGTAATGATTGGTGGATAGAAAATTGAATACACAATTGCATCATAAAAGTAACTTTGTTATTTGGAATAATAAATCTAAGTTTCATTCTTAATAGAAAAACAATCCTATCATAGTATAAAAACTGTAAATTTATAATGAAAAAATACAGCTGAAAAACACTTTAGAAAAACTACCAATAACAGATGGATACGGTAACACATACACTTTTGGGAGCTGCAATTGGTGAAGTAATTCTAGGAAAAAAAATGGGCCAAAAAGCTATGTTTTATGGTGCTTTGATGAGCAATATTCCTGATATTGATGTATTAGGGGTGCTTTTTCTAAGTGATTCAAAGCAGTTGTTGTTTCACCGTGGCATTACCCATTCTTTGTTTTTTTTTGTACTCTTTTCATTTTTAATGGGTTTCTTTTTTTATAAGTGGCACAAAAACAACTGGAAACAGTTGACAGGATTGTGCTTTACAGCAATACTTTCTCACCTATTCTTGGATTCCCTCACTTGTTATGGACTCGGATTGTTTGAACCTTTTGATAATTATAGGTTATCTTTCAACACTATTTTTGTAGCTGACCCATTTTATACAATACCATTACTTATTGGTGTAATAGTCCCTTTTATTAGAAAAAGAGATTCGGAAAGAACAGCAAAATGGAATTCAATTGGCTTAATTATTAGCTGCTGTTATTTAATTTTCGCCATCTTTACCCACAACTATGTGTTACAAGTTATGGAACAATCGTTTAAAAAACAAAAATTAATTTCGGATGATTTTACCGTAACTCCTACTCCACTCAATACTTTCTTGTGGATGGCTTATTCGCGAGATAAAAAAGGGGCGTGGATTGGTTATTACTCCATTTTTGATAAAAATAAAAAAATAGATTTCCACAGACAGGAACGAAATGACTCACTACTAATTCTGTTTGAAAAGGAAGAATTAGTAAAAACCCTAAAGCAGCTTTCAAAAGGAAACTATTTCATTTCAAAAGAAGATTCTGTTGTCTATTTTAATGACATCCGTTTTGGTCAAGTTAGTGGTTGGGATATTACCAAAGAGGAGCCTTACGCTTTTAAGTTCAACCTCAATAAAAGTGCTAAAAATAAAAGAGCTTTGAATCGAATCAAATTTAAAGAATCAAAATATGAATGGATTTCCTCATTAGTCAATAGAATTAAAGGGAAGTAATTTTAATTTTATACTAATGATAGAGCAAAAAAAACAATCTCCAATGTATCAAGACATTGATAAATACCCAGAAAAGATAACTCTTGTTCACAGCGGAGAAGATTATTTTTTGTGTGCAAAAAACATGATTTTAAATGCACAATCCGAGATTCACCTTCAAATGTATATTTTTGAATTTGACGACACTGGGATTGAAATTATAAATGCATTAAAAGAAGCCGCTCTAAGGAATGTGAAGATTTATATTTTACTTGATGGCTATGGCTCCTATTCGTTCCCAAATGCAATCATTAAAGAACTTATCCATTTAGGTATTAACATCCGATTCTTTTCACCTTTTTTTTCTGGTAATAATTTTTATATCGGCCGAAGATTGCATCATAAAATAATTACAGTCGATGGAACTGTTGCGCTTATAGGCGGAATCAATATTTCAAACAATTATAAAGGCACGAATACAGAAAAACCTTGGCTTGATTACGCCATTCAGATAGATCATAACAAAACTGCTTTACATCTAGAACAATTATGCCAAAACATTTATTTTAAACATAAAAGAACAAAAAATATAAAATTTCCGACTGTTTCCTATTTAGACAAAAAAGCAACTGTTAGCATCCTCCAAAATGATTGGCTAAAAAGAAACAATGAAATTGCAATGGCATATGTGAAGTCCATCCAAAAAGCACAAAAAGAGATCATAATCGTTGGGTGTTATTTTTTGCCTGGTCGAAGATTTACAAAAGTTTTAAAAAAAGCAGCCAATCGAGGTGTAAAAATAAAACTAATACTTTCTGGAATATCCGATATCCCTTTCATGCAAAGAGCTACCAGTTATCTGTACACTTCGCTTCTTCAAAACAATATTGAGCTGTACGAATGGAATACATCCGTTTTGCACGGAAAAGTAGCTTTGGTAGATGCTAACTGGGCCACAATTGGCTCTTTTAATTTGAACCATTTGAGTTCCTTTGGAAGTATTGAAACCAATGTAGCAATAGAATCAACACCGTTTGCCAAAACACTGGCATCCGATTTAAACAACGTGATTTCTCAATGTGAAAAAATCTCCTACGAAACTATTAAAAAAAAGAACAACCGTTTTTCTATAGTTGCAAATTGGTTTTCGTATCAATTTGTGCGAATGACATTGATAATCATAACTTATATGCCCTACAATAGATTTATGAACAAATACAGAGAAGAAAATTGAAAACTAAATTAATACCCGCTAAGGCAATAATTTTCTATCTTTTACAAAATACATTTTCATCATTCCTCTATTTTTTACATCAACCTCTCCCCTATATTCGCAGTCAAAAGAATCTTTGATGAACTGATAGGTGTTTTCGGAAATATTAATTTTCCCAGGAATTGAATTGGTTTCCATTCTCGAGGCAATATTTACGGTGTCTCCCCAAATGTCATAGGCAAATTTCTTTGTTCCTACTACTCCAGCTACAACTGGGCCTGTATTGACACCTATTCTGATTTTGAAGCGGGTTTGTTGGAGCGGATTATCACTAAAGGAATTCTCAACAAATTCTAAAATATCTATTGCGGCAAGAATCATTTTTTGCGGATGGTCATCGGTTTCAAAAGGCAATCCACCTGCACACATGTAAGAATCACCAGAAGTTTTTATTTTCTCCAAATCATGTTTTTCAATTATCGCATCAAATTTTGAAAAATAATAATCAATGCTTTCCACCAATTTTTCGGGAGCCAAATTTTCGGCATATTGGGTAAACCCTTCAAAATCGGTAAACAAAACCGAAACCGACTCGAATCTTTTGGCTTGTACCTTTCCGTTGTGTTTTAATTCAAAGGCAGTTTCTTCGGGAAGAATATTCAATAACAAATCATCAGAACGTTTTCTTTCTGCTTCGATTATGACATTGGTTTTTTTTATAAATCGATACCTTCTAAACAAACCAACGGTTATACAAAAGACAAGAACTAATGATAAAACAGATGCAATTGTAAATATTCGTTCATTTCTTTTTTGCTGTTGTACTAAGTCTACTTCGGTTTGTTTCTTGGAAACCTCAAAATTTGTTCTTAAATCGGCCATTTTTTCTATCGCATCCAAATTGTTGATACTATCTCGATAGACAATATAATTTTTATAATAAGTATACGATTCTGGGATATTTCCTGTTTTTTGATAGAGCTCCGAAAGCAACAAACTGGACCTACGAACTTGATCTTTCAACCCTTGTTTTTGAGCTAAATCTAAACTTTTTTTGGAATAATTGAGTGCCGTATTCCAATCATTGCGACTAAAATAAATATCAGCCATAGAAGATAGATAATCCGAAATTCCATAATAATCTTCTTGTTTTTCTAGCATAGTAATCGCTTCGGTAATGTTTTTTATAGCCAAATCATCTTTACCTTGTTTGGCATAAACCATACCTTTATTCCCTAGAGTATAAGCAATACCAATTTGATATTTT
This sequence comes from Flavobacterium rarum (SeqCode), assembly GCF_965234445.1. Lineage (GTDB taxonomy): Bacteria > Bacteroidota > Bacteroidia > Flavobacteriales > Flavobacteriaceae > Flavobacterium > Flavobacterium rarum. The sequence goes on along the minus strand of NZ_OZ248505.1, from coordinate 64,218 downwards.
TCTTTCTTAAAAATAGTTCCGGCTTCATTAAAATAATTAAGAGCCAAATTAAATTTTAAATTCTTAGAATATTCATCCCCTGCATTCAATAAGGCTAAAGCTAAAGAATTACTATCAGTTGTTCCCCTTAATATTTGAATGGATTTTTCGTAGTACAATTCAGCATTTTTAGAGTTGCCTATATTTGAATACACATCTGCAATACATGTATAAGACATCCCTTCTCCTGTTACAAAATTTGCTTTAATTGCGGCATCGATACTTTTGAAATAAGAATCTAAAGCTTTGTTAAAATCACCAGAAATATTGTGTTTGTTTCCTTTTTGACTATAACCTCTATACAGGTACAAATAATTTTTTTCTTTTTTGGACAACGCAATGAGCTCTTCGGCATATTGCATTGATAATTCAAGATTATTGGTTTCGTTGAAAGCTAAATTCCGCAACAACTCCATTTTATCAACTTTAGAAAGTGTATTTTTTTTATAAATTGCAACAAGACTATCAGCTATTTTTTGATCTTGAGCAATAGCATAAAATTGATGAAAAAAAAACAGTACAAATACTACTCTCTTAACTTTAATACTATCAAATAGTTGTTTACTAATCATAAATTCCCAGTTATTTTTGGATCAATACGAAATTTTTGTCTTTGCTCACCTTCTTCATAAACACTACATTGCATTGTATACGTATCTTCCTTGTTGATTAATTGCAAATTTTCTTCAACTCTAGCTTTTACATAACTTTTGGGACCTCTAGTGCCTTTTATTATACTATTCGGAAAAAATTTGGGTGCATTTGGATCAATTATTACTGGTTCGCTCACAATTCTATCAATAGCTATAGAATAGTTTTCGTCTGTAGACTTGCCTACCCATTTTACATTTTTATGTAGATATACCTTCGATATAAAATTGTCTATGCTTTTTTGGGATGTTTTTCCTTTGTTGTTATCATACAAAATACAATAACTATTAACAAGGTGCTGATCGGGTTGTTGGGGAGGTATTATCGTTTTCAAATAGTCATGAAGTCCTTTTGTGTCGGTTACTTCCAATGTAATTTTAATTTTACCTCCATTGGACAATTTGATTTTCAAAAAACCTTTTTCTGTCAAATACATTTTTACTTTTCGTTCCATTTTTATTTTTATAAAAAGTTTAAAATTCAAAAATTTGATTAACGATAGGTTAAAAAAAAAGGTAGAATTTTAGGGATAAAACAGTTTCTATTAAGTATTCGAAAGCAACTTAGGATCAATGAGATAGGTTTTGGAACTATTATTATAATGAACACTAAACTCAATCTTGTAAATATTCAATGTTTGTGCCATGTCCAGTTGGTCTTTTATGGTAGCCACCACTTTGCTATGACATCCGCCTGTTCCCAAAATAGTAGTGTCATCTTCTAAGAAACATTTGTCATTGGGATCATTCAGATCAAAGTCATACACAATTCTATCAATAGCTATAGAATATCCCGTATCGGTTGTTGAACCAATCCATTCTACATTTCGACCCAGATATACATTTGATAAAAAATCTTGTACTTTTCCATTGTCAGAAACACCATCATTATCGTCGGATAAAGTGGCCATTGTATCTATTTCTTCTTGGGATGGATTTGACATTTGATAGAGACTGCTGGCATCAACAGTCAAAACTATCTGTACATTTTTACTCATAAATATTAGAATTAAAATTAATTTTTACTAATAATTTATAGGTTAAAACAAGACTTTGGGAAAGAAAAAATTCAGAATATAAAGAATAGTAACTATTCGATTAAAATTCTAAGTTGCTAAAATTCTAAGTTTATAAAAAAAGTTTTCAAAATCTTTTTCAAAAATCATACCTATTATTCTTCAATTTTTGAGATAATTATCATTTCACATTTAAAAATACCTAGTAAAATGACAGCACCTTAGAACATTAGAAATTCAGTAACTATTGAATAGATACAAAGAGTTTAATTCAAAACTTGACCAAATTTACATTTTTATAAATTAAAATTTAACATTTTTAAAGAAAATAATATGTTTTATAGCCTAAAAAAAAATAAACATAAAAGTTATTATTAAAAGAAGTATTTTTCTTAAATTTACATCGATAACTTATTGTTTTATAATATAATACAGTATTCAAACACAATTTTTACTCATTAAACTAATTCAACTATGAAAATAAGCGATGAACCTATTGACTGGAAAGAAATTTTTGAATTAAAAAACATCATTCTCAATTTAGTAGGTGTTGCTTTAATGACACTGGCATTAAAAGGTTTTATGATACCCAATAAATTTCTGGACGGTGGTGTCATTGGTGCTTCTATTTTGATTCACGAAATATCACACATCCCATTTGGCATTTTAGTTTTGATATTGAATATTCCTTTTTTGTTTATAGGCAATTCGGTACTCGGCAAAACGTTTACTATTCAATGTTTGATTACCTTTTTGTTGATTGCAGGCAGTATGACCTTTATAGACATACAACCAGTAACATCCGACAAGTTATTAATAGCATTATTTGGGGGTTGCTTGATCGGAATGGGAATGGGATTTGTCATTCGGAGTGGTGCAGCAGCAGATGGAATTGAGATATTGGCTTTGTTCACTACAAAAAAAATTGGACTTAGTGTCTCCGAAGTCATCTTTGGAATAAACACAATCTTGTTTCTTAGTGCAGCTTATTCCTTCGGGATTAGTACCGCATTATACTCAATCGTAACCTATTTTTCGGCAATAAAATCGCTCGATTACATTGCACACGGAATAGAACAATATACTTCTTTACATATTATATCGTCCAAAAGCGAAGCCATTAAATCTCTAATTGTAGAGCAATTTGGCAAAGGAATAACCGTAATCAAAGGAGAAAGAGGTTATTTGCCCAATACTTTTCATATAAAAACAGATTGTGACATCATTATAACAGTAGTAACACGATTGGAATTACTGAGAATAAAAGAAGAAGTGAGTCAACTGGATCCACACGCCTTTATGTACATACAATACATCAAAGAAGCGAGGGGCGGAATATTAAGAAACAAGGCTAAGCATTAAGATTTGAAATCACCATTTTTTCAAACCTAAACTTAAATGAAAAATGGCAAATCGAGCGGTAGCAAACAAACGAAGCTTACTATAATCCTTAAAAACAAATATTACCTGAATATGAAAAACTGGGACTTATTGTGTCATACGGTCATCAATACATTAAAAGAGAACTTAGCTCCTTTTTTAACCTACCACGATTGGAAACATACCGAGCATGTCATACGCATGTCCGAATACATAGCGCGTAAAGAAAATACATCCGAAAATGATATTTTACTTATTAAAACAGCCGCATTGTTTCATGACGCCGGTTTTATCAACACAATTTCAGACGGACACGAAGAAGAAAGCATACGACTGGCCCAAGAAAAACTTCCACATTTTGATTACACTACAGCAGAAATTGATATTATTGCCGGTATGATAAGAGCCACTTCCATCCCTCAAAGACCAAATACAAAACTAGAATGCATCATAGCCGATGCCGATTTGGAATACCTAGGAACCGATAGTTTTGAGCGAATAGGCAACAATCTATTTCGAGAATTGAAACATTTTAACCCAAACCTGGATACAATCCAGTGGAACGAAATCCAAATCAAGTTTCTACAATCGCATTCGTATCATACCCGTTATTGCATGGAACACAGAGCGCCGATCAAAGAAAAAAATATTGAAAAACTGATCCAGCAACAGAACAATTAAAATAAAATTTCAGTTTTAAAAAACAAACACATCAGTTGTTTTTACCGCAGATTCGCAATTTTATTTATACTTTCAATTTTATACAATCACCTTCAGCGTAATTAGCGCAAATTTGTTTCTATAAAACCACAAAATTTAAGTTTTAAAAACTAAATCTGTTAATCTGCGGTAGTTTTTAAAACTCATCCTTTTGCAGATACAATTTTACATTTTTTTCCACAATACAATCAAATTCTGTTATATTTACAAATGCAAAACAAATAGAAGACAACCTTTTGAAGTGTTCGCAAAAGCAAATAACAAACCAATTCTAATTTTCCATATGCAAAAACTAAACCAACTAATTCAAGAATTAGAAAATGCCATACAAAATCAAGAAATTCTAAATCCATCAATCTCTAAATCATCTGTGGGTTGGCATATCGAACATTGCTTATTGGTTTTGAACTCAGTTGTAAGCGCTGTTGAAAAATCAAATCCTAAAGATTACAAATGGAAATTTAATTTTGTTCGCATGCTGGTAATGACAACAAAAAAAATCCCAAGAGGAAAAGCCAGAGCCCCAAAAACAGTTCAGCCAACTATAGATTTTGATACTGAGTCTTTAAAAAACCATCTCGAAAAATCCAAAATTAATATACAAAAACTACAAACAACAGACTCCAATCATTATTTTGAACACCCCTATTTTGGCCATTTAAAATTAAAACCAACCATCGAATTTTTGGAAATTCATACCCACCATCATCTCAATATTATAAAAGATATTGTAAAAAGTCCAAAAACATAGATCAAAAACAAATATCATTTGGGCGAGCCACCATAAAGACAACGGGCCAACTATACAAACCGCTTATTCGGCCCATTGTCTTTAAGCTGTCAGGCTGTATGCGCTACTTCGGTAGCTTGCGTCCATCCTTCTCGCGGGCTTTACGGTATAAAAACAAAATTTGGTTTCAACCACAATAAATATTTAATAAATAAACCCCTTGGGTGAAATTCAAATAAAATAAAAATTTAACCAAATAGAATCATAGATTAATGCTAAATAGGCAAAGAACAAATAGAATTTTTACTTTTCACATAGAATTTCTATGTGAAAAGTAAAAATTCTATTTCTTTCTTTTAAAAACGAGAAACTCTATGTGGTGAAAATAATTACAACCAACGGGTTATACCAAACACATATATAAATTAGTTCATTTATTTATCCTCAACCTAAACTCTCTCCCCAAGACAAACGTATGAGTTGTTTTGCCGCAGATTCGCAGATTTTAAATATAAGTTAACCCGTTGGGTGAAATTCAAGTAAAATAAAAATTTAACCACATAGAATCATAGATGGATGCTAAATAGGCAAAGAATAAATAGAAATAGCACTATTTCACACATAGAATAGCTATGTGAGTAGTAAAACGTCTATCTTTTTCTTTTAAAAACTATAAATTCTATGTTTCTATGTGGTGAAAAATAATTTCATCCAACGGGTTAAGTTAATCTATAAATTAGCCGCTTACAGCGGAATTAGCGCGAATTAATTTCTTTAAAATTTTATTTTTTAAGGAATAATCTGCGTCCCGATAAATATCGGGAGCGGTTGCTTTTTTTACTATTGCTCTCCAAATTTGAATGGCCTTTGGACTATATAGTATTTGTGTTTGGTATTAAATAAATTTCTCCATTCAAAAAACATCACCCTGCATCGTAAGATCTGCAATCTTTTCCTTATCTTTATAGTTCAACTATACGCCATACCCAATTATACGCCTTATGAACTGGAAAGCACAACTCATCAAACACCGTGGTGTGAGCAGAATCGCCATTTATTTTGACAAAAATCAAAATTGGATTGAACGAATCAAACTGCAAGAAGGCTCTCGATGGAGTCAAACATTAAAAGTTTGGCACTTGCCCGACACTTTTGAGAATCGAATATTATTTAAAATTCACGAAATTCCCACACCAAAACCATCTTTAGAAGGAATCGAACAAATTAAAAAATTCAAGTATTGGTTATTATCCCGTCGTTATAGCGAAAGTACAATAAGAACCTATAGTGAGGCGTTGAAATCCTTTCTTACCTTTTACAATGACAAAGCAGTTGCCGAAATTAACAATAATGATGTCATTCGCTACAATAACGAGTACATTTTAAACAATAAATTATCGGGTTCTTTTCAAAATCAAATTGTCAACGCCATCAAACTATTTTTCTCAACGGTTCTAGAAACCAAAATTGAGCTAGATAAAATTCACCGTCCCAAAAGAGAAAAAATACTTCCAAATGTTTTGAGCAAAGAAGAAGTAAAATTGATATTGAATGCTCACAGCAACCTCAAACACAAAACAATGCTCAGTTTAATTTATGCTTGTGGATTACGCCGTAGCGAACTCTTGCATCTAAAACCAAATGATATAGATTCAAAAAGAGGCATTGTAATTATAAGACAAAGCAAAGGCAAAAAAGACAGAATAGCTCCATTATCAGACAAGATATTGATTATGTTACGGGATTATTATTTGGCATTCAAACCAAAAACGTGGTTGTTTGAAGGACATATAGCTGGGGAAATATATTCTGAAAAAAGTTTGCAAAGTGTATTAAAAAAAGCGTTGAACAAATCAGGAATAACAAAGCCAGTTAGTTTGCATTGGTTGCGACACAGTTTTGCTACTCATTTATTAGAAAGCGGAACCGATTTGAGGTATATACAAGAACTTTTGGGTCATAATAGTAGTAAGACCACAGAGATTTACACACATGTAAGTACAAAAAACATTCAGCAAATAAAGAGTCCATTTGATGATTTATAAGAATTATTTTCTATTTTAGCAAAATCAAATGGTATGACATTTATCAGACCTATCTCCCCATTTTTGGGTTAATAGGTCTGACGATGTAAGACCTATATACTAGTTGGTGGCAAGTTGCCGAAATTACGCAGGTAATTTCGATCTGAAAAAAAAATCTACAGCCCGCAGAAACTAAAAAAACAGAAGCGTGAAAGTTGAAATTTGCTAGCGGAAGCGTGAAAAGTGGAAACTTAAAAAATGTTTCGCCTAAAATTGAAAACAGAAAAGTTTAAACGTGAAATTTGGAATATTCCAGCGGAAACGTAAAAAGTGGAAACTTAAAAAGTATTGTACCTAAAATTCAAAATAGAAAAGTTCAAACGTAAAAATTGGAATTTACTTGTGGAAGCGTGAAAATCGGAAACTTAAAAAGTTTGTGTATAAATTGAAAAAGTAAAAGAGTAAAAACTTTTCGGAAATTCGTAATTTCGGTAAAACAACCAGCCACCAACACACGCTAGAAGCAATTTGGGTATTTAACTTATTTTGAAATTGGTTTTGTATTTGGAAAATTTGGCTAATCCGAATAATGGGCTTAATTTAGTCCCAAACTGCTTCTAGCGCGGGAACGTTACCAGCAAGCTCCAAAAAAAATTTGCTTAAAATGAACATTTTTGACAAAATCAAATACTTTTTCTTTCCAGCCGAATACTATTCAGCCGAAAATCTCACGTTTGAAAATCCGTCGTTAGAATTTAAAAAACTCGAAGATGAAGAGATCCTAAACATAACAGAATATATAAAAAAGTATCTATTCGAAGTTCCAAAACTTGCTACAAAAAACTTAAAATCCAAGCAAGCGTTTGAGTTTGAAAAAATTGACGATTTAATAATTTTTATGGTTAAGGCTCTTGAATTTGATTATAGAGAAATGGAAGCGGAAAAGTGGAAGTTTGAATATTTTATCAATCATTATTTCTTAGATAATAAAACAATTTGCATTTATAACAAGTTCACAAATGCGGAAACAGAAGTTGGGAATATGATTTTAACCTTAATCTCAATCAGAAAATTTAATGGAAAATATTATTGCTGGATAAATATTGACGACTACGAGCCAGCTGGTAACAGCCACTACAACGGATTTGGGCATTTGGCTTAATGGAAAAATGGTTTTGTATTTGGGATGATTAGGCAAATCCGAAAATAAGGCTTAATTTAGTCCCAAACCCGCTGTAGTGCCAGAACGTTAGCGGTAATTTTGCCCTCGAAAATAAACATTAATATAAAAACAACTAAATGAATTTAGAAATTTTAGACAATTTAATAGACGAAGGAGAAATTTTATCACAAACAATAAGCTACGTTCCTGCTGGTCAAAATGTAATAAGAACATATTCCGTTTATAATACTTCACAGCAAGACAAATATCAAAACTGGCAATCATCTGTTTTAAGATTTATTAAAACTTATCATCCTAGTGATTTGGAAGAAACAAAAGAAGCTTCAAAAAAATTAAGTTCCGAAAATCATAGAAAAATCCTAGGTATCTTAAAGGCTATTAAGCTACTCCCAAATGAACCGAAAAAAAATTATACAGAAGAAAAAACATCCACAAACAATATAAACATTACGAATAATCAAACTGTTTCTCAGCAACTAACATTAAACTTATTCCTCGATGCTATTAAAGATGAACTAACAGGAAAAGACTTTAAAGCATTAAAAGAAATAATGAAGGATTATGAAAATGAACCCGAAAAGACAAAAAGTACGTTGATAGAAAAAATAAAAGGATTTGGTGGAGATGTATTATCTAATATAGTAGCTAATATTTTGACAAATCCGACGATTTACAATGGTATTCTATAAAGAATAAAATAATGAATTAAATTCAAAATTAAGCATATAAAAAATGAGAAAACTGATAATTTGCGTATTAATATTTACATTAGGAATTTTTAAAATTAACGCTCAAAATTCTAACAATGATAGAATAATAACAGCGGTAAGCTTCGATAAAGAAAAAATCATTTTAAATAATGTAAATTGTTATAATTATTTACGAGAAGGAAATGAATTTAAAATACTTGACTTAAATCAAAAAGAATTAATAATTGGAAAAGTTGAAAAAAACTCGAATAATGAATTTGAATGTGTTGTAACTTTTGTAGAAATAAACAAACAATTTAGCAACAAAAAAATGATAGGTCGAAATGGAATTATTTTTGGATTAGTAAATAGCAACGTGATTGAAAAGAATTTTGAATTCAACAAAGAAAAGTTAAACAAGTTTATCGATGAATTTAACGAAATCAAATAAAAACTACCGCTAACACACGCTACAAGCAAGCTGGGCAATTGGTTTAATTTGAAAATAGTTTGTATTTGATACATTTGTTTTTAACTGAAAGATTACGCATCTTTAATCCCAGCCTGCGTGTAGCGCGGGAACGTTAGCAGAAATTTTAACGAGACACCTCACAACAAGAAACGACAGAGCAAGTGACAGAAACAGTAAACATAATTGGAGCAGGAATTGGCGGACTGACAACTGCCTTGACATTCAAACAGAGAGGAGTGAATGTTAACCTATTTGAAAGTTCGGCAGAAATAAAGCCTGTTGGAGCAGGAATAATATTGGCAAACAATGCAATGCAAGTATTTCAAAAATTAGGCATTCAAGACAAAATTGAAAAAGCAGGAAATAAAATTTCCTTTATGAAAATTACTGACGACCAACTCAACCCCCTTTCAGTTGTCAATCTTTCGGAATACGAACAAAAATATGGCGTTTCAAATATTGCCATTCACAGGGGGGAATTGCAAAAAATATTGGCTAACGAAATTGGCTTTGACAACATAAACCTTTCAAAACGCCTTTCAAAAATTGAAAAAAATAGACTTTTCAAACTAACTTTTGAAGATAACTCAACGATTGAAAGCAAACTTGTAATTGGTGCAGACGGCATAAAATCAGTGGTTAGAAATCAATTATTTGAAAAAAGCACATTGCGTAACCCAAATCAAATCTGTTGGAGGGGAATTTGTGAAATAGATTTACCACAAAAATATCATAACGAACTGAACGAAGCTTGGGGAAAAGGGAAACGTTTTGGTTTTGTGAAAATAAGCGACAAGAAAGTATATTGGTATGCTTTGACAAACTCAAAAAATGTAGAGATAAGCGATGTAAATCTGACAGAATTTTTTAGTGAATTTCATTCTGATATTTTAAATATTCTTTCAGCTACTAAAAAAGAACAAATTATAGTAAGCGACATTTTTGACCTAAAACCAATCGACAAGTGGCAAAATGAAAATGTTTGCTTAGTTGGCGATGCGGCTCACGCCACAACACCAAACTTAGGACAAGGTGCTTGCCAAGCCATTGAAGACGCTTACGTTTTAGGTAAACTTTTAGACAATGGAATGCCTATTGAAAATACTTTTAAAGCGTATGAAAAGTTAAGAAGGAAAAAAGCTCATACCATTGTAAGCACAAGTTGGACAGTTGGAAAAATGGCACACATTGAAAATAGGCTTGGAATATGGTTGCGAAACTTGGTGATGAAAAATATGCCAAAATCAGCCAACAAAAAACAAATGGATATGATATTTAACTTAAACTAATATGACAACAATAATAGCTATAATTTTATTTTTAATCTTCTTGTTTATTTCCTCAATTCACTTCTATTGGGCATTCGGAGGGAATTGGGGAAGCGATGCAGTATTGCCAACAAAAGATGATAACAATACAAAAGTTTTAAATCCTACAATTTTACCAACATTAATTGTTGCGTTTGGTTTATTAGGTTTTGGGCTTTTCATTTTATTAATGTCGGGACTGATAACTTTTAACACACCTCTGTGGCTTTCTAAATATGGACTTTGGATAATTGCAAGTATTTTTACTTTGAGAGCAATCGGAGATTTTAATTATGTTGGGTTTTTCAAGAAAATAAAACAAACAAAATTTGGGAAAAATGACACGAAATATTTTTCACCTTTATGTTTGACAATAGGAATACTGACTATGGTTTTAGAACTAACAAAATAAAAACTTCTGCTAACAGCTAGTAAGCAATAGTCGGGAATTAGGCTTAATGGAAAAATGGTTTTGTATTTAGGAAATTAGTGATAATCCAAAAATAATTGCTTTATTTAGCCCGACCATCGCCTACTAGCAAGACGTTAGCAGTTATATTAGAAACCAAAAGATGATAACAGAAATTTTCACAGAGTCCGAGCAACAAAATTGCGAAATCAGAATAAGAGTGAGGTCTGATAAATGGGGCTCAAATGATGAATATTGGGGTATCCAAATTGACAATACAATAACTCCTTTATTCTGTTGTAATTGTAAGACACAACTAAGAAACTTTTACAAATTAAATGGTGGACGCTATGGGCAAGTTGGGACTGTTGAGTGTATTTGTGGTGCAGAAATACATTGTTTTGACAGTGACAATATAGTTGAATATCTTGACACATCAACTACATTTAAACAAAACTCAATTGACAAATATCATATTGACTATACAAAAATGTATAAACTTGAAAACATTTATTTTTTGGCACTTAGAGATATAGTTGGCTTTGATATTTTTCGTCAATATGCAGATCAAACAATTGACTTAAAAAAAATTATAGAGGAATTAGAAGTTAAATATGGGCTTAAAACAGAAAATGAATTCAATTTCTCATTTGACAAAATTGAACGTTTACCTAAGACAATTAACAAATGGCTTACAATTTTAGACAGCATAAATAAATACAACTGCTAACACACGCTACAAGCAATTTGGGTATTAGGCTTAATGGAAAAATTGGTTTGTATTTGGAAGATTTGGCAAATCCGAAGAATGGGCTTAATTTAGTCCCAAACTGCTTGTAGCGCGGGAACGTTGGCAGCAAGCAAGACAGACTTTCGTTCAAAAATAATCAGCATTAATTAACACATTACATATGCTTCTACTACAAAATGCAAACGTTCTAGAAATACATTATTGGTTGCAAAATGATTCACATACAATGGACGCAATAGTTGAGAACAAATGTGAACGTGAAATTTTAGAGATTATAAAAGAAATTGCGAGTATCTATTCAATTGAAATAAGAATAGAAACAGAACCTACTGCTGAGGGAGGTTTAAAAAAATGGTTAACAATAGTCTCAAAAGAAGAAAATGCAAAAGCTACTATTACAACAACAATTATTGTAGCTTTATTAACTGTTTTACTTACAACTCCTATTGCAAAAGTTTCAGAAAAAGTAATAGATAAAATATTTGAAGATACTGAATTACAAGACTTAGAAAAAGAAAAAATAAAACTCGAAATTGAAAAATTAAAAGACGAAGCTGCTGAGAGAAACAAGCAAGTAAATAATAATGTTTTTATAAAAAAAAGAAAATCAAATTTTTATGAAATGTTAAATCATTATTCAAAAATTACAAAAGTATCTTTTTCCTCAACAACAGAAAATAAAATTAATTTCTCACAAGAAAAAACAGTCTATAAAGATGAATTTAAAAATTTCATCATAGTAAATGATGACCTAGAGCCAATAGAACTTGAAGCTGAAGTTATTGAAATCATAGCTCCTGTTTTAAAAAAAGGTAAATACAAATGGATTGGTTACTACAATGATGAAATAATATCTTTCAATATGCAATCAAACGAATTCAAAACATTAGTCCAAAAAGGCGAAATTGAGTTCAAAAATGGTTCTTCAATAAACTGTTCTTTAATAGTTAGAAAGAAAGTTGATAACGAAGGATTAGAAAAAATCGTTGGTTATGATGTTTTAAGGGTAAATCATTATTTTCAAAATGATAAGCCTATAGAAACCAGTGAAGGGAAAAAGCATAGACAAATAAAAGAAGCTATCAAGAATCAGACAAGAATGTTCGATAGTGATTTATCTCAATTAGAAGATTAACCGTCGGCTCAAGATATCAATAATAAATAAACTGTATGAGAGAATGGTTAAACAATAAATATGGAACCAACTTTAACGAGGAAGAGTTGCAAAACATTAAAAATTTTTCATTAATTTGGAATGTTTTTGAACACAATATTTGCGGTAACAACTTTTCAATTCACAGTTTACAACAAGAGTTAGCAAATAGAAATATTGATTCTAATTTATTCCAAAGTCATTTAGACTATTTTAAAAATAGATATGTTAATGATGGAATATTTACTCACCGCTTTCAATTCCTTTATTTTCGAAATAATGACAGACAACAGCTCGTTAAAGAAGTACTTTTAGGTATTAACAATAATTCAAATGACAAAATTCTTGCAATAGCAATTATTGTCTATAGATTTAGAAACAACCTTTTTCACGGCTTGAAAGAATTTCAATATATTGACCAACAAAATCAAAATTTCGAAATAGCAAATAGTTTTTTAACATCATTAATTGATAACTTTTAAAAATAAAAAAAATGGCATTTACAGTAGATTCATTAGTTCGTATTGCAGCATCAGGTGGCGGACTTATCATTGATTGCAAAGGTTTTACGGTTGACAGTTTAGTAAGAATAGCTGCATCAACTAAATTAAAAGGAGCAAAAATCACCTTTGTCAACTTAAAAGGTTTTACGGTTGATTCATTAGTAAGAATTGGTTCAGCAGGTGAAGGTAATGTAGTATTTGATACTTCAAAAGAATAATGCCAGCTGCCAACACTTGCTACAATTGATTTGGGTAATTGGTATAATGGGAAAATGGGTTTGTATTTGGGATGTTTAGGCAAATCCGAAAATAAGGCTTAATTTAACCCCAAACCACTTGTAGCAAGGGAACGTTGGCACCAATTACTAAAGAAAATCAGAACTTATGAAAAAAATTATCCAAATAATATTACTTCTATTTTCTGGAGCAGTGTTCGCTTGCACTTGTGACCCTCCTAAAGTAACAGAAAAATATATCGAATCTGATTTTGTCGCTAAGGCTAAAATTATTAAAAACTATAAAAATGTAAGTTCGGAAGAACTGTATAAAGCAGACATTTTAATTAGTGAACTTTTTAAAGGAGAAAGTTTAAAATCAATTTATGTTGCAGGGAGAAGTGATGGAAATATGGGGAGTTCTTGTTTTATATTTATTCCTGAAAATACCGAATTGATTATTTATGCCCGAAAAGATAAAGATGGAAAATACAGAATCGGAATGTGTTCGGGTTTGCTTTATATAAATAAATCTAATCCGAAAATACAAAAACGAGAATTAGAAATATTAAAAATGTTTAAGTCAAAAAACATAGTTTTCACCGACAAAATAAATTACCGTGAAAAAAGTGATATTCATGCAGATTTAAAACAATTTAAAGGAATTGAACTTGATAAAGAGTACGGAATATATGAAATTACTTTCGGTGAGGATTTGACAATTAAAACCGTAACTGAAATTAGTGGTTTTGGAAATCAAATAGATCAAAAACTAATTGAAATTATTAAAAAAAGTAAATGGTCTAGTTTTAACAACGGTATAAAAGATAAAGTCCCAGACAATAGCAAACTGATAATTGGAATATATTTTTATCCTAAAGAAAAGAATGACTTGAGTTTCTTAAGTCAGTTTTATCTATAAAGTAACTGGTGCCAACACACGCTACAAGCAATTTGGGTATTAGGCTTAATTTGAAATTGGTTTTGTATTTGGGAAGATTTGGCAAATCCGAATAATGGGCTTAATTTAGTCTCAAACTGCTTGTAGCGCGGGAACGTTAGTGGCTATGCGAAAAAAAAATGAAACGGAAATTACAGTAAATTAGACAATTAATTAGGGATTAATCATATAATACTAAAAATAACAAATTATGTCAAGAGTTGGAATGGTAATAGGTTTGGTCATCGCCTTTATAGGTTGGATTTTATATCATCTTATAATTAAAAAAGACTTAAAGAAAAATTTAAACAGCCTATATCTTGGACTATTTTTTATAGGAGTATGGGTATTATTCTATTTTTTTATTGTTGATTTTTTTTAATAGTCGGGTATTAGTGGTGATGCACCAGCAGAAGTCGAGAAATAGGAATTAATTATGAAAAAAAAACTTGCCTTAATCTTATTTCTTTTTTCATTTTGTATTTACTCACAAAAAGGAAAATCCGCAGAAGAATTTATACTTTCTGAAATCACCAAAATTGAAACTAATTTAATTGGAAAAAATGACACTATAAACTTTAAAACTCCAAATGGAATAGTGTGTCTAACAGGAATTTCGACAAAAAAAGTTTCCCTAAGTTACATAGGAATAATTTATTATCCGACTTTGGAAGATGTAAAACTATGGCGAGAATGGATAAGTAAATATCACGGGAAATTTTACTACGACCCAAAGGAAATAGATAATCCAGATTACAAAAAAGTAGTAATAGAATATGAAAAAGATAAATTTAGAAGCAATTATTGTAAATAACAAGCACAGCCACTAACAGCCACTACAACGGATTTGGGCATTTGGCTTAATGGAAAAATTGGTTTTGTATTTGGGATGATTTGGCAAATCCGAAAATAGGGCTTAATTTAGTCCCAAACCCGCTGTAGTGCCAGAACGTTGGTGGCAAGTTGCCGAAATTACGCAGGTAATTTCGATCTGAAAAAAAAATCTACAGCCCGCAGAAACTAAAAAAACAGAAGCGTGAAAGTTGGAATTTGCTGGCAGAAGCGTGAAAAGTGGAAATTTATAAAGTGTTGCTCCTAAAATTGAAAACAGAAAAGTTTAAACGTGAAATTTGGAATATTCCAGCGGAAACGTAAAAAGTGGAAACTTAAAAAATATTATACCTAAAATTCAAAATAGAAAAGTTTAAAAGTAAAAATTGGAATTTACTTGTGGAAGCGTGAAAATCGGAAACTTAAAAAGTTTGTGTATAAATTGAAAATGAAAAAGTAAAAGAGTATAAACATTTCGGAAATTCGTAATTTCGGTAAAACAACCAGCCACCAACACACGCTAGAAGCAATTTGGGTATTTAGCTTAATTTGAAAATGGTTTTGTATTTGGAAAATTTTGCTAATCCGAATAATGGGCTTAATTTAGTCCCAAACTGCTTCTAGCGCGGGAACGTTGGCTGTAATGCTACTGCAGAACGTGAAAAATGGACTTAAAAATAAATTATATAATTAAAAATAGAATAGTTATGAGCAGTATTGATTTTAATAAAGCAGAAAATAAAATATATCGGATTACAAGTTTAACAGCATTTATATATTCTGCTATCTTATTGTTTTTCTACATTTATAAAGAAACTCTATATGTTGATAAAACTTGGTTTCACGGTTTTTTTACAATGTTTTTTTCAATATTTAGTTCAATTATTTTCGTTAGCATTTTATTTGTATTTTCAAAATTTGTAGATAAAATTATTGATTATAGAAAAGCAAATATTTTAATATACAGCTACATAGCTTTTACGATTTTATCAACTTTATCAATAATTTTAGTATTAATTAGTTCTTTAAAAGTTTATTCGCAACAAACTGATATAAATTCTTTAAGTAATTTTGCTGAAACTTCTTCATCAAGTGCAGTTTTACTAATACTTTCACGAATTGGACTTTTTTTTATAGCTATTTTATTAGGTAACAGAATCAGAAAAATAAATTTTACCAAAAATTTAATCTTTAAAACTTTAGGGATTTTATTTATTGTTTATAAACTTATTGCTTCATTAGAATCGATTAACATTATCAAAACCGAAATAATTTCAGGTTTTATAAATGTTGCCATAGTTGCTATAATTGGGTATATTTTAAGTTTAAAATTTGAAAATAAAGAAAATGAAATTAAATCTTTTGAGTCATTAATCAACGAATCAACAAGTCGAAATAAAGAAATTTTATTAAATGAATTAGAAAATGATTATTCTACTTTGCAATCTCATAATGATAATTTTAAAGAAAATGATTCAATAGAAATTAAAACCGTTGAAGTCGAAAAAAAAGATTTAAATCCTTTAGAATATAAAAATGAAGCAGTTAACTATTATAATAATTTAACTAATGAGGAAAAAATAAGATTAAATTATATTATAACTAAAAAGAATGATTCATTATCATCTGAAAATGAAATATATAAACTTGTGATTTTATACATTATTGAAAAAAAATTATTTGACAACAACAGATTTGCACCAAAATAAATACAAGCACTACAGCCAACAGCAGTTTGCAGAAATAGCGGGTTTAGGCTTAATTTAAAGTTGGTTTTGTACTTGCAAATTCAGTAAATAACCGAAAGATTAGGCTTCCTTAATCCGCCACTTCTGCAAGCTGCGACACGTTGGCAGTAATGCGCCGAAAAAACGGAAAATTCTGCAATAAAATTAAAAAAATGAATAACATTAATCCTAAAATTATTTTAATTCAATTTATCGGTTGTGTTTTCTTAATTCAAGGAATTCAAAACATATATTTTGCAACTCAGAATGAAAAATATGAATGTTATTTAAAATATTTTACAAAACAGAAATCTGATTGTTTTAAAAACTTAAACTTGATAGAAGCAGTTGGTCCATTTATGTCGAATATCTATTTATGGTTTTTTTACGGGTTTTTAATTGGTGTTTTTCTACTTGGAATAATAAATTGGAAAAAAAAGAGAAATCTAATAAATACTGTTTTAATAACAGTTCTCTTATTTTCTCTTTTTCCCTTAAAGTTTTTCAGAAACGAATATGTAAGTTTTGCATTTAGACAAATTGGAAATTTATTTAGTGAAAATTTTGGAATTCAAAATTGCATAAACGGAATAATATTTACGACAATTGGAAGTTTAATATTGTGGAAAAGTTATAAAACCGAATAAGCACTACTGCCAACACACGCTACAAGCAATTTGGGGATTTGGCTTAATGGGAAAATTAGTTTGTATTTGGAAGATTTGGCAAATCCGAATAATGGGCTTAATTTAGTCCCAAACTACTTGTAGCGCGGGAACGTTGGCAGTAATATTGACACCGAACCAGAAAAAAAAGAATTAGCTTCTTCACTAAAATACTTATATAGCTTTGAAGTAATATTAGAAAATCACATATGAAATGAAAACAATAATTAAAAAATTTCTCTTAGCCTTTTTGCTTGTATTTCTAGTAAGTTGTGACCCAGCACACGATATTGTATTTACGAATAATACAAATTCAGTAGCTAAGGTTAAATTCAAATTAAACCCGAAATTTAAAAACTATCGTTTAAGCGAATCCTTAACTGGAGATTCAATTGTGTTTAATTTAAAGCCAAAGGATACTTCAAATTTATATTTTGGAATTGGAGTTTGGGATGACAATGAAATAGACCAATTATGCAATTCCATAACTAGCTTAGAAATTGAGAATAATGACTTAAAAACTGTCTATAAATCTAAAAAAACAATAAAAAATATCCTTGAAAATAATCAGGAGGGATTTTGGTGGAAAACTAGGATAGCAATTGATATTGAATAAAAATACTACTGCCAACACACGCTACAAGCAAGCTGGGCAATTGGTTTAATTTGAAAATAGTTTGTGTTTGATACATTTGTTTTTAACCGAAAGATTACGCATCTTTAATCCCAGCCTGCGTGTAGCACGGGAACGTTGTGCGCTATATTAAAACCGTAACCAAATCATAATGAAAAACAAAAACCAGCTTTCAATAGTTTTAATTTTTGGAGGCTCTCTTATAGTTTCCTTAATAGCTTATGTATTAAAATTTAGAACTTTATCTTTTATAAATTCAATTCCTGAAGATTGGAATATTCTTACCTCCTATTTAAGCAATATAATAAATCCAATTCTCGCATTAATAAATCTAGTAATATTTATTAAGCTTACAAAATCAGTACAAAGAGCATCTGAAAACAAAGCTTGGGTTGAAAGAACAGAAAATTTAACTTTCAGTTTAATTGACATAGTTTCAAAACAAGCTGCGTTTCTTGTAATAACGACTGAAAATATTCTTAAGATAAACTTAGAAGAGCAACCTGCATATTTAATCCAAAATAACGTTACACAGGTTATATCAACTTATAATAATCTAATAACAGAAGAGCAATATAAATTGAGATTATATGTAGAGAGCAATATTTTCAATAACTGCATTAATCGTGATTCATTTTTAGAATCAATTAATCACATTATACCCGAAATTAATAATGTCTTAGATATTTATAAAGCCCCTGCAGCAGATAATACAGAAATTTTACGCATCGCATTTACAAAAATTGAAGATCACATAAAAAATGTTATTCAAAACGGAAAGAAATTTTGTGATGAAATATATAATCTATAAAAATACAGCGCACAACAGCTAGTAAGCAATAGTCGGGAATTAGGCTTAATGGAAATATTGTTTTGTATTTGGCAAATTAGTGATAATCCGAAATAATTGCTTTATTTAGCCCGACCATCGCCTACTAGCAAGACGTTGGGTGCAATTATAAAAACTACTCGAAACCAATGATATACGACAAAAATATGAACAAATTTACACTGACATTTTTAGGGCTTTTTACTTTTTTCAGTTGCTTTTCCCAAACGCTAACTAAAAATAGAGAGCAAATTGAAAAATCACAAAAAGACTTACAAAATGAAATAAATACTTTCAGTTCTTGTATTATAAAATCAGACTTAAATGTTTGTGTAAATACACTAATCAAAAGTGCTGACAATGAATTTAAAAAATATACAGTTGCAGGAATGCTTTATGAAATTGACCCTCAACAGTCTTTCAATCTGCATGAACAAGCATATCTGACGAATAAATTTGACGAAAACTTTGTTCTTGAATACGCTATCGAACTTCACAGAAAACTTCGATATAAAGAAGCTGCTAAATTATATGAAGCATATTTTGTTAACTTTCCAAAAGATTTCAGAATAAATGTTTGGCTATCTGACTGTTACATGAATATTGGAGAAGTAGAAAAGGCTATTGCCAACTGGACCTATGCACGACATTATGAAAATCATACTTCGATTGACAATGCAATTTTTACAATCTATGGAAATGCAAATCAATTGAAAATCCGAAATGACTTGAAGGTTGGCATAGAACAAGGCAAAATTTCAAACTTTTATCCGTTGATTTTTTTAGACAATAATTGGGAATTTGATTGGTGGAATAAAGGCTCACAAGACTATTTTTTAAATGAAGACCTCGAATTAGCCAAAACCAAATTAGGTCAATCCAGTAGTGACTTTAAAACCTTAACTGCATATTTGAAAATCAAAAAGTTGGAAAGTAAATTTGAGGCGGACAGTATAAAAAAGGTACTAATTGACAATAAAATCATTTTAGATAACAACCCTTTGCCTGCTTATGGAGAAATTTCATCTGACTTGTTGAGAATTTGTTTTAGCAATAAATTATTAGACGAAAAGACATTTTACAATACGAGAGGGCAAGAGATACTCGAATTTGCTAAGAAAACAAAAGACATCGGCATTTTGAACATATACGCATATTTGCAAGTAACCGTTGACGGCGTTGTAAAACCTGAAATAGATAAACTTGGTTGGAAAGAGTTTAATTCTGAAAAATTCGCAAAAAGCTATTTCACAATTAGAGTTGATAAAATAAAATCGGACGACAAAGAACTTAACGAAGCGATGGCAGACTTTCCAAATTCTGCTTATCTTTATTGGGTCAAAGCAAAATGTAACAAAGTTGAGAACAAGCCAGTAAGAGAACATTTGATTGAACTCATAAAAAGAGAATTTAGGACGTTGGACACTGACCCAAGTAGGTATAGTTACAGACTTAAATCATACTTTAACACATTGGCGAACGAAAAATAACTGCACCCAACACACGCTACAAGCAAGCTGGGCAATTGGTTTAATTTGAAAATAGTCTGTATTTGATACATTTGTTTTTAACTGAAAGATTACGCATCTTTAATCCCAGCCTGCGTGTAGCGCGGGAACGTTAGCGGTCATGCTCTGACGATCTCGGAACCTGAAAATATTTACTATAAATTGACATTAATAAAATAAGAAAAAACATGAAACAAATTATCAGACTAAAATCAATTGTTACGATTGTTATTTTACTCAGCGCATTTATTGCAAAATCTCAAAACACCATTCTAATCAACAACGTCAAAATTTTTAATGGGAAAGACGCAAAAACCATTTCTGGAAATGTACTCATTGAAAATAATCTTATCACAAAGATTTCCACTGGTCCAATACTAACAAACAAAAGTGGAGACACTAAAATTATTGATGGTAAAGGAAAGTATTTAATCCCAGGCTTAATTGATAATCATGTACACTTAGCAATGAACACTGCGCCTCAAGAAGTTTTACTTACTTTGTCTGTTGCCAGTTTAGATTCGCTTCAAATAATTGAAGGAAACAAAATGCTGTTGCGTGGTTTCACGACTATTAGGGATTTGGGCGGGCCAGTTTTTACAGCAAAGAAAGAATTTGATAAAGGAACATTTCCAGGTCCAAGAATATTTCCAAGTGGCGCAATGATTTCTCAAACATCAGGTCACGGAGATGCCCGTATGCCTTTTGAAAAATCAAAACACTATGGTGGCGAAGTATCAAAAGCCGAACTGATGGGAGTAAGTTATATAGCAGATGGTGTACCTGAAGTTTTAAATGCTGTTCGTGAAAGCTTGCGTTCAGGAGCAACACAAATTAAAGTTCACGCTGGTGGTGGAGCAGCTACTTTATATGATCCATTGGATGTTTCACAATACACTTTTGAAGAGTTAAAAGCTGCCGTAGACGCTGCAGAAGATTGGGGTACTTATGTATGTGTGCATGCATATACTAGCAAAGCAGTTAGACGCTCCATAGAAGCAGGAGTTAAAGTAATTGAGCATGGACAGTTGTTAGATGATAGCACCCTGAAATTAATGGCTGATAAAGGAATATTTTTAAGTCTGCAAGCATTAGATCCCGCTCCGCCACAAGCACCAGAAGCTGTAAAAGTGAAAAAACAACAGGTAATTGATGGTACTGATTTAGCATTCATTACAGCAAAAAAATACAATATAAAAATACTCTGGGGCACGGATTATTTATTTGACCCAAAATCAGCAGCAAGACAAAGTACAGATATACTAAAACTAAAAAAGTGGTTCACCCCATTTGAAATACTAAAACTTATTACATATGACAATGCAAAAATTTTTGAACTAAGTGGTCAACGTAACCCTTATCAGGCTGGCAAACTTGGTGAGATTTCAGAGGGTTCTTATGCTGATGTTATTTTAGTAGATGGTGATCCATTGAAAAATATTGACTTAGTAACAAGTCCAGAAAAAAACTTTGTTTTAATAATTAAAGACGGGAAAATTTATAAAAACACCCTTAACAAATAGCCTACATTAATAAAGCACGAACCGCTAACACACGCTACAAGCAATTTGGGTATTAGGCTAAATTTGAAATTGGTTTTGTATTTGGAAGATTTGGCAAATCCGAATAATGGGCTTAATTTAGTCCCAAACTGCTTCTAGCGCGGGAACGTTATGCGGGAGTTGCCGAAATTACGCAGACGAATCCAATTTGGAAATCACGTTTGGTAATCGCAAGAAAATCTGAAATCGGAAGCGAAAAAATTGGAGGCGAAAACGGAATCTAACTTAACGCTGACGAAAAACTGAAGCGTGAAAATTGGAAACGTGAAAGTTGGGATTAGTCTACAGAACAGTGAGACAACGGACAAGTGAAGCAAGCGTGAAAATTGGAACCCACCTACTCTAACCTGAAAAGTGAAAAAT
This sequence comes from Flavobacterium rarum (SeqCode), assembly GCF_965234445.1. Classification (GTDB taxonomy): domain Bacteria; phylum Bacteroidota; class Bacteroidia; order Flavobacteriales; family Flavobacteriaceae; genus Flavobacterium; species Flavobacterium rarum. Next base: position 41,918 of record NZ_OZ248505.1, on the reverse strand, counting down.
GTGAAATTGGAATTTATTGCCAATAAATATATAACTGAAAAAACGAAACGTTGAAAAGCCAACGAAAGTCAAAAAACTGAACCTTATAGTATTGGATTCTATGGACAATTTCGACAAAACAACCCCCGCATAACACACGCTAGAAGCAATTTGGGTATTTGGCTTAATTTGAAATTGGTTTTGTGTTTGGAAAATTTGGCTAATCCGTATAATGGGCTTAATTTAGTCCCAAACTGCTTCTAGCGCGGGAACGTTGTAGGCTATACTAAAACCAAACTGCAAAAAATTGAAATATGAAAGAACTACTTATTTCTAAAATTAATAACATTCAAAATGTTGTTCCTACTATCGATGATTTTTTAGATCGAAATTTTGATATGGAGTATGCCAAAGAAATTAGTAAAGATTATAAAATTTGCCTAAAAGATAATTTTAAAGAAGTTCCAGATAAAAGTTTGACAGAGTTGTTTAATCAAAACGTAAAATTTAAAGGTTTTACTTTTTTGGGTTTTTACTTCTGTGAATTTGAGGAATACGAAGATTTTATACAGATAGGGAACCGAGATAGTGATATAATTATTATAATAAAACAAACTGACGAAATTGCTTTGCTTAATACTGACACAAATGAAATAATATCTTTTCTAGCTAAAAACTTTGCAGAATTACTTGACATAATTCCTATTTTGATTTCATACGATAAGATTGGTTTTTTAGGCGAAACTTATACCGATGAAATTAAAAAACAAACTCTAGCTAATCTTAAAAAATCTTTAGAAAAAAAATATTTCAAGTTTTATGAATTTACTTTGTGCTAAAAGTACAGCCTACAACAGCTACTACAACGGATTTGGGCAATTGGCTTAATGGGAAAATGGTTTTGTATTTGGATGTTTAGTGATAACCGAAAAATAAATCTTAATTTAGAACCCAAACCCGCTGTAGTACCAGAACGTTATGTGGCATTTTACAAACGAAGAGGAGAATTCAACAATTTTAATAAATGAAAGAAAAAAGTATCTATATTGCTGAAACGTCGCTTGAGTTTATAGGAGAAAAATATTATGAAGAAATAATTGAAACACAAATTACGAACCTAGACACAATTGTTAATCTTGGAAGAGGAACTGAATTAGTATTTGTAAACGAAAAACTTTCAAAAATATATGAATATTATGAAGAACAACATGAAGTCTATCGAAAACAAAGGATAATTAATGAAACAGAAATAAACTATAAAGAGCCTCATTATCCTCAAAAATCTATACTCCGATACGAAGAAAACGTTGATGGTTTTCATCAATTAGGTGGGGATTTTTCAGAAGAATTTGTAGAGCCAGCTCACAATTTATCTGTTCCTTTTCAATACATTGGGTACATCAATAATCTTGACCCAAATTTTGAATGGATTCCCAATAAATTACATTTAATGTTTCCTATTTATCTTGGTGTTGAAGAAGTTTATCTTGATTATTCTGACTGTAAAAAACCAAAAATTGTAAATATTGAAGAATTGAATAAATGCAATTCTTCTCTTGATGAAGTTAATAAAGATTCTAAAATAAATTATAGAACAAAAAAATTTAATTTTATTAAAAGCAATGATTACTCACTTTATGCAAATTCAGGAATTCCTAATTGGATGCAAGGGCAATATATACCCAAATGTCCAATAACAGGAAAAAAAATGAAATTTATATGCCAAATATATAAAGGAACTGAAACAGAACATTGCAATATTATTCCAAATGACGATTGGAATAAAAATTATTTTAAAAACATGAGTTTTTTTGGTTCAGATTTGTACATTTTTTTTGAACCAACTTCAAAAATAGCCTGTTATTTCACACAAGGAACATAAAAAAAAACGCCACATAACAGCCACTACAACGGATTTGGGCATTTGGCTTAATGGAAAAATGGTTTTATATTTGGAATATATAGCAAATCCGAAGAATGGGCTTAATTTAGTCCCAAACCCGCTGTAGTGCCAAAACGTTATAGGGCAGTTTAGCTTCGAAAGTGAAAAATCAATATTTATCCAAACAATAACCCTAATTATAAAAAACAAAATAGAAATTGGATTCGCAAAATAAATCAAAAAAAATAACAAAAAGATTAATAGAATATGACTTTAAACCAATGATATTTAAATTGGGAGTTTTATCTTTAATTATAACAGTTTACGTTGCTTACAAAGTTTTTATAGAAAATAAAAATATTATTATTTCATTTAGTTTATTTTTTTTATTGATAGGATTGTTATATCAAGGTTTCAGAATTTCAGAAAATGCAAAAGATTTTATTTTTTCAATTATCGCGTCATACTCGGCAAGTTTATTTCTTAGTTTTCAATCTTTATTTTATTCCGATTTAATTTTTTTTTTAGAAACTTGGCCTTATCTTTTTATTATAATTTATACTATAGGCATAGTTAGTTTTAACAAGGAAAGGGTAACGGCCCAATTAACCGAAGGAATTACTCTACTCCTATCTTTATCTATTATTTACTGGTCTATAGATTATGGATTCGTTAATATTCAAAGTTTGTTTGTAAAATCAATTTTAATTATAGTTTTAATAATTTCTGGATTTTCTATAGTGAATGCTTTGACAAATATTAAACTATCAAAGACTACTAGGCTTATATTAAGCATCTGGAGTACAATTGTTATGTTTTCTTTCTCAATTGATAATATTTTAAGAGTATTTAATAATGGAGACATTGAAATCGATAATTTATCTCAAGGAATTTCTATTAGTCTGCAATATTTTCTTTTGGGAGTTTCTGCAGTCTATATTATGCAAAACTTATTGTTATTAATATCTCTTTTGCCTCAAAAAGGTGGGAATTATAAAAAAGATCTTACTGTGAGTAAGAAAGAACATATTAACAGATACTCAGACAAACAAGTAAATATTAAGCTTTCTTTGTTTTGCATTTTATACTCAGTGACAATTTATATATTAAACTTTAAATTTCAAATTTTGCCAAGACACACAATGATATGGTTTGTTTTTTTTACCTTTCCCATAATTACATATTTTACAAAAAGACTAAATGAACAAACTATAGCTAAAATAAGTATCAAAAAAAACTAATCTGAAAAATCTACCATTAAAAATTCTTATCTAAAATCGTAGAAAGTAGAAACAAACAAAAAAACCGCCCTATAACACACGCTACAAGCAATTTGGGGATTTGGCTTAATGGAAAAATTGGTTTGTATTTGGAAGATTTGGCAAATCCGAAAATAGAGCTTAATTTAGTCCCAAACTACTTGTAGCGCGGGGACGTTAGCGGTAAGCGTAACAGACGACACAACAGACAATAAACATTCAGTCAAAATGAAAAAGACGACATTAATAATTTTAGCAATTGCGACATCATTCTGTTTTGGTTTCGCATTTAAGACAATCATAACAAAACGATCTAACGACCAGACAAAAATGAAAAAAGTAACAGGCATTGGCGGTATCTTTTTTAAGTGTAAAGACCCCAACAAAATGAAAGAATGGTATAAAACTCATTTGGGTTTAGACACAGACCAATATGGGACAAACTTTGAGTGGCGACAAGGTGCAGACACAACAAAAAAAGGTTTTACGCAATGGAGTCCATTTGCCGAGACAACAAAGTATTTTGAACCTTCGACAAAGGACTTTATGATAAACTACCGAGTTGAAAACATAGAAGAACTTGTTGAGCAATTAAAAAAAGAAGACGTAACAATTACCGACAAAATTGAATCATTTGAATATGGCAAATTCGTTCATATAATTGACGTTGAAGGAAACAAAGTTGAGTTATGGGAACCCAACGACATTGAGTACGACAAAATCGTAGGCGGACGAACAAAATAAATGGAGACAAAGCGACACCGAAAAGAACGCCTAACCGCTAACAGCACCTACAAGAAATTGGCGGTTCAGTGGTTAAATGAAGCTTTGTGCTTCGTATCAAGTTCAGGGGTGGCAGACAGTTTAGTGCTTCGAAATCGCCAACTTCTTGTAGCTGCAAAACGTTAGCGGTCATTGTAAACGACACCATGACAACAAACAAAATATAAAAGAAATGACAAAATCACTTCTAATAATAGCAGTTACATTTTGCCTTACTTTGGCATACGGACAAAACAAACAAACGACAACAATTACAAACTCAAATAAAACGAAATCAGAAAAAATGGGAAATATTGAAACAGTAAAAAAAATGTATGAGCTTTTTGCTACCAAAGACAACAATGCAATTAGACAAATATTTGACGAAAACATAAACTGGAATCAAATGAAAGGTTTTCCGGGTGGTGGACAACATATCGGAGCAGACGCAGTATTTGAAAAGGTTTTTGGTGGATTCAGACAGAATTGGACAAATTGGAAAGCAACAATTACTTGTTACATTGACAGCGGTGACGGAGTTTTTGTTATTGGTTTTTACGAAGGAACTTTTAACGCAACAGGAAAATATATGAAATCTGATTTTGCCTGTGAATACAAAGTAAAAGACGGAAAAATAACAGAGTTCAATCAGTATACTGACACATTTCTTATTGGACAAGCAATGGGACTTACCAAAGAATAAAACAACGAACCGCTAACAGCACCTGCAAGAAATTGGCGGTTCAGTGGTTAAATGAAGCTTCGCGCTTCGTATCAAGTTCAGTGGTGGCAGACAGTTTTCGTCTCCGAAATCGCCAAATTCTTCTAGCTGCAAAACGTTGGATTACTATCCAATTTTTACTATTTTTGATGATGAAAATTAATTAAAAAACGGTCAACTCTAATTAGTGAAGTCCATATATTTACTAATAAAAATTATAACCGTTGTATTTAATTTGAATGATCATCAAAAAAAGGACGTTGGGGCAATGAAAGTAAAAAAGGGACAAATACTTCAACATGCTGGAGAGCTAAATACAAAAGTTTTCGTTGTTGAAGCTGGTTTACTACGAAGCTATACTATTGACCAAAAAGGGAAGGAACACATTTTTGCCTTTGCAAATGAAGGTTGGACTATCGCAGACCTTTGTGAAGTAACTGATCCATGTGAGTTGTTTATTGATGCATTAGAAGATTCTACGGTTACTGTTATTGAGAAAGAAGAAAGAAAAAGACAAGTTGACATTAATACGGTGGTCAATCGTGTCTTTGTTTTACAAAAAAGGGTCATTATGTTGATGAGTGCTACTGCCATTGAACGTTATGAGCATTTTGTAAAAATATACCCAAATATTGTTCAAAGAGTGCCGCAAAAAATGATAGCCTCTTATTTAGGAATAACTCCTGAAGCTTTATCCAGAGTTAAAAAAGAGCAAACCAAAGCAAAGTAATATCTCCAAATTCATTTCTTAACCTACATCAATGCACATCTTGTCAAAAGGTGTCATTTTTGCATTATCTATTACGATAAGTTTTTTAATGCGTTAAGAAAATGAATCTACAAAATAAGGCCACAGGATTTAGAGCGGCAAAGAGACACGATGATTCAAAGTCAGCTGTTACTGTTGTTAGAGGCATTAAGAGAAACGCTCAGTAACAATCTTAAAAAAAACAAATATGGGCTTAATCAATCAAACTGACCTTGAAACATTTAAAGGCTTAAAATCGAAAGACAATAAGGCTTATGAAATCTTGTATAAGTTTTATTACCCACCAGTAAGGAACTTTATTTTAAAAAACAATGGCAATGAGGATGACGCCAAAGATATTTTTCAAGAAACAATTATCGTCTTGTTGGAAAAAGTACCTAAAGATGACTTCAATTTAACTTCTTCGTTGAAAACGTTCATCTTCGCGATAAGCAGTAATCTATGGTTAAAACGTTTAAGAGACTGTAACAAAATGGTCAAATCGGAAGTAGGGATTTATGAAAAATACTTAATCGATTATGAAGAAGCCGAAGAAGAAATTCATCATTCAAACTCCAACAAGGTTGTTTCTTTATTTAAGGCTGTAACTAATAAATGTATTGTGCTGCTGAAAGCTATTTTTTATGATGATAAAGATATTGATAGCATCACCAAAGAGTTTGGCTACACCAATAAACACAATGCTCAAAACCAAAAATACAAGTGTTTAGAGCAAGCCAGAAAAGGCGTTGAAAACCTAAACTAAATACCTGAATTTATTTTTAAGAAAGCTAATTATGCAAATTGTTTACTTTTTTGTTGCAATAGGGTGATTTATACACGCCTTTGGGTATTAATAAGATTTTAAACAATTTAAAAAATGAAAAACATGTTTGGATTAACTACGAAAAAAAATATTGCGATTGTAATCAATTGGGTCGTAATGATCTATTTGGTTACAACACCAGCGCATCTGACGGCACAAACTTTAAAATCCGATAACAAGAATAATACAAAAAAGTCTTTTTCCTGGCCGTTGCAAATTGAGGCACGTGTGCCGAACGAGCCAACAGTGTTCCCAAGTGGCCAGCATTTATATTTGTTCTACGAGTTGTACCTCACGAACTTCGGTTCATCTCCCATACGTATAAAAAACATTGAAGTAGTTGATGCCGATGAAAAAGTAATTACCCCAATTGCAACTTTTGATGCAAGCCAGCTTCAGACAATGATAAGATCTTTAGGCGCCACCGGAACTGACTCTATTGGAAAATTGACTATTACCCCAGGAAAATGTGCAATTATCTTTATGCAAGTAACGATAGACCGTAAAACACTTATGCCAGATAGAATCTTACATCGCATTATTTCTGATAATGACACACTAAACTGTGGTAGTATACAGACGCACCAAACTAATTTGCAAGTATTTGGCCCTCCATTAAAAGGTAAAGACTGGCTTGCAAATGACGCTCCCAGTAATGATGAATCCAATCATCACCGCCGCGGAATCATTATTTTAGACGGCCTTTCTATACATTCACGGCGGTATGCAATCGACTGGCAAAAAGTTAAAGATGGTAAACCTTTTTTAGGTGACTCACGCAATGTAAACGCTTATTTCTGTTATGGAGAACCAGTATTTGCCGTTGCTGACGGCCAGGTAATTGAGGCCAAAGATGGTTTGCCTGACAACATTCCGGGCCACGGTGAATCATTTCATCCGGCTGTTCCTATTACATTCGAAACCCTTGGAGGCAACAGTTTAGTAATTGATCATGGCAACAGTCACTTTGCTCACTACTTACATTTGAAGCCGGGGAGTTTGCTTGTTAAAGCTGGAGACCGTGTGAAAAAGGGGCAGCTGATAGCAAATATTGGAGCTTCAGGTGATGCCCGCGAGCCGCACTTACACTTTGAGGTTACAACCTCTCCAACACTTTTGCACGGAGAAGGATTACCGTATGTCATAGACCGTTATCGTCTAAGTCCAGCAAAAAATGGAGCTGCCAGCATACATATTAATGAGCTGCCTCTCGACGATGAAATAGTTGATTTTGGAGAGCATAAAGTTGAGAAATGACATACGATAATTCATAATAGGCATACATGAAAATGGAAATGAGAACGTGATAAAGTTTTAATAGTTATTGATAACCAGTTGTATATGAATTAAGCAGCCACTATTGTTGGACTTAATCGGCTTACAAATTTATTTACTACAGCTAAAAAAATGAACATGGAATCTATCAAAAATATAGTTGACTTAAAGCCAAAAATTCTTTGTTTTGGACACAGACCTGTTTTTATGATAATGGGGAATTAGAAAAATTCGTGAGTAAAATGAGTTAATACAATTAAATACTACAGTACTAACAATAACATATTAAACTGAAAATTACAGCTCAATGGGTATTAAAAGCGAACTAATTTAAATAGTTTGCTTTTTTAGTTGCAATTGGGTGATTAAATGGAGTAGACAGGTATTAACTATTTGCCTGCAAGCGTAGCAGACGAAATCAACAAGTCAGAATTCAAAAAAAATAGCAAATGAATAAATCAACAGTAGATGAAATTAAAGAACGGTTTGACAATGATGTAGAACGATTTTCAAACCTTGACACTGGACAACTTTCTACAATAGATGCAAAAGTTTCATTAGAACTAATTACAGAAGCATCAAAAAGAATTGTTCCCAATGCTGAAAACTTATTGGATGTTGGTTGTGGTGGAGGAAACTATTCATTAATGATGCTGACAAAAATTCCTGACCTAAATTGTACTTTGGTAGATTTAAGCAAACCTATGCTTGATAAAGCACTTGAACGAGTATCTCAAAAGACAAAAAATAGTGTTGCCATTTTACAAGGCGACATAAGAGAAGTTAAGCTAAATGAAAATCACTATGACATTATTTTAGCGGGTGCAGTTTTACACCATTTAAGAGATGACAATGACTGGGAAACGACTTTTGAAAAACTTTTTAAATTACTTAAACCAGGAGGTTGCTTAATGGTTTCTGACTTAATTACACAAGACACAGAATTATTAAGCGAATACACTTGGGAAAGATATGGCGATTATTTGGAAGGGCTGAACGGAAAGGAATATCGACAAAAAGTTTTGGATTATGTAGCGAAAGAAGATTCACCAAGGTCAATGAATTATCAGTTAGACCTTATGAAACAAGTTGGTTTTAGTAAAGTAGAAATCCTACACAAGAATATGTGCTTTGGTGCATTTGGAGGAATAAAATAAAATAACGAACAGCTAACAGTTATTGGCAAAAAAGGGGATGAAGTACAAGACTCAACAATTGTTTGTCATATTCATCAAATTGTATAATTGACCCGTTTTGATGCATAAATTTAAATTAAATCTATATAATTACAGCTTTTTTGAGCAAAATAAACATAATAATGACGCTGGTTTTGCATAACAATTTAAAAACAAAAAATATGAAACAAATTAATAGTGTTTTTAGCAACAATGAAATTGCTACATTTAGAAATGAAACTAACGGCTGCAAAAATGTAATTCACCTTAACAATGCTGGTGCAGGGCTAATGCCTAATAGTGTAACCCAAGCTCAACTTGATCATATAAAACTCGAATCAGAAATTGGAGGTTATGAAGCAGCGGCTATGATGTCTTCAGAGATACAAAACTTTTATATACAATGTGCAAAATTATTTAACTGTAAGCCAACAAATATTGCATTCACAGCCAGCGCAACAGATTCTTACACAAGAGCATTGTCGTCAATTCCATTTAATAGTGGCGATGTAATCTTGACCGATAATGATGATTTTGTTTCAAATCAAATTCAGTTTTTATCGTTACAAAAAAGATTAGGCGTTAAGATAGTAAGAATCCAAAATGCAATTATTGGTGGTGTAGACTTGAATGATCTGGAAGAAAAACTTAAAAAATACCAACCAAAACTTTTAGCAATTACTCATATTCCAACAAATTCTGGATTGGTACAGCCAAATGATAAAATTGCAGAAATTTATAGTAATTATATAAAACAAAACGTTGAAAGGACTTGGTATATCTTGGACGCTTGCCAATCAGCTGGGCAAATGAAATTGGATGTAAAAAAGTTAAGATGTGATTTTTTAAGTATTACTTGTAGAAAATTTTTGAGAGGACCGCGTGGAACTGGTGCATTGTATATTTCAGACAAAGCATTAGATGCAGGTTTAGAACCAATGTTTATAGATATGAGAGGTGCTGAATGGATAGAAAAAGATAAATACAAACAACAGCCGGATGCAAAAAGATTTGAAGATTGGGAATTTGCTTATTCAACTGTACTTGGAACAGCATCAGCAATTGAATATTGTCTTAAGATTGGAGAAGATAAAATTTGGCAACAGGTTAAATATTTATCAGGAAATTTGAGAAATCAACTTTCTCAATTAGATAAAATAAGAGTTTTAGACAAAGGTCCAGAAGTTTGCGGTTTGGTAACTTTTCACATTGAAGGTTCTGACCCAAAATATATTGTGAATGAATTATTAAAAAGAAAAATTAACGTGGTGCCAAGTTATAGGGCTTTTGGAATTATAGATTTTGATGAAAAAGGAGTCGAATGGGCAGTTCGTGCTTCACCTCATTATTATAATACAAATGAAGAAATTGACATTTTCATAGAAAGCATTAAAGAAATTTTGTAAAATTTAGTAATAGAATATCCTTTAGATTTTTAAAGTAGTTTTTTGGTAAATTTAAACTAACAAAAAAACAGACAATCTGCGCCTTCGAGCTAGCATTAAGATTGGTTAAAAATCATAGGTTAATTTTAATCGAAAAGGAAAAATTATCTGCAATTATAAAATATATTTTTATTCTTGGGTGATTTTTTTATTGGTAATGGTATAAATACAATTATACTATAACCATCATTTAAAATACACATTATGGCAATAAAAAATCAATCCGATCAAGAAACATTTTTAGGACTTAAATCTAAAGACAACTATGCCTATGAAATTTTGTATAAATTCTATTACCCATCAGTAAGGAACTTTATATTAAAAAATAATGGAAATGAAGATGACGCCAAAGATATTTTTCAAGAAACTATTATTGTTTTATTGGAAAAAGTACCTAAAGATGACTTCAATTTAACCTCATCATTGAAAACGTTCATCTTCGCCATAAGCAGTAATCTTTGGCTAAAGCGATTAAGAGATTGCAATAAAATTGTAAAATCGGAAGTTGGGATTTATGAAAAGTATTTAATTGACTATGAAGAAGCCGAAGAAGAAATCCATCAATCGAATTCCAACAAGGTTGTTTCTCTATTTAAGGCTGTAACCAATAAGTGTATCGTGCTGCTGAAAGCTATTTTTTATGATGATAAAGATATCGATAGCATTACCAAAGAGTTTGGTTACTCCAACAAACACAATGCACAAAACCAAAAATACAAGTGTTTGGAACAAGCCAGAAAAGGCGTTGAAAACCTAAACTAAATACCTAAATCTATTTTTAAGAAAGCAAATTATTCAAATAGTTTGCATTTTATTGTTGCAATTGGGTGATTAAATGGAGGGTCAAATTTATATTAGAAAACTCTAACTTCGTTTAGCTTCCATCCGTTGGTACCGATTTTGCTTAAAAAATTAAAAAAAAACAAAATATTAAAATGAATAGACATATTATAAGTTTGACATTGCGAATTGTATTAGGATTGAATTTTTTATTTGTATCTATTGCACACCTAAAATTTTGGAAATTTTATCTTGAAGACCCAGCAAAAATAACTTCGTGGATTACAAATATTTCTATGTTAAGTAATATTATTGCGTTTGGATTTTTAATAACTTCTATATTTTTATTGATAGGTTACAAAACAATTTGGGCAACACTCTCCGCAATCGCATTATTATTGATAAATCATATCGCATTATTGTTTACTGAACCTGCAAACGAACCATTCAACGGACCTTTTTACAATTCATTTCATCATTCAGTTCCATTTTTTGGCTTTTCAATAATTCTTTTATACGTTATATCTGCAAAGAATGACTTTTCAATAGATAGACTTTTGAAACTAAACGAAAATGAATTAACATCACAAACTAAAAATGAAATCGTTTTTTTGGCTGCCAGAATTTTCGTTGGGACAATATTTTTTGTACAAGGATATCATTTATTAACAGGAAAAACAACTTTGATAAGTTTTGCTGAAAATGTATATGTGAAGTCATATGAAATGACTTTTATTCCCAAATTTTTATTATGGTTTATGGGACTTGCTAATCCTTGGATTTTGTCTATCGGCGGAGCTTTACTAACCGTTGGACTAAAAACAAAGTGGATAGCCTATATTCTAGCATTTTTTATGATAAGTATTTCATTCGGACATTTGTTGGGAGATCCTTATGAAACTACTGGAGATATTAGCATGTACGGTTTTAACAATTTAGCTTTTATTATTCTCATACTCTGGTTGGAAAACGGGCAAAACAAGTACAATATTGACATGCTTTTGCGAAAACCGCAACTACAAACATGACTAAATATTTTTTAAACACATAATAATTATAAAACAAACAAAAATGAAAAAGATAGCAGAAAATGTATTCCAAATACCACTAATGCCAAGAAGCGGTATCAATTGTTATGTAATTGACGATATTCTAATTGATTCAGGCATTAAAAGCTCTGGAAACAAAATTTTAAGCGCAATTAAAAACATTGAAATAACTAAACATGTGCTGACTCATGCTCATGCTGATCATCAAGGTAGCAGTGACTTTATTTGCAAGACTTTAAACATTCCTCTTTGGACATCTGAACTTGAAAAGGAGAATGCAGAATCAGGAAATGTTATTTATGAATACCCGAATAGCAATGGTTTGATAGCAAAATTTCAACAGAAATATTGGGCAGGTCAGGGCCATAAAGTAGCACAAGTGCTTAAAGAGGGTGACGCTGTTGGAAGTTTCACTGTTATTAATACGCCAGGGCATTCTAAAGGACATATTTCCTTTTTTAGAGAACGGGATAAAGTCTTAATAGTTGGTGATGCTCTTGTAAATATGAATTTAGTGACCACTGTTGTTGGACTTAATCAACCACCAAATTTATTTACTACAGATAAAAAAAGGAACATGGAATCTATCAAAAAAATAGTTGACTTAAAGCCAAAAATTCTTTGTTTTGGACACGGACCTGTTTTATATGATAATGGGGAATTAGAGAAATTCTTGAGTAAAATGAGTTAATAAACAATGTAAAGCAAACTACAAGTCACTGTAAAGCGAACTAATTTCAAATAGTTCGCTTTTTTTATTTTCAATTGGGTGATAAAATGAAGTGTATTGGTATTAACTACTATATAAACAATTTAAATAAATTAAAAATGAAGAAATTAAGAGTAATTATGGCGGCTTTATTATTAGCTACCAGTTTTGGAAGTATTGCCCAAACGATTGAACATTCGGAAAATCCAAAATTGATTGCAGTCGTAAACACTGCCAAATGGTGTGGTGTGTGTAAAGCAAATGCGGCAAGATTTGGCGCTGTTTTAATGCCTTATGCTGCAAAAGGGGTTAACATTTACATGAATGACATTACTGACGAAACAACCAAAGAAGCTTCTAAAAGAGAATTAGAAAAAGCCAATGCGTATGTTGCTGTATCTACAATTCCTAGAAAAGGGATGGGAAAAATGCTTAAAGCATGTGGATTAGTAAGTGACAAAAAACAGACACAAGATGTGTCCGGTATTGTAACTTTTATTAATCCTATAACGCACAAACAAGTAAAACAATTAAGTATTGCAGAATCTGATGAAGTAATGAGATCAACTATTTATAATCTATTAAAATAAAAATCATGAAAAAGAAAACAAAAATCATTCTTTTGATTGTATCGGTTATTATGATGGCAATGTGTACCTATTACTTTTTTGGATAACAAATAGCAAACAAGATGATAGAGTCAGTAAACATTTGGGGAATCAAAGAATTTGAAGGCGATGGAAAAAGTTGCGCTATAGTTCCAACAAACTTACCTTTTTATAAAAAATTTGTTTTATTTTTCTTTCGCTTCGGTATTTGTCCAGTTTGTGTTACTATGAGTTTGGGGTACAATCTAAAAAAGTCATTGAGAAAAATTGCAAACTAATAATCAGAAAAAGTAATACTAAATTATGTGCTTGAAATTGACTTTGTCTTTTCAAGCACATTTTTTTTATATATCACAAGAAGTAAAAAACACCTATAGTAAATATAACAACGAACCGCTAACAGCCGTTTCAAGAAATGGCGAAAAATCTGCGAAATTCACGTTTTTCTTTCGCAAGAATCTTTATCTTAGTGGAAAATATGTCGTTACGAAGTTCGCCACTTCATGAAGCGGCGGAACGTTATGCGTCATTATGAAAAACACGACCGACATAGAAAACGCAATTGAAACCATTAGCGAAAATTATTCGCACTTGACTGTAGACTGTAAAAACGACTTAAAAAACTCGTGCAAATTATTATGTTTTGACAAATTATCACTAATTGTAAAAGAAGGACAGTTTGCGGACAAAATGTATTTTATTGTTAGTGGTTGCGTAAGAGCATTTTACTATAAAAACGACAAAGAGATTACAGATTGGTTTGCTTTTGAAGGCGATTTTATGAGTTCTATAAACAGTTTCTATCAAAACGTATCAAGCAAACATAATATTGAATTACTTGAAGAAACTACTTTTTTAGAAATAACAAGAGAAGCTATTTTCACACTTACAGACAAACACCATTGTTTTGAGCGATTAGGGAGAATTGCGGTAACAAAAACAATGCTTCAACTACAAGAAAGAATAGTTTCTATACAATTTGAGACGGCACAACAGAAATATGAAAGTCTTATAAATATGCGTCCAGATATAGTTCAAAGAGTACCGTTAACATATATCGCATCTCATTTAGGTATAACACTTGAAACTTTAAGTAGAATTCGTAATCCCAAAAATCGAATTTGATTTACATCAAATAGATTTCGTTACTTTTTATAGAACTTTGCAAAAAAATAAATGAAATGAAAAAAATAAACATTCCAATTCTACTTGCAAATATTTTGACTGGGTTAGCCTTTTTAGCCCACACAATTGGTGGAGATATAGAATTAACAAGCATTAGACCTGACATAAATATAAATAATTGGGCAGAAAAGCAACAAATTTGGACGATGGCAAGGTGCGGTTGGCATTGGATTTCTTTTGACTTACTTTTTGCTTCTATTGCTCTTGCTCTCATAAATTTTACCAACTATTTTGAGAATAAAAAGACAATTTTACAATTGCTTTCAATCTATTTTTTTGGGTATGCAATAGTTTGGTTCATTGTAATTATAATTTCACCATCGTTTCCAAGCAATTTTATAAATCTTGGTCAATGGATACTCCTATTAACAATTGGAGGACTTATTAAATATGGAACAAAGAAATATTATGTTTAAACTAGGCGGATATATAAACATTTTAATTGCTGTCGGACATTTAGTTGGACTATTTTGGGCAGACAAAATGTTTGAAGTAACAGGTATTGGAAAAGAAATGACCGAACTTGCTCAAACTCATTCTACCTTGCCATATTTACTAACCATTTCTGTATCAGTCGTATTTTTTATTTTTGGTTTATATGGACTTTCGGCTGCCAATAAATTTAGACAATTACCTTTTTTAAAACCTGTAGTTTTCACTATAGCAGGAATTTATTTATTGCGCGGAATTGGGGAACTAGTATTTGACTTGGAAAGACAACAAGCAAACCAATTTTGGGAAATAACCTATTCACTAATTGCAGTCTTTATTGGACTTTTGTTTTTAATTGGAGGACTTCAAAAATGGAAACTGTTGATACCGAAAAAATAACGAACGCATAACATGCGTTTGGCAAGATTGCGAATTTTGTAGTAAAATCACGTTTACATTTCGCAAGAAATTTTATCTTTGATAGAAAATAATCAGTTCCGAACTTCGCAACCTCGCCAAGCGCCGGGACGTTAGTGGCAACCCTAAAAAGAAAACGTACAAAATGACGAACCGAATTAAAATATTGACAATTCTAAATTTTCTGATTATTATTTTCTGCAATCAGACATTTGCTCAAAATGCTATAATGAAGGAAATTCTTTGGACAACAGATTGGAGTCCTAATGGAAAATTCATAGCGATTGGTGGAAACATAGACACTTTAAAAATTTATAGTGAAAGGAATCTAAAACCATACAAATCATTTCATATAAAGAATACTATTACTCGTATAAAGTGGCATCCTTCAAAAAATATAATTGCTGTAACAACACAGATGTCAGGTGACAAATCGAGTATTATTAATTTAGAGACGAATGAAAAAATTGAATTAAACGGAATTTCATCAGATGGGGCAAGAGGAATTGATTGGAACAATACAGGTGAATATTTAGCTGTTGCCGACAATGACGGACAAATATTGATTTATAATATAAAAGGTGAATTAATTAGAAAATTTAATAATGAAAATACCAAGAGCATAACAGCTATTGATTGGCATCCTCAAAAAAATATTCTTACAACAGTTACAGACAAAATACGCTTTTATGACATTGAAGGAAATTTGCTAAAATCAATAAAACATAGACAAGAAGAAGTAATGTTATTGAGTATTGCTTGGCACAAATCAGGTTCTTTTTTTGTTACAGGCGACTACGGTGATGAAAAAGACAAATCCTTACTTCAATACTTTGACGAGAACGGTAAACTATTAAAGTCTATTGATATAAGTAAAGGTGAATACAGGAATTTGACTTGGAATCCAAAAGGGAACAGTTTAGCAACAGCAAGTGACGCATTGAGGATTTGGGACACCAAAGGCAACCTTATTTCAGAAGGCAATTCTAAAGAATATTTATGGGGTGTTTCTTGGAATAAACAAGGGAATAGAATTATTACATCAAGTGTGGAGCAAAATATAATACTTTGGAATAATAAAGCCGAAAGAATATTAGCTATAGAACAAGGGCAGCCACTAACAGCTAGTAAGCAATAGTCGGGCATTAGGCTTAATGGAAAAATGGTTTTGTATTTGGCAAATTAGTGAAAATCCGAAAATAATTGCTTTATTTAGCCCGACCATCGCCTACTAGCAAGACGTTACTGGAGACTAGTGCGAAATTACGCAGATAAAACCAATCGAAAAATCAAGATTTGCATCCGCAAGAAATGCTGAAGCTTGAAAGTTGGAAATTATCCGTGGAAACTTGAAAAGCTGAAGCTCGAAAATTGGAACTTAGTTACTGACGAAAACTAAAGCGAACAATCGAAGCGCATATGAAAAGCTAAACGTCTAAACTTTGAAATTACTATCGGAAAGTAGAAACTGAAATTGACGCCGAAAACGAAACGTGCCGAAGCTGGAAAAATAGAATTTATAAACGGAAAATCTGAAACTTGAAAATCCGAACTTGCCGAAGAGAAACGAAAAATTGACACTTGATAAATTGGGGTAAACCAAAGTAATTCCGCCAAAAACTAGCCTCCAGTAACACACGCTACAAGCAATTTGGGGATTTGGCTTAATTTGAAGTTGGTTTTGTGTCAGGAAGATTTGGCAAATCCGAAAAATGGGCTTAATTTAGTCCCAAACTGCTTTTAGCGCGGGAACGTTGTAGGCAAGCATTGCCGAGCAACCTACAAATTGAAACTTACTTGAATTAAACTATTTAGATAAGTTATAGTCTAATATAAAATCTAAATTTTATAACGATGAGAATTTACTTTACTACACTTATACTTTCAATTTCATTTTTGACTTCTTGCTCAAAAGAAGACGACACAACAACAAACCCTATAACTCCGACAGTTTTTACTCCAAATGATATTGTGGTTGGCAACAACTTTGTGCAAGTTGAGTTTTCCGATGATAGTCGTTCGATGACTTGGATAGAACCAAGTGGTGGCGTTCAAAAAGTGTATTACGCAGATATGAATTTAGAAACAGGCTTACCCGATTTAGCAAACAAACAATTTATTGACACTATTCAAGGGCAAGGTTGGCCTTATTGGGGCAAAGACAATCAAGGCAGTTTTTTTGTGATAATGAATGCAAGTAATCAATTTAAAGTAATTCGTAGAACAGGCACAAACACACTTACCGCTACAAATTTAGGAACAATAAATAGTGATGTAAAGTCTTTAATTAATGTTTCAAACGACCCAACAAAATCCTACTTTTGGATTAGTTACGTTGTAAAAACAACAGTTACAGGTGGAAAAGATAAATTATATTGTTTTCGTTCTGACAATACTAGCAACCGAATATTTGTGAACGAAGAAGTTCCTAATACGGCAGGTTCAGCATACGAATTGACATTTCCACGTTGGGTAAAAAACTCTGAAAAATTATTGTATCCATTTCGCGGAAATCCAGCCATTCCAAAGTTTGATATAAAATTTTGGGACGGTCAAACTTCAACTTCTACCCAAGTAACCAATGACGGTAATGCCTTTCACCACGTAGATGATTTGGCTTTTAGAATCAATAATCAGAATTATTTGTTTAGTAGCAAAGATGCAAGTATCTTGACCATTTGCAAACAGCAAACCAACGGACTTTACACAGAAATCGAAAGCTATACCACACCAACAACCATTACGCCATACACTTTAACTTCTTTTGAACCTTTTACAATCAATGGTAAAACCTACGGTGCATATCAAGTCTATAACGGTGGTGGAATTCCGGGAAGCACAAAAGGGGAAATTTGGCTTAAAGGAATTTTGGGCGAAACTTTGCAAACAAAAATTAGCACGTTAGATGGTGTTTCTGTCGACCCAGAATATGTAATCGGTAATCATAAAGTTTGGATATATTATTACGGACGACCAATAGGACAAACAACTTATGACCTTCACCGTTGCGAAACACCTATAAGTTACTGACAAGTATGCCTGCCTACAACAGCGGTTTTAAGAAATTGGGGTTTTTGGGCTTAATTTAAAGTTTGTTTTGTACTTTTGAACTTCGGTGTTTAATCGAAAGTTTCGGGCTTACAAATCCCCAACTTCTTAAAGCCGCGAAACGTTAGCGGAAATTTCACCTCACCGACGACGAAAAACCAATCTCTTATGAAATACAATCATAAATTATTATTTTTTACATAAATTTGGTGATGGTTAATTTAACATAAATAATGGAAAATTTAAAATATAATCTATCTGTTTTACAAGAAAAAGCAAAAGAAAGAACTGTCAAAACTCAAAGTATCGAATACGATATAGAAACACTTATAAAAAAACTTGACAAAAACATTATAAAGCTTGACCCTGAATATCAAAGAAGACATCGTTGGGACAATAAGACATCATCTCGATTAATAGAAAGTCTAATATTAAATATTCCTATACCTACTATTTATATATCACAAGACATTGATGTAGATGAAGAGACAGATGGTGAAGAATTTAGGTACTCTGTAATTGATGGCCAACAAAGATTAACAGCAATTAAAAATTTTTTAAAAAATAAATTTGAATTAGAAGGTCTTTATAGTTTAAATGAGCTTAATGGTTGTTTATATAAAGATTTACCTCCATTTTTGACTAGAAGATTAGAAGAAAGAAGTATAAAGTGCTTAAGAATTGATTCCACTCTTGATTCACAAGTAAAATTAGACATCTTTGAAAGATTAAATTCAGGTTCTGTAAAATTAGAAGCACAGGAATTAAGAAATGCTGTTTATAATGGAAAATTCAATACAATAGCTAAAAGCCTTTCTAAAAACAGTCATTTTAGAGAAGTATTACGAATAAATACCGAAGTACCTGAAGAAAACAATAAAGTTAAAAAAATGGAAGATGTAGAAATAGTTCTTCGTTTTTTTGCTTTAATAAACAATAGATTTGCTCAATTTAAGAAAACGAAAGAAAAAGGGTTTTCTAATTTTCTAGATGAATCTTTAGAAGAATTTAATAAATTAGATAGTGTTGCAATTAATGTAATGGAACAAGAATTCATTAAAACAATGACATTTATAAATTCTAATTTTGGAAATGAAATGTTTTCTAAATATAAAACTGATCCAAATGATGCTGAAAAATTAATTCTTCAATCTAAATTTAATATTGCTGTTTATGACTCATTTGCAATAGCAATTCACGATGCATTAGTAGAAGGTATCAACATATTGGATAAAAAGAAAGATTTATTAAACTTATTTCTTGAAAAAGAATTTTACGAATCTATTTCAGGCAGTTATTTAGACACAAATAAACTTAAATACCGCATTGAAAAAGCTAAAAAAACTTTAGGATGTCAGGAAATACTTTTATAAGTAGCAGACTTGAACTAATAGAAAATAGGTTCAAAGAAATTGATACTTTATTAGACTTAGCTCAAAAAAACATTACCGATCCTACTACTTATTCTACACTTTGTAGATCTGCACACGTACTACTTGTTAGTCACGTGGAGGGAATATATAAAGATATAGTTCGTGATACGATTGATGATTTGAATAGAAATACAGATTTTATTACCATCAAAAAATCTATTTTTAAAACTCACAGTTTACACTTCATCCAAAACAGAGAAAACAGCAATTTCAGTGACAATAGTAAATTTACAGAGAACGAAAAATTTACAGAAGTTATAAAAGACAGATTATGGGAAGCTTTTAAAAATAATAAAACAGAGCTAATTTTAGAACCATTTTTAAGGATTGATAATAAAAATCCAACTCCAAAAATTCTTGAAGAAATTTTAAAAAAATTTGGTGAAAATTCATTTTTTAATTCACTTAAAGACTCCAGACTAGAAATTGTTTTTGAAAATGACTCTAAATCTTCAATACGAGAATTAAATAGAATAAAAAAATATCTAAATAAGGGTGTACAAAACTTCCCTTATAATGTAGATAAAAGTTATTTTTATAATAATGACACTACAAAATCAAAAAAAGATAAAGGATTATTTGAAGAATTTTTAAATGAATTCTTAAGTGATAGACATAAAATTGTACATGGACAAACTTTAGATAATCCCAAAAATGATAAAGAAATTGAAATATCTAAATTGAAAATTGAAATATTAATATATGCTTTTATAATTTCAATATGTCATTGTAGTAATCCAATAATGCATTTATAAAAGAAACTTCCGCTAACAGCTAGTAAGCAATAGTCGGGAATTAGGCTTAATGGAAAAATGGTTTTGTATTTGGCAAATTAGTGATAATCCGAAAATAATTGCTTTACTTAGCCCGACCATCGCCTACTAGCAAGACGTTAGGCGTCATTTTAAAAACAGACCTTATAAATGAATGAAATAAGAAGATACTTTGAGAAATTCGTAACCATTTCAGATAGTGATTGGGCTTTATTTTCATCCAAAATGGTAAGAAGAGAATTTTCCCAAAAATCACTTTTATTAAAAGTAGGCCAAAATGAAAATTACTTGTCTTATATAGAAAAAGGAATTATTCGTTTTTGTATTCCAACAGAATTTGAAGACTTAACTTTCGGTTTTGCATTTGCGGGCAATTTTGTAAGTGCTTACGACTTTTTTTTAACGCAAAAACCTTCAACTTACCAGTTAGAAACAATAACGGAAACCATTCTTTGGAGTTTGACCTATGACGACTTACAACAGATATATTCTGAAACAAAAATAGGTAATAAAATTGGACGTCTTGCAGGCGAAGACCTTTTTCTGAAAAAATCTATACGTGAATTAACATTATTAACTGACTCGGCAGAACAACGTTATTTGAATTTATTTACAGAACAACCGCATTTATTGCAGCTGATACCACTAAAATATATAGCATCCTATATTGGAATTACACCGCAGGCTTTAAGTAGAATTCGAAAACGAATTTCTTAACTTGGGTTCATTGCGTAAGATTTTATCTGTAACGACATTTGCAAAAATAAAATCATAAAAAATGAAACCATTAATAGTATTAATTGCAGTTTTCTTAATATCAATCCTTGCCATTAGGTTGCTAACTCAAAAATACGACTTGTTATTATCCGCAAGAATTGGAATGTGTGTTATGCTTTTCTTTACAGCGATAGGACATTTTGCTTTTACAAAAGGTATGACGATGATGATGCCATCCATAATACCACTAAAAACTGAAATAGTATATCTAACTGGTGTATTAGAAATTCTATTAGGAATCGGATTGATAATTCCGAGTTTTAGAGTTTATTCGGCTTGGGTTTTGATTATCTTCTTTATATTGCTACTTCCAGCAAACATTAACGCTGCCGTAAAACATATTGACTATCAGAAAGGAACATTTAACGGAAGTGGAGTGACCTATCTATGGTTCAGAGTTCCTTTACAAATACTATTTATTTTCTGGACATATTTAAGTTCAATAAAAATATGGTGAAAGGACTACAGTATAAAAAAACGACCGCCTAACAGCGGTTTGGCGCAATTGGGGTTTTAGGATTTAGGGAAACTTGGTTTTGTACTTGGAAGTTCGGTTTTTAATCGATACATTTAGCTAATCAAATCCCCAACTGACGCCAAGCCACGGGACGTTATGCGGGAGTTGCCGAAATTACGCAGACGAATCCAATTTGGAAATCACGTTTGGTAATCGCAAGAAAATTTGAAATCGGAAGCGAAAAATTGGAGGCGAAAACGGAATCTAATATAACGCTGACGAAAAACTGAAGCGTGAAAATTGGAAACGTGAAAGTTGGGATTAGTCAACAGAACAGTGAGACAACTGACAAGCGATGCGAGAGTGAAAATTGGAACCCACCTACTCTAACCTGAAAAGTGAAAAATGTGAAATTGGAATTTATTACCAATAAATATATAACTGAAAAAACGAAACGTTAAAAAGCCAACGAAAGTCAAAAAACTGAACCTTATACTATTGGATTCTATGCACAATTTCGACAAAACAACCCCCGCATAACACACGCTAGAAGCAATTTGGGTATTTGGCTTAATTTGAAATTGGTTTTGTGTTTGAAAAATTTGGCTAATCCGAATAATGGGCTTAATTTAGTCCCAAACTGCTTCTAGCGCGGGAACGTTAGCAGGCATTTAACCGCAGAAAACTAAAAACCAAATGAAAAAAGGACTTCTAATTCTAGCTTTATTGTTTAGTCTAAAATCTATTTCCCAACAGAAAAATGACATCAAACTTTCCGAAATAAAATTGTGCGAACTAACTTTAGACAATTTAAAGCAAAATGATGTTGAATTAAAACAAATCAATTTGGAAGAAATGGATTTGTGTTCAGATGGTTTTGTACAAGATGGAAGGTTTGAAAATAGAATTGGATTTACTTCAAAATTATATCCAGGTGTTATCTTCCAGAAATATCGTAAAGATTTAAATTCAATTGCAAAAATTCATTTAACAAAAGATTTTAAGGGATATTTACCTGACGGAAAATATATTGACTTAAAGAACATTAAAGCGGGGGAACTTATCGCAAAATATGACAGTTTAGATATTTGGACTTCTCGTGGTTGTTCTGATTATTTAGGAATAAATAGAAACAAAGAAATTTATTTTTATGTGAAATTAAATAAGAAAAAAGAACCTCGTTATCCAATAGATGATAAATATTATGCCGAACAACAAATAGAAGGAATTGATATTGTTTCTGATTGTTATTCAACTCAAAAAAAAACTCAAAAAAACAAACCTTTATATATCGTCGAAGGTAAAGAAGTGACCGAAGAGATTATCGCCGAAATAAAACCTGATGACGTAGAATCGATAAATGTCTTAAAAGATATAAGCGCAACCAAAAAATACGGCGAAAAAGGAAAAAATGGAGTTATAGAAATTTACTTGAAAAAGAAGTAAAAAAAACGCCTGCTAACACACGCTACAAGCAAGCTGGGCAATTGGCTTAATTTGAAAATAGTTTGTATTTGACACATTTGTTTTTAACCGAAAGATTACGCATCTTTAATCCCAGCCTGCGTGTAGCGCGGGAACGTTATAAGCAAGCCAACCAAAATTACGCAAACGGATAAATGAAATGAATTAACTAAATCATTTTGCAGCTAAGCAACAGTAAAAAATAAAATGAGTAAAAATAACAAGCCTCTAAAAAGTACGCCAAAAGAGAAAATCTACATTTTTCTTATTATACTCGGAATGTCAAGCATTATATATTTTATAGCAACGGGCTTAAGAAATCAGGAATTACAAAATATTGAATTTATAAAACGAGATTATAAAATCACACGTGGAATAATTACTAAAAAATCTGTTCATAAAGGCAGACATATTACAGTCGAGTATATAGTTGAAGGGAAGATGTATAAAGACAGTGATGGGTTTAATGAAAATGACAAAATTCAAGAAGGAGATAGTGTTTATGTGAAATATTCTAAATCGAAACCTGAATTAATGATAACTGAATTTAATGACGAATATAATAACTAAATATGGCCAGCTTATAACAGCTACTACAACGGATTTGGGCAATAGGCTTAATAGGAAAATGGTTTTGTATTTGGATGTTTAGCGATAACCGAAAAATAAATCTTAATTTAGTTCCCAAACCCGCTGTAGTACCAGAACGTTACAGGCAAGCTTAACAAAGAAACAGACAATGATAGACAAAAGGTCACCATTTTTCGCTTATAGATATTTAGTAACTCCGACAAGTGAACAGGTTTCTATTTTTCAAGAGTTGAATAAAAGCAAAGAAGAACTAATGACTGATATCATTAGTTACCTTGCTCTAAATACTAAATCTGAATGGACAAAAGGTAATAAACGGTTTCTTTTTTATGGTTTTCAGCACAAAGACGATATTTATATTATAAAATTCGCAAGAGAGACAAATGAGAATATTTATATTGAAGGAGATGATGATATTGAAATTAGAGGAATTAAAGAAGCTAAATATGTTTATTTGATAGTTGACACCAAACATCAAATTGTTCTTATAGAAAAAAATGTTTCAGTATTCCAACATATAGAAAGTTCTGTAAATACACTTGCGGATTATTTTAGAAGCCAAATGAGGAATTTTGACTATGTAGTTAATATTTATCCGTTAGTTTCAAAAAAGAAATTTTGGAATTACGTTGATTCGGCAGAAGAAATTTACGAACTTTCATTGGAAATGAATGCTCCAAATATGGCACTATTTGGCAATTCAGACACAAGAAATGTGTTGCAACAAATTAAAGAAACAACTAACAACGAAGTATTTGATATATCCTTTAAAAATAAAGAAGGACAACTTAAAGTATTGCGGGAAGCACTTGGTGGCTACATTGACTATGTTAGAGAAGTTGGCGGAAAATATCTACTTAAATTCAAAAGAAACGGAATTCGAGAAACCAAATCCAGTGAAACAGATACTGCTAAAATTTATATTGAAAGAAAAAAAACAGAAAAATATTCCGACGAAGAAATTCAAATTATTAGCGAGAAGTTGAATACAATTCATACACTTGAAAGTAGAGAAGAAGATGAAAACGAAAAAGAATAAAAGAATTCTATTGACCTTGCTGATAGTTTCAGCAATTGGCTTCGTTTCCAATTACATAGTAATGACTACTCCTATTTCGTCATTTTCAATTTTTGACACATCAAATTTATTTACTTATTTTGGAGTTTTAATTGGATTTGCTTTGACAATTTACACTTTTGGACTTTCAATGGTTTCTGATATTAAATCAAAAATCGACACACACAAGAAGTTATCAGAAGAGCAAAAAAAAGTAATGTATATAAATTTAGTTAGCGGTTTTAGTGAAATCAAAGGAGATATTTGGCTAATATTTTACTCAATATTGATTGTCATTGGATTTGCAATTGCAAAAGAAATTCCAAATCCGTTCGGTTGGCAAGTAGAACAATTAAAACTTCCAGACACCGCTAATTTGACACTTTTCATAACGACAACTATTGCAATGTGGGACATTATGCAGACACTTTTTAACCTATCAGAAATAAATCTTGAACTAAACAAGGACGAGAAAGCCAGCCTGTAACAGCTAGTAAGCAATAGTCGGGAATTAGGCTTAATGGAAATATTGTTTTGTATTTGGGAAATTAGTGATAATCCGAAAATAATTGCTTTATTTAGCCCGACCATCGCCTACTAGCAAGACGTTATGCGACATTTCCACAAGATTACGGATAAAACGAAAGCAAAAATATTAACTAATGGCAACACAAATTTGTCCAAACTGCAATGAAGATTCGTTTACTTGGGCAACTGATGAAAATAAAAATGGCGAACTAATCACAACTTGGGGTTGTTCTTGCGGCTACTTTGCTTATGAAGATGAATCAAAGGAGAAAACTTGCAGAGATTGCGAAAAACGTACTAAAAGTGAATTAGAAGATGAAAACAAAATATACTGGTGGTGTTCTAATTGTAATCGTACCGAAATAATTAAAAATAAGAGTTAAAAAACTAAACCTCAATGATGAATAAATTTACTTTATCTTATATCATTTTTGTAAATACCGCAATAATTGCTCTTGCAATTGCAAATATGATTTCAGGAAATATTTTCTTTAAAGATATTTTTTTTATTATTAATTCTATCGTTTCAATTTATTGTGTTTTTAACGTTGGCAATAAATATGCATATCATTATTTGTGCATTACTAATTTCATCCAAGCTTTCTCATTTATACTGTTTGGTTTTGCCTTCAAATTTCTATTAGGACCTGACTTATCATTTTATTTTTACAGCGTAGATGATTTATTAACAAAATTTGAATTCAAGATTTTTAATGGTGCTTTTATTCACTCAAAAGATTTAAATATTGATAATTGGTCAATCGGAATTAATTTTATACATCTCTCCATTGCTTTCTATTTATATTCTCTGATTTCTAAAGCGAAAGCGAAAATAAGTAACGTCGCATAACACACGCTACAAGCAATTTGGGTATTAGGCTTAATTTAAATATGGTTTTGTATCAGAAATATTTGGCAAATCCGAATAATGGGCTTAATTTAGTCCCAAACTGCTTTTAGCGCGGGGACGTTAGCGATTATTGTTCCGTTGAAATCGAGCAATTTACGTTAATAAGAATGGAAAAATAGAAACTAATCCGCTCCTACTCTGCCGACAAAAATCGAACGGAATTGTTTGCGAATTTTGAAAGTCGAGTTTCAAAATGGAATTAGAAAGTCGATTTTTTTTTGCGGACTTTTTTTGCGGACTTTTTTCGCTTATTTTTTTTTTGAGGTTTATGAGGAATTTTATTCTCCTGATTTTTGGATTGCTTGAAAGTGTTTTCGGGACGGATTTTGAAAGTGGATAAACTTCCGCAATTGGAATGGATTATTGGAATCGATAATCAAAGGTGCTTAACTAGTGTGTCACAACAATCGCTAACACACGCTACAAGCAATTTGGGTATTTGGCTTAATTTGAAATTGGTTTTGTATCAGAAAGATTTGGCTAATCCGAAAATAGGGCTTAATTTAGTCCCAAACTGCTTTTAGCGCGGGAACGTTACTGGAGACTAGTGCGAAATTACGCAGATAAAACCAATCGAAAAATCAAGATTTGCATCCGCAAGAAATGCTGAAGCTTGAAAGTTGGAAATTATCCGTGGAAACTTGAAAAGCTGAAGCTCGAAAATTGGAACTTAGCTACTGACGAAAACTAAAGCGAACAATCGAAGCGCATATGAAAAGCTAAACGTCTAAACTTTGAAATTACTATCGGAAAGTAGAAACTGAAATTGACGCCGAAAACGAAACGTGCCGAAACTGGAAAAATAGAATTTATAAACGGAAAATCTGAAACTTGAAAATCCGAACTTGCCGAAGAGAAACGAAAAATTGACACTTGATAAATTCGGGTAAACCAAAGTAATTCCGCCAAAAACTAGCCTCCAGTAACACACGCTACAAGCAATTTGGGGATTTGGCTTAATTTGAAGTTGGTTTTGTGTCAGGAAGATTTGGCAAATCCGAAAAATGGGCTTAATTTAGTCCCAAACTGCTTTTAGCGCGGGAACGTTACTGGAGACTAGTGCGAAATTACGCAGATAAAACCAATCGAAAAATCAAGATTTGCATCCGCAAGAAATGCTGAAGCTTGAAAGTTGGAAATTATCCGTGGAAACTTGAAAAGCTGAAGCTCGAAAATTGGAACTTAGTTACTGACGAATACAAAAGCGAACAATTGAAGCGCATATGAAAAGCCAAACGTCTAAACTTTGAAATTACTATCGGAAAGTAGAAACTGAAATTGACGCCGAAAACGAAACGTGCCGAAGCTGGAAAAATAGAATTTATAAACGGAAAATCTGAAACTTGAAAATCCGAACTTGCCGAAGAGAAACGAAAAATTGACACTTGATAAATTGGGGTAAACCAAAGTAATTCCGCCAAAAACTAGCCTCCAGTAACACACGCTACAAGCAATTTGGGCATTTGGTTTAATTTGAAGTTGGTTTTGTGTCAGGAAGATTTGGCAAATCCGAAAAATGGGCTTAATTTAGTCCCAAACTGCTTTTAGCGCGGGGACGTTATAAGGCATATTATATTATGCATCGTCCTAAAATAGGTTGACTAAAAATTAAACACTTTTAGTACCTATGGAAACACCAACAAATCAAGCCTGTCGAAAAGATGGCTATCAAAAAGTAACCTTCGAGCACAAACTTTTTGTCATTGACCAAATCAATAATGGTCAAATTTCTGCTAACTTCGCATCCAAGAAGTACAACATTTCAAGAGCCACAATACACTACTGGATGAAAAAATTAAGCAACTATTCCAATCAAAAAACCTTCATTTCAAAGGATGATGAAATTCGAAAACTCAAAGAGCGTATCGAAGATTTAGAAGGTATAAAAGAGTTTCAACAAGAACTAATCGTTGAATTTGAGAAAGTTACAGGGGAGGAACTCTCAAAAAAGTACTTGCCCGAGGGGTTAGCAAACGAAATTCAGACAAAGAAGAAAAAGCTTTCAAAATAAAATGGATTTATGAATCACTCGGGGTTACAAAACAAGCTTATTATCAAGGTCTTGAACGAGAAAAAACCAAAGAAATAGAACGTGAAAATGTTCTAGATTTGATTGTCAAATATCGAAAAACCTTGCCCAAAACTGGCACTCTAAAATTGTATGAATATTTGCAACCTAAACTAATGGAAATCAATATAAAAATGGGACGTGATGCCATAAACGATTTGCTTCGTTCAAGAGGAATGCTCATCAAAAAAACAAAGCGCTATTTCATCACAACCAACTCTAATCACTTCTTCTATAAATCACCTAACCTACTCACTGATTTAAAGATAACACACAGCGAACAAGTTTTCGTAAGTGACATCACTTATATCAAAACCGATTCAGGTCACGCCTATTTAGCTTTAGTAACCGATGCTTATTCTCGCAAAATTATGGGCTGGAGTTTACAAGATAATATGAAAGTTTCGATGGTAAAAGACGCACTAAATATGGCATACAAAAACTGCATTTTCAAGCACAAAAACATTATCCATCACTCCGATAGAGGAATTCAATATTGCTGTCCCGATTATTCTCAATACGCAGAAAACAAAGGGTTTGTCCTAAGTACAACCCAACAATATGACCCTTATGAAAACGCAATTGCTGAGCGAATTAATGGAATATTGAAATATGAGTTTGGATTAAAAGCAACCATTAAGTCCATAGAACTGGCACAAAAAATGGTAAAAGAAGCTGTGGATCTTTATAATAACCAAAGAATGCACTGGAGTTTGGATTTAAAAAAACCACAAGAAGTTCATATTCAATACGATAAACAAAAAAACAAGAACTATAAAAGAGAAAGAAAAGTAGCCTAAATTAAATTAAAATTCCTATTTTTGAGTTGTTTATGTGAGGATGGAAAAGAGCTCTGCAGAGGTGCAACTCGTATAGTGCCAAAACCATAATCGTACAAAAATGAATGCGACAATCTACAAAAAGCTTGTCGCTTCTTGAAAACCTAATTCATTTTTGGGCAGAAAAAACTAAAAAAACCTACCTGCAAATTGGCTGGCCAATTTGACATTTTTAAACCTGTTTTTTAACAAAAAAAAGGTCAACGTATTCTAGGATAAGACACAAAAAAGGAGAATTCAATAACCTAACGCAACAAATGATAAATATTATCTTTGTTGAATTATGGAAAAAAAGTACAAACGCTTAACTTTAAAAGAGCGTATTATAATCGAGACATTACTCAAAGAGAATCGGTCTAAAAGTTACATTTCAAAGCAACTAAATAGAAGCCGATCTACCATTACTAAAGAAGTAAAACTTTGGGTATTAAAACCAACGGATTTTTACAAAGCTGATTTAGCCCATTGGTATGCTTTAGAAACCAATAAAAACAAACGAACACTGGATAAAATCAACACTTATCCAAAACTTAAAATATTTGTATACAGAAACTTACTCTTAGGAACAAGCCCAGAATTATTGGCTGGAAGAATCAAGGTATCGTATCCAAATGACCCTATTATGTCGATTTCCTATGAGTCTATCTATAAACACATTTATAGGCACAGACAGTCCTCTTTAGGTAAAAAACTGATAAAATTACTTCCTTATCACCATCACAAAAGAAGAGACAAAAGGAAATTTTGCAAAAAAAGAACACGAATCAAAGACCAAGTCAGTATTGACAATAGACCATCACACATTGAAGAACGTCAGGAGGCTGGACATTTAGAAGGGGACTTAATGATTGGAGTGGCACATAAAAGCGCTATAGGAACCATTGTAGATAGAAAAACAAGATATGTTATTATAGTAAAAATTCCAAACAGAAAATCAAAAACAGTAACTCAAGAATTTGCCAAACATTTAAATAATCAACCTAAATACCTCAGAAAAACAATGACATACGACAACGGAATAGAAATGGCAAATCATAAATGGCTCTCTGAAAACACCGGAATGGACATTTATTTTGCCCATCCTTACTCCTCGTGGGAAAGAGGTACAAATGAAAACACCAATGGATTAATTAGAAGATTTTTACCCAAAGGAACGAACTTTAACACCATCACTACTGAAGAGCTAAAACAAATAGAAAATAACCTAAACAACAGACCCAGAAAGGTTCTAGGATTCAAAACACCAAACGAAATCAGGAATAAGGAAATAAACGAATGGAATCACACACAGGCTTAATTTCGGAAATAACTTTTGGCTTCTCAAAAAGCCAAAAAAGTTATTCTGAAATTAAGCGCATTGTCTAAGAAAAATACTAAATTTGATTTATTAAAAATAACTAACGGTGTTGCGTTAGACCCTTGAATCCGCCCACCTCATAACAAAAGAACCGACAGAAAAATGAAAGAAACAGTAAACATAATTGGAGCAGGAATTGGCGGACTAACAACTGCCTTGACACTCAAACAAAAAGGACTGAATGTAAACATTTTTGAAAGTTCGGTAGAAATAAAACCTATTGGAGCAGGAATAATACTTGCAAACAACGCAATGCAAGTGTTTCAAAAAATAGGCATTCAAAATCAAATTGAAAAAGTAGGAAACAAAATTTCCTATATGAAAATTACAGACACACAACTCAATACTATTTCCGTAGCTGACTTAACCCAATATGAAAAAAAATATGGAGTTCATAATATTGCCATTCACAGAGGAGAATTACAAAAAATACTTGCCAATGAAATTGGCTACGACAATATAAAATTATCAAAACGCCTTTCAAAAATTGAAAAGAATGAACTTTTTAAGCTGACTTTTGAAGACAATTCCACCATTGAAAGCAAAACTGTTATTGGTGCAGACGGTATCAAATCAGTTGTTAGAAATCAACTATTTGAAAAAAGCATATTACGCAACGCAAACCAAATATGTTGGAGAGGAGTTTGCGAAATTGACTTGCCACAAAAATATCATAACGAACTGAACGAAGCTTGGGGAAAGGGTAAACGTTTTGGGTTTGTCAAAATTAGCGATAAAAAAGTATATTGGTATGCTTTGGCAAACTCAAAAAATGTAGAAGTAGATGGAGTAAACTTGACAGAGTTTTTTAGTGAATTTCATATAGATATTTTAAATATTATTTCAGCTACCACAAAAGAACAAATAATTGTAAGTGACATTATTGACCTAAAACCAATTGACAAATGGCAAGGCGAAAATGTTTGTTTGATTGGAGATGCGGCTCACGCCACAACACCAAATTTGGGACAAGGTGCTTGTCAAGCCATAGAAGACGCTTATGTTTTAGGCAAACTGCTTGACAATGGACTTGAAATAGAAAAAACTTTTGCAACGTATGAAAATTTAAGACGAAAGAAAGCCCATACAATTGTAAACACAAGTTGGACAGTTGGAAAAATGGCACATATAGAAAACAGTTTTGGGATTTGGTTGCGTAATTTCATAATGAAAAATATCCCAAAATCAGCCAACAAAAAACAAATGGATACGATTTTTAACTTGAACTAACATGACAATAGCAATTATATTATTTTTAATTTTCTTGTTTATTTCCTCAATTCACTTCTATTGGGCACTTGGAGGAAAATGGGGAAGTGATGCAGTGTTACCCACAAAGGACGATAACAATACAAAAGTGTTAAACCCTACTGTTTTACCAACTTTAATTGTTGCGTTTGGATTATTAGGTTTTGGTCTTTTCATTTTAGTAATATTAGGACTTGTAGCTTTTAACACACCACAATGGCTCAATAAATATGGACTTTGGATTATTGCAGGCATTTTTACATTAAGAGCAATTGGTGATTTTAAATATGTTGGTTTTTTTAAGAAAATAAAACAAACGAAATTTGGCAAAAATGATACGAAATATTTTTCGCCTTTATGCTTGAAAATTGTAATACTGACAATAATTTTAGAACTGACAAAATAAAAACCTCTTGCAACCGCCGTTTGGCTTTATGGTAGGTTTAGACATAATTTCTAGATAGTTTTGTACTTGAAAAATTAGGCATTTACCGAAAATTTAGGCTTTATTAATCCGCCACATCGCCAAGCAGCCAAACGTTAGGCGCAAGTTGAAATTGAACTAAAATAAATTCCTTAGAAAAATTAACTTTGAGTTACTAGATTATTAATGAACCTGTTGAGATGGGACCTTGAATCCGCTAGGGGGTTCTTTTAAAAAATGACCATTCCATAGTATAAACGCTATGAAATGGTCAAATTTTGTTGTTGGGATTTTATTTAGGAAGAATTATTATGATATAGTTTGTAGAATGAAATTTAAAACCGATTTAATTCTCTCATTACAATAATAATGCAAAGCTATTTTACAATCAA
Organism: Flavobacterium rarum (SeqCode); assembly: GCF_965234445.1. GTDB lineage: Bacteria > Bacteroidota > Bacteroidia > Flavobacteriales > Flavobacteriaceae > Flavobacterium > Flavobacterium rarum. Next base: position 9,300 of record NZ_OZ248505.1, on the reverse strand, counting down.
CTTTTGAGCCTCAATGTTAATTGAAGTACCAGATATTTTACAAAAATATACTCCGGAGGCTAAATTATCGCGTGATATATTAATTTGGTTAACTCCACTCCCAACCTCTACCACCATTTCTTTAACCAATGACCCAGAGGAATTAAATATCTCTAGCTTCGCTTTTCCTGAGAATGTTGAAGTGAATTTTAAAATTGTATTTTGACCCATTGGATTAGGAATCAGAGAAATAGTGTTTTCAATATCTTTAAATGCAGGAGCTGTAAGAGTCAAGTCTTTAGAGAACTGAATCGTCTGTAGATCCATTTCCTTTACCGAACTTTGTCCATCTGAACTAGTCATTTTAAAAGTTATCGTTTTTAAATCATTTAAAACTAAAGGTAAACCAATACTCGAACTAAATTCCGAAAGGGGAATTGCAAAATCTTTCAACTCATCACTTATTACAATAGATTTTTTATATTGTTTTTCCCAATCAGAAATACTGTTTTTAATCAAAATTATTTCAAGTATTCCGTTTCCTTTCGCTTTCAAATGCAAACTTTTGTATGCAGACAAATCAACAGGAGCAAATCGTGGAGTGAGCGCTTTGTAAACAGAAACGTAGTCAGATGTTATGGCTTTCAATATTACATTCCGTTCAATTTTATAGGCATTATCAGCAAACTTTTCTGAATTTTGATTTACAGTATATTGAGTTACAGATGAATTATTTTGAGGAGCGTCAACTCCCCAAGAGCCGTCAGATAAAAACAAATCGTCAGGCGTAGCAATACCATCTCCAATTCTAAACCCGATATCAAACAAATTGCCCGTTTCAATAGTTATATTAGACAAAAACTTTTTATCTAAAGTCAAAGAATTGTTTAATTTTTCTTCTACTGATGTTTCAGTTTTTCTAATTCCTGCATCAAAAATTACTGATCCTGTAGCATTGGTATTTACAATTTGCAGTTGAAGCTGCCCATTTACATAAGCTCCTTTTCTAACAAAAACTGTTGGCGGTGTAGAAGTTTTATATTCCAAAATAGATTTCTGTTGATTTAGTAAATTAATAATCTCAAGCCCTAGACTATAAAGATCATCTACTGAATTACTCCAAATTTGAAAATTGTAATATCCAACATTTTCTGTGTATTTATCTATATTCCAATGACTTTCAATGCCAAAATTCGCATCGTTATTAATTTTCTTGGCAGAAAAACTAAGCACATATTCGGTTGAATTATCCGCGTTTTTAATTATTGTTTTGATAAACGGTTCGTCGTTGATATGAATAGTCGAAACCGAGATGATTTGTCCTCCAAGTAACCGATCGCAAATATACTTTGTGTGTTCGTATACTTTGTTTTCTGTTTTCAAGGCTAAAATAGAGGCTACTGTAAGATTATTTCTTATATAATCTACCGAGTAGACTTCTGATGCATTAGTGATCGCTGATAAATCAGTAGGAGTTGAATTTACAACTTCGTTTTCATTAATTTTACCAAGTGGAATATATTGTTTTAAAATTGATTCACCAGAATTTTTTGAAAACTTATCTTGTTTAAGTACTTTTTTGGCTTTTTTTACGTCGAATTTGTAGGCTGTTTTTGTTCGATCATAATTCCGTTTTGTGATCAATTCTGAAAGTCGGTTATTACTTTCTAGTCCGCCTTGATTTCCAGTAGAAACATTTTGAACAATTACAGGACAACCCGAATATCCGGAACAAGATGGATCTTCGCAATCTATTAAACCGTCTGCATCGTCATCAATGCCATTATCGCATTCTTCAATGAGAACAGGTGCTGTGGGACAACGCGCACCGTCGTTTGAGCTCGCAGAGGGTCCGTAGGCAAAAAGGTTAGATACTATTGCATTTGAACCTGTTAATACCGAAACATTCTTAACGATATAGACCGTTCCTGTTTGGTTGGTAGAAATATAAAAATTTCCCGCTTTATCAAAATACACAGCACCATAGGTATAATTATTACCAGCCAATATCGGAACCAAACCAAGGTTAGTAATCCCTCCATTTTGGGGATCAATTCTGTACAAAGTATTACCTCCTTGGGATACAGCATACAAATTACCATCAACACTATTGAAAGCCCAATCGTGAATAACAATATCATAAGCAAGTGTGTTTAGGCCAAGATATTGTAAGTAATTGGGAGACAAAGGATTTAGATCTACTTTAGAAAACGAAGACCCACTACCTTTACAATAATAGATACCGTCGGGGCTTATATCGCCTACATAACTGCCGCTAGTTGGTAACTGCTCTATATTAAAAATCGTGGGCGTAAAATCTTTCCCAACACGAACAATCGATTTTGAGGGGGAGCTCAGATATCCCCAAATGTAACCATCTGTAGGATTATATCCTACAGCATTAATACTACCCGGTGTGACATTTTCCTTCAATAACACAGAAGTACCAGACGCCAAATCTATCGCATACACGTCATTGTACTGAAATAGATAAGCATTAAAATCGCAGTTAAAAGGGAGACTTTGTGACGAAACACAGTTGAAACAAAAATTCAACACTACTAAAAACACTAAAGGCTTTGGGTAAAATAATTTTCTTTTCATAACATTCATTTTTTAGGTTATATTATACATCAGAAATGGTGACATGTTGTTTGAACTTACATTTATTTTGGATTTTAAAAAAAAACTTTAATTTTTATATTTTTTTTTTAAAACGTAAATAAAGATAACTAAACCCAGTTAATAAACAATAAACAAATCACAAAAAAAACACATAACATATTGTTTTGTAATACTTTATACCTAACATAGACGAATTGAAAAACAAATTTTAATATTGACAAATTAAACTTAAAACTAGATTTTGCATTAGAAATCTACTAAAATTAAACTACTTCACCATTTTTATACTTTTTAGTGAAATTCAGTGAATGATTTTCTTCTCTCGCGCATCGAAGTATACAAAACGCTGAAGTATGCTGTGCGAACGTCTCCGACTTCTCACTATTTTCAAAAAAGGTTATCATCCGTAAACACGAAAAAAGTGATACGATTTTTTACGCTAAATACGATGAGAGTAATGGCTTTTAAAAACACCAAAAATGACCTTTTAGCTTTTTTTATGATTTTTTGGCGTTAAGTAGCAACTTAAGAATTTCTATACAAAGTGAGCGAATTTGTAATACTATTACAAGAAAAATCGATAGACTATTCGTATATTTATGTTTTTGAAAAAAAGCTATAATACCCTTAAAATAAAGAAATTTTCATAACGAGTTATTTAGTAAAAACCAAAAAATTAATTTTACTTTAGTACCAAACCCACTATAGCATCAGAACACTCTTTGATATTTTTAATAAACGTTTAATATGAAAATAAGTATCTTAATGCTATCTCTTGCCCTTTTTGGACAAACTTTTGGACAAACTATGCAATTACAAGAGAAAATTAGTCAAGTAGAAAACAACCTAATTCCTTATGTGCCTGTGAAAGGTTTTAAAGGTTGGAATATTATTGATAGAATGAAATATTACAAAGTACCAGGATTAAGTATAGCCGTTATTAAAGACTATAAAATTGACTGGGCAAAAGGGTATGGTTTAGCAGACACCCTCAAAAATAGACCTGTTACAACTGAAACAATGTTTTCAGCTGGCTCAATCAGTAAATTTTTGATGGCAGTTACAGCATTAAAAATGGTCGACAACGGTCAAATTGAATTGGAGCAACCTATCAACAACTATCTTACATCTTGGAAAATTGCCGAAAATGATTTTACAAAAAAGACCCCCATAACGTTAAGAATGCTATTGAGCCATACAGCAGGTACTTCTCAAACTTCCTATTTTGGTTTTACACCAACTGAGCCATTACCAACGATTGTTGACGTTTTAAGTGGTGCAAAAATTTCACAAACAAGAGCTGTCGTTGCAAATAGCGAACCTAATAAAGAGTTTCGCTATTCACGAGGTGGAAGTATGATTGCTCAGTTAGCATTAATAGACGTTTCTAAAAAAAGCTTTTCTAGCTTAACACAAGAAATACTTTTTGACAAACTTGGAATGAAAAATTCAACCTTTGAGCAACCTGTTCCAGCAAAATTTTCAAAACAAGTTTCTTGGGCTTATTCTTTTGCTTCTTGGTTTAAAGGTATGCCCTATGTTTACCCACAACAAGCAGCAGCAGGGCTTTACACTACACCAACAGACCTTGCTAAATTTTTTATTGATGTTCAAAAATCATACTTAGGCAAAGGAAAGATTTTGAGCAAAGACATCACTAAAAAAATGCTCACTGCACAAATAAATGTTTCAGACGGTGGCTATAAAGAACAAATGGGGATTGGACCATTTTTAATTCAAAGAACAGATAACAAAGACCCAAAGGGCGTTTTCTTTGAATTCACAGGAGTAAATGCAGGTTTTTTAGCTTATGGTATAGCAAGTGTTGAAGGTGGGAATGGTGTAATTGTAATGCTCAATTCAGGCGACAACCAAAATGGAATTGGTAAAGAAATAAGAAGAGCAGTTGCAAAAGTGTATAATTGGACAACCTATTTACCAACCGAAATAGATCCAATACTTTTATCCGATGTCGAATTAGATAAACTTGCAGGTCGCTACAGAATGGGAACAGACGATGTGCTTTATCTGCGAAAAGAAAAAAACTATTTAGTTGAAAACATCAATAATGGACTTGATATTTATTGTTTCCCAATAACAAAAGACACTATTGTTTTTACAGATTATAACATAAAAGGTTTTTTCAAAAGAAATGAAAAAGGAGAAGTTACTGGGCTACAAAATATTTATCAAGAAAAGCCAATGCCGAAAATGAAAGACGATGAATTTTCACCAACCGAATACCTGAATATGCAAAAATATGATGAAGCAAAAAAGGCATTTAGCGCAATGAATATGAACGAAGGGCAAATTACCTATTTAGCTTACGACTTAATGAACAAGAAGCCATTAAACGAAAAAGCAGTAAAAACAATTTTGGATGTTGCTATTGAGCAACACCCAAATTCATCAATGGTTTATAGTCGTCGGGGCGATTATTTTTTAAAAATCAATGACAAAACTAATGCAATTAAAAGTTATCAAAAAGCTGTAGCGCTTGACCCTTACGATCTGCAAACAAAAGACATTTTAGAAACTTTAAAAAAGGAATAGACCTAATGTTAAAAGTATAATCATCACTTCTCATTTTAGCTTTGTTTTTTGTTTCTAAAAATACAAAAGCTCAGAGCGTCTTGAAGATTAATGACTTAAAAGACTTTGACAAAGTGCAAAAATTAAAAGCTTTAAAAGTGGCTCTTTATCTATGCCATAATTTTCATTTGCAAACAACCTAGTTTGGTTTCCCACTAATTTTGCGAAGAACCATAAATCTTTTATTATAAAAATATAAAAAAAACCGATTTATAAACTATTATTGTTTGGGTTTATATTATTTTTTACACTTAAAATTCGATAATCTTTATCGTAAAAAGTTTTATTTTGATATCTTCTCAAAACTGTACAAAAAATTGAAATTTGGATGTAAACATAGCAATCATTAATATAAAACATAATTTTCACTTTCCATAAAATAACTAAAAATAAAAATTGTTTATTTATAAATTCATAAATTAGATCCCTAAATAAAACGAATAACAACTAAATTCAATCCAATCATTGTTCAAAATAAAAAAATTAAAATTAAATACAATTGACAAGGTAAATAAAAACAAAGAGCGCAAAACTCAACTTGTAAGTATTGGAATCAATTATAAAAAAATTAAATAAAAAAAGAGAACCTACACATGAAATCAAATCAAACATTGTTTTTGCTACTGCTCCTTTTTGGTAATTTTGCAATACAAGCTCAAAATAAATCAAATCCTCAAAACGAGTTTAATGTTGATTTTGAAGAATATACTCTAGAAAATGGTCTTCATATAATTTTACATAAAGATCAATCCGATCCTGTAGTTGCTGTTGCACTTACCTGCCATGTTGGTTCTGCTAGAGAAATTCCCGGTCGAACAGGTTTTGCCCATTTATTTGAGCACTTACTTTTTTTGGAATCAGAAAACTTAGGAAAAGGCGGATTAGATAAAATGAGTGCCCGTATCGGTGGCGAAGGGGCAAATGGATCAACTAGTAGAGATCGAACCAATTATTTTCAAACAGTTCCAAAAGATGCTTTAGAAAAAATGATTTGGGCCGAAGCTGATAAATTAGGTTTTTTTATAAATACAGTAACAGAACCTGTGTTGGCAAAAGAAAAACAAGTGGTTAAAAATGAAAAAAGAGAATCTTACGACAATCGTCCCTATGGTTATAATAATGAGGTTATCAATAAAAATTTGTATCCAGTCGGACATCCTTACAATTGGGAAGTTATTGGATCATTAGAAGATCTACAAAATGCTACTTTGGAAGATGTTAAAAATTTTTATAACAAATGGTACGTTCCAAACAATGTAACCCTAACAATTGCAGGAGATTTTGATTCCCAACAAACCAAAATTTGGATAGAAAAATATTTTGGAGAAATTAAACGTGGAAATGACATTCCAAAAATAGATAAATATGCTGTTACGCTACCTGAAACCAAGAAACTCTATTTTGAAGACAATTTTGCTCGTTTGCCACAGCTTACAATAGTTTGGCCTACTGTTTATGAATACCATCCAGACAGCTATGCTTTGGAAGTATTGGCAACATATTTGTCTGTAGGAAAAAATGCTCCATTGTATCAGGCTTTAGTCGAAAATAAAAAAGTAACCGATGCCGTTTCAATTTATCAAAACAATTCAGAAATTGCAGGTCAATACAAACTGACTGTCAGAGCTTTTGACAAAACTGATTTAAACCTTGTTCTTGAAGGAATAACCGAAGGGTTTGCCAAATTTGAAAAAGAAGGGATTTCTCAAAAAGATCTTGAGCGTATTATAGCCAAACAAGAAACAGATTTTTACACCAATTTATCCAGTGTTTTAGGCAAAGGATTTCAGTTGGCACAATACAACTTGTATACAGGTTCGCCTTCCTATATCAAAAATGATATCAAAAATATTTTGGCAGTAACTCCTGCAGATGTAATGCGTGTTTACCAAAAATACATCAAAGAAAAAAACTATATTGCCTCAAGCTTTGTACCAAAAAATCAAGCCAGTTTAGCACTCAAAAATTCGACTTTGGCAGTTATCGCAGAAGAAAAAATCATTGCTGGAAATGAAGAAGCTTTTGATGCAAGTATAATAGCAAATTATCCGAAAACACCATCTAGTTTTGATAGAAGTATAGAACCTCAATATGTTGATAATCCAACAATTAAAACACCAAAAGTATGGGAAGAAAAACTTTCGTCTGGTATTCAACTCTACGGAATTGAAAACAATGAAGTGCCTTTGGTTCAGTTTCAATTGCAAATAAAAGGAGGTCTTTTGTTGGATAAAAATTCCAAAATCGGTACTTCAAATCTAGTGGCCAATTTAATGACCAAGGGTACCAAAAACAAAACTACCCAAGAGTTGGAAAATGAAATTGAAATGTTAGGAGCTACAATTAAAATTAATTCCTCAAATAATGCAATTATAATTTACGGTTCGACTCTTTCAAAAAATTATGATCAAACAATACAACTAATAGAAGAAATAATTCTGGAACCACGTTGGGATGACTCTGAATTTGATTTGATTAAAAAAAGTACTTTAAGCCAAATCAATCAGCAAAAAGCAGATCCAAACAGCATAGCAAAAAATCAATTCAAAAAATTAATTTATGGTCCAGACACCAAACTCTCTTATGCATTAATCGGAACAGAATCAACAGTTAATGACATTTCTATTGAAGACTTAAAAAATTATTATTCACAAAACTTTTCACCTTCAGTATCAAACTTTCAAATTGTTGGCGCAATTCCAATGAAGAAAGTACTTGAATCCTTAAATAATTTAAATAACAATTGGACTACCAAAAAAGTACTTACCCCTATCCCTTTTATAGCCAGCAAACCTGACAAATCAACTATTTACTTTTATGATGTACCAGGCGCTAAACAATCTGTATTGCGAATTGGAGCTATTTCTTTGCCTGCAACAAACCCTGACTTTCATTTGGCCAATGTACTCAATTATCGATTAGGAGGTGGCGGATTTGCATCTCAGTTATTACAGCAATTACGCGAAGAAAAAGGATATACGTATGGAATAAATTCTAGTTTTGAAGGCAATGAGTACAAAGCACCATTTCAAATAAGCACTAGTGTACGTTCTAACATCACATTTGAATCATTGCAATTAATAAAAAACATACTAGAGAATTACGGAAAAAATTACAATGTCAATGACCTAGAAATCACTCAAAGTTATTTGATAAAAAGTAATGCTCGAGCTTTTGAAACTTTGGATGCAAAACTCAATATGCTTAATGAAATTTGCAATTACAATTATCCAATTGATTATGTTAAAAAACAAGAAATAGAAACCAAAAAAGCAACTGTTTCTGATATTAAGAAACTTTCAGATAAATATCTCAATACCAACCAGATGATCTATTTGGTAGTTGGTGATGCAGAAACCCAATTACAAAAATTAGAACAAATAGGTTTTGGAAAACCAGTTTTATTAAATCCAAAGAAATAGACTAGTCACTTTTTATTAAAACTACACTGAAATTTCAATGATACTAAAAAAAAAAAAAAATCAAGTTGAGCTCTAACCTTTGTAAAAGTTATTGTGATAGCTATTTTAGATTTATAAAATTGTCTTTATAAATCTAAGCAATTTACAATCGATTAAAAAGGTATAATGCTATAAAAACAATAATTTACTTTTATAAATTATACCATTAATGTTTACAAAACAGTCCAAAGATGGGAAGTTATTTTTTTTCAAGACAACGATTTGATTATACCATAGCCAACGGTTTCAACCGTTGGAGACAATATTAGGGGAAATTCAATGTCTAAAAAAAATGTTTATCGATACGATACCCTGGGTTAAAACCGCGGGCGATGTTAGAATTGCTGATAAAACTAGATCTTAATAGAATTGATTTATTAAGAATACGTAAAAAAAGGGCTAATATTTGTGTTCACACGATAGGATAGCTCCTATGTTTGCAAAGTTAAAAATTTCAGAAATGGAATGATTAAATTTGTAGAAATAAAGTAAGAAGAATGAGAGTACACCGATGGCTAAATAACTCAAGAAGTATATTGTTCGATAGAAACCACCTCATTCTTTTTTATCTTTTAGAGTCTGAACAGAATGTAAGGAATTATGCTAGTCGTAATATCCAGAATATCCAACCAGGAGAAAAGAC
>NZ_OZ248504.1:0-244041 GCF_965234445.1 Flavobacterium rarum (SeqCode) | reverse complement strand
ATTAAGACCAATAAATATTTTTATAAAGACGATTTATGCACATTACAATGGAATAATCAAATCAATCACAACAGGGATAACTAATGCCGTTTCAGAAGGACTAAACAGCGTGATGCAATTAGCCAGATCTAGGGCAAGAGGCTATCGAAATTCGGAAAACTTCATTGCTATGATATATTATCTTGGAAACGTATAAAAGATGTACCCACTAGTTTAGGCGAAGAGCCAAGTTTTTATTTCTTGGATATCATTAAGTAAAACCAAAAGTTCATTTAAGCAAAAACAATTGACCAACTTATATTGACTTTTAATCTCTGTTTTAGGAAACTAACTATTTTTATACTTAAATGACTTATATGTTTAAAATTAATCCGAGAATACATAAACAAAAAATCCCAACCTTACTTTTAATAAGCGTTGGGATTTTTTTTAAAATTAAAGCTGATTTTAATTTTCTAAATAGTAGATATATCCGATTCCAACAAAAGTAAGCCAATCATTGCTTTTGTTTTCTGTATAAATTTTATTGTTTGGATTAAGTCCATCAACCCAATCCGAATTAAAATATTGAGCTCTTATATCAAATACAAGATCTGACATTTCATTTAGCTTGTAACGCGTTCCCAAATTCAAAACTTGTGAAGTAACTGCTTTACTTTCATTTGAAAAACCATGGGGACGACCATCAGAAGGAACCAAATATTTTGGAAAAGTAGCAGTAGCATTGCCTAACGCTCCTAAAGTAGAGGTTGCAGTAGCTGTATAATATCCAATTTGCACACCAAAACCAACATAAGGCGCCCAACTACCAAGAGTGTTTTCAGTATCATGAATGTGTCTAAAGTAATATTCGATTTGAGTTCCTAAATTGATTATTTGAGTTGAACCTCTCATTGCTTGTAGTTGTTTGGATCCAACACTAGTTTTTTTAACATATTCACCATAATGCTTCAAATCGGCTTTGCTAAAGGAAAGTTCTGAACGCACTTTGAAATGTTCATTGAAATAGCGATTTGAATTATCGTTGTAAGAGAAATTCATATAATCCACAATTGCAATTTCAAAACCCATATTGCTTAAATTGTTTTTTATATCGCCTCTTTGGCCATAGTCCGAGCGAAACTCTATAAGGCCTGCAATCACACCTACTTCATGAACAATACCTGCTTGGGGGAAAGCTGGGATTACACATCCGAGTAGGATAATGATTGTTAGTAGTTTGTGTTTAATCATAGTAGGTTAAATTTTTAAAACGGGGCAAAGATATAAAAAGTATATTGGCAGAAATATGTTTTGAAATATATTTAAAAAATTGCTAGAATTATCTGTTTCATTACGAAAACTACATCGATTTCGTAAAAACAATACCCCTTGTGTTGGATTTTTTATAAATGATTAATAAAAAGATAATTTTGTAATGATTGCTCAAAAATTAAGTTAAAATATTTAAATATGCTGTATCTTTGCAAAACTAACGGAAGCGTTTTATAACGTTTATAATTTAATAATCATGTCACAAAGTATTACAGATTTTATCGAATTAGTTGCCAAAAGAAATCCGAACGAGCCGGAATTTATGCAAGCTGTTGTAGAAGTTGCTGAAACAGTAATTCCTTTCATTGAAGAAAACAAAAAATACCAAAACAAAATGCTTTTGGAAAGAATGGTCGAGTCAGATCGTATCATTATGTTTCGCGTAGTTTGGATAGACGACAAAGGAGATACACAAGTAAATAGAGGATACCGTATTCAAATGAATTCGGCTATCGGACCATATAAAGGAGGAATTCGTTTTCATCCTTCAGTAAATTTAAGCATTTTAAAATTCTTAGCTTTCGAACAAACGTTCAAAAACAGCTTAACTACACTACCAATGGGCGGTGGAAAAGGTGGAGCCGATTTTGATCCAAAAGGAAAATCAGACAATGAAGTAATGCGTTTTTGTCAAGCTTTCATGACCGAATTGTCTAAACATATCGGAGCAAACACAGATGTACCCGCAGGAGACATCGGTGTAGGTGGAAGAGAAGTAGGATACATGTTTGGTCAATACAAAAGATTAAGAAACGAATTTACTGGAGTTTTAACAGGTAAAGGAATTTCTTTTGGAGGTTCATTAGTTCGTCCAGAAGCAACTGGATACGGAGATGTATATTTTGCACAAAGTATGTTGGCTACCAAAGGAGAAAGCTTTACAGGTAAAACAGTAGTAATCTCTGGATCTGGAAACGTAGCACAATACGCTGCCGAAAAAGCAACTCAACTAGGAGGTAAAGTAGTTACTCTGTCTGACTCTGCTGGATATATCTACGATGCAGACGGAATTGATGCTGAAAAATTAGCTCATGTAATGCTTATCAAAAATGAGTTAAGAGGAAGAATTAGTGATTATGTTACTAAATATCCAAATGCAAAATACGTAGCAGGAAAACGTCCTTGGGAAGTAAAATGTGATGTTGCCTTACCTTGTGCTACTCAAAATGAGTTGAACGAAGACGAAGCAAAAATGCTAGTTGCCAACGGATGTACTTGTGTTGCCGAAGGAGCAAACATGCCTTCTACACCAGAAGCCGTTCATGTATTCACAAAAGCAAAAATATTATTCGCTCCAGGAAAAGCTTCAAACGCTGGTGGAGTAGCTACTTCAGGACTTGAAATGTCTCAAAACTCTTTGCGTTTAAGCTGGAGTGCAGAAGAAGTTGACGAAAGATTAAAAGGAATCATGCTAGCCATTCACGCTTCATGTGTACAATATGGAACTGATGCATCAGGTTATACAGACTACGTAAGAGGAGCCAACATCGCCGGATTTGTAAAAGTTGCCGATGCTATGCTTGCTCAAGGAGTAGTATAATTTTAAAATTCGGATTTTAGATTAACGATTTGAATCCATAAATAATATAAAATGCCTTTTTTCTGCAAAGATTAAAGGCATTTTTTTTGTGTTCATAAAACAGAATTCAAAAATCTAAATACCAAAATTATTCGGGCGAAACCCCATTATAGCAAGTGGGCTACTTTAGACACCGCCTATTTGCCCACTTACTACAATGCGGTCGGGCTATGCACGCTACTTCGGTAGCTAGTTGCTATCCCTTTCGCAAACACAACAACTTCAAGAAAAACGAGAGATTTATGTTTTTTCAAGACCAAAAGAAAATCACACTTTGCAATTTTTTTTTAGGAAATTGTAAGTATTATTCAATATATTTGAGAACAATACACGGAAGTTTTTATGCAATTTGTGTTCATCTGGTTTTGGCTAGATTTGGAGTGCCTTGCAAGTTGTGTATATGTTAGTGGCAATTTTGCCCAACCAACTTCAGACAAAAAAAGTAACAGAAAAATTGACTAAACAAATGAATTGTAAAAATTGTAATGACGAACTAATAAAAAACTATTGCTCAAATTGTGGAGAGCCAGTTTATCTAAAAAGAATTGATAGACATTACATCCTTCATGAAATTGAACACGTATTGCATTTTGAACGAGGAATTTTATACACTGTTAAAGAACTGGTTATTAATCCGGGACAAACGACTAGAAATTACATTTTAAATAATAGAAGTAGACTTGTAAAACCAGTAATTTTTATAATTGTAACTTCATTAATCTACACCTTAATTAGCCATTTCTTTCACATAGAAGATGAGTATTTAAAACACGAAGGTTTTGAAAAATCAGCTGTGGGAAATATTTTAAAATGGATACAAGCAAATTATGGATATGCAAGTATATTGACAGGAACTTTTATCGCTATATGGTTGAAAGTATTTTTTAAAAAGTATGGATATAACTTTTATGAAATACTAATTATGTTGTGTTTTGTACAAGGAATTTCAATGTTGATTTTTGCTGTTTTTGCAATTATAGAAGGTCTTTTACATTACAAATTATTAAGTATAGCAGGTATTCTTGGAATCTTTTATTTAACTTGGGCAACAGCCAATTTCTTTGAAGAAAGGAGAATGGGTAATTATGTGAAAGCCTTAATTTCTTATCTTTTGGGAACTATAACTTTCTACATTATTATTATTGCAATCGGATTTACTATTGACATTCTAACAAAACATTAAAAATATGGAAAGTAAAAAAGGAACAAATTGGTTTTTTGCGCTTATTGCATTTACATTAGGCTTGACCTTAAAAAAACACATTGATTTTAAAAACTTTACACTCAAAGAACCCATTTTAGACATTTTATATATTATTGTCTTTATAATTTCAATTTACTTAATCGTAAAAGACTATAAAAGAACACCTGAAAAATAAAAGGTTCTGCAATCAATCGGGTGGTTTTAAAATTTAAAATTTAATTTTTAAAACGGGTTTAGGCTTCCTTAATCCGTCATATCTTCAAGCGGTAAACTGTTGAAACCAAGTTTACTCAAAAGCCCGTAAAAAAATAATTTAAAATTATGACCGCATTATACATAAATTGGGATTTTGATTCTGAAATAATAAACATTCTCGGGTTTCCATTAAAGTATTATGGGCTTTTGTTTGCTAGTGGTTTACTTTTGTCTATGTATATTCTAAAAAGAATTTTTCAAAGAGAAAACTTAAAAGATAGCGCTCACGAAGCTTTGTTTGTTTACGGAATAGTTGGAATTCTAGTTGGTGCAAGATTGGTGCATTGCCTATTTTACGACTTCGATTATTATTCAAAAAACCTTTTAGAAATTATGCTACCAATTAAGAAAACGCTAACTGGAGAATACAAATTTATTGGCTATGCAGGTCTGGCAAGCCATGGAGGAACAATTGGATTAATCATTTCCCTTTATTTATATTCAAAAAAATATGAAATAAAATACCTTAAAGTGCTTGATTTAATAGCAATCGTCGCGCCACTTGGAGCAGCATTTATAAGACTTGCCAACTTAATGAACTCAGAGATGATTGGTAATCCAACCACAATGCCTTGGGCCTTTGTTTTTAGAAGTGTTGACAATATTCCAAGACATCCAGCTCAACTATATGAAGCAATTTCATATTTACTAATTTTTATTCTGGTTTTAACTATCTACAAAACAAAAAACATAAAGTTAGGAAATGGCTTTTTGTTTGGTTTAGCAATAACCTTAATTTTCACGATGAGAATACTAATAGAGTTTCTTAAAATAAATCAAGTAGCATTTGAAGATGGAATGAAGTTAAATATGGGACAATTATTGAGTATTCCATTTATAATAATCGGTTTGTATTTTATGATGAAAAATTCATTGAAAAAGAAAATAGTTTCCAAAAGCTATTAGAACCTATTTTGATATTTTGGTAAGATTTGTTTCGCCTGTTCGCTATCGCTCGAGTGGCAAATCCTAAAATAGGGCGTAATTTAACCTCAACCCCACTGTTGTAACAGAACTTCGTTTCAATTTTATATAAAGAAAAATTACAATGATCGATTATCACTTTAGAAAAGCAAAAATTTCCGAAATCCCTCCAATATGGGATATTTTGCAATTGGCCATACAACGCAGAAAAGAAGAAGGAAGCGACCAATGGCAAGATGGCTATCCCAATCCCGAGGTGGTACATAAAGACATTGAAAAAGAGGCCGGATTTGTTTTGACCGATGGAGAAACAATCGTAGGATATAGTGCAATATTAATCAACGACGAACCTCAATATGCAAAAATTGAAGGGAAGTGGCTAACCAATGATGATTTTGTAGTGTTCCATCGAGTGGCCATTTCCGAAGCGTATTTGGGGAAAGGCTGTGCCAAAATTATGATTGGATTCATCGAAGATTTTGCACGCAATAACAATATTTACAGTGTAAAAGCAGATACCAATTTTGATAATATTGGAATGATCAAAGTCTTTGAAAAATTAGGTTACACCTTCTGTGGCGAAGTCTATTTCAGAGGCGGACAACGAAAAGCATACGAAAAAGCATTACATAATTCTAAAATCTAAATCGGTACTCTAAAATCTCTTTTCCTTTGCACTATATTTGTGCACCAATAGCTTATTTCATGTATAAAAGGATTTTACATTTATTATTTTTATTAGTCTTTCAATTGGCATTTGCACAAACCAATTTGTCTTGGCAAGGCTATTTCTCTTATACCCAAATACAAGATGTAACACAATCATCAACTGCCATTTATGCTGCTTCAGAGAACGCTTTGTTCTCCCGCGACAGTAGCACAAATATTATAAAAACTGCCACAACAATTGATGGACTTTCAGGCGAAACCATTACGGCATTGTATTACAGCCCAACTTTTAATAAAACAATTGTGGGATATCAAAATGGATTACTCATCGTCATCAACGAAGCCGATGGGTCCATGCTCAAAGTGGTTGATATCATCAATAAAAATCTGCCTGCCAGCATAAAAGAAATCAACAATTTCATGGAATTCGGCGGGATTGTATATGTAGCGACCGATTTTGGAATTGTACAATTCAATATGGCCAACTCCAAGTTTGGTGACACTTATTATATTGGTGATAATGGAGCCGAATTGCAGGTAACCCAAACTACGGTTTTCAAAGGATTTATTTATGCCTCCACTTCAAATGGTATTCGGAAAGGCGATGTAACGAATACTAATTTAATCGATTTCAGTCAATGGCAAACAGTAACAGCTGGTAATTGGTCCGGGATTGCCTCTTTTGGAACCGAGTTGTATGCCGTTGCTGCAAGTGGCAACATTCAAAAATACAATTCAATGTCCAATTCGTTTAATGACTTTTTTGCTTTGCCAGAACCAGCTGCTGACTTTAGAGCTACAACGGATTATTTTATCATAACAACCACAAATGTCGTTTATGTTTACAATAAACAAATGGTGTTGCAACGGCAAATAAACAAAAACCAAATACCCGAAATCAACTCAAAATTTAGCTGTGCTACCGTTATAAACGATACAATTTATATTGGAACGCAAGAAAACGGATTGATTACTAGCTCAGTTTCATCTGTTTCAGTTTTTGAAAACATAACGCCAATTGGACCTTCCCGGAACAATATTTTTTCTTTGCAAGTAACCCCAAATCAGCTTTGGACAGTCTATGGTGATTATGATGTTTTTTACAATCCTTATCCGCTGGACGATTTTGGAGTCAGTAAATTCAGTAACTCGGGGTGGTTGAATATTTCTTTCGATAAAGTTTTGGGAGCCAAATCACTATCAAAAGTTGCAATCAATCCGAGCAATGAAAAACAAGTATTTGCCAGTTCTTTTTTCTCGGGATTACTCAAAATCGAAAATGATGTGCCAACTATTTTATACAATCAAACCAATAGCGCACTAGAGTCATTGGCTATAAGTCCACCAAACCCTTCTTATATTGACATCAGAATCAATGGTTCAGCCTTTGATAAGTCGGGCAATTTGTGGGTAACCAATTGTAGGGTTGTCAATGGTTTAAAAATGCTTAGTTCCAGTGGACAATGGAAAAGCTATGCTATGGATAAAATAGTGTCCGATTATAATAGTAATGATTTTGGCATGATGGTCATTGATAAAAATGGGACCAAATGGATGGCAACCAACAGAAATGGAGTAATAGGTTTTAACGAAAGTAGTAATAGCTTCAAGAAAATTACTTTTGGTGCAGACCAAGGAAATTTACCGATAGACAATGTACATGCCCTTGCCCTAGATACCAAAAGTCAATTGTGGATAGGAACAACAAAGGGATTAAGGGTTTTGTCAAATGTAAACAATTTTCAAAACGAGAGTCAGCTCACTACCCAAAGCATTATTATTTTGGAGGACAATCTGGCTCAGGAATTATTGTATGAACAATTTATAACCGATATAGAAGTAGACGGTGCCAATAATAAATGGATAGGAACTGCCGATGCAGGCCTATTTATGGTATCCCCAAATGGTCAGGAAACCAAATATCATTTTACCGCAGACAATTCACCTTTGCCTAGTAATGTAATAAACGATATCAGTATCAACAGTAATACTGGTGAAGTTTTTATTGCAACATTCAAAGGTTTGATTTCGTTCAAAGGAATTGCCACATCGGCTAGTGAGAATTTAAACAATGTATATGTATATCCCAATCCCGTTCGCCCCGAATACGAAGGTACCGTAAAAATAAACGGATTGCTCAACAAAGCCAATGTAAAAATAACAGATGTTACAGGCAATTTGGTTTTTGAAGCCACAACAGAAGGTGGAACCTTAGAATGGGATACCACCGCTTTTGGAAAATACAAAGTGGCTTCGGGAGTGTATATGATTTTTATTTCTGCTCAAGATGGAATAGAAACAAAAGTTAAGAAAGTGATGATTATAAGGTAGTCTTCAGTTTTTTAGTGATCAGTGAGCCGTATAACTGATAACGTATATCACATAACCCAACAAAATGTTAGTCAAAACCAAAGCCATTGTAATTTCGTCCTTAAAATTTCAAGAGAAAAGCTTGATTGTAAAATGTTTTACTTTATCGAGCGGATTGAAATCTTACTTTGTTAGGGACGCTTTTTCGTCTCGAAAAGCAAGCCAAAAAATGGCTTATTTTCAACCCTTATCCATTATTGAAATTGAAGCGGTTCATAAAAACAAAGGAACCTTAGAAAATTTCAAAGAAGTAAAAATTTCGTCTCCTTTTCATTCGATACATTCAGACATTTACAAAAGTACTATGGTATTATTTCTCTCCGAGATTTTACACCATTCGATACACGAAGAAGAAAAAAACGAATCCTTGTTTACTTTTCTCGAAACGGCTTTGCATTGGCTAGATCAACACGATGAAATTGCAAATTTTCATTTGATTTTAATGTTGGAAACTTCAAAATACCTAGGTTTCTATCCCGACACTTCGGATATGGACATGCCTTTTTTCGAAATGACCGAAGGTGTTTTTACTCCTTTTCACGCCATTAGTTCCCTTACGGAACACGAAACACAATTGTTCAAAAAACTGATAAACTTGAAACTCGACACCGATCAAAAAACATTTCATGTCATTGAAAGGCAATTGCTTTTGAAAATTTTAATCGATTATTATAGTTTTCATCTCGACGGATTCAAAAGACCAAAATCTTTGGATGTTTTGAAAGAAGTTTTCTCTTAAAATAAATATAATTTTTTATATTTGCGCGCAATTAAAATGTAATATTTTTTTTGTGAATTTTTTGCTATGCTTAATTTAAAAAACAAACCTAAATTTATTAAAACCCCAACAAAATGAAAAAAATGAAGTTTTCAATGCTGCTATTTCTATTTGTCAGCATATCAATGTTTTCACAAAGAAATTTCGATGAAGTTATTAAGACAGATAGCAATATCTCAGATTTGGTACAAAATGAGATTACTGGAATTATCGTTTTTAAAGGAAATGGAAAAATTAGCGGTATAGATGCCGAGACCAAAAAAGTAGTTTGGACGTTAACCAAAGAAGATTTTGGTACTGCATCGACTATGGAACTTATTGGTGATGGCGATTTTGACAAAATGTTCAAAGAAAAAAAAGAATTAAAAAGCGTACCTAATAGTCCTTACGTAGAAGCTTATATCAATTCAAAATTCTTAATCATCAACACAGATACAGGAAAAGTAGTTTACAACTCTTCTAATGAATCTTTTTGGGTTGTACAATCTGATTTTCTTCCTGAAACGAATGAATATTTGATTACCGTTAGAGAAAAAGGGAATATGAATATTGCCTTATTAGATATGTCAACTGGAAGCATCAAGTGGAAAACTAGCGTTGATAAAGCAAAATCTATGTTTAGTTTGTCTCTAAAATCGATTATTAATAAAGCTCAGGTAAATGGAGCTACAATTTATTACCTACTATACGGAAAACTGTATTCTTTTAATAGAGAAACTGGAAAATTAAATTGGCAAGCCGAAGAAGAGTATACTAAATTCTTCCCAACTCAAAACGACAATAATATTGTTGTAATTAATTCTGCTGGAACTTTTTCATCAAAAGAGTACCTAAATGTTTTGAGTACCGAAACAGGAAAAAGTATCTGGAAAGAGTCCATAAAAACAAAATACGTAGTTTATCTTGAAGATTGGGGAACCAAATTGTTAATTGCCCATTTTGGTGGATTTAATTTTTTCGACCTAAAAACGGGTGAAAAAATCTGGAAAAAAGATGCTCGTGGTGATGGATTGAAAAAAGTGATTCCAATCGATAAAGACTTTTTGTATGTTGCCGAAAATGAGATGATGTTAATCAACAAAGACGGAGAAAAACTTTGGAAAAACTTTATTGAAATCGCGGATGACAAAGAAGATCCTATTTTCTACTTAGGAAAAGTGGGAGAAAAAGTAATGTATCTTACCGGGACTTATGGAAATATGGTAGATTACAAAACGGGTAAAAAATTGTGGAAACGCAACATACAGTTTGACAAAGATCGTCCAGTTTTACCAACTTTTGATGAATCAACCAATTCGTACTTAGTATATAATGACGAGAAATTATACAAATTCAATCCAACAATTGATGATAAACCAGAGCCATTTGCAAAAGTGAATATCAAAAGAGAGAAAGAATTAAACAGTATTGAAATGTTTCCTTGGGGAGTTGCACTCTCTGGACCTGTAGAAGTAATGGGTGTTGCACTTGATGGAACAATAAAATACCATGTTACATACAACCAACCGGGTGAAACTGGAAGACAGTTTATAAAAGGTGCTGCAATGTTAGGAAGTTTTGCTTTGGGAGCTACATCTGTAGCCACAGGAATTCAAGGTTCTGAATGGACTATGACTACTCGTGATGCCAATGGTAACGAAACTACATCTGTTGTAAAACAAAAAGACAAAGCAAAACTAAATCAATCTGCTGCTGCTGCTGCTGGAGCTGGTGCAATGGCATTGGTAGCCGAAAAATTTGGGTCTCGTTTTAATGCAATGAAACAAAACAAAGATTTTGCCTATATTTTTGCTAAAACAGAAACAGGTGAAAAAATGCTTGTAAAAGTTAGAAAAGCAGACGGAGTTGAAGTTGATAAATTAATATTTAAAAACAATCACCCTGTTTATGAAATTGATCCAGCCACACAAAACATTTTTTATGTGCAAGATGATTCAATCGAAATTTTTAATAAAAAATAAAAAACTCAAGAGCCATCAAAATTTAATTTGATGGCTTTTTTTTTAAACATATGATAAAAAAACTACTTCTACTAGTACTATTTCTTGGATTGAATACCATCCATGCACAAGACAAAGTCTCTTCCAAGAAAGGTAAATTTTTTATACCTACAGTTCTGTATTCTCAATATCCTTGCTTGGACAATGTGATTACTCAAACGACTATTTATCAGATGGATCCTGAGTTAAAAACAGAAGAGCAAGTGCTGAAAAAAAGCTTTTTCAATATTGATGGGTTTTTAAAAGACCCTTCAAATGGAAAGTTAAAAATTTACATCACCATTCCTCTTCCCACATACACCGTTACTCAAATGGATAGTGTTTACAATACTAAAAACAAAAGTTGGGACTATTATCCTTATTCGAAATTTGATGTCAAGATTAATATTGAAGTAAAATGTGCCGATAAGTCAATTTATACCAATGAATTTGTAAGCTCTGAGAAAAACGTTTTTCAAGGAAATTATAATAAAGTTGAAGCCACTGAAGCCGTTTCTAGCAATAGAAAAAAAATGAATCATTCGGATATCAAAAATGATTTTAGCATAGAGGATCTTGGAATTGATGTGGTTATTTATGCTACAATGAATCGTATTCAAAATTTATTAAATTATAAATTGGGATATTCAAGTGAGGAGAAAAAAGAAAAGTTTGAGTTTATGACCTCTAAGTCACATCCTGAATACCAACAAATGCTAGCCTTTGAGAATGAAATTACCCAACAAATGAGTAAAGTCACTTTGGAAAAGGGTTTAGACTCAAAAGGATTAATGCCTCATTTAGCCTATTTAGAAAGCCTTTTAACAAAATATCCTCAGGTTCCAGAGAACGAAAACATCCGATTTATAGTTTCTTATGATTTGGCATTGACGTATTTGCTTTTAGAAAACAAAGAAAAAGCGCTGTTTTTTGCAGATGTACTTATAAAAAACGACAAACAAAGTTCGAAAGGGACAACTATTATAGATCGGGTCAACAAATCTTATTTTGTAGATAAAATGATCCGTTCACATACGAATCGTTTTGTGGAATTAAAAAAATTAGGTGTCCAAATTAAGGAAGAAAAAGAAGAAGCTAGACTTGCTTTTTTTGAACGAATAATTCAAGATGAAGTTGATTGGGAAGAAGAAAAAAGAAACCGAAGTACTTTTCTTGAAAAAAGAATCAATGAAAGAAAAAACATTTTAGACTCTATTTACTATCAAAAGAACTCCGATTTATTGGCCAAAATTGTAAACAGTTTGGGAGGTAGTGAAGCCATAAAGAAAATTGAGAAAACACATGTTTTTTCTAAAATTAAACTCGAGGAAAACAATATGCCTCAAACGGAAGAAAAGTGGGTTACCTCAACAAATTATTTGTTGAAGAAAAAAACACCTAGTATCTATTTAGAAATAGTAAATGGTGCAGAATCTTGGGTACATGACGACCTAGATGTCTCTACAGAAAAATGGAAAAAAACAAACAGGGCTGATTATTATAATGTTGTTACAAGTCTAGATCCTATTCAATTGTTGACTTCGTTTCGAATTGATTTATGGAATAAATTTGATTTAGTTTCTGATGATGTGTCCAATGGTAGAGTTTGTTATCACCTTACCTATTTTGAAAAAACCCTCAATTCTGCCAACAGAATGATTCCAAAAGCAGAATACAATTTATACATAGACAAAGAAAACTACACTATAGTCTCAGCTGAAAAAACGGATTATATTAATGGAAATAAAAATTACTTTGAACGGAAAGTTTTTCAACATTATAAAGAAATTGCCTCACTAAACAATGGTAAAATTCCACATAAAATTCTCAATGAAATTGAAGATTATTATGGAGAAACATCTTATCAAGAGTTAAGAGAAAAAGTTGAGATCAATCCTGTTTTTAGCAATAGAATATTTATAAAGGAAGTTTATTTCGGAAGTTTTAAATAATGGACACAAGACATATAAAACCCCAACTAAATTAAAAATTTTGTTGGGGTTTTTTTACGCAAATTATTTTCTCTTGTTTCCACCAATGAAACAATAAAAAAGTCGCTTTTGGTTTGTTTAAAGTTTTGTATTCGCGTCATTATGGCATTTTTTTGTGGAAAGTATTGGTATCGATATTGTTTTAGAAACCCTAAAATAGTTAGGTTTGTTTTATAAAAAATCAAGGGTTAAAAGCCCAATCGATGGCAATTTGCCTCAAAAAGCAACTTTTGCTTTGGGTTTTGTCTTTTTTCTATAAAATTCCTTACTTTCGCACCTCGATTAAGAAAAGGATAAAATGAGTACAAAATTTACTGAATACAAAGGACTTGACTTGCCAACAGTGGCGTCAGAAGTACTGAATTTTTGGAAGGAAAAAAACATCTTTGAGAAAAGTGTAACCACTCGCGAAGGACATGAGCCTTTCGTGTTTTTTGAGGGACCGCCTTCGGCTAATGGTTTGCCAGGAATTCACCACGTAATGGCACGTGCGATTAAAGATATTTTTTGCAGATATAAAACCCAAAAAGGATTCCAAGTAAAGCGTAAAGCCGGTTGGGATACGCATGGTTTGCCTGTAGAATTGGGTACAGAGAAAGAACTTGGAATTACCAAAGAAGATATTGGAAAAAAAATAACCGTAGAGGAGTATAACGAAGCGTGCAAAAAAACTGTTATGCGTTATACCGATGTATGGAATGACCTGACCGAAAAAATGGGATATTGGGTCGATATGGAAGATCCGTACGTGACATACAAATCCAAATACATGGAGTCAGTTTGGTGGTTGTTGAAGCAAATCTACAACAAGGATTTGATGTACAAAGGCTACACCATTCAGCCGTATTCTCCAAAAGCAGGAACTGGTTTGAGTTCCCATGAAGTGAATCAGCCTGGAAGTTATAGAGATGTTACAGATACAACGGTTGTTGCACAGTTTAAAGTCTTGGAAGATCAAAAAGAATTGGTTTTCAATACCTTTTATGATTACATCAGCTCCAATAATTTAAAACATTACAAGTTCGAAAGATTAGACTTGGATGAAATTCATTTCTTGGCTTGGACAACTACACCTTGGACTTTGCCAAGTAATACGGCCTTGACCGTTGGTCCTCGAATTGAATATGTTTTGGTAAAAACATTTAATCAATATACATTCCGTCCCTCGAATGTGATTTTGGCTAAAAATCTCGTAGGTAAACAATTTGGCAAAGGATTTTTTGAAAGTAGTGAACCATCCGATTTTGAAAATTTTAAAGAAGGAGACAAAAAAATTCCATTTCATATTCTTGCCGAATGCAAGGGAGCTGATTTGGTAGGAATCCGTTACGAGCAATTAATGCCGTTTGTGTTGCCGTACCAAAATCCAGAAAATGCGTTTAGAGTAATTTCAGGAGATTTTGTAACTACCGAAGACGGGACAGGAATTGTACATACTTCACCAACTTTTGGAGCAGATGATGCCAAAGTTGCCAAAGAAGCAAAACCCGAAGTTCCTCCGATGTTAGTATTGGATGAAAATGATAACCCAGTCCCATTAGTGAATTTACAAGGTAAATTTATTGAGGGATTAGGACAGTATTCTGGTAAATATGTTAAAAACGAATATTACACTGCTGCAGATGGAGCTGCTCCAGAGCGTTCCATAGATGTAGAAATTGCTATTCAGTTAAAAGAAGAAAATAAAGCATTCAAAGTAGAGAAATACGTGCACAGTTACCCACATTGCTGGAGAACAGATACACCTATATTGTATTACCCTTTGGATTCTTGGTTTATAAAAATCACGGAGGTTAGAGACCGTATGTTTGACCTTAACGAAACCATCAACTGGAAACCAAAGGCAACAGGAGAAGGGCGTTTTGGAAATTGGTTAAAAAATGCCAACGACTGGAATCTATCCCGTTCTCGTTTTTGGGGAATTCCATTACCTATTTGGAGAACCGAAGACGGAACTGAAGAAATTCTAATCGGATCGGTAGAAGAATTGTATAATGAAATTGAAAAAGCGGTTCAGGCTGGAGTTCAAGATGAAAATCCTTTTAAAGATTTCCAAATTGGAAACATGTCGGAAGCCAATTATGATTTGATTGATTTGCACAAAAATGTGGTCGATGAAATCACCTTGGTTTCTGCTTCTGGAAAAGCGATGAAGCGTGAAGCCGATTTGATAGACGTTTGGTTTGATTCAGGTGCAATGCCTTATGCACAATGGCATTATCCTTTTGAAAACAAAGAAAAAATAGACGAAAACAAAGATTTTCCAGCCAACTTTATTGCCGAAGGAGTAGATCAAACCCGTGGATGGTTTTATACTTTGCACGCTATCGGGACTTTGGTTTTTGATAAAATTGCGTATAAAAATGTAGTATCAAACGGATTAGTTTTGGACAAAAACGGGCAAAAAATGTCCAAACGTCTAGGTAACGCCGCCGATCCTTTTGAAACGTTAAAAGAGTATGGACCAGATGCAACGCGCTGGTACATGATTTCGAATGCGAATCCTTGGGACAACTTGAAATTCGATTTAGAGGGAATCGCTGAGGTACGTCGTAAGTTCTTTGGAACCTTATACAACACTTATTCGTTCTTTAGTTTGTATGCCAATATTGATGGTTTTAAATACGCAGAAGTTGAAATTCCAATAAACGAAAGACCTGAAATTGATCAATGGATTATTTCAGAATTGAATACTTTAGTGGCCGATGTAGATGGATTTTATGACGACTACGAACCAACAAAAGCGGCTCGTGCGATATCTGAGTTTGTCCAGGAAAACTTGAGTAACTGGTACGTTCGTTTGTGTCGTCGCCGTTTCTGGAAAGGCGAATATGCACAAGATAAAATTGCTGCTTATCAAACACTTTATACTTGTTTGTTAACCATAAGTAAATTGGGTGCCCCTATTGCTCCATTCTTTATGGATAAACTTTACAAAGATTTAACAGGAGCAACACAGAGCGAAAACTTTGAGTCAGTACATTTGGCCCAGTTTCCGGTTTCAGTTGAAAAGTATGTTAATAAAAAGTTAGAGAGCAAAATGCAGAAAGCGCAGACCATCTCATCACTTGTTTTATCGCTAAGAAAAAAAGAGATGATTAAGGTGCGTCAGCCACTGCAAAAGGTAATGATTCCGGTACTTGACGACAATCAAAAACTTGAAATAGAGGCAGTTTCGGAACTGATAAAAGCAGAAGTAAATGTGAAAGAAATCGTACTTTTGGACGATGCTTCCGGAATTTTGATCAAACAAATTAAGCCGAATTTCAAAGCTTTAGGCCCACGATTTGGAAAAGATATGGGGTTGATTTCCAAAGAGATACAAAAATTAAGTACAGAACAAATCGCACAATTTGATAAGGAAGGTGCGATAACCATTGTAATTGCTGGAAATAGCGTAATTTTATCACTAGAAGATGTAGAAATAACGTCTCAAGATATTGAAGGATGGCTGGTTGCTAATTCAAACGGAATAACAGTTGCGTTGGATATAACCATTTCTCCAGAACTGAAAGAAGAAGGAATTGCAAGAGAATTGGTGAATAGAATTCAGAATATTCGTAAAGATGCCGGATTTGAGGTAACGGATAAAATTAAAGTGCATTTGCAAAAAAATGATACTTTGGAAACAGCAGTAAAGGCCAACGAAGACTATATAAAATCGGAAACACTTACAGAAGTACTTGTTTTTGAAGATACTATAGCTCAGGGCACGGAAATTGAGTTTGATGGAATAACAACAAATATAATCATAACAAAAAATTAGTATTATGGTAGATGAAATTGCAAGATACTCTGACGCTGATTTGGCAGAGTTTAAGGAGATCATTCAGAACAAAATCGAAAAGGCGCAAGCCGATTTGGATTTGATAAAAAGTGCCTACATGAATGACCTTAACAATGGAACGGATGATACATCTCCCACATTTAAAGCATTTGAAGAAGGTAGTGAAATCATGTCCAAAGAAGCTAACTCTCAGTTGGCTATTCGACAAGAAAAGTTCATTCGTGATTTAAAAAACGCACTTTTCCGTGTTGAAAACAAAACGTACGGAGTTTGTAGAATATCAGGAAAATTAATCGGGAAAGAAAGATTAAAAATAGTTCCTCATGCTACAATGAGTATCGAGTCTAAAAATTTACAACGATAAATTTATTTTCATAAAATAATTAACGCTCCTTTGGGAGCGTTTTTTTTGATTAAATTAGTACTTTTACGCCATAAAATTTTCAAAAATGTCATTATTCAAAGCATACTTTCTCATCATTATAATATTATTAGTTGATCAATTTTCTAAAATTTATGTAAAAACAAATTTTATTTTAGGCGAAGAAGTTCAGGTATTCAATTGGTTTCAAATTCATTTTATTGAGAATGAAGGAATGGCATGGGGAACCAAAATCCCCGGTGAAAACGGTAAATTAATCTTAACCGTTTTTAGACTTTTCGCTGTAACTGGAATTGGCTATTGGTTGTGGGATGCGGTAGAAAGAAAAAAAAGCTCGAATTATCTTATTGTAGCCATTGCTTTGATACTTGCAGGTGCATTCGGGAACATAATCGACTCTGTTTTTTATGGAGTAATTTTTGATGACAGCCACCAGCAATTAGCTACTATATTTACAGACAAGCCTTATGGAACTTGGCTAAACGGACAAGTTGTTGATATGTTTTATTTTCCTTTCATAAAAGATTATCCAATGCCAGAATGGGTTCCGTTTTTAGGCGGTCGTAATTTTACTTTTTTCAATGCTATTTTTAACGTTGCCGATATGGCTATTTCAACAGGAGTTGGGATTTTGATCGTTTTCAACAAAAAAGCATTTCATAAAGAACATTAATACCACTTGCTCCTAAATTTCAAGGAGGATTTGGGCAAGACCACAATAAAAAATGGGGCTACTTTGCATTCGTGCTAGTGGCCCCATTTTTTATTGCGGTCGGGCTATTGCCATTACTTCGGTAATTTGGCGCTATCCCTCTTGCGGTCGTAAACCTAGATGATTCTTTTATTTAGGAGCAGTTTGTTTTTTTATTTTTAAACCGTTAAGTAAATTATCTTTGGTTCACTTCTATCATCTCTTTCGAAAAAATAACAAACCACACTTCTTTTCCCTTATTTTTGTAAAAGAACAAATCGAGAATAAATGAGAACATTAGTAATAGGCGATATACATGGTGGTTTGCGTGCTTTACATCAAATTTTGGAAAGAGCTAGAGTAACTCAAAAGGACAAACTGATTTTCTTAGGAGATTATGTGGATGGATGGAGTCAGTCACCGCAAGTAATCAATTTTTTGATTGAATTAAAAAAAACGCATGAAATTGTTTGTATTCGTGGGAATCATGACGAATTGTTACGAGAATGGCTTGAAGACAGCAAAGACAACGAGCAATGGTACCAACATGGTGGCGAAGCTACTGTTTCGGCTTATCAAAATGTGAAAGGTGAAACCAAAAATAGTCATGTAAAATTTTTGCAGAATCTTCAAGATTATTATTTGGATGAGCAAAATAGATTGTTTATTCATGCTGGATTTACCAATATGAACGGGGTGAATTTTGAATATTTCCCTAAATTGTTTTATTGGGATAGATCACTTTGGGAAACTGCATTGGCTTTGGATCCAAATATGAAACCGGACCACTTGTACTACCCCAAAAGATTAACATTATACAAAGAAATTTATATTGGTCACACACCTGTTTCCAGAATAGGTTTAACTATTCCGGTACAAAAAAACAATATTTGGAATATTGACACTAGTGCAGCTTTCAAAGGCCCACTGACAATTCTGGATGTGGACAGCAAAGAATTTTGGCAAAGTGAACCTTTACCCAGTTTATATCCTAATGAGAAAGGCAGAAATAGAATCTAAATAGTATATTTGCCAAAAATTTAGCACTTAATTTATATTATGAAAAAAATTATTACACTATTAGTATTAGCTTCTTTTGGTTTGACAAATGCTCAACAAGCCTTTAAAGGTAAGGGAGATGCAAGATTTAATGTTGGAGCAAACATTCAAGACGGCGGAACTGGAATTCAGATTTCAACTGATTTTGGATTAGGCGAAAACTTATCTTACGGTTTAGTAGGTTCTTATTTATTAAGCGTTGACGAAGTTTTAGGTCAAACACCAGAATTTCACGATCGTTTTGATGCCAAATTTAGAATCAATGCCAACTTGGGAAGCGTTCTTAACATCGACGAAAAATTAGATATTTATCCAGGTTTGAATTTAGGTCTAAAAAACTTTGGTGGTCATATTGGAGCTCGTTATTTCTTTACTGAAGGATTTGGACTTTTTACCGAAGCTGCATTCCCAATTGCAAAATACAATACAGACGCAGATGGATTTGAAAAATTAAACAACCAATTTACATTTAATATTGGTGCTTCTTTTAGCATGTAAGTTAAACCCAGAATCCGCATTAGACTTCGTAGCGAAACTGAATTATTCAATAAAAGAAAGAGCTCACGGACTATTTTTGAAGATGTAATACTTTTGTATTTTGAATTTAAAAATGGGAGTAAGTTCTTGGTTTTGAAGAAGAATTTAGTTGTAATAGATTTCTAATTCGGAATCTGGGTTAAATGGTAATAAATTAAAAAGCGTCTTGTTAATTAAAACAAGACGCTTTTTTTGTGAATTAATAATTTACTACAAATCAAATTTGATTCCTTGTGCCAAAGGTAAACTTGTAGTGTAGTTGATGGTATTGGTTTGACGACGCATGTACACTTTCCAGGCATCAGAACCAGATTCTCTACCGCCACCTGTTTCTTTTTCTCCACCAAAAGCTCCACCAATTTCGGCACCTGAAGTTCCAATGTTTACGTTTGCAATTCCACAATCCGATCCTACTACAGATAAGAAATGTTCTGCTTCACGCAAATTGTTGGTCATAATCGCAGAAGATAATCCTTGTGCTACACCGTTTTGGACATCGATAGCATTTTCTACAGTTCCAGAATATTTTATTAGATACAAAACAGGAGCAAACGTTTCGTGTTGTACAATTTCGAATGAATTCTGTGCTTCAGCAATTGCTGGTTTTACATAACAACCGCTTTCGTATCCTTCACCTGTAAGTACGCCACCTTCAACAAGGATTTTTCCACCTTCGGCAACAACTTTTGTTAATGCGTTATTATACATATCTACCGCAAGAGTGTCGATAAGTGGTCCAACGTGATTGTTTTCGTCTAATGGGTTTCCAATTCTCAACTGACCATAAGCAGATACTACAGCATCTTTTACTTTATCATAAATACTTTCATGAATAATTAAACGACGAGTAGATGTACATCTTTGTCCTGCCGTTCCTACGGCTCCAAAAACGGCTCCAATAACGGTCATTTTGATATCGGCATCTGGTGTTACAATGATTGCATTGTTTCCACCTAATTCCAACAATGATCTTCCTAAACGACCCGCAACATCTTGTGCTACAATTTTACCCATACGAGTAGAACCCGTAGCCGAAATTAAAGGCACACGTTTGTCGGCAGTCATTAATTGTCCAATTGAATAATCTCCGTTGATTAAACAAGAGATTCCTTCTGGAAGGTTATTTTCTTTAATTACTTCGGCAATGATATTTTGACAAGCAATTCCACACAATGGTGTTTTCTCAGATGGTTTCCAAACGCAAACATCACCACAAATCCAGGCTAGCGCTGTATTCCAAGCCCAGACTGCTACTGGAAAATTAAATGCTGAAATGATTCCAACCACTCCCAAAGAATGGTATTGCTCATACATTCTGTGTCCTGGGCGCTCTGAGTGCATGGTTAGTCCGTGCAATTGACGTGACAATCCAACTGCAAAATCGCAGATGTCAATCATCTCTTGTACTTCGCCATATCCTTCTTGCAATGATTTCCCCATTTCATAAGAAACCAATTTTCCTAATGCTTCTTTATTTTGACGCAATTTATCTCCAAACTGACGTACAATTTCGCCACGTTGCGGTGCTGGCATTAATCGAAATGTTTTGAAAGCTTCTGTAGCAGTTTGCATTACTTTTTCGTAATCTGCCGGTGTACTCGTTTTCACAGAAGCAATTAATTTTCCATCTACTGGCGAAAAACTTTCTAGGATTGCTCCGTTTGAAAAATGGTTAATTCCTGTCGAAGTTCCTTCGTTTATGGCTTTAACTCCCAATTGCGCTAATGCCTCTTTCATCCCAAATTGATCTGCTATTGTTGTCATTGTAACTTTTTTGGTTAAAATTGTTATATTTTTGCGTAAAGATATTATTTTAAGATTAATATTTATAGTCTTTAGAGGTTAAATTCATATTTGAAATTAAATCACCTTCTTTAGAAACATCAATCCTAAATTTAAAGAATAGTAAAATTATACCATTTTAATGGGTTGTTGTCATTTTTTATAAAAAAATACGACTATTAAAAAAGAAGAGAGTAATTTTATAAACTGTTATAAAATTAAAAAAAAACTCTTCAAATATGACTTTTATTCATCGTTCTCTTATTGGTTTGTTTTTAATGTCACTTCCATTATTCGCTCAAAAAAGTGCTTTTCACGTTGTCCCTTTGGGTATAAAAGGAGGTATTGACGAAAAAAATCTGTCGGCCTATTTGGTTGCTCCCATAAACACACAAGATTACATTTGTCTTGATGCAGGAACAATAAATGCTGGGATTGAAAAAGCCATTTCGAACAAAGTTTTCAAAGTTTCGGAAAGTGAAGTTTTGCGAAAATACATTAAAGGATATTGTATTTCTCATGCCCACTTGGATCATGTTTCGGGTTTGATTATCAACTCTCCGGCAGATTCTTCCAAAACGGTTTATGCCACCAAAAAATGTATGGAAATGATGCAAAAGCATTATTTTAATGGAGAGACTTGGGCCAATTTTGGAGACGAAGGTGCGGGTTTTCAGATTAAAAAATATCATTTTCAAACGCTCATTCTCGGAGAGCAAACCAAAATTACCAATACCACAATGACGGTAAAAGCCTTTCCGCTAAGTCATGTAAATCCTTTTGAGAGTACCGCTTTTTTAATCCAAAACGAATATGATGCTGTATTGTATTTGGGGGATACAGGTCCTGATTCCGTTGAAAAAAGCAATGATTTAAATGGCTTATGGAAATCCATCGCTCCTTTGATTCAGAACAAACAGTTAAGAGGAATTTTTATTGAAGTATCATTCCCAAATGAGCAACCGGATAATTTATTATTTGGTCATTTAACCCCCAATTATTTAATGACAGAATTGCATAAACTGGAAGATTTGACTGGTAAAGGAGCTTTGAAGAACTTCAAAATTATCATCACGCATTTGAAACCACCTACCAAAAATATGATAAAAATTAAAGAGCAATTGAAAAAACAGAATGATTTGGGAGTGGAACTTATATTCCCAGAACAAGGAAAACGTTTTGAATTGTAGCTGTTTGTCAGCATTTTTTACTGTTAAAAGATGAAGATTTTTTAAGATATATAATCTCACAAGCTGATGAATAATCTAACAAAAATATAGAACTGTAACAAATTCTAAAATCAAATGTCTATTATAAGAACTAACATTTTCTATATTATAAAAAATATGAAACCAAAAAACATTTGCTTAATCGGATTGTCATTTTTTGTTTTAAGTTATATCCTGTTTTCCCAAGGTTCTAAATTAGATTATTTTAAAAAACCGGTAGATTTTGCGCATTGGTTTAACTTGATTGGAGCTATATTACTGATTTCATTCAATAAAGTATTTCCAAAGAATAATCTTAATTCAGTAGCCTCTTTTTTAACAGCTTTAGGAGTTATTGCTCATATAGGTCTTTGTACTATTGACTTTATGATGTGGAGTTTTGGGAATGATGAAATTGCTAAAACAGAATTAAGCAACCATATAAGTAATACTCCATCTATTTTGTATCCTTTCGTTATTATTGGACCTTCTATGCTTTTTGTTGGACTAGCAGCGCACGCATTAAATTTCATCAAAACCCATACTATAATAGCTGCAATGGTTATTATTGGAGCACCCTCCGTTGGTTTTTCTTTTTTTATATTGAAAAATGGAAATTTAATGCTATTAAGTTGCTTACTTTTTGCTTTGGGATTAGTTTTGCTACTTTACAGAAAGGAAAACGTAAAAATTATAACCGAATAAAATCTTTAAAACTTCATTTTCTTTCTTTTATCAAATAAATATAAACCGGAAAGTGGTCGCTGAAACCAATTTCTGTGAGGGAATGCCGTAAAGGATAGCCCTTGTATTTGCCATTTTTCTGGATTAAAAAAGGTTTATTGTAAATTCCTGCTTTCCAATATTGAAACGAGCTGTAATCCTTTTGCAACAGCGAACCCGAAACTAAAATTTGATCAAAAATATCCCAAGAATCCCGAAAAGCAATTGTTCCGAGTCCCTTATTGGCCATTTCTTCGAAAGGGTTGTAAATTCCTAATGGATTAACATCCTGAATTTTGCCTTTGGCGCCCATTGCTTTTTTCACACTATTATTAAAAGGACTGTCGTTTAAGTCGCCCATGGTAATAATCTTAGTATTAGGATTGATGTGTTGCAAAGAATCGATTATTTTCTTGTTCAACACTCCTGCTAACTCACGGAACGGACTTGTTTTCTTTTCGCCTCCAGAGCGCGATGGCCAGTGATTGACTATAATATGAATTTCTTCCCCATTCAAAAAACCAGTCACCAGCAATTGATCTCTGGTATAAACTCGATAATTTTTGGTGTTGAGTTGGATAACATCTTCGGTTTCTACATTCTCAGATGAATCCGTTTTTGCTACTTCTTTCGTCAGTTGCTCTCCTTTATATACATACAACGGAATGTTCAAATAACTGGTAGGTTGAAACTGTTTTTTTTGATATAACAAGGCAACGTCGATTCCTCTTTTATCAGGTGAATCAAAATGAATGATTCCATAATCCTTATCAATCAATTTGGGCTGTTTAATTAAATCTTCAAGTACTGTTCTATTTTCAATTTCGACACCACCAATAAATGTTGGAGAATTCGAATTTTCTGAGGTTCCAATCTCGGATAATACACGGGATAAATTTTCTAATTTTTGATGGTATTTTTTGGAGCTCCAATGTTGGTCTCCCTTTGGTGTCCATTCTTCGTCATTGGTGATTGGATCGTTAATGGTGTCAAAAAGGTTTTCGAAATTATAAAAGGCAACGGTATGAATCACAAAAGTTTTGTTCTGTGCATTTCCTTTAAATAAAAAAAGAATTACAAATAAGAATGAAACGCTTACTTTTATCATTAGTTAAGGTGTAAAATTGGGTTAGTCTTTTGTAAAAATAGTAAATTGATTACAATAATTTGGTTTGTTTTAGAATTGTCTATATTTGTTTTTGTCTTTTATAAAAACATTTATTCCAAAAATTAAGCATGCATACTATTCCATTTCCATTTATGACAAACAAATGCGTTTTGTATCAATTTCTATTGCTTATTTTTGTTTTACAATCTACAAACAGTCAAGCTCAAACTACTATGATTACACCACCCTATTTGCAAAAAGGAGACACTATTGCTATTGTGGCAACTGCTCGAAAAAATGTTGATGACAACTTGAAACCTACAATTGACTTACTGCATTCGTGGGGTTTGGAAGTTGTTATTGGGAGCACTATCGGATTGGATTTGAATCAATTGGCGGGAACAGATGAACAACGTGCATCCGATTTTCAAAAACAAATGGATAATCCAAATATCAAAATGATTTGGTGCGCTCGTGGCGGATATGGTACAGTGCGTATGATTGATTTGTTGGATTTTTCCAAATTCAAACAACACCCAAAATGGTTAGTAGGATTTAGCGATGTAACGGTTTTGCACAATCATCTCAATACCATGGGTTACAAATCGATTCATGGAACAATGCCAGTAAGTATTGAAAGAACAGCGCCCGAATCTATTGAAACGTTGAAAAAAGCATTGTTTGGACAACCACTTGAATATAAAATTGACCCTTTTACGATGAATCGTTTTGGAAAAGCAACAGGCGAATTAGTTGGTGGTAATTTATCGATTTTGTACAGTTTGTTGGGATCTAAATCGGCAATTGATTGTACCGATAAAATTTTATTTATCGAGGATTTGGATGAATATCTTTACCATATTGATCGAATGATGATGAACTTGAAACGCAATGGCTGTCTGGAAAGCATCAAAGGAATTATTGTAGGCGGAATGACCAAAATGAAAGACAATGACATTCCGTGGGGAAAAAATGCGATGGAAATTGTGCAAGATGTGACTCGAAAATACAATATTCCGGTGCTTTATAATTTTCCTGCAGGACACGTTCATGATAATCGAGCTTTGATTATGGGGAATGTTGTGAGTATGGACGTTAATGAGAGTTGCAATACGGTGACTTTTAAATAAAAAGAATATAGAGTAAAGAGTACAGAGTAAAGAATAAAGAAAATAGACTTTTCGAAAATTAGATAATCTTAGACGATCTTATATTTGACTTGAACTCCCATTTAAAATCTATATTCTATGTTCTCTTTTCTTTTTTCTAAAATCTAAAATCTAAAATTTCTATGGCTTCACACAACGAACTGGGAAAACTGGGAGAAGAACTTGCCGTAGAATATCTTCGGGAAAACGGATATACTATTCTGGACACCAATTGGACGTTTCAAAAAGCTGAGATTGATATTATTGCCCAAATAGAAAATACACTAGCCATTGTAGAAGTCAAAACCCGTTCGTCTCTCGAATTTGGATTGCCCCAAGATTTTGTAAAACCAAAAAAAATTCAACTTTTGGTAAAAGCAGTAGATGCATACGTAATTGAAAGAGATTTGGATATTGAAGTTCGGTTTGATATTATTGCCATCAATAAAGAGGACAAATCCTTTGCAATTGAACACCTTATAGATGCTTTTTATTATTTTTAAAGAAATTTAACAATGTTATATTTGTAACAAATTGTTTTTTGCGTATCTTTGTGCAGAAATTAAGCCCAAAAACTAAGTACTAACTACGTAAAAACCACAGTGAATTATGAAAACAGTTTCTTCAATTGTTGAAAATTACATCAAAACTAAACCCTTTTTGTTAAATGCTTTATCATTAGGCATAATCAACTTGACTTCATTGTCAAGGAATATAATGAACGAATTGGAAAGTGAATTTGGAAAAGAGGTAAAACAAGGAGCTGTAGTAATGGCGCTTAAAAGACTTACAGAAGAATTAGATTTTAGATTGAATCATAAAATCAATAAAGTAATAAAAAACATTGGTGAAATTACCGTTCGTTCGGCTTTGACGGATTATACATTTGCTGTTTCGGACACCGTTTTGAACAAACAAGCCGATTTAATTACTGATATTAATTCTTTACCTGATATTTTTTATACTTCGTCCAAAGGAGTGAATGAGACTAACATTGTGGTAAGCAATAGCGTAAATCACTTGGTTGAAAAACATTTTGCTACCGAAAAAATGATTCAGAAATTGGATAATTTGGCTTCCATAACTGTAAAATTGCCCAAAGAGAATATGGTTGTTCCTGGAATTTATTATTTCATTTTTCAACGTTTGGCTTGGGAAGGAATTATAATCAATGAGGTAATTTCAACATCGAATGAGTTTACGATTTTGGTAAGCGAAAATGAAGTTGATGTTGCTTTTAAAGTGATTAAAGATTTGAAAAACTAGAAAATTTATGTGATTTCAACAAACAAATAGCTAATAATGGCAATACAGTTAACCGCAGATTCGCAGATTATTTTATAATCTGCGAATCTGCGGTTAACTATTTAAAACAAAACTATAATCACTAAAAAGCGCTTTGTTTTAACTATTTTTGAAACTTAAAATTTTTTCTTAATTATGTTAGCTCCATCCTTTCAAAAGTTAAAAGACAAATTATCGGTATCTATTGATCCCAAACGTATTTTGACCAATCCGTTGCAAACGCTTGCTTATGGAACCGACGCCAGTTTTTACAGACTGATTCCAAAAATCGTAATTCTGGCCCACAACGAATCGGAAGTTATCGAAATTATAAAACAAGCCAAAATACTTGATATTGCTTTGACATTTCGTGCGGCCGGAACTAGTTTGTCAGGGCAAGCTATTTCTGATTCTGTTTTGGTAGTGGCTACACATGGCTGGAAAAGTTTTGAGCTTTTGGATAACAATACTAAAATAAAATTAGAGCCTGGAATTATTGGTGCCAAAGCCAACAATTATTTAGCGCCTCATGGCTTGAAAATTGGCCCTGATCCTGCTTCAATAGGAGCGGCTATGATAGGCGGCATTGTCGCTAACAATGCAAGTGGAATGTGCTGCGGAACGGCTCAAAACTCTTATCAAACCATAGCAGATATCCGAATTGTATTGCATGACGGAACCATTCTAGACACTTCAAATGAGAAGAGTATTGCTGCTTTCCAAAAAGATAAAGCGGTTTTAATTGAAGAAATTGAAAATCTCAGAGATACAATCAAAAGCAACGAAATACTGTATCATCTTATCAAAAATAAATTCAAAATAAAAAACACCACAGGCTACAGCATCAATGCATTGGTTGATTATCAAGATCCCATTGAAATCATCAAACATTTGATGGTAGGGTCGGAGGGGACATTGGCTTTTATTTCTAATGTGACTTTCAAAACGGTTATTGATGAAAAACACAAATCCTGTTCTTTACTCATTTTTAATACGATACAGGATGCCTGCAATGCCACTATTTTATTAAAATCTGCACCCGTTGCAGCGGTTGAATTGTTGGACAGGGAATCGATTCGATCTGTAGAAAATGACGATGATGCGCCAGACTATTTCAAAATATTACCCGAATCGGCATGTGCTTTATTAGTCGAATGCAGGGATAACGATCTGGATACTATGTTGGTAAAACAACTAAAAGTTCGTTCAGAAATTGAATCTATTCCCACTTTTTCGGAATATGAATTTACTTCAAATCCCAAGCAATATTATTTCAATTGGAAAGCCCGAAAAGGATTGCTACCAACAGTTGGGGGACTTCGAAAAAACGGAACAACCGTGATTATAGAAGATGTTGCTTTCCCTTTGCCACAACTGGCCGAGGCTTGTCTGGCATTGAAAGATTTGTTTAAAAAATACGAATACCATGATGCTGTTTTATTTGGTCATGCCTTAGAAGGAAACCTGCATTTTGTGTTTTCTCAGGATTTTTCGAACCAAAATGAAATCGATAGGTACGAAAAATTAATGTCCGAATTGGCTGTTTTGGTGGTCGATCGTTTTAATGGTTCTTTGAAAGCCGAACACGGAACAGGTCGCAATATGGCACCTTTTGTAGAAAAAGAATGGGGAACTGCCGCTTATGAAATCATGAAACGTATCAAGACTATTTTTGACCCCAATAACAAAATAAATCCAGATGTACTCATTAATCCCGATCCCAAAGCACATCTCAAAAATTTAAAACCACTCCCCGAATCCAATGCAATTATTGACAAATGCATGGAGTGCGGATTTTGTGAACCGCATTGCGTATCGGAAGGACTGACTTTGTCTCCAAGACAACGCATTGTGATTGCCAGAGAAATCAGCCGATTGGAAAGCACGAATGATGATCCGAAGCGATTGGCAGACATTCAAAAAGAGGTTACGTACCAATTGGATGAAACCTGTGCAACCGATGGACTTTGTGCTTTGGCATGCCCTGTACATATTGATACCGGAAAATTTGTAAAAGAATGGCGCGCCAATGAATTGGATTCAGGGAATAAAAAAGTGGCTACATATATTGGTTCACACATGGCGGGAACAACTGCAATTTTGAGAGTTGGATTGAAAATAGTTACTGTTTTTCATATTATTCTTGGAACCACTATCATGACAGCATTGTCCAATGCATCCCATTTTATAACCTTTGGAAAACTTCCGAAATGGATTCCCGAAATGCCAAAAGGAGCCAAAAAAATAAACACCAAAAAATTAACCGCTGATTCGCAGATTATTTTTTAATTTTCACTCAAAGATTTAAAGAATTTTAAATTAAAATCTGCGGTTGACCTTTTAATACATAACAAATGAATACAACCTCTGATTTAAAAGTCGTTTACTTTCCTTCTTGCATCAATAGAAGTATGGGTAAAAATAGTTTTCAAAACTCAGATGATCTTCAATTGACCGCGCTAACTCATCAATTATTGGTTCGTGCCGGTTTTACAATAATTTATCCTGAAGCTTTAGACACGCATTGCTGCGGAATGCCTTTTTCGAGCAAAGGTTATGCCGAAGCCAATCATGCACAATCTGAAGCTTTAGAAAAAGACCTTCTGAAAGTTTCAGAAAACGGAAAATATCCTATTTTGTATGACATGAGTCCTTGTTTTTACCATTCGAAAGAGGAATTTTCGAAAACGCTAAAAATTGTCGATCCTATTGACTTTATGCTCGATTATGTGATGCCTCTTTTAACGGTAAAAAGTAAAAAAGATACGATAGCGGTTTTCCCGGTTTGCTCGGTTAAAAAAATCGGAAAGATGGACCAACTACTTGCTTTATCCCAACTCTGTGCCAATAACGTAACTATTATTGACAGCAATTGTTGCGGTTTTGCAGGAGATAGAGGTTTCCTTGTTCCTGAATTGAACGAACACGGATTACGAGAATTAAAAGCTCAAATTCCCACCAGTTGCAAAGAAGGGTATTCCACCAGTAGAACCTGTGAGATTGGATTAGAAAGAATGAGCGGTATTGATTTTAAATCTATTTTTTATCTGATTGAAGAAGTGACGAGGTAAAAATTTAGATTGAAAAAAAGATATTCCACAATAAGTAATAATTAAAAAGTTGAAGTTAGGTTTTTATTATTTCAAGTATATCTCAATACATTTAGCATTGCCAATTATACTTTTTGATAAGTGATAAAATATAATAAATGATTTTATTTCTGCATGTTTTATCACTTAACGTGTGGTTTTGGTCTAAAATATAACATAAAAGACATATTTATTGTCTAAAAAACAAATACTTTCGCGCCATTCTATATTGGTTATAGTTTTTATTTTATAATTATACTTGAGAAATTGAATCATCAATCTTGTGTTAGTTTTATATTGTAAAGCCACAAGGGCACGCAAAAATTTATTTCATAAACTTTCTTGTTTAAATTAATTGGATTGTTTGTTTAAGTTTTTAATACTTCGAAACTATGTGTCTTTGTGCGTCTTTGCTTTTTTCGGAAGAAAAAATTTATTTTTTAACATTGAAGCTCTTTTTATTTTTAATAAAAAAGAGGGAATAATAAATTATATCACCTTTGAAAAGGCAATTTGTTTTTTAAATTATAAAATGGATTTTCTTACTGTTGTTGCTGTTGTTCAATATAGCTAATTTGCTCTTTAACTTCTTGTGGAATTTATTCAAAAACGACATTGTTTATTTCTTCATAATGCCTGCCATCTTCGTAGCCAATAGAGACACAGACCGATAAAGTTTGTATGGCGAATCCTTTGAAAGTTCCTTTTATAGGGGTGCAATCATAAAAATTTCAACAACATTAGCTTCGACAATGGTGATTCCCTTAATGTAAGTAATTTTTTCGAATTACATGTTGCACCACTTTTCTATTGTGCTTGATTTTGCTATAACTTTTAAGATAGAGTTCATAAACAGATAATGAGAGTAATAATCTTCGCCAATACATTACGTCCTCATTTCCGTTTAGATTGTAATTGATAGGAGCATAATAAGCCTGTGTCATAAAGATAGTTTGCAAACACCTTTCTATCAATTTTCCAATATTCGAAAAGCTCCAGCCCAGTCCCCTAGGCATTGTTACTTGCAATATTCCATTGTAAAGTAAGAGGTCTTTGTTGAGTTTGTTTGCAATTTTTAATGCATCAGATGTTTCCAGTTTTTTGGGAAGATCAGGAGAATTCATAAAATGATACAGCGAATTGATGTGCTCCCATAATTCTTTTGTTATTTTATCTTGAGAACCTCGAGCATTTTCGCGTGCTTTTATAACCAGATTTATAACCGAATTATGATTCAAATTGTCGCAAATAATATATTTAAGGACATAATTAGTGTCATATTGGACCTCATTAATTTGGTCGTAGGTTAAGTCGGTATAGCATCTTAATAAAAGTTTGTATCCTTGACAATCATCAGTTTCTTTGTCAAAGGACAGGATGTAACTGGTGTTAAGAGTTAGCAACATGCCATC
Organism: Flavobacterium rarum (SeqCode); assembly: GCF_965234445.1. Lineage (GTDB taxonomy): Bacteria > Bacteroidota > Bacteroidia > Flavobacteriales > Flavobacteriaceae > Flavobacterium > Flavobacterium rarum. Next base: position 212,768 of record NZ_OZ248504.1, on the reverse strand, counting down.
GGTTCTTTCCATATATCTGTTGAGCCAAAACATTCCGTCTGCAACTCGACTTAGCATATTTGCTTTCATCTAATTCGATTTATAAATTGTAAAAAAAGCTTTTTAGTAGTAATAGGACAATTGTAGTTTTTTCGATCATAATTTTTTGGGCGTGACCCTGTTGAGCAAAGGGGCTTATTTGTAGAACCGCTTATACAGCCCCTTTGCTCAACAGCGTCGGGCTATCACGAGCGCATGGCGCCTTGCTTTATCCCTCACGCGATTCCGTAACTCATCATCAGCTAGGTGCATACAAGTTCACACCGGCCGAAAATTGTGGCCTAAATAGTTCTCTATTTTAGCACTTGTAGATAATAGGTTCTACAATAGTTTCTATTATAGATTCTATAATAGGAGCCTGAGATTGTTTTAATTGGTGAGCAAAAACATTTCGGTTGTAACCCCACTTTGCATTGTTGTTTTCATTTGAATGGATTTTAAAAGTGATATAAATTTTTTAGAAATCGGATAATTGTGTTTTCTTTATTAACACTTGTTGATAATGGGTTTTACAATCGTTTCTATTTTAGATTCAATAATAGGAGCCTGAGATTCAAATCGACTTAGCATGTTTGTTTTCATTTTGATTGATTTAAGAATTGAGATAAATAGATTTTGATTTTATTTGAAAATCTTGTAATAAAATTGTTTTCTGTTTTATTGTTTGGTTTTTCCAAAACAATAGGTTCAACAGTAGTTTTAATAGGTTTTGTTTTTTCTTTTTTCGGGATGATTTCAATATTTGAATCTTCTAAATTAGGTATTTCAGGTTCTGCTGATATTGTTATTTTTTCGATTACAGGTTCGTTTGAAATTGCTGCTGTAAGCTCAGTTGGTGTCGCTTCATTCAAATGGTTTAAAACCATTTCTGGTAAAAAGGCAAACATTGGCTTGTCGTTTTTTTCTGTGTTTAATGTCTTTGTTTTCATTTTATTCATTTTAAATTTTAAAATGAAATTACTTTATGATCCAAGTGTCTTTGCTTCCTCCGCCTTGTGAAGAGTTGACTACCAATGAGCCTTCTGTTAATGCGACTCGAGTTAGTCCTCCAGGCACTATTTCTACTCCATTGGGCCCGCATAAAGCATAAGGTCTTAGATCTACATGGCGTAATTTCAATTGGCCATCTATTAAGCAATGGATTGTACTAAGTTGAATAATTGGTTGTGCTATAAAATTTCTGGGATTGGCTAGAATGGCAATTTTTCCATTATCAAGTTCTTCTGGGTAGCTTTGTTTCCCATGATCATTCCGTAACCGCCACTTCCATTGGTTTCTTTAATTGCCATATTTTCTTATCGGCAAATACCAATTCTCTTTCTTCTTTGTTTTCCATTTGGTATGTTGGAACATTTTTAAGTATAGGTTCTTCGTTAAGGTAATATTTTATCATGTCTGGAACATAATTTTCTACCATGCTTACTTTGTTTGAGGTAAGCATGTCTGGGAAAATCCGTTTGGTAATTTCTCGATTTTCCAATATGTAACTCACGCCACTAGGACATCATAGGTTGTCTTCCAGTACATAAAATTCACCCATTGCCCCTCGAATTAAATCAATTCCAGCAATATGGACATGAATGTTATGAGGCGCTTTTATCCGTGAGCTTCCTGTATATAATTTGGGCAAGAGGCTATTAATGAAGCAGGGATTATTTTGTCCATTATATACATCTTCCAAAAACAAATTAAGCGCTTTTAATCGCTGTTTGATTCCAGTTTGGACTTCGCTCCATTCTGCTTTTGTAATGATATCAAAAGGAAAAATTCTTTCTATTTCTTATTCGTCGTCACTATAAATGGTAAATGTTATACGCTGATTCATGAACTAATCGGAAGCCTGAATTTGTTTAGTGTTTAGATTTTCTGGATTTAAATTCTGTAAAGTTTGAAGAACTTGAGCATAAGAATCTCTCACGCCTTCATTCGAGAACATCTCGTCCCAACTTTTTGGGTTCAGTTTTGGCATCACTTTCATCATATTTCTCAGTAATAAATAATTAATTAATGAGTATGACATATAATGGCTTTTGGAGCTTCATTTTGAACTAAATTATTAAATTATTATAACCGAAATAAACAAAGTTGTGATTATTTAGTAATTTATATGACTTTCTTTTTTAGCTAATCTTTTTTTTGTCAATTCTAATTTTTTTAATTGAATTTTTTTTCGATTTCGCATTGGCTATGTCGATGTTTTAAATACAACCCCCATTTGGTATTGGGTGTTTTGTTGTTTGAATGGTTGATTTTTAAAGATATTCTGCTTTTTATATGGGGAAGCGATAATCAGAATAAAAAAGTGGGTTTAAACAAAAAAAAAGACCATCATTGCTGATAGTCTTTTTAATAATGCTCCCTCTCTTGGGCTCGAACCAAGGACCCTCTGATTAACAGTCAGATGCTCTAACCAACTGAGCTAAGAAGGAAAGTGTGATTCACTTTTAAAGCGGTGCAAAGATATGATTTTATTTGAATGTACCAAATGTTTTTTGAAAATTTAATAAAGTCTTTTGAAGCGTTGGTTTTACTGGGGTTAAGCCAAAAAAGCCTGACATTGCTGTCAGGCTTTTAATAATGCTCCCTCTCTTGGGCTCGAACCAAGGACCCTCTGATTAACAGTCAGATGCTCTAACCAACTGAGCTAAGAAGGAAAGTGTGATTCACTTTTGAAGCGGTGCAAATATATAAATTTATTTAAATGTGGCAAACAAAAAATGCAAAAAAAGCATTCTTTTTTACTTGCCCACTATGGCTTTGTAAATATCATTTCCATTGGCAAAAAGCAATAGACTGATAAGTAATACAAAACCAACCATTTGAGCATTCTCTAGGAATTTATCACTTGGTTTTTTACCGCTTACGATTTCAAATAATAAAAACATTACATGTCCACCATCAAGTGCTGGAATAGGCAATAAGTTCATAACTCCAAGCATAATCGATAATATCGCTGTAATGCTCCAGAAAAGTTCCCAGCTCCAAGAACTTGGAAAAATGTCAAATATCGCTTTAAAACCGCCTACTTGTTTGTATGCTTTGGTTTCTGGATTGAAAATCATTTTCAATTGTTTTCCGTATCCTACCAATTGATCTTTTCCTTTTTGAATACCAAAAGGAATCGATTCCATAAAACTGTATTTTTGATGTGTAATTTTGTAATAACCTAATTTTTCAAGTGTTTCAAGTCCTAAACCACCAAGTTGAACACCAAGTTTGCCTTCATTGTTCACTTTTACATTTACAGCTACTTGTTTTTGATCTCTCAAAACTATTGCAGAAATTGTTTTATTTTTGTTGTTTTCTAAAACTGATTTGGCTTGATCAAGATATTTTGTGGTTTGACCATTTAGAGACAAAAGAATATCTTTTGCTTTAAGGTTTATATTCAACGATTCATCTGGTATATTTCCGATAGCAAAAGGAATTCGAATAGTAGCTAATGGAGCTTTCTCGAATTTAGACAATTGATCCACAAAATCATTTGGCATTATAATGGTTTGTTCTATACCATTTCTGTCGATAACCACTTGTTTGGCCAAAATAACTTTAGAACTGATTTCCTTGTCAAAACGCACAATTTTTTCGCCATCAACAGCAACGATTTTGTCTCCTGATTTGAATCCAGCATTAATCATCGCTTGGTTTTCTATCAACAGACCGTCTTTCATATCGGCATTTGAAATATAGGAATCCCCATAAGCATAAGCCATGCCTATATAAATGATAAAAGCCAGTATAAAGTTAACAGTTACTCCACCCAACATAATAATCAAACGTTGCCAAGCTGGTTTGGACCTAAATTCCCAAGGCTGTGGTGGCAAAGCCATTTGTTCCTTGTCCATGCTTTCGTCAATCATTCCGGATATCTTTACATAACCACCAAGAGGCAACCAGCCAATACCGTATTCGGTTTCTCCAATTTTCTTTTTTAGAAGGGAATATTTAACGTCAAAAAACAAATAAAATTTCTCGACTCTGGTTTTGAATAATTTTGCAGGGATGAAATGTCCTAATTCGTGAAGTATAATAAGTAATGATAGGCTCAATAAAAATTGAGAAAGCTTGATAACTATTTCCATTTTTTAAATTTCGGTTCTTTAATGACGGACAAAAGTACTATTTTCTATTTTATTATTTACGCTATATTTTTGGGTATCGTTTTAAATGTTTGTTAATTAATGCGTTTTTCATTTTTATTTTCATGTTAGTACGATAACTTTACTAGATATAAATCTTGTTTTAATACAATTTGAATTAAAACACTAATATCCTTGTATTTATGTCTTCACAGTTATTTTCTCCTCTACAAATAAAAAGTATTACGTTCAAAAATAGAATTACAGTTTCGCCTATGTGCCAGTATTCCTCAGAAGATGGATTTGCCAATGATTGGCATTTGGTGCATCTTGGCAGTCGGGCAACAGGTGGTGCGGGTTTAATCATTCAAGAAGCGACAGCCGTTTCACCAGAGGGAAGAATTTCTCCAGGTGATTTGGGTATTTGGAGTGATGATCACATCAAAAAACTACAATCTATCACTAAGTTTATCAGTAGACAAGATTCGGTTCCAGGAATCCAATTGGCTCATGCTGGAAGAAAAGCCAGTGTTTCATCTCCTTGGTATGGCAATAAAAAACTGGCTCAAAATCAAGGTGGTTGGGAAACAGTTGCGCCAAGTGCTATTGGGTATCACGATAATGAACAAGGGCCAACTGCATTGGATAAAGCAGGAATTCAAAAAGTAATTTCTGATTTTAAATTGGCAACTAGAAGAGCGGAGCAAGCAGGATTTCAAGTGCTTGAAATTCATGCGGCGCACGGTTATTTATTGCATCAGTTTATGTCACCTTTGTCGAATACTAGGACGGATGAATATGGCGGTTCTTTTGAAAACCGTACTCGATTGCTTCTGGAAGTACTGCATGTCGTTCAATCAGAATGGTCGAAAGAGTTTCCTTTAATGGTCAGAATCTCTGCTACAGACTGGGCAGATGGCGGTTGGAACGCTGAAGAATCAGTACAACTTTCTAAAATTTTAAAAGAGAAAGGAGTTGATTTAATTGACGTTTCTTCAGGCGGATTGGTGTCGCATCAACAAATTCCGTTGGGACCTAATTACCAAGTTCATTTTGCCGAAAAAATCAAAAAAGAAACGGGAATTTTGACAGGAGCAGTTGGTTTGATTACCACTTCTCAGCAAGCCGAAGCTATTATAGCAAGTGGTAAAGCCGATCTGGTTTTCTTCGCTAGAGAGTCGCTTAGGAATCCAAATTTAGGTTTGACTTTTGCACAAGAATTAGGAGTTGATGTTCAATGGCCAAAACAATACGATAGAGCAAAAACAAGATAAGCTACTGTCTAAACGATTTTCCTGCGAGGTCTTTTTTTGACCTTGTAGGTATTCAACTTAAAGGTTATTCAATCAATCGTGTGCGTTTTAAAAATTAAAAATTTAATTTTTCTATACACCATTAAGATATTAAGGTTCATTAAGTCTAACAAAACTTAATTTTTCTTAATCACTTAATGGTAAAATTTTTCTTTTTTTTTACCCACAAGATTGAGTGTAGAACCAATTTAAAAATCAATCCTTCAAGGATTTGGAAATCTTGCAGGATTGTAAACTACTATAAAAAAATATGCAAAAAATTAAAACGGCACTATTGTCATACGGAATGTCTGGAAAAGTCTTTCACGCTCCTTTTTTGGAATTTCATACAGGTTTTGAACTGGTTGGTTCTTGGGAAAGAAGCAAACAGTTGATTCAATTGGATTATCCAGATGTAAAAAGTTATCCAACACTTGAAACTTTGCTTCAGGATGATATTGATTTGGTCATTGTAAATACGCCGGTAGGAACTCATTTTGAATATGCTAAGCAGGTTTTGCTTGCCGGGAAACACGCTGTAGTAGAAAAAGCCTTTACGACTACAGTCGCCGAAGCTCAGGAATTGGTGAATTTGGCCAAAGAAAAAGGATTGAAATTATCGGTTTTCCAGAATAGAAGATGGGACAGTGATTTTAAAACGGTTCAAAAAGTGGTGAAAGACAAAGTGTTGGGAGAATTGGTAGAAGCGGAATTCCATTTTGATCGCTACAATCCGCTATTGAGTCCGAAGGGGCATAAAGAAACGGTTAATTCGGGTGCAGGAATTTTAAAAGATTTAGGACCTCATATAGTTGATCAGGCGTTGTCGTTATTTGGATTTCCCCAAAGTGTTTTTGCCGATATAAGAATCACACGTGCGCTTTCTTTGGTAGATGATTGGATAGATATTGTGCTGTATTATCCAGCTTTTAGAGTGCGGTTGAAAGCAGGCTTTTTTGTTCGAGAAGCCAATCCTGCCTATGTTATTCACGGTAAAAAAGGGTCTTTCCTGAAACCACGAGGTGACGTACAAGAAGACGAATTGAAATTGGGTAAGAAACCCAATCTGAGTTCTTGGGGAACAGAAGCTCCCGGAAATGAAGGATTGTTGCATACGGAGATAGATGGCAAGATTATCAAAGAGAAGGTTCCAACTTTACAGGGTAATTATTATGATTTTTTTGATGGCGTCTATCAGTCGATTGTGAATGACACCAAAGAACCGGTTTCTGCTCTTGAAGGTTTGCAGGTGATGCAAATTATTGAAGCTTCTATTCAAAGTAATGCGAAAGGGGAAGTGGTTGTGTTTTAACCCTTTGGTGAATGGTGATTAGTTTTTAATTGCCTCCAGCTTTAGCTGGAGAAATAAAATTGGAATAGTTGTTAATGGCTTTAGCCAAAATAGGATGCTATTTTGGCTAAAGCCATTTTGATTTTCATTCAATTTTCCTCCAGATAAAGCTGGAGGCAATTCAATTTTCTAATTCTAAGCTCATTTTAATAATCAATATCTCGTTTTGCAGTTTGGGTGAGGGATTACTTCACTATACATTTATTTTCATAGGTGTTCAGTGAATTTCATTTGAAGCTAGCTACCAAAGTAGCGCGGATAGCCCGACAGCATAAGGGAAATGGGCCGACTAAGCGATATGCTGAGTTGGCCCATTTTTCTTATGGTGGCACCCCCAAATTATTCAAATAGGTTACTGTTTTTTCAACAATAACGTTGTAATTTATTGTATTAATGCTGTTTGAGTCTTTGGATTGTTTCTTTTCGTACTTTTGACACAAAGGATTTCCAAAAAAACAATTATTTTGATAGATTTAAATTTTATAGGAAGAACACGAACCAAGGCCAAATACAAGAAAACGTATAAAGATGTCAAAGCCTCGTATTTGTTACGAATTCGATTGGCAGTTTCTATGTTTTATTTTGGTATGGGTTTGAGTTTTGCCACTTGGGCGAGTAGAATTCCGGATATTAAAACGATGTTGCATTTGAGTGATGGGAGTCTGGGTAGTGTGTTGTTTGCTATTCCGCTTGGACAACTGGTAATTATGCCTTTTTCAGGAAAATTGGTTACTCGTTTTGGCAGTTACCGCGTTTTGATTTTCTCGTTGTTATTCTATCTATTTAGTTTGACCAATTTGGGTTTGGCCAAAGAAGTATGGCAATTATCTCTTGGATTATTTCTCTTTGGGATATTTGGAAACTTAGCCAATATTGCCGTAAACACTCAGGGCGTTTATACCGAGGTGCTTTTTAAAAAAACCATTATGTCTTCCTTTCATGGAATGTGGAGTTTAGCAGGATTTACTGGAGCTGTGATTGGTTTGGGGATGCTTGCATTGCATTTAACTCCTTACGAACATTTTTTAGTAGTTGCTGGAGTTGTACTTTTGTTAATAGCTTTTAACTATAAATTTTTAATAAAAGCCAAAGAAACTTTGAAACCCGAAAAGAAAAAATTGTTTTCAAAACCGGATAGTGCTTTGCTTTGGTTGGGAGTGATTGGTTTTTGTTGTATGGCAAGTGAGGGAGTGATGTTTGACTGGAGTGGTGTTTATTTTAAAGATGTGATTCAAGTACCTGGACCATTGGTTATCTTGGGCTACACCTCGTTTATGATTACGATGGCGAGTGGGCGGTTTTTTGGAGACCATCTGATTCATCGATTTGGTAAACAGTTAATTCTTAAAATTGGTGGGATTCTAATTTCGGTTGGGCTTTTTACATCCGTTCTTTTTCCTTATTTAATTCCTTCTACCATTGCTTTTATGCTGGTTGGATTTGGTGTTTCTACCATCGTTCCTACGCTTTATAGTGTTGCGGGAAAAAATCCAACGGTTCCTGCAGGAGAAGCTTTGACTATTGTTTCGAGTGTGAGTTTCTTAGGTTTTTTGATGGGGCCTCCTATAATTGGTTATATTGCTGAGATTTCAAGTCTGCGATATTCTTTTGCTTTCATTGGGATTTTTGGTTTTTTCATCGCTTTTATGGTAAGCCGAATTAAAGCCATTGAATGAAAATAAGAAAATAAATACTTTTTAGATACAACTTGGCAGTTTTTTACTTAAGTTTATAACATGAATAGCAGGCGAGTATTATTTCTATTCGATTAAAATTCAAAATACCACTTTTTTTCCAAAACTTTTTTTTCTTTTTTAAACGAATCTAATTCTTGGATACGCGATTTATTGTGTCCAAATAATTTTTCAAAATAAGTATGGGTAAATCTTTGTTAGGAATGCTTTTTTTATTGAAAATCACTTTTGTATTTGCCCAAAAACCTACAGGAATTAAAGGGAAAATCATTGATGTTAAAACTCAAAAGCCAATAGAAAATGTTGTGGTTACGATTGAAAACACACAGTTGATGCAACTCACAACAGCTGATGGTATTTTTAGTTTTTATGCAGTAGTCCCTGGAAATCAATTATTGCTTTTGCACAGTCAAGGGTTTAAGGACGCATTACTGCCCGTTTTGATCGCCAAAGATGAAATGCTAGATTTGGGCAATGTTCCATTAGAAGACAATCAAACTTCCGAGCAACAAACAGGAATAATTACACTTCTTGAAAGCGATTTGAGCGATGATAATAGTGGATCTGAAAGTACTTCGGGACTTTTACAATCTTCCAGAGATGCTTTTCAGCAAGCAGCAGCTTTCAATTGGGGGCAGGCTCGTTTTAGAATCCGAGGCCTGGACAGTCAATATGCGACAACCATGATTAATGGGGTTACGATGAACAAACTGTTTGACGGTAGGCCACAATGGGGTGATTGGGGAGGCTTGAACAATGTGGTTCGGAATCAGGAATTTACTGTGGGTTCTTTTCCTTCAGATTATGCTTTTGGCGGAATTTTGGGTACTCAGGAAATTAATACCCGCGCTTCGATTTACAAACCAGGGACGATTCTTTCTTTTACGGGGACAAATACCAATTATTCTTGGCGAATGGTAGGAACTTATGCATCAGGAATGAATAGCAAAGGGTGGGCATTTGTGGTTTCGGCAGGAACTCGCTGGGCTGATGAAGGGTATTTTGAAGGCACTAATTACAATGCTTTAGCCGGTTTTATAAGTGTTGAAAAGAAGGTTAACGACCATCATTCTTTGAATTTTTCTGGATTCTACACGCCCAATTCCCGGGCTAAAAATTCACCAAATACTGCAGAAGTTACCGAATTAACAAGCAAGAAATACAACTCTTATTGGGGTTGGCAAGACGGCAAAAAGCGAAATGCCAGAATAAAAACCATCGAAGAACCCATCTTGATGCTGAATCATTTTTATACAATCAATGAATTCACAACTCTGAATTCAAGTTTGACCTATCAATTTGGGAAAATCACCAACAGTAATATTGATTACCAAAATGGTAATAGTCCCGATCCCACTTATTATAGAAAAATGCCTAGTTATTACAGTTCCTTGTATGCGCCAGATAATGGTGAGTTTTCGGGAGCGTTTACTCCCGATTATGAGAATGCAGAAAAAAGCAAAGAACAGTTTCTAGCCAATAATCAAATCGATTGGAAGGCGATGTATTTTGCAAATCAATCTCCGGTTTTGGATGGCAACGGTCAAATAACCGGTTATGTTCCCGCCAAAAGTAAATATGTTTTGTATGAAGACCGAACGGACGATCAAACGATAACGGCCAATTCTACTTTCAATACACAAATAAGTGATAATCTTTTCTTGACGGCTGGAGGTTTTTTTTGTAATTTAAAATCCCATAATTACCAACAACTGACAGATTTGTTAGGAGGTTTGTATTTTGATGATGTCGATGTTTTTTATAATGGAAGTCAAGCGCAATCCGATTTGAATCATCCCGATAGACAAGTTGTGGAGGGAGATGAATATGGTTATAATTTTAATTATGATGCGAATACGATAAACCTTTTTACCAACTTTAAATTCACTTATGATAAAGTTGATTTTTATTTGGCGCAAAATTTTATAAGCACCAATTATCAAAGGGAAGGTTTGTACCAAAACGGAATTTACGCTACCAATTCTATTGGCAAAAGCGAGAAAGTGCAATTTGAGAATTTTGGTTTTAAGGGCGGAATTCTTTTCAAAATTTCGGGTAGGCAACAGTTGAATTTTAATGGAGCCTATCTTTCAAATGCGCCAACAATCCGAAATACATTTCCGAATTCAAGATTGAACAATTCGGTTGTAGATGGATTAGAAAGTGAGAATATAAGCAGTTTGGATGTGAGTTATTTTTATCGAACACCAAAATGGCAAACGCGTTTGACTCTCTTTTATGCCAAAATAAAGAACATCACCCAAACCTCTTTCTTTTATGCCGAGGGAATTTTTGATGACGGAGCAGGATATGCCAATACAGATGCTTTTGTAAGTCAGACCTTGAAACATTTGGATAAGAAAAATTTAGGAGCCGAATTCAATTTTCAATACCAATTGAATCCAACATTAATGACTAATTTCTCGGCTGGATATGGTCAATATACAATTGACAGTAATCCAAATGTTACGATTACCAATGATGCTCAGGCAACTTCTGAAAATCCAAATCCCGTATTTGATTTTGGAACAGCATCATTAAAAAATTACCATCAGGCGGGAATGCCTCAGCAGGCTTTTGCTTTAGGAATCGAATACAGAGACCCTAAATATTGGTGGATTGGTGCCAATATTAATTATCTAGCCGAAAGTTTTATAGATATTTCTCCTATTTCCAGAACAGCAACTTTCTATAAAAATCCAGCCAGCGGTTTTAATTTTCCAGAAGCCTCCGAAGAAAGAGCGAAAGAATTATTGAAACAAGAAGCATTTGAGCCAACAACTTTGTTAAACATTTCAGGAGGTAAATCCTGGAGAATAAAAGGTAAGAATATTGGACTTTTTGCAACCATAAATAATGTTTTGGATTTGACTTATAAAACTGGAGGGTATGAGCAAGCTCGAAATGCCAATTTCAGACAACTCAATCAAGATGTTTCCAGCGGAACGCCCAATTTTGGAAACAAATATTTTTATGGTTACGGGAGAACGTATTTTGTTAATCTTTACATCAATTTATAAATTTTAAAATAAAAGAATATGAACTTAAAATTCTATACTGTTTTTTTAGGAATTGCATTTACTTTTGGCAGTTGTGCTAAAGAAGAATTTGATGTACCAAAACTGACTTGCAATCAACCCGATTTGAAAGTAAATCGCACCGTTGAAGAAGTCCGAGCCGTTACAGGTTCCATCGTAACACAATATACTTACGATGATATTATTGAAGCTTATGTGGTTTCGAGTGATGAGGCTGGAAATTTTTTTAAGACGATTTCGTTTCAAACTTTGGCCACAGCCACAACCCCAGCAATAGGCTTTAGTGTTCCTGTAGATGCTTCGAATACCTATATTGATTTTCGATTAGGTAATAAAGTCTATATTAAGATGAAAGATCAATATAGTGATATTTACTTTGGAGGAATGCGCATTGGAAGTATTTATGTCAACACGTATAATGAAGGAGGAGTTGGCCGAATTTCTCCAAATGATTATAAAAAAGTACTTAATGCTTCCTGCACAATGGTGAGTGAGGAGCTTTTGGTGCGCACTATTTCTATAACTGATTTGTTGCAGGATTCGAACATTAATACACTGGTAGAATTGTCTGATGTGCAATTTACTTCTGATGCAATTGGGCGTCATTATTATGAAGAATCCAATGATGTTGGAGGAGCGACCAACTGGAATTTGACCGATAGATTGGGGAATCAAGTGTTATTTAGAACCAGTAGCTTTGCTGATTTTGCCGATAAAATTGTTCCAGACGGAAGCGGAAAAGTACGAGGTGTTTTGACCAAATTCGGATCTGATTTTCAATTGTTACCGCGTTCCGAAAAAGATGTTGTGTTTTCAGGTACAGCAACAGTGCCGTTCTTTGCAGAGAATTTCCAAAGTGTGGAAACCAATACTAAACTCAATTTACCGGGTTGGTCAAATATGGTTCAGAAAGGAACAAAATTTTGGTTGGGCACTGTATATGCAGGAAATGGATATGCCGAGTTTAATACCACAGGAACCAAAGTGGCATCGAATATCGCATGGCTGATTTCTCCAAAAATTGATATGGATATTTACATCAAAGAAGTACTTACTTTTAGATCTGCCCAACATCATTTGGATGTCGATTCACCCTTAAATTCAATTGAAGTATATGTTTCTAATAATTTCGACGGTTTAAATATTGATAAGGCTACTTGGATTTCGCTAAAAGTTATATTGCCTAAACAAGCTACGCCTTGGTATCAGTTTGTGGGTTCGGGAGGAGTTGATTTGTCATCGTATACTGGAAAAATAAACATTGCTTTCAAGTACACCGGCTCGGGTAAAAATCTTGCCTTGGATGGTGCTTTTCAAGTAGATGATGTTCAGATTTATGGGGATAAATAATGTATACACTTTAAAATTTTAAACCATTAAGACATTAAGGCTCATTAAGTTTTTAATCCTTAATGAAGCTTAATTTCTTAATGGTTCAGTTTTTTAATCCGTTCGGATTATGAAAAAATTATTTCTTATTTTCAATAATACTAATCGCATAACCACCTCCAGCTGCACTTAGTTGAGAAAGTTTAGAAGTATTGGTTACCTGTATTTTTCGAACGGTGTATGCTTGTGGATTCGTTTTGTAATTGGCGTCTTTTCCATCAGCATAAATCGTGGCGGTGTATTTTTTTCCTTTTTCCAAGAAAGCAAAATTGATGCTTGAAGTTCGAGGTTCGTATCCATTTACATTCCCAATAAACCAGTTGTTGGTTCCTTTTGCTTTTCTGGCAACAGTTACATATTGACCTGGCTCCGCTTCCAGATAATTGCTTTCGCTCCAATCTACCGCTACGTCTTTAATGAACTGGAATGCATCAGGAAATTTATTGTAGTGTTCAGGAAAATCAGCAGCCATTTGCAACGGGCTGTAAAGGGTTACATACAGCGCCAATTGATTGGCAATCGTACTGTTTACATGCGATTTATTGTTGGTACTAAATTTACTTAAATCCATTTCAAAAATACCTGGGGTATAATCCATCGGTCCACCAATTAATCGGGTAAAAGGCAATAATGTTACATGGTTTGGTTTTGAACCGCCAAATGCTTGGTATTCTGTTCCTCGAGCCGCTTCGTTACCAATTAAATTCGGGTAGGTTCTGCAAATTCCTGTTGGTCGAACTGCTTCATGGGCATTAACCATTATTTTATAATCAGCAGCTTTTTCAATTGCATATTGATAATGATTGATCATAAATTGGTTATAATGATTATCGCCATTAGAGATGATGCTACCAACATAACCGCTTTTTACAGCGTCGTACCCATTGTCTTTCATAAATTGGTATGCTTGATCCATATGACGTTCATAGTTACGAACAGCTCCAGAGGTTTCGTGGTGCATAATCATTTTCACGCCTTTGGATTTTGCATATTCATGCAAACCTTTCACATCAAAATCGGGGTAAGGCGTTACAAAGTCAAAAACATAATCTTTGGAATGACCAAACCAATCTTCCCAACCTTCGTTCCAGCCTTCGACTAATACACCTCCAAATCCGTTTGCAGCAGCAAAATCAATGTATTTTTTTACATTCGCATTATTAGCACCATGGGTTCCGTTTGGTTTTGATTTAGAATAATCAGTAACGCCAAGTTGTACCGATGGAAATTCATCGGTGTATGACCAGGAACTTTTTCCGCTAATCATTTCCCACCAAACACCAACATATTTTATGGGTTTAATCCAAGAGGTATCTTCGATTTTGCAAGGGTCATTTAAGTTTAAAGTCATTTTGGAAGCCAGAATTTCTCGAGCATCATCACTTACAATAATGGTGCGCCAAGGAGAATGCGTTGGTGCTTGAATGTTTCCTTTATCTCCTTTTTCGTCAGGAGTTAACCAAGATTCAAAAACCAGATTTTTATCATCCAGATTTAAGTGCATGCATGAATAATTTATCAATGCAGCTTCGTGTAAATTGATGTACAATCCGTCTGCAGTTTTCAGCATTAGAGAAGTTTGAACACCAGTTGGTGAAAAGGATGTTTGCGATAAATTATCGGTTTTTGCTTTTTCGGTTAATACTCTTATTTCAGATAATTTAGATGTAGTGTAATCATATTCTTGGGTATCATAATCTCCCGGAATCCAAAAAGCAGTATGATCTCCCGTCATGGCAAATTGTGTTCTTTCCTCTTTTATAACAAAATAAACCAAGTTTTTCTGGGTTGGAAATTCATATCGAAAACCTAATCCATCATTAAACAATCGGAAACGGACGATGATTTGTCTCTCTGTATCTTTCTGGTTTAACGTAATTGCCAACTCATTAAATTGATTTCTAATACTCTCGACTTCTCCCCAAACTGGCTTCCAAGTCTCATCAAAAGTGGCAGTTTTGCTGTCAATTATAGTAAAATCATTCAACAATGATTTTTTATCATTTTTAAGTTCAAGTCCTAATTTACTTGGTTTTATAACAGCTTTGTCTTTATAGTTTAAACTATAACTTGGAGTGCCGTCATTTTGTAATGTAAAGTTCATCGTGAATTTTCCATTAGGAGATTTCAACTGTTGTGAATTCGCGCAATGCAAAACCAAAAAGTAGAACAGCGCTGTATAAAGTAAATGTTTCATTTTTTAAAAATAAATTAGTGGTTGATTTTTGAATAGCTTTTAACGAAAACCAATTATTAATTGAGAAAAGAGATATATCGTTTTCGTGAAAGTAAAAGTAGATGCTTTGTAGTTCAAAAAAATAAGTTGATTTAAAAAAGTAGATTTTAAATTCGAAAATACATTATAAACCGTTCGTAATGAATAATTTACATCTATTTAAATTTAAAAAAAAGTGGTAATGAAGTAGGTCAAAAATTTAAAGAATCATGATTTTAATTGAAATAAAGTTCTAAAATGAGAAGTCTTTATTTGCTGTTTGTTCCAATTTGCATTACTTTTTCTTCAAACTCGTCTCTTGGTCCAGCCGATTTATTTTTGAGTTGCGAACGGTAATTGTAGATAGTTGAAATTGAATAGCGAAGAAAAACAGCAATTTTGGCGCTATCTTTTATTCCCAAACGAATGAGCGCAAAAATCCTCAATTCGGTATTGAGTTGCTCGTCATCTTTTAATTGAATGGATTCTTCCGGAATTAATAAGGAATTAAAATCAATAATGAAATTAGGAAAGAGTTGCAAAAAGGTTTTGTCGAAGTTGTTATAAAACTCTTTTAGTTCATTCTCAATATATTCTTTTGATTTTACGGTGCTTACCAAATCATTAATTTTTCCTGTAGTTGCCAATACATTTAATTTTCGTTGGTATTCATCCAGTTTTCCTAAATAATCGGAACATTGATCCATGTAGCGACCAATATATATTTCTTTCAAAAAATTAGCTTCTGTCAAGGTGTTGTTCGAAAGATTTAATTTTTCATTAAAAGTATTTAGTTCAACATTCAATTCTGAAAGTTTATCATTAGCAAAACTCAAGTCCTTTTTGGCGCTGGATAATTTTTTCATTTGTTGGAATAACAAAAGCAAAAGTGCTAGAAGAATTAGAACCAATAAACCAGCACTGATTAAAAACACAACCAATTGAAATCTATTGGTTTCATTTTGCTTTTGATACGATTCACTGATGATGGGCAGCATCTTTGAAATCGCGTAAGTTCTCAAGCGAGCATTACAAAGAACTGCATCATCGAGTGAACGTTTGATATAAGTATAGGCTCTGTCGATATCACCCTTTTCATATAGCAGGAACGCTAGTGAACGCAACGAAATGTATTCTTTTTTGGCTAACTGTAAATCAGATAATGCCGAAATACTGAGCCATTTTTCCTCCTGATTCTTATCTTTTTTTTGTTTATATGCTTGCGAAATGATATAGGCTATAATTGCCCGATTGGGATCGTTTTGATGAATCTTTGGAAAATAAGGAAGCAGTAAATCAAGCGTTTTTTTATGTTTTTTATGATCCAAATACCAATCGGCCTTTGCTATAATGTATGGTGTAGAATTTGTTGGATAAAAATTGACGCACGAATCACGGTATTGTTTGGAAAGCAAAAGATATTTTTCTTTTTCGTGTTGCGAAGAAGCATTATCGGCCATTTGTCCATAAATGACTCTTGTCACACCATAAAAAGAACCTTTTAAATTGGGAGTCGATCCAATTTTTATAGCATTCAATGCATCAATTCCTTCTTTGTACATGCCTAAAGTGCCCATTATGGCTACGAGATTCAATTTGGAGTGATTAAATTTTTCAGGTTCGTTTAAATCTTCTGCTATCTGTAAATTTCTTTTAGCATAAACCAAAGCCGAATCCGATTGGTACGACTTGTAATCATCATATAATTTTCTCGTAATCTCATACTTTTGAATCGGTGTGTCTTTATACTTTTCTATTTTTTTTAGTTGGGTAATTTCGTGTTCTTTCTTTTGAGTATAAAAAGAATTGTTTTCAATAGTTTTGTCAATTTCAAGCAATAGTTCATCTGAATTATTTTGGGCAAATAAAGGGAAAGATAAAATTGAAATTGTAACCAAAAGTAGGAAGCGATTCATTCAAGTAGGATTTGTTTTTGTAAAAATAATCAAAAAATTAAAAGCAAAAACCGCCTTGAATCATAAAAGATACAAGACGGTTTTATATTTTAAAGAATAAAAAATTTATTCTATTTCTGAAACTCTTAAGGTATTTACCATTCCTTTATCAGTAATTGGCATTGCGGCAAGGTTAATTAAGAAATCACCTTTTTTTACAAATCCCTTTTGTTTAACGATATTATTCACATCAGTTACAGTGTCGTCAGTACTCACTGATTTTTCATAATAAAAAGATTTTACTCCCCATAATAAATTTAGTTGAGTTAAAATTCTTTTATTGGAAGTGAAAACTAGAATATGTGCAGAAGGTCTCCAAGCCGAAATTTGGAAAGCAGTATATCCACTATTGGTTAAAGTACAGATTGCTTTCGCCTTAATGACATTCGCCATAATAGCTGCATGTTGACAAATAGTTTTTGTAATAAAACGATTGGTTCTTACTTGTGGAGAATTTTGAGGCACTTGGATAAGTGGAGAGTCTTCAACTGCTTCAATGATTTGAGTCATTTTTTGAATAACTTGTACTGGATAATTACCAGTAGCAGTTTCTCCAGAAAGCATTACAGCATCAGCACCATCCATTACAGAATTTGCAACATCATTTACTTCGGCACGTGTTGGTGTTAAACTTGTAATCATTGTTTCCATCATTTGAGTGGCAACAATAACAGGGATTCTAGCAGTTTTGGCTCTTCGGATTAATTCTTTTTGAACTAATGGCACTTCATGTGCAGGAAGCTCAACACCTAAGTCACCACGAGCAACCATCAATGCATCACAATAAGCAACAATTCTATCAATGTTTTCTAATGCTTCAGGCATTTCGATTTTAGCAATAATTGGGATTTTATAATCAGAATGTTTTGCTATTAATTCTTGCAAATCTTGTAAGTCTCTTGGTGTTTTTACAAATGAAAGTGCAATCCAATCTAGTTTTTGTTCAATTGCAAAAATGGCATCAGCAACATCTTTCTCTGTCATTGCAGGTAAAGAAATCTTTGTGTTAGGTAAGTTCACCCCTTTCTTAGATTTCAATTCGCCACCTTGTATAACTTTGGCAACTACTTCTGTTTTTTTGTCTGTTTCTACGATTTCGAAAATTAGTTTTCCGTCATCTAGTAATATTCTCTCACCAGGATTTACGTCATTTGGAAAGTTTTTATATTTCATGAATACTTTCTTTGAAGTACCTAAAATATTTTCTGCAGTGGTAAAAGTGATTAAGTCACCATCATTAACTACTACACCATCTTCCATAACTCCAACACGAAGTTTTGGTCCTTGTAAATCACCAAGTATTCCAGTAGTATATCCAAATTCTTCATTTATTCCACGTATAATGCCTATTTTGTTTTTAACATCTTCGTAATCGGCATGTGAAAAATTTACTCTAAATACATTTACACCTGCTTCAATCATGTCTTTAATGATCTCTCGTGTACTACATGCAGGCCCAAGTGTGGCTACAATTTTGGTTTTTTTGTTTGTAAGCATTTGTATTAAAAAATTAAATTGTTTTTAGATTTTATTTTATTTGTATCAATAATATATATTGTTGCAATATTATAAATGGTATTCAAAGCATTCTGTATTCTCAATATATTTAAATCGTTCTCACTATTATCTACTTTCAAAAAGTAATCTACTTTTTTAAATTCAGGAAGCATATATACCTTTGTGGCTACTTCTAAATTTACATTCGAAAATAAACTTTGATTACTTTCATTTTGTATTATAATAACTTCATTTTTATTCTGAATTAAATCCCAAGAAATGTCATTCTTTGTTTCATAATAATGAAATCTAGAAAAATGTGCTTCTCCTTCTTTAACTGTAATTTGAATTTCCTTATCAGATTTATTCAAATTTACATTAAGTTTTTGATTGATATAATAAGCCAATCTATAGTCTTCTAATGAAGTATGTATAGCAATTAGACAGTAATCTATTTCGTCAAATTCGCCAATATCTAATTTGTGAACTGCCATTTCATTAAAAAATAAGATGTAAATATAGCATTTCTATTCAAGCAAAGAGTCGCCAAATAGCTATGATTTTGATATTTTATTAACGAAAACGATGTAGTTTTAATAACGGAATAGTTATTTTCTGTCAATTTTTTCTTGAAATGCAAAGTAGGCTCTTTGAGAAGCCTTTTCTTCTGCTTTCTTTTTTGAAGTAGCTCTTGCTTTTGCTATTACTTTTTCGTCAATACTAAGTTTCACTCCAAATAGTCGCTGTCCGTCAATAGCATTGTCTTCAAAAATGTCATAATTAAAAAGTTTTTTTTCTTTTTGACACCATTCGATTACTAAACTTTTATAGCTAATAACTTTTCCTTCTAGTCTTGCAATATCCACATAAGGAATGATTACTCTTTTTTGTATGAATTTTTCACAGTATTCGTATCCTCGGTCAAGGTATATAGCCCCAACTAATGATTCAAAGATATTGCCATGAATATTTTCCCCAAAATGATGGACAGGGACTTTGCTTTCGATAAATCGGATAAGATTTAAATCTTTTCCTAACTCATTCAAATGTTCTCTACTTACAATTTTGGATCGCATTTTTGTTAAATATCCTTCATCTCCTAGTGGAGCTTCATTAAATAAATAAGCAGCAATTACTGAGCTCAACATTGCGTCTCCTAAGAATTCAAGTCTCTCATAATTAACAGGATTCCCTTTTATATCCAGCTTGTTGGAAGAGCGATGGGTGAAGGCTTTTTTATAAAATTCTAAATTTATTGGGCTGAAACCAAGTATTGGCTGTATGGTATCAAAAAAAATCCCGTCTTCTAGAGAACGGGATTTCGAGAATATTTTTCTAATTATACGCATTAAGCTTTAAAATCTAATTTTTTAACCAATACACAAGCATTATGACCACCAAAACCAAATGTGTTACTCATAACTACATTCATTTCTCTTTTTTGAGCCACATTAAAAGTGAAATTCAATTTAGAATCAATGTTTTCATCATCTGTAAAATGATTAATAGTAGGAGGTACAATTCCGTGTTGTAATGAAAGGATAGAAGAAATTGTTTCTATTGCACCTGCTGCGCCAAGTAAATGCCCTGTCATTGATTTTGTAGAATTCAGATTCATAGTGTAAGCATGATCACCAAATACATGTTCAATTGCTTTAGATTCTGCTAAATCACCAAGAGGTGTTGATGTACCGTGCATGTTTACACCATCAACATCTGTTGGTTTTAAACCTGCATCTCTTAGACAGTTTAACATTACGTTTTTGGCACCCAATCCTTCTGGGTGTGGTGCAGTAATATGATAAGCATCTGCAGACATACCGCCTCCACCAATTTCACAATATATTTTTGCCCCACGAGCTACAGCATGTTCGTATTCTTCTAGTATTAAAGCACCAGCACCTTCGCCTAATACAAAACCATCACGGTCTTTATCCATAGGTCTGGAAGCTGTTTTAGGATCATCATTTCTAGTTGATAAAGCGTGCATTGCATTAAATCCACCCATACCTGCAATTGTTACAGCTGCTTCAGAACCACCAGTAACCATTATATCGGCATGCCCTAAACGAATATAATTGAATGCGTCTATAATAGCATTTGTAGAAGAGGCACAAGCAGATACTGTTGCAAAATTGGGTCCTCTAAAACCGTATTTTATAGAAATATGCCCGCAAGCAATATCTGAAATCATTTTAGGAATAAAGAAAGGGTTGAATTTTGGAGTACCATCACCAGCAGCAAAATTAAGAACTTCTATTTGAAAAGTTTCTAAACCACCGATTCCAGATCCCCAAATTACTCCTGCGCGATCTTTGTCTATGGTATCCAAATTAAAATTAGCGTCTTTCATAGCTTCGTCTGAAGAAACCATCGCATATTGCGCATAGCGATCCATTTTACGGGCTTCTTTTCTGTCGATAAATTCTTCAACATTAAAGTTTTTTAATTCACAAGCAAAATGTGTTCTAAACTTTGCAGCATCAAAATAGGTTATTGGTGCCGCACCGCTAATACCGTTAATAAGACCATTCCAATATTCTTGAATATTATTTCCAATGGGAGTAAGAGCACCTAATCCTGTTACAACAACTCTTCTTAAAACCATAACGTTTTTGTTTTGTTATCTTTAAACAAATAAAGCCCATGCTTTCTATACTTTAAAAGTATTATAAAAGATTCATGGGTATTATAATATAAATATAGTTTGATTGAAATTCAACCGAAAATTTAATTTAAAAAAATAATAACACCCGAATACAAAAGTATATTCGGGTGCTTATTTATTATTTTTTAGCTTCCTCGATGTATGAGATAGCTTGACCTACAGTAGCAATGTTTTCTGCTTGATCGTCTGGAATTTGAATATCAAATTCTTTTTCGAATTCCATAATAAGCTCTACAGTGTCTAATGAGTCAGCTCCTAAATCATTAGTGAAGCTTGCTTCTGTTACAACTTCGTTTTCGTCAACACCTAATTTGTCTACGATAATCGCTTTTACTCTTGATGCAATGTCTGACATAATCTTTTAATTTTAGAATTTAATTTGTTGGCAAAAATAAAACAACTTTATTTTAAAACAACTATTTAGTTAATAAATGTGAGCACTAATTTATAAAATTAATTTCAACAAAGATTTCTTATTCCTATTTATTTTCATTTTTTATGCCTTTTTTTGCATAAATTTAAATAATCGAATTATGAAAAAAATACTGATATTTGCTTCTGGATCGGGGACTAACGCTGAAAATATTATAAAATATTTTGACAATAGAACTACAGGAACTGTAGTAGCAGTTTTTACAAATAATTCAAATGCAACTGTACTTGAAAAGGCTAAAAAATTATCGGTTCCGACCGTTATTTTTTCAAAAGAAGAATTATTTAAAGGAAATGTATTACAAAAAGTCGCAAATTTTCATCCTGATTTAATTGTTTTAGCTGGTTTTTTGTTAAAATTTCCTGAAAATTTGATAGAAAATTATCCAAATCAAATCATAAATATACATCCGGCACTGTTACCAAAATTTGGAGGGAAGGGAATGTATGGAATGCATATTCATAATGCCGTAATCGAGAATAGAGAAATAGAGACCGGAATTACTATTCATTATGTAAATGAAAATTATGATGAAGGAAATATTATTTATCAACAGAGCGTCTCTCTTTCTGAAACAGACACGCCCGAATCGGTTGCTGCTAAAATCCATACTTTGGAACAGCGCTATTTTCCAGAGGTAATTGAAAAACTTATAACTTATAACTTATAATTTCAGACTTTGAAATACGACGTACATATATATACAGATGGGGCTGCAAAAGGCAATCCTGGAAACGGCGGTTATGGTGTTGTTATGGAATGGGTTGGAAAACCTTATAAAAAGGAATTCTACGAAGGTTTTCGATATACAACCAATAATAGAATGGAGCTTTTGGGTGTTATAGTTGGTTTGGAAAAGCTCAAAAATGAGAATACTTCGGTTTTAGTAATTTCAGATTCTAAATACGTTGTAGACTCTGTACAAAAAAAATGGGTTTTTGGCTGGGAAAAAAAAGGCTTTGTAGGTAAAAAAAATCCAGATCTTTGGAAACGTTTTTTAATTATATACAAAAAACACCAAGTAGATTTTAAATGGATAAAAGGGCATAATAATCATCCACAAAATGAAAGATGTGATGAATTGGCTGTGATGGCCGCAACACAAAAACAACTTTCGATTGATGCATTTTACGAAAAAGAAGAAGGGAAATTTTTGTGAAAACTTTGAGAGAATCAATCTTTGCTATTTTGCAACTTTAGAAGTATCTTTGCACCCTAATTCGAAACTCATCAAATGAATAAATTATTGATTGTTGGAACAGTAGCTTTCGACGCAATTGAAACTCCTTTCGGGAAAACAGACAAAATTCTAGGTGGAGCTGCCACTTATATTGGAATTTCAGCTTCTTTTTTTAATGTAAAATCGGCTATAGTATCTGTAGTTGGTGATGATTTTCCACAAGTATATTTGGATTTGTTGACCGATAGAAATATTGATATTTCTGGAATTGAAGTTGTTAAAGGAGGTAAAACTTTTTTCTGGAGTGGGCTGTACCACAATGATTTGAATTCAAGAGACACTTTGGTTACCGAACTTAATGTTTTGGCCGATTTTCAACCAAAAGTACCTCAAGATTATAAAAATGCCGAAATTGTGATGTTAGGAAATCTGCATCCTTTGGTACAAAGCAGTGTTTTGGATCAAATGGAAACAAAACCCAAATTGGTTGTTTTGGATACAATGAATTTCTGGATGGATTGTGCTTTACCAGAATTATTGGAAATCATCAAAAGAGTGGATGTAATTACAATTAACGATGAAGAAGCGCGTCAACTTTCTGGAGAATATTCATTAGTAAAAGCAGCTGCGAAAATCCATGAGATGGGACCAAAATATGTGGTAATCAAAAAAGGAGAACATGGCGCTTTGTTGTTTCATGGAGAAGAAATTTTCTTTGCTCCAGCATTACCATTAGAAGAAGTGTTTGACCCAACAGGAGCTGGAGATACTTTTGCAGGAGGTTTTGCAGGGTTTATTACTCAAAGCGAAAATGTTTCTTTTGACAACATGAAAAAAGCGGTAATATACGGTTCAAATTTGGCCTCGTTTAGTGTTGAGAAATTCGGAACCGAAAGAATGATTGATTTAGATAAAAAGGAAGTGGTCTCAAGGTTGAAACAGTTCAAATCTTTGACCCAGTTTGAAATAGAATTGTAAAGTTCTGAAGCCTCGGAAACGAGGCTTTTTTGATTACTACAGTCAATTAGTATAAAAAAGAGTACGAATTTACGCGATGTGAATTCTTAAAAATATTTTGTTACCATTTAAATACCAATAACTACAAACACAAACACAATGAGCGACGCTTTAAAACACGAATGTGGTATAGCTTTAATAAGACTTCTTAAACCTTTAGAATTCTATAAAGAAAAATACGGGACCGCATTCTATGGCATACAAAAAATGTATTTGCTTATGGAAAAACAGCACAACCGTGGTCAAGACGGTGCAGGTTTTGCAAGCATAAAAATGGATGTGGAGCCAGGTGAAAGATACATAAGCCGCGTTCGATCCAATCATGCGCAACCGATTCAAGATGTTTTTAAACAAATAAACGATAGAATAAACGAAGAAATGGTGGCTCATCCTGAATATGCAGATGATGTTCCACAACTGAAAGCCAATATTCCATACATTGGAGAATTGTTTTTAGGCCACGTTCGATATGGTACTTTCGGAAAAAATAGTATCGAAAGTGTGCACCCTTTTCTACGTCAAAGCAATTGGATGCATCGAAATCTAATTTTAGCTGGAAATTTTAATATGACCAATGTCAAAGAACTTTTCCAAAACTTGGTAGAATTAGGACAACATCCAAAGGAAATGGCAGATACCGTTACTGTAATGGAAAAAATCGGTCATTTTTTGGATAAAGAAGTGATGCAATTGTATCAAGATTGTAAATTGGAAGGACTATCAAAAAGAGAAGCTTCACCAGTAATTGCAGAACGATTGGATGTTGCTAAAATATTAGAACGATCTTCCAAAAATTTGGATGGAGGATATGCAATGGCTGGCCTTTTGGGTCATGGAGATGCTTTTGTATTTAGAGATCCTGCCGGAATACGACCTGCATATTATTATCAAGATGATGAAATTGTTGTAGTGGCTTCTGAACGTCCCGTAATTCAAACTGTTTTTAATGTTCCTTTTGACAAGGTTAAAGAGATTGATCCAGGAAGTGCTCTTATAATTAAAAAAAACGGAGACGTTTCTATGAAAGAAATTCTAACTCCTACTGTAAAAAAAGCTTGTTCTTTTGAGCGTATCTATTTTTCTAGAGGAAGTGATGCAGAAATCTATCAAGAAAGAAAAAAATTAGGAAAACTTATCTTGCCTGCTGTTTTGGAGTCTATAGACAACGACACAGATAATACGGTATTCTCCTATATTCCAAACACTGCCGAAACTTCTTTTTATGGATTAGTAGAAGCAGCTCAAGATTTCTTGAATCAAAGAAAGAAAAATTATATTCTTCAAAACAGAGATCTATTAAATGAAGAAACACTTGAAAAATTACTTTCAGTAAAAATTAGAACAGAAAAAGTAGCTATAAAAGATGCAAAACTAAGAACTTTTATTACAGAAGACAGTAGTAGAGATGACTTAGTAGCTCACGTTTATGATGTTACTTATGGAGTCATAAAACCAACTGATAATTTGGTTATAATTGATGACAGTATAGTAAGAGGGACAACCCTAAAAATGAGCATCATCAAAATGATGGATCGTTTGAATCCAAAAAGAATTGTAATTGTTTCTTCTGCACCACAAATACGTTTCCCGGATTGTTATGGAATTGATATGGCAAAACTGGAAGGATTAGTAGCTTTCAAAGCAGCATTAGAGTTGTTGAAAGAGAGAAATCTATATCATGTTGTAGACGAGGTTTATGCAAAATGTAAAGAGCAGGAAAATTATCATGATAATGATGTTGTAAATTATGTAACAGCAATATACGAACCATTTACTCCACAAGAAGTTTCTAATAAAATTGCTGAGTTATTAAGTTCACCAGACATTAATGCTGAGGTAAAAATTATTTTTCAAACTGTAGAAGATTTACATGTTGCTTGTCCTAAAAATCTTGGAGACTGGTATTTTACTGGTGATTATCCTACTCCTGGAGGAAACAGGGTTGTAAACAGAGCTTTTATGAATTTTTATGAAGGGAAAGATGCCAGAGCATATTAACGATATTCACCAGATAAACGGGTTTGTAGGTATTTCATCGAGTTTATTTTAAAAAAATTATTTCTCAAGTTATATTTGTACCACCATGATTTTAGTAGGTTAAGTTTATGGTAGATTTGGGGCAAAAAGGGTGAAAGTAACATTTCACCTTTTTTATTGGAATAAAGTCAAGGTGTTTTTTTTGTTTATAATATTTTTATTTGAAAGTTTTATTGATAAATACGCTGGTAATCAGAAATATAGCTTTTTAACGAGTTTAATGAACATTCATCGAATAATTTTTTTTAATCTATATAGCCACAGTATATTTGACCACCATGATTTTAGTAGGTTAAGTTTATGGTAGATTTGGGGCAAAAAGGGTGAAAGTAACATTTCACCTTTTTTATTGGAATAAAGTCAATGCATTTTTTTGTTTATAATATTTTTATCTGAAAGTTTTATTGATAAATACGCTGTTAATCAGAAATATAGTTTTTTAACGAGTTTAATGAACATTCATCGAATAATTTTTTTTAATCTATAAAGCCACAGTATATTTGACCACCATGATTTTAGTAGGTTAAGTTTATGGTAGATTTGGGGCAAAAAGGGTGAAAGTAACATTTCACCTTTTTTATTGGAATAAAGTCAAAGCATTTTTTTGTTTATAATATTTTTATCTGAAAGTTTTATTGATAAATACGCTGATAATCAGAAATATAGTTTTTTAACGAGTTTAATGAACATTCATCGAATATTTTTTTTCAATCTATAAAGCCACAGTATATTTGACCACCATGATTTTAGTAGGTTAAGTTTATGGTAGATTTGGGGCAAAAAGGGTGAAAGTAACATTTCACCTTTTTTATTGGAATAAAGTCAAGGTTTTTTTTGTTTATAATATTTTTATCTGAAAGTTTTATTGATAAATACGCTGATAATCAGAAATATAGTTTTTTAACGAGTTTAATGAACATTCATCGAATAATTTTTTTTAATCTATAAAGCCACAGTATATTTGACCACCATGATTTTAGTAGGTTAAGTTTATGGTAGATTTGGGGCAAAAAGGGTGAAAGTAACATTTCACCTTTTTTATTGGAATAAAGTCAAGGTTTTTTTTGTTTATAATATTTTTATCTGAAAGTTTTATTGATAAATACGCTGATAATCAGAATATAGTTTTTTAACGAGTTTAATGAACATTCATCGAATAATTTTTTTTAATCTATATAGCTAATGTATATTTGACCACCATGATTTTAGTAGGTTAAGTTTATGGTAGATTTGGGGCAAAAAGGGTGAAAGTAACATTTCACCTTTTTTATTGGAATAAAGTCTCGAAAGAGAATAGAAAAGAGAGAATAGAAAAGAGAGATAAAAAAAATAGACGAACAAACCCAAAGTTCATCCGTCTATTCTCTATATTTTGTACTCTATTTTCTCCTAAACTATTTCTCTAAAGCAAAACGTCTTGATACTTCAGTCCAGTTAATAACATTAAAGAAAGCTTCAATATAATCGGGTCTTCTATTTTGATAATTCAAGTAATAAGCATGTTCCCATACATCCATAGCAAGTATCGGAGTACCATCACAACCAACTTCTGGCATCAACGGATTGTCTTGATTTGGAGTTCCACAAACTTCTAGTTTACCCCCTTTTTGCACACATAACCAAGCCCATCCAGAACCAAATTGTGTAGCTCCAGCTTTAGCAAATTTTGCTTTAAATTCTTCAAAAGTACCAAATGAACTTTCAATAGCCTCTAGCAATTCACCAGTTGGTAACCCACCGCCATTTGCAGACATCACAGTCCAAAACAAATTATGATTGTAAAAACCACCACCATTATTACGAACCGCTGCATTCGTTTTATCTAGGTTAATTAAAATGTTCTCGATAGTTTTTCCTTCTAAATCAGTCCCAGCAACCGCTGCATTCAAATTTGTTGTATAAGCATTATGATGTTTAGAATGGTGAATTTCCATCGTACGAGCATCAATATGAGGTTCTAATGCGTCATACGCATAAGGTAATTGTGGTAATTCAAAAGCCATAATATAGTTGTTTAATGATTTATAAATATTTTATTCAAATTTAAACATTTAACTTTGGAATATAAAATTCTATTTTGTTATAATTTCATCAAATAAAATGATAGTTAAATTCGGTTTAAACAAATCCCTGTAATTAGGAGCTATTTCCTGCTATCCGTTGCAATCTTTTCTTTTTTTAAAGAAAAAAAAGAAAAGGATTTCTACTGCTATCAGGGCTAGGGCATCAGGGTTTTCAGGAAGCTTTAGTATATATCAGAAATCTAAAATCGTTAATCAACATTCTAAAATCCAATGGAAAGACCTTCTTTCGCTATATATGACGCTTCCGCAGGTTCCGGAAAAACATACGCTCTTGTCAAAGAATACCTCAAAATCATTCTCACGGCAAATAAGAATGACGCATATCGCAATATCCTAGCCATTACGTTTACCAACAAAGCGGTGCATGAAATGAAAAGCCGAATCGTAGGCAGTTTGTCCGAATTTGCCAAAGACGAACCCAATGCCAAAGCGTTGGATTTAATGAAGGATTTGGCTGTGGATACAGCGCTTTCAATCATTCAGATTAAAACCAAATCACAGCAAATCATCAAACACATTATTCACAATTATGCTGCTTTTGATATTTCGACCATTGATAAATTTACGCATAAAGTGATTCGTGCTTTCGCCCACGATTTGGGGTTGCCCATGACTTTCGAAGTAACTTTGGATACCGAAAACTTATTGATTGAAGCCGTAGATGCAATCATTGCACAAGCAGGAGAAGACGAAACCCTGACCAAATTACTTATCGATTTCACGATGGAAAAAACCGATGATGATAAATCTTGGGACATCTCACGGGAAATTCTAGAAACAGGAAGATTAGTCCTAAATGAAAATAATCGAAACGAGATTGTTCAATTTCACGATAAATCGATAAGTGATTTTATAGCTGTAAAAGAAAAATTAGTTAAAGTATGTGCAGCTTTAGAAAAAGAAAATGCAACCCTTGCCGAAACATCGTTATCATTAATTGAAAAAAATGGAATTGATTTAAAATCATTCTCCAGAGGAACTTTTCCAAATCATCTTCAAAGTATTGCGGATGAAAAGTTCAATCCAAAAAATAAAATGTTTCGCGAGTTCGAAGACATTGCTATTAATAAAACAGCCAAAGACAGAGCTTTAATAGAAAATATCATTCCCGATTTACTAAATACTCTTGCAGAAATTTACAAGAACTTCGAAAAACGGAATTTCTACAAGGCATTCTTAAAAAACATAACCCCTTTATCTTTATTGAATACGGTAAGCAATGAATTGGCCAAAATTCAGAACGAGCAAAACGTACTTTCGATAACGGAGTTCAATGCGATTATTCATCGCGAAATCCAAAACCAACCTGCTCCTTTTATATATGAACGATTGGGAGAACGCTACCGCCACTTTTTTATAGACGAATTTCAAGATACTTCCGAAATGCAATGGCAAAACCTTATTCCGCTCATTGATAATGCGCTTTCGGGTCAAGATGATTCGGGTCAAAAAGGGACATTGATGATTGTTGGCGACCCCAAACAATCCATTTACCGCTGGCGAGGTGGAAAAGCAGAGCAATTTATAGAATTAAGTAAAGACCAAAACCCTTTCAACAATCCCGATAAAAAATTAGAACATTTAGACAAAAATTATAGAAGTTTTTCGAAGGTAATCGAATTCAATAATGATTTCTTTCAATTGTTGTCGTACGAATTTAACAACGCTGATTATAAAGATTTATATGAAAATCACAGCCGTCAGAAGATTAATAATAAAGAAGGTGGCTATGTGAATATTTCTTTTTTGCCCAAAATTGAAGAGCAAGAAAGTGACGATGAAGAGACTCTGGATAAAACGGCACAATATGTTTTAGCGACTTTAAACACCATTCAAAAAGTTATCAACGAAGGATTTGAATTCAAAGACATTGTAATTCTCACTCGAAAAAGAAGTCAAGGAATAGCTATTGCCAATTATTTGACAGAACAAAGCATTCCGCTTTTGTCCTCCGAAACTTTGATGATTCAAAACGCGACCGAAGTTCGGTTGATAATTCACCTATTAAAATATTTAAAAAACAGTTCCGATTTAGAATCAAAAGCCAACGTTTTACAATACTTGGCACAAAACAAACAAAAGGAATTGCCTGTTCACGATTTTATAGCCAAAGGAATGGAATTGAAAGAGGAACTGGCTTTTGAACAATGGTTAGAGAACTGCAATATTGCGCTTTCGTTTCAAAACATTAGGAAAAAATCATTGTACGAAGCAGTTGAAATTATTGTTTCAAAATTCCTAAAGATCAATGAAACTGAAAATTCATCTTCGATAGGAACAGCATATGTTCAGTATTTCCTAGACATTGTTCTCGAACGTGATGTCCGCAATCAAGCGGGTATTTCGGACTTTCTTAATTATTGGGATAAAAATTCAGAGAAATTTAGCATTCCTTCTCCAGAAGGGACAAATGCCGTACGAATTATGACGATTCACAAATCAAAAGGATTAGAATTTCCAGTTGTGATTATGCCATTTGCCGAAGAAGATTACAACAGAAAACCGAAAGATAAATTGTGGCTTAACTCAGAAGAACAAGATTTTGACATGCCAAAAGTGCTGGTGGATAACAGTAGCGCTATTGAAGAATTTGGTTCAGCAGCTTCGGCGGTTTATAATTTAAAGAAGCAAGAAGAATTGTTGGATAATATTAATGTGTTGTATGTGGCTTTGACCCGAGCCGAAGAGCAATTGTATATTATTTCTCAAAATGTTAAGCCAAGGAAGGATGGAGAATATCCGAGTAATATGGCTTCTTTTTTTATAAAATATTTGATTCAGCAAGGGCTTTACGATGAAAATCAATTGGAGTATCCTTTTGGAAATCCTGCAAAGTTGTCTGTCAAAGAAAAACATATAGATACAACAAAGAATATCCCAGTAGTTTTGGAGGTATTGAACCCTAAAAATATAAAAATAGCACAAAAGGAAGCATTAATGTGGGGAACATACCAACAGGAAGCAATTGAATTTGGTAATGTAATTCACGAAATTCTTTCTTTTGTAACCACAAAAAATGATGTAGAACAAGCTATAAATAAAGCCCTTGAAAACGGATTAATTTCGACACTTCAGAAGGAAATTGTTTACAATACGATTATTGAAATCGTAAATCATAAAGATTTAGAAATGCATTTTGCTGAAGGTAACGAGGTTTTGAATGAAAAAACGATTATTCAAAAAGAAGGAGGGACAATAAAACCTGACCGAATAGCGATTAATAAAGAAAGAGAAGTTTTTTTATTGGATTACAAAACGGGGCTTTCTAATGCAAAGTATAAATTTCAATTGGATAATTATCAAATGGCTATTGAGAAGATGGGCTACAAAGTAGTAAAAAAAGCTTTGGTATATATAGGAACCGAAATCGATGTAGTACATTTGTAAAAAATAAATTAATTGTCAAATAATAGAAGTTTGAAGTACTTTTGGGCTCTAAACTTTTAGCTTTTAAATCAAAATAAAATGTACGGTAAAATTCAACAACATTTACAGTCTGAACTTCAAACTATTGAGGAAAACGGAATTTTCAAAAAAGAAAGAATAATTACTTCGCCACAAGGAGCTGAAATTACTATTTCAACAGGAGAAACCGTTTTAAATTTTTGTGCCAATAATTATTTGGGACTTTCTTCACATCCAGAAGTAGTTCAAGCGGCCAAAGACGCTATGGATACACATGGTTTCGGAATGTCATCGGTACGTTTCATTTGCGGAACACAAGATATTCATAAAACTTTAGAAAAAAAGATAGCCGATTTTTACGGAACAGAAGATACTATATTATATGCTGCGGCTTTTGACGCCAATGGAGGTGTTTTTGAACCTTTGTTTGGGGAAAATGACGCCATTATATCGGATAGTTTAAATCATGCTTCTATTATAGACGGTGTTCGTTTGTGTAAAGCAGCTCGTTATCGTTATGAAAATAGCAATATGTACGATTTAGAACAGCAATTAATTAAAGCAAATGAGGCAGGAGCTCGTTTTAAAATAATAGTTACTGACGGTGTTTTCTCAATGGATGGAATTGTAGCGCCATTGGATAAAATATGTGATCTTGCGGATAAGTATGATGCATTGGTAATGGTGGATGAGTGTCATGCAGCTGGTTTTATAGGTGCTACAGGAAAAGGGACTCTCGAAGCCAAAGGTGTAATGGGGCGTGTCGATATTATTACGGGAACTTTAGGAAAAGCACTAGGAGGTGCTATGGGAGGTTATACGACGGCCAAAAAAGAAATTATAGAATTGCTACGTCAACGTTCTAGGCCTTATTTATTCTCCAATTCTTTGGCTCCAGCAATTGTGGGTGCCTCAATTAAGGTTTTTGAATTATTAGAAAAAGACACTTCACTAAGAGATCAATTAGAGTGGAATACCAATTATTTCAAAAAAGGAATGAAGAATGCAGGTTTTGACATTGTAGAAGGAGATTCAGCAATTGTTCCAGTGATGTTATATGATGCAAAATTGGCTCAAAATATGGCCAATGAGTTATTGAAAGAAGGGGTTTATGTAATTGGTTTCTTTTTTCCTGTGGTCCCTAAAGATAAAGCTAGGATTAGAGTGCAATTATCCGCGGCCCATACAAAAGACCATTTGGACAAGGCAATTGAAGCCTTTGTGATTGTAGGTAAGAGACTTGCTGTAATATAATTGTTAAATTTTCTGTTTTGGGATTGTATTATTTAACATTTTATTTTGAAGTTACAGAAATTCATCCTACTTTTGTTTGAAATTAACTAATTGTAATTAAAAAAACAAAGTATGAAACATCTTAACAAACTTTTAGTTGCTGGTATGATGGTGATGGGATTGAGTTCTCAGGCACAAGACAGTAACAATAAATGGGCTATCGGTTTCGGAGTAAACGCGATTGACTACAGATCTAGTGCTGGTGGAGACTTTATGAGTCATTTTGATCAGCCATTTAAAGTAAGTGACAACTGGAACATTCTTCCTTCAGTATCTTACCTAAACGTTTCAAGATATGTGGGTTCTGGTTTTATTGTTGGAGTAACGGGTTCTATCAACCAAGTTGATAAATATGTAATTCCAGTTGCAGGACTTACTCCAGATAAAAATGATTATTTAGCTGTAAATCCTGGAGATTTAATGTACTACGGAGTAGATGCAACTATAACTTATAGTTTCATGTCATTAATTAAATCTAAAGTAATTGAGCCTACGTTAAGCGTTGGTGGAGGTTATACTTTCTTAGGTGACGAAAGTTACGGAACTGTAAATCCTGGTGTTGGATTAAACCTTTGGTTTACAGAAAACGTTGGTCTTTCTTTATTAGGAGTGTACAAAAAATCTTTTGGGGATAGAAATTATCCAGGTGCAATTCAAACTCCAGATGCTCCTTCTTACACTCAATATTCTGCAGGACTTACTTTCAAGTTTGGTGCTAAAGATACTGATGGAGACGGAATCTATGACAAAGATGATGCTTGTCCAGAAGTTGCAGGTTTAAAACAATTCAACGGTTGTCCTGATACTGATGCTGATGGAATCGAAGATTCTAAAGACAGATGTCCTACAATTGCTGGTCCAGCTGAATTCCAAGGATGTCCTGATACAGACGGAGACGGTGTAGCAGATATTGATGACGCTTGTCCTACTGTTGCAGGTTTGAAACAATTTAAAGGTTGTCCAGATACTGATGGAGATGGTGTAACTGATGCTTTAGACAAATGTCCTACTGTTGCAGGTCCTGCTTCAAATGATGGTTGTCCAATTCCTCCAGTTTTAGATGCTGATAAAGATGGTGTTCCAGATTTAGAAGACGCTTGTCCAATTGTAGCTGGTCCTGCTAGCAACAAAGGTTGTCCAGAGGTTACTCAAGAAGTAGTTGAGCAATTAAGAGTTCAAGCTAGATCTATTTTCTTTGTAACAGGTAAATCAACTTTAGATGCTGCTAAACCTGCAACTGCAACTAGTTTGGATGCTATCAAAGAAATTTTGAAAAACTACCCACAAGCTAGATTTGAAGTTAATGGTCATACTGACAATGTTGGTAAACCAGCAATGAACAAAAAACTATCTCAAGCTAGATCTAAAGCTGTAGTTGATGCATTAGTTGCAAGAGGTATTAACCCAGCGAATTTAACTTCAAATGGATATGGTGATACAAAACCAGTTGCTTCTAACAAAACAGCTAAAGGTAGAGCCGAAAACAGAAGAACAGAAGTTATCTATGTTGGTGGACCTTCTGGAATGAAAGTTAACATGAAATAATATTTTTAAATATTTTTAAATTATATTTATTAAAAGCCATTCTTAATTGAATGGCTTTTTTTATATTTATAAAATGACAGACATTTCTTTTTTAGATAAAATTGCAACTGTTATTATAACAGAATACAATAATATATTGGCCGAAACAATAATAGTTTTGCCCAATAAACGCGCCAAAATATTTCTTATTGAAGCATTAAAAAGACAAACAAAAGAGAATATATTTTCGCCAGATATAATAAGTATTGAAGACTTAATTCAAGATATTGCCGGAATAAGAACAATAGACCCTATAGAATTATTATTTGAATTTTATGAAGTATATTTATCCATTACATTAAAAAAGGATCAACAATCTTTTGAACTTTTTGCCAATTGGGCTAAAACACTCTTACAAGATTTTAATGAAATCGATCGCTATTTGTTAGATTCCAATTATGTTTTGTCCTATTTAAAAGATATTGAAGACATCAAAAAATGGGGGATTGAAGTCGAAAATAAAACTAAGTTATTAGAAAACTATATTGATTTTTGGAAATTATTGCCCAATTACTACCAATCTCTTTATGAGCATTTGCTAAAAAAAGGATTTGGATATCAAGGGTTGATTTACAGAGAAGCAGTAAATAAAATACTTGATTTTTCGAAATTAGTTAAAGGAAAACAATTTGTATTTGCTGGTTTTAATGCCTTGAATACTTCTGAAGAAAAAATCATTCAACATCTTATTGCAAATGAACAAGCTAAAATTTATTGGGATGTCGACCAAACATTTCTAAATGATCCCTATCACGATGCAGGTTTATTCGTGAGACGTTTCAAGGAAAGCTGGAAGTATTATAAATCTCATCCTTTTGAATGGATTGTGGATGATTTTTCGAATCCCAAAAACATTCACGTTATTGGTACACCCAAAACTATTGGACAAGCCAAGATTGCAGGTAGTATTATTGAAAAAATCAATAGTAAAAACCCTAATGCCTCATTGGATAAAGTGGCAATTGTATTAGGTGAGGAAAACCTATTGATTCCACTCTTGTATTCTCTTCCAAATTCTGTTGGAGCTTTGAATATTACTATGGGCTATTCGAGTAAAAACAATCCGGCCCAAATTTTGATTGCTAAATTGTTTAAAATGCATACCAATGCATTGTCTAGAAGTAATAGTAGCTATGTTTTTTATTATAAAGACGTATTGGATGTACTAACCCATCCGTTAATTGAACCTTATGCCAATACAACTGCATTGGTTGGAATTATTAATAAAAATAATTACACTTTTATCAGTCATCATAAATTATTGGAGTTAAATGCTAATCCTAGTGATTTATTCTTGCTTGTATTTCAAAAATGGGAGAAAGGATCTATTGCTGTTTTAGAAATAATCTCCAGGTTGTTACTATTGGTTAAAAACAATTTGAGTAATGAGAATGAAGAGGAAAAAATAACCAAATCTTTTGTTTATGCCATTTTTAAAGTAATTAATAAGTTAATTAATTATTATTCTCAACACAAAGAAATTGATACGATTGACACATTACATGCTATTTACAAACAAGTAATTGATCTAGCGGAAGTTTCTTTTGAAGGAGAGCCATTAAATGGATTGCAAATAATGGGTGTTCTCGAAAGTAGAGTATTGGATTTTGAAACCGTTATTATCACTTCTATGAATGAAGGCAAGTTCCCTGCGGGTAAATCGCAAAATTCTTTTATTCCTTATGATGTAAAAAGAGAATTGGGTTTGCCTACTTTTAAAGAGAAAGATGCTATTTATACCTATCACTTTTATCATTTGTTGCAACGAGCCAAAAATATTTATTTATTGTATAATACCGAAAGTGAAGGTTTGGATGCAGGAGAAAAAAGTCGTTTCATAACCCAACTAGAAGTAGAGAAACAACCCAAGCACAATTTAACCCACGAAATTTTCAATGCTGTTTTACCAGAAACGGCGTATCAACCAATGGTGATTCCGAAATCGGAAAAGGTGATGTTGAGGTTAAAAGAAATTGCTGAAAAAGGGTTTTCACCCTCGGCATTGACGAGTTATATACGGAATCCGATTCAGTTTTATTTTCAAAAGATTTTACGAATAAGTGAAGTCGAAGAAGTTGAAGAAAACATTGCGTTGAATACTTTGGGGACTATCATTCACGAAACTTTACGGGTTTTGTATGAACCTTTCGTTGGTAAATTCATTTCTGAAATTGATATTCAAAATTGTATCAAGAAAATTGAATCTGAAGTTTTGATTCAATTTAAAGTAGTTTACAAAGAAGGGGAAATCAAAAAAGGAAGGAACTTATTGGCTTTTGAAGTAGCCAAGCGAAATGTTTTCAATTTCTTGAAAGTCGAATTAGAAAGTATTAAAAATGGAGATGCCATTAAGATTTTGGAACTTGAAAAAACATTTGAAAGAATCGTGCAACATCCAAGTTTGCCTTTTCCAGTTTTGATTAAGGGAAATGTAGACAGAATTGAAGAATGCAACGGTATCATCAGAATCATTGATTACAAAACGGGTAAAGTGGAGAAATCCAGTGTTTCGCTTAAATCTTGGAAAGGATTAACGGATGATATTAAAAATGACAAAATCATTCAGGTTCTAGCATACGCCTATATGTATGAAGGAAACGCTAATGGAAAACCTATTGAGGCCGGAATTATTTCGTTTAAAAATCTTAAATCTGGTTTCTTGCCTTTTAATATCAAAGAAGAAAAAGAGAGTGTTTCTATTATTAACCAAGAAATCCAATCCAATTATTTGGAGCAAATTGTTTTGTTGTTGAATGAAATATTGGATGTAACAATTCCTTTTGAGGAGAAAATATTATAAAGGAATGCGCAAAAAATGGAGCAACTTATTTGAGTTTTTTAAAAGCACTATTGCTATAAATCTTTCTGTGAGTTTTGTTGCTCTTCTTTTTGGGGGATTAATAGCTTTCAATTATTCGGTTCTCAGTTTTGGTTTTGTTTTAAGTTTATTTTTCAAAGAAGTTAATGCTAAAAACGAATATGTGTTTTATTTTAATAATCAGATTTCCAGAATACAGCTTTGGGTTTATTCCTGGTGTTTTACTTTTGCTTTTTTAATTATTTCTGTTTGTTTTTTTAATGCAATAAATAAGTTGTTTTGAAATATCACCTATTAGAAATTGACAGCGTTCAGAAATCTTTTGGCAACAAAAACATATTGTCGGATGTTTATTTAAAATTCGAAACAAAAGACGTTATTGGTCTTCTTGGCAGAAACGGTTCGGGTAAGTCAACTTTGCTAAAAATTATTTTTGGAATTGAGTCTGCCGATTTTAAATTTGTTAGAATTGATGGCTGTGTAAAATCCAAAACCAAAGATTTGTTTGGCGATATTAGTTATTTGCCTCAGGTTAATTTTTTACCGAATTTGTTTTCAGTAAAAAAAGCGATACAACTTTCCATATCAAAGGAAAAGATTTCAGCGTTTTATGGTGATGAAATGATTTTCACAATGTTAGACAAGAAAATTGCCCATTTGTCAGGTGGTGAATTACGATATTTAGAAATTAAAATCATTCTCAACAATTCTTCAAAATTTGTTTTATTAGATGAGCCTTACAATGGTTTATCTCCTTTGATGGTTGAGAAGGTAAATGAATTAATAGTAGAAAATTCTATGAATAAAGGGATTATTATTTCGGATCACAATTATGAAAACGTAATCAAAGTGTCAAACAAATTAGTTTTACTAAAAGAGGGTAAGGCACATCATCTAGTTTGTAAAGAAGAATTGATAGAGAAAGGATATTTGAAAGAAGGAATGCTTTAAATTTTTTTTAAAAACTTAGCTAAAACAGTTAGTAATTCGGCTTGATTTTCAATAGAACTCATGTGACCATCTTCAAAAGTGACCAATTCAACATCAGTTCCTTTTATTTGTTCGAGGTTTTCTTCGTAATTGAGAACGGGGTCTTTTTTTCCTAGAATCAATAATTTTGGGTAGGTTGTGGTGTGTAAAAGAAATTCCCGATCTTTTCGAACTTTCATTCCTTCCAATGAGGCTACAATTCCTTGCAAAGAGGTTTGTAGAGCCTGAATTTTTACTTGTTCAATTTCTTTGATAAGGATTTCTCGGTTCTCTTCGCTGAACAAATTGGCAATCGATAATCTGATGAAAGTTTCGTAATCTTTCTTAACTGCTTTGATCGCTCGGTCTCTGTTTTTCTTTCTTTCGGGACTGTCTTCTTTGGAAGTAGAGTTGAGCAATACCAATCCTTTCATTTTTTCGGGATACAATTCGGCGAAAGCCAAAGCGACATAACCGCCCATAGAATGTCCAACAAGAATGGCTTTTCGAATTCGTAATTTGGATAAAACCTCATGAACGACATCGGCGTTTTCTTCCATGGTTTGTATGTAACCCAAACTTTCGGTTTTGCCGTGTCCCAATAAATCGATGGTTATAATTCGGTTTCTTTTGCTTAATTCGGTAACATAAGCATCCCACATGGTTTTGTTTTCCAAAAAACCGTGCAGAAAGACTAAGGCAGTTCCTTTTCCAAAATCGGAATACGAAATTTGTGTGTTTTTGTAGAGAAGTGTTTCCAAAAGAGTGAAGATTATGTTGAAAGATTACAATTGCAAAATTAAATTTTTAAATTCCTAAATGCTACATTTGAGGAAAGCATTTTATAAATTATGAATAGACTTGTAATTATTGGGAACGGTTTTGATTTGGCTCATGGATTGCCAACTTCATATAAAGATTTTATTGATGATTATTGGAAAAATGTTTTGGTAGAACTTTCGAAAACTAACAAATCTGAAGATGGTTTTTTAACAATTGATATTTCAAGAGCCAGTAATAATTTTGAGGTTCAAGAAGATTGGAATAAAGTTGTTAATAATTTTGAATCTATAAATTTTTTTGTTCGTAAACATGAAAAGTACTGTTCTTTAAATATTGCTAATAATTTTTTTAAAACAATTAATAATAAGTTAGATATTGAAAATTGGGTGGACATTGAAAATATTTATTATGTTATTTTAAAGGAAAAAGTTAAAGGTAATCACAATAATTATCCTTGGGATGTTAACCAATTAAACTTAGAATTTGAACAAATCAAAAATCTACTAGAAAAATATTTGAATGAAAAAGTAGTTGAAAAATACAAATTAGATTTTACCAATTATGAAAATAATGGTTGGGATAAGTTTTACAATGCACTAAAGCCAATATCATTATTTAGTAATGAAAACAATATTTTGAAAGAGTTTATTAAAGCTGAAGATGTCGATGAAATAAAGGAACATTTCGAAGAAGAGAGAGAGGAAGAATTAGCAAATAATCTATATTTTCTTAATTTTAATTATACACCAATAGCAAGTATTTATTCTGAAATATTTCAAAAAGATGATAGGATTGAAAGCGAAGTGAATTTTATTCATGGAGAGTTAAAAAACGTCAGCAATAACAAAGTGAATTTTGGTTTTGGAGACGAAATGGATGAGGATTATAAATTAATTGAAAATATAGATGACAATGAATATTTGAAGAATTTTAAATCTTTTAAGTACCTTCAAAATTCAAATTATAATGATTTACTAAGGTATATTGATAGTGAAAAATTTCAAGTCCTGATTATGGGACACTCTTGTGGTTTGTCCGATCGGACTTTATTGAATACTATTTTTGAACATAATAATTGTCGTTCGATTAAAGTATTTTATCATGAGAGAAGAGACGAGAATGGTAAAGTAATTAATGATAATTATACAGAAATCACTCAAAATATTTCACGCCATTTCAATAAGAAAAAATTAATGAGAGAAAAAATAGTGAACAAAACACTTTGTCAACCCTTGCCTCAAATTCAACTTCCCTTAAAATAAAAACGGCTCCCATTTCTGAAAGCCGTTCATATTAAATTTATAAAAGTTTAAAAACGATTATCGCCATCCAAAAGATTTCCCAGTCCGCCTAGTAAACTTCCTTCTTCGCGACTGTTTCCGCCAGCTCTCGGTGCAGATGCAATGATTCTATCGGCCAATCTACTGAAAGGCAATGACTGAATGTATACTGTTCCTGGTCCTTTCAAGGTAGCGTAAAACAAACCTTCCCCACCAAAAATAGAGTTTTTGATTCCGCCTATAAATTCAATATCATAATCAACATCTTTGGTAAATCCAATGATACAGCCAGTATCTACTTTTAAGACTTCGCCAGGAGCTAATTCTTTTTTTGCCATTGTTCCGCCAGAATGAACGAATGCCATTCCGTCTCCTTCTATTTTTTGCATGATGAAACCTTCGCCTCCAAAAAGACCGCGACCGAGTTTCTGAGAGAATTCTATGCCAACCGAAACGCCTTTGGCAGCGCATAGAAACGAACTCTTTTGGCAGATAAATTTCCCTTGAAATTGTGTTAAATCAATCGGAAGAATTTTTCCGGGATAAGGAGAAGCAAACGAAACCTTGCTTTTGGTATTGCCTTGGTTTAAAAATGCCGTCATGAATAAGCTTTCGCCTGTGAGGACTCTTTTTCCGGCATTCAAAAGTTTGCCAAACAAACCTGAACCTGATTGTTGTGCAGAACCATCACCAAATATGGTTTCCATTTGAATATTGTTTTCCATCATCATAAAGCTACCAGCTTCGGCAATTACGATTTCTTGTGGATCTAGTTCTATTTCGACATACTGCATTTCTTCACCAAAAATCTGGTAATCTATTTCGTGTGCTTGCATGATTTCTAGTGTTTTAATTTTTTAGATGAGTCGAATTTGAGTTTAGTATGTTACAATAGAAAAGGAAAATTTTTTTGTCACGTCCGATTAATTTTTGTATTTGTTCTATAATAAAAAAAGCACGAAGAAATGAGGGTTTCTCCGTGCTTTTAAAATGGCTTTTTTAAATTAAAATTGAGCTACCTCGGTAGAATCTTTCATAGCTGTTGTTGAAGATTTTCCTGTGGTTACAGTATTTTGAACAGCGTCAAAATAAGATGTACCAACAAAACCTTGGTGTTTTACAGCTTTGAAACCGTGTTTTTGCAAGGCAAATTCTCTTTCTTGTAATTCAGAGTATCCTGCCATTCCTCTTTCTTTGTAGGCTTTAGACAATTCGAACATACTAGTGTTCAATGCGTGGAATCCAGCCAAAGTGATGAATTGGAATTTGTATCCCATAGCGGCCAAATCTTCTCTGAATGTTTCCATCTCTGCTACTGATAATTTTGCAGCCCAGTTGAAAGAAGGTGAACAATTGTAAGCCAACATTTTGCCTGGATATTTTGCATGAATCGCATCTGCAAAGCGTTTTGCATAGGCCAAATCTGGGTTGCTGGTTTCCATCCAAATCAAATCAGCATAAGGAGCATAGCTCAATCCGCGGTCAATTCCTTGCTCAACTCCACAGTTCACGTAAAAGAATCCTTCGGCAGTTTTTTCTCCTGTGATGAATTTGGTGTCTCTTGGATCGATATCACTTGTTAGTAAATTGGCAGCATCGGCATCTGTTCTAGCAACTACCAATGTTGGAGTTCCCATAACATCCGCAGCCAAACGCGCAGCGATTAACTTGTTGATTGCTTCTTGAGTAGGTACCAAAACTTTTCCGCCTAAATGTCCACATTTTTTAGCTGAACTCAATTGATCTTCGAAGTGAACACCCGCAGCTCCAGCTTCGATCATTGATTTCATCAATTCAAATGCATTTAGATTTCCTCCAAAGCCAGCTTCGGCATCGGCAACGATAGGTACAAGATAATCTTTTTTGTCAGCAGTTCCATTCACCACTTGTATTTGATCGGCACGTAAAAGTGCGTTGTTGATTCTTTTTACTACCAAAGGAACGCTATTGGCTGGATACAAGGATTGGTCAGGGTACATTTCTCCTGCTACATTAGCATCAGCAGCTACTTGCCATCCGCTTAAATAAATCGCTTCAAGTCCAGCTTCAACTTCTTGAATGGCTTGGTTTCCAGTAAGGGCACCCAATCCAGCAACGAAATCTTGAGAATTAAGTCTATCCCAAAGTTTGTTTGCCCCAATTTTGGCTACACTATGCTCAATTTGGTATGAACCTTGTAGTTTTACTACTTCTTCGGCAGTATATGGACGTTCGATGCCTTTCCATCTTGGGTTTGTAATCCAGTCAGCAATTAATTCTTGAATTCTTGTTTCTGTGGTCTTCATGGTGTTTTAAGTTTAATAGATTTTGTTTATAATTTTGTTGTTTTTTTATTATTTGAATAATGAAGTAGTCTTTACTTTTTATATTGCTAAAGATATTTATACCCAATTAAAGTTAAAAATTCTATGAAATTGTCATTTACTACTAAAGTATCTAATAGTTGTTCTGCCAAATGATAATTTTTTTTCTCATGGTTTTCATCTCCAACTATTTTTTTAATTTTTTCAAATTCTTCCATAGCCACACGATGGTAATAATCTTCAGTCAAAGTTTTCCCATTATCTAAAATCACTTCGTTTTGTAGCCATTGCCACAATTGAGATCTAGATATTTCTGCTGTTGCTGCATCTTCCATCAAATGGTGTAAAGCAGCCGCACCTTGTCCATTCAGCCATGATGCTATATAAAGAACTGAAATACTGATGTTTTTTCGAACACCTTCTTCAGTGATAGTGCCTTTTGGTACAGCTAATAAATCCTCTGCAATAACGTTTACATCCTCTCTTGTTATAAATATTTGATTTGGAGTAGGCATGTATTTATCGAAAACGGATTTTGCTAAAGGCACCAAATCGGGATGCGCTACCCAAGTACCGTCGTGTCCGTTCTGAACTTCTCTTCGTTTATCAGTAACTACTTTGTCAAACGCAATGTTATTAGCTTCTTCGTTATTCTTGATGGGAATTTGAGCTGCCATTCCGCCTATTGCATGGATGTTACGTTTGTGGCATCGTTGAATTACCAATTGTGAATAGGCGCTCATAAATGGTGTGTTCATTGTTACTTGATCGCGATTCGGAACGATGTACGTTTTGTTTTTTCTTAGTTTTTTTATGAAAGAAAAAATATAATCCCAACGGCCACAATTCAATCCTACTATATGATCTCTTAATTCAAAAATGATCTCGTCCAATTGAAAACTTGCGGTAATTGTTTCGATCAAAACGGTTGCTTTGAAAGTTCCGTTTTGTTCGCCTAAGTATTCTTGTGCAAATTCGAAAACTTCATTCCACCATCTTGCTTCAAGATAATGTTCCAACTTTGGTAAGTAGAAATAGGGAGCCGTTCCGTTTTTAAATAATTCCTCATGATTGTGAAAAGCATATAGTCCAAAGTCGAGTAAAGAACCTGATGTTTCTTGACCATCGATTAATATGTTTTTTTCATTCAAATGCAAACCTCTTGGTCTTACAATTAAAACAGCTGTTTTTTCATTAAGTGCGTATTTTTTATTTTTTGTAGTGTCTTCCAGAGTTATGGTTTTGTTTACTGCATCAATCAGATTTTTTTGACCTTCCATTAAGTTACTCCATGTAGGAGAGGTGCTATCCTCAAAATCGGCCATAAAAGTATTGGCTCCAGAATTAAGTGCATTGATGACCATTTTGCGATCTACAGGTCCAGTAATTTCGACCCTTCTGTCTAATAAGTCTCTTGGAGTAGTTGCAGTAACCCAATTACTATCTCTAATCATTCTAGTTTCAGCAGGGAAAGATGGTAAAGCTCCAGCATCAAAAAGGACTTGTTGTTTTTTGCGGTCTTCTAATAACGAAAGTCTTCTGTTATTAAATTTTCGATGCAATTCAGTTAAAAACTCCATGGCATTATCCGTCAATATTTCTGGATACTGCTCTGTGATTCCATTTGTAATTTGGAATTTTTGTTCGGTGGTTTCGGTTTGGTTTTTCATAGCTCAATCATTTTGATATTGCAATACTACAAAAAGTTTTTTACAAAACAAGCGAACGTTCGCAAAAAATGAAAAATAATTTTTTTATGGTTTGAATTTTTTTAGTTTATCTTTGATTTTATGAACGTAGAAAAGGAATATATCAAGCTAATATTTGGGCTTAAACTCAAGCAGGCTAGGACAAACAAAGATTTGTCATTATTTGGTTTAGCCAAAATAACGGAGCTCTCCAAATCGTATTTGAACGAGATAGAAAAAGGAAAGAAATATCCGAAAACAGACAAAATCATTCTTTTGGCGGAGAAATTGGAAGTGACATACGACAACATGGTGTCTTTGAAACTGGATAATAATCTTGCTCCGATAGGTGAAATATTAAAATCGGGAATTTTGAAAGAGATTCCGCTAGACCTTTTTGGGATCCAAGAGGCAGATTTAATTGATATTATTGCCAATGCTCCTGCTAAGGTCAATGCCTTTATTAGTACTATTATCGAAATTGCACAGCATTATAATTTAACCCGAGAAAGTTTTTTCTTGGCTTCCTTGCGTTCGTATCAAGAAGCGCATAATAATTATTTTGAAGATCTTGAAGAAAAAGTATTATTGTTCTGCAAAGCTTTTCACATTAATATTGACGCAAATATATCTATAGAAGAGTTGTCTGCTGTTTTAATTGAGGAATATGGTTATACAATTAAGGAAATTGTTTTCTCAGAACAAGACGAGTTGGGTGATTTACGATCTATTTTTGTTCCAAAAAGCAAAACATTATTGCTTTCAATAGGGATTGATTCTTCTCAGAAAGCGTTTATTTTAGCTAAAGAAATTGCCTATAATTATTTGGAAATTACCGAAAGGTTGTTCACTTTTAGTTGGATAAAATTTGAAAATTTTGATCAGGTTCTTA
The DNA here is from genome assembly GCF_965234445.1 of Flavobacterium rarum (SeqCode). Classification (GTDB taxonomy): domain Bacteria; phylum Bacteroidota; class Bacteroidia; order Flavobacteriales; family Flavobacteriaceae; genus Flavobacterium; species Flavobacterium rarum. Next base: position 167,785 of record NZ_OZ248504.1, on the reverse strand, counting down.
ATAATTTTTACGCCTCTTATTTTGCTGGAGCCTTATTATTACCAAGACAACATTTGATAGACGAATTAGATTCCTTTTTATCAAATAGCAATCCAAAACCACAAGAGATGGTCAAACTAATGGGGAAATTCAATGTTTCTCCTGAGTCATTTTACCAAAGATTGACAAATATTCTGCCAAAAGATTTTCAAATAAAAAACCTCTTTTTTCTTCGGTTGTCTCACGAAATTGGAGCAGACACGTATCAAATCAAAAAAGAGTTACACATTACCAATCAGCAGGAGCCACATGCCAATGAAATGAACGAGCATTATTGCAGAAGATGGGTTTCTATAAAAACCATTGTAGAGTCCTTGAAGCAAAAAAAAGAACATTTTTTTGACGCTCAGATTTCGCGCTATGAAAACAGTAATAATGAATATCTTGTTTTTTCATCAGCTACGCCTGATCCTTTCAAGAAAAATTGCTTGAGAAGTATTTCGGTTGGGATATTAATAACACCTTCGGTTAAGAAGAAATTTAAGTTTATTGAAGGTGATGCGGTTCAAAAACAATTGGTCGGAGTAACTTGTGAAACCTGTTCTGTTAAAGATTGTATGGAAAGAGCCTCGCCTCCGATTCATCTGAATCAAAAACTTAGAAATGAAAAGACTGATGCTACTGTTCAGGATTATATGTCTAAGTATAGTTGAGATAAAATGATTGCTGATTTTTGATTAACGATTTTGACACTAACTATAGCGCAAAGACATAAAATTAATGCTTTCTTGCTATTTTTTCTATATCTAGTTCTCGCAAAGACTCTAAGGCGCGAAGAAAATAGTTCTGAACTTTGCGCCTTAGCGTCTTTGCGAGAAATAACAAAGCTTAATCCTTAATGGCATTGAGCGGTACCAAAATGTAGAAGCATCTCAGATGTTAGAGATCCGAAAAATATACGGGGCTTTATTTGCTATTGCAAAATCTTAAATCAAAATTCATTAATCTCCAATCTAAAATCTCTTAACGTTAATCAGCCCATTTGTAATAACGAGCCCCAATTAAATTTGGAATTTCTGTTTCTATTCGATCCAAAACCCATTCATTTTTAGGTTCTTTTGCACTTTGTTTTTGTTCCTTTTTGTGTAACTTTTCATAAGTATCAAAATCAATTTCAAAACTTTTTTCCAATGTTTCAAAAAGGGAAATATTAGCTAGTCCCGATTTCCATTCGGGTTGAATGGTGCCTTCAAATACTTTAGATTTAGAACCACTTCCGTAAGCAAGAAATCCGAATTTGGTATTGGTTATTTCTTTATTTGTATCATAAAAATGTGCCAAAGTAGAAAGTAATCCCATAAAGATAGAGCCGGTATATAAGTTTCCAATTAAGGAGGAAGCCAATTCTGCGGGTAGTAATTTTTTGGTCACAAATGTTTGATAATCTTCAGATTTACTGATTTCTTTTAATTTGTTTTGGTATTCTGAGGGGGTTTCTTCTCCTGTAAGAATCAAAGTTGAAGCATCCAAGGCATATATTTCAGACAGCATTCTTCTCCCTTGAAAAGCATAAGGTAAATGCATTACAATACTTTTCCAAGATTCATAAATTGTTCCTTGAGTGTTTTTTAGTTTTTTGAATGAAAAATAAGCCTCTTTTGTTCGATCCATATAACATTGGTTCGAATATTGACCATCAAAAACAGGTTGGTCTTTGTGGATTTCAATTTCACTTTCTAAATTGTCAAACCAAGATTCGTTGGTAGTGTTTCCAGTAATTTCTGTTTTTGAAAGTGTGCGATAAGGCTTGAAAAAGTCAAAAACTCCTTTCGTGCTTACTCCCCAATGATTTTCAAAAGTAATAATCCTTGGATTTGTAGAAATTAACATCGCCAAAGCTCCAGCTCCTTGAGTATATTCGCCAGTAGAATTTAAGTCGTATTTGGCAAAATCGGTGGTGACTACTATTGCTTTTTTGGTTGGATTAAGTTGAACAAAGTCCAAACAGTTTTGCATGGCATCAACACCGCCAATACAGGCAAAAGTAAAATCGACTACATCGCATTCGGATAAAGTATGTTCTCCGAATTTTTGTTCCATTAGAGAAATTAAGAAAGAGCTTATGGGTTTGGAACTGTCAATTGCACTTTCGGTTCCAACATAAATTCTTGCAATTTCATTTAGGTTTACATTATTGTCTTGAATTAATTTAGTCAAAGCATTGGCTCCAAACACCACTGTGTCTTGATGTACGTCGGGCAAAGTCATTTTTAATAAACCTAATCCTTTTTCTAGTTTTTCGGGTTCTATCTTTCTAGCAAGTGCTAATGTTTTTATGGGTAAGTGTAATTTGGCAACATCAAAAGCTATAGCGTCAATTCCGATTTTCATTTCCAATTTTTTTAAGCAAAATTATGACTCCAAATTAGAATTTCAATTTTTTTAGATACACAAAAAAGGTGTTTTTTGTGTTTTTGTTTAATTATAAAAAATGCAATTGCAAAATCGATTATTTGTCAACAAATTTATTAATTAAAGAGTTTTATTTGATTAATTCATAAAAGAGGATTTTTGAATTTTTTAAGTAATGTTTAACAAACAAACAGATATTTAGGATGTTAGTACTTAATTTTTGATGAATTGTTAGTTTTTTGATTAAACACTTTAAAATCATTATAAATAACACAGTAAAACAGTGAAAATGGTTGTGATTCGTTCCTAATTTACTTAAATTTGTTCGACTTTTTAAAAAATAAAACATTTATATTATTATGGCAAAATCTGCAATATTGAAGTCGTCTATAGCTAAAAAAGTAGCTATGGCGCTTTCAGGACTTTTTTTGATTTCGTTTCTATCGCTGCACTTTTTTATTAATTTCATATCAGTTTTTAGTGCTGATACTTTTAATGCGATGTCACATTTTATGGGTTACAATCCGTTGATCCAGTTTGTAATGCAACCTGTTTTGGTCGCAGGTGTTATTTTTCACTTTGTAATGGGTTTCGTTTTGGAACTTAAAAACAGAAGTGCAAGACCGATTAAATATGCAAATTACAATGGAGCCGCAAATGCTTCGTGGGCTTCTAGAAATATGATTATTTCTGGATTGGTAGTTTTAGCATTTTTAGGATTGCATATGTATGATTTTTGGTTTCATGAAATGGTTTACAAGTATGTAGAGGTAAATCCAATTGAAGAAACAAGATATTTTGGTGAATTGGTTCACAAATTTGAGAACCCAGTTCGTACAGGATTATACTGTGTTGCGTTTGTATTATTGGCTTTGCACTTATGGCATGGTTTCAATTCTTCTTTTCAATCCGTAGGGTTTGACAATAAGTACGCCAAAGCGCTTCACAAATTAGGATATGCATTTGCAATTGTAGTTCCTTTTGGTTTTATTTTCATTGCATTATTTCATCATTTTAATCAAATTTAATATTCAATTATAATGGCATTAGATTCAAAAATTCCTAGTGGTCCAATTTCGGACAAATGGACAAATTATAAAGATCATATTAATTTAGTAAATCCAGCAAACAAACGTAATATTGATATTATTGTTGTTGGAACTGGACTTGCTGGAGGTTCTGCTGCAGCAACTTTGGCAGAATTAGGGTATAACGTAAAAACATTTTGTTTTCAAGATTCTCCACGTCGTGCACACTCCATTGCAGCACAAGGGGGGATTAATGCAGCAAAAAATTATCAAGGAGATGGAGATTCAACTTTCCGTTTGTTTTATGATACTATAAAAGGAGGAGATTACCGTTCTCGTGAAGCAAACGTTCACCGTTTGGCTGAAGTTTCGACAAATATAATTGACCAATGTGTGATGCAAGGAGTTCCTTTGGCACGTGAATATGGTGGATTGTTAGACAATCGTTCTTTTGGAGGAACTTTGGTAGCCAGAACATTCTATGCTAAAGGTCAAACTGGTCAACAATTGTTGCTAGGGGCTTATTCTGCAATGAACCGCCAAATTGGTCGTGGAAAAATAAAATCGCACACCCGTCACGAAATGCTAGATTTAGTATTGGTTGATGGTAAAGCAAGAGGAATTATTGCTCGTGATCTTGTAAGTGGAAAGATAGAAAGGCACTCAGCTCATGCTGTAGTAATTGCTTCTGGAGGATACGGAAATGTATTTTTCCTTTCTACTTATGCTATGGGAAGTAATGCTACTGCAGCATGGAAAATCCATAAAAAAGGCGCATTTTTTGCAAATCCTTGTTACACTCAAATTCACCCAACTTGTATACCAGTTTCTGGAGACCACCAGTCAAAATTAACATTGATGTCAGAGTCATTGCGTAATGATGGTCGTATTTGGGTTCCTGCAAAACTAGAAGATGCAAAAGCAATTCGTGAAGGAAAGAAAAAACCAGCTGATTTGTCCGAAGCAGAAAGAGATTATTACTTAGAAAGAAGATATCCATCTTTTGGAAATTTAGTTCCTCGTGATGTAGCTTCTCGTGCTGCCAAAGAAAGATGTGATGCCGGTTTTGGAGTAAACAAAACAGGTGAAGCAGTTTATTTGGATTTTGCTGCAGCCATTCAACGTTACGGAAAAGAACAAGCCTATGTAAAAGGTTTGGATGCGAACGATAAAGCGCTTATCATCAAATTGGGAGCAGCTGTTGTTGCAAACAAATACGGTAACTTATTCCAAATGTATGAGAAAATCGTAGACGAGGATCCTTATACAACTCCAATGATGATATACCCAGCGGTACACTATACTATGGGTGGAACTTGGGTTGATTATAACTTACAAACAACAATTCCTGGATGTTTCTCTATTGGGGAATCAAATTTCTCAGATCACGGAGCAAACAGATTAGGAGCTTCTGCTTTGATGCAAGGTTTGGCTGATGGATATTTTGTATTACCTTATACCATTGGAGATTATTTGGCTCCGGATATTAAAACAGGAACAATCTCTACAGATTTACCTGAATTTGTTGAAGCTGAGAAGAAAGTAAAAGATCAGATCGAAAAATTCATAAACAATAAAGGAACACATTCTGTTGATTATTTCCACAAGAAATTAGGAAAAATCATGTGGGACAAAGTAGGTATGGCTCGTAATGCTAAAGGATTGACTGAAGCTATCGAGGAAATTGCAGCTTTGCGTGAGGAGTTTTATAAAGATGTTAAAGTACCAGGAACTGCGGATAGTTTCAACCAAGAACTAGAGAAAGCAGGACGCGTTGCTGATTTCCTTGAACTAGGAGAATTGTTTGCTAAAGATGCATTACACCGTAATGAATCTTGTGGAGGACACTTCCGTGAAGAATACCAATCTGAAGAAGGTGAAGCACAACGTGATGATGAAAACTTTGCTTATGTTGCGGCATGGGAATACAAAGGAAAACCAAGCGATGCAGTTTTACACAAAGAACCATTGGTATTTGAAAACATTAAATTAGTAACTCGTAGTTATAAATAGTAGGTTGAATAAGTCTTAATACTTAATTCAAACTACTTAATACATTCTAAAAATGAAACTTACATTAAAAATATGGCGTCAAAAAAACGCCCAAGACAAAGGAAAAATTGTTGAGTACCCATTAGATGGAATTGAAGGAGACATGTCTTTTCTTGAAATGCTTGACGTTCTTAACGAAGGGTTAATTAACAAAGGAGATGAGCCAGTTTCTTTTGATCACGATTGTCGCGAAGGAATTTGTGGAACTTGTTCTTTGTTTATCAATGGAGAAGCGCACGGACCAGATAGGGGAATACCAACTTGTCAATTGCACATGAGAATGTTCAAGGATGGTGATGTAATCTTTATTGAACCATTTAGAGCCAAAGCATTTCCAGTTATAAAAGATTTAGTGGTGGACAGAAGTTCTTTTGACAGAATTCAACATGCAGGTGGATTTATATCTGTAAATACTTCTGGAAATCCAGTTGATGCAAACACTATTCCAATTCCTAAACATGATGCAGATAGAGCTTTTGATGCGGCTACTTGTATTGGTTGTGGAGCTTGTGTAGCTACTTGTAAAAACTCTTCGGCTATGTTATTCGTTGCTGCAAAAGTGTCTCAATTTGCACTTTTACCACAAGGTAAAGTAGAAGCTACAGATCGTGTATTAAATATGGTGGCTCAAATGGATGCTGAAGGTTTTGGTAACTGTACCAATACTGGTGCTTGTGAAGTAGAATGTCCAAAAGGAATTTCCCTAGAGACTATTGCTCGTATGAATAGAGAATATTTATCTGCAAGTTTGCAAGGATAATTTACAATACAATTTAGTTAACTAAAAGAAACGCATCCATTCATTTGGGTGCGTTTTTTAATGGATTAATATAAAGAGATTATTGTTGAATCCAGATTTCTAATGCGGTATCTGGATAAAAAGAAGTTTAAATATAATGTTCTAACTAAAAAACCATTTATATAATGAAAAAAATTATACTAATTATTGCTCTAATTTTAAGTGCAAAAAACTATGCTCAAGTAGCTATTAGTCCTTCTTATAGAGGAGCAGATGATGAGTTCAAAAAAGGGGATATAGAAGCATTTAAAAAGACAACCACTGTTTTTGTTCTTTCAAATGTCTATGAAAAAGCGGAATACGTGAAAATATTAACAGAGGCTTGGACAGTAACTCCTTTTTTAGTCGTTGATTTTAATACTTTTAATATTCTTGATTATGCAAATGGAAATTTTTCAATTGCCAAACTTTATGGTGATATCATAGTATCATCTAAAGGAACAGTATATACCCATAATAATTTAATACTAAGAAATATTAATCCAGAAAAATTTGAAAAAAACTTTATAAAACTTAAAAAGGGAGACAAACATTATTCAAGCAAATTAGAAAGCATTTTTATTGAAAATTCAACTGATTTAGCTAGAGTACCTCTTTGTTCGACTAATAGCTTTCTTATTGAAATGATGAAAAGTAGAGGTTCAGATGAAAAGACCTCTTCACTTTATGAAAAAATGTATACAGAGCAATGTTTTACAAATGCAAATCTTGGGATGTTGAAAAATTATTTTCAACAAATTAGCCTATCTCTAACCAAAGAAGAACATTATGGACTCTATGATGATTTTTCAAGGCCAGAAATAAAAGATCTTAAAGATAAAGTGCTCTATATTCCAGAAGTATATAAAATGGAATACAATCCATGGAAAATGACTGAAAAATTAAGAGAAGAAAAAGAGGTTAAAGAACTTTTAGAAGATTATGAATATAAATACGAATTTATTTCTGATGCTGATTTAGAGCAAAAGATTTTAAATAATGAAGCTATTTTTTATTTAAGATACGTTAGTATGAATGCTAATAAATATTTGCAAGTTGTAAATGGTAAAACTGGAGATCCCGTTTATTATTCTTATGGAGCCTTAACTTATAACTTAAAGGATAATGATTTTGATGAGATCAATAATGAGGCCAATAAGGCATTAAAAAAGGCAGAAAAAGGCAAATAAAATTTTTTTTTATGATTTTTAAAACGCATCTATTCATTTGGATGCGTTTTTTTGTTTCTATAAACGTTCCCAGATCTTTTTTTATCTTTTGCGTATCTTTGTTAAACAGTAAATTTTTCAATATGAAAATCGCACTCATTCAATCATCATTGTATTGGGAAAACCCAGAGAAAAACAGAATCGATTTCGAATTAAAAATCAATTCGATTGCAGAAAAAGTTGATTTAATAGTACTTCCCGAAATGTTTACTACTGGTTTTACTATGAAGCCCGACGTTGTTGCCGAAACCATGCAGGGAGAAACAGTAATCTGGCTTATTTCTTTAGCGAAAGCAAAAAATACCGCAATAATGGGGAGTTTAATTATTGAAGAAAACAAAAATTTCTATAACCGATTGCTATTCGTTTTCCCAACAGGGGATATTCAGTTCTACGACAAAAAACATTTGTTTACATTGGCTGGAGAAGATAAAATTTATACAGCAGGTACCAAAAAATTAATTATTGAATACAAAGGATGGAAAATTTGTCCACTGATTTGTTATGATTTGCGTTTCCCTGTTTTTTCTAGAAACGCAGATCATTATGACTTACTCGTTTATATCGCCAGTTGGCCCAAAACACGCATTAACGCTTGGGATGCGTTACTCAAAGCACGCGCTATTGAAAACATGTGTTACACTGTAGGGGTTAATAGAATTGGAGAAGATGACAACAATTTTCAATACAACGGTCATTCTCAAGTTGTAAATTTTATGGGAGATTACATAGTAGAACCTGTTGAGAATGATGGTGTTTTTATAGTCGAATTAAACAAAGCAGAACAGCTTTTGGCTAGAGAAAAATTTAATTTTTTAAGTGACCAAGATCCTTTTGTATTAAAATGAATTGGTTTTAGGTTTAGGCTTTGCAATTTTCTTTTTTGGTTCTGGCGTATACGGAATACTCAAATCAAAAATTTGATTAACATCCCAATTGACCCTCACATCAACTTCTTTGGATAAGTAGATAACTTCTTCCGCTTGCTTTTTTTCAAGATAACTACCAGTGTCCCATTCCTTGTTTTTGTTGTCGTCATAAATGGCGCGAAGGGTGTACAGAAAAGGTTCAAGAAGATTGAATTCAATTTCTGTTTTGCTCTCGGTATATTCACTAGCTTTAACAATTGTCCCTTTTTCATCGGTCAATTGAATGATAACGGGAAATCGGTTTACATTTTTCAGAGACACTATAAGATTCCCATAATCCGAACGGTTTCTTGTACTGGTCCTAAAAGATAAAGTGTCATTGGTTTTTTCAAAAAAATCGGTAACAGCGCCAGGCATCATTTTCAAATTGTATTTCTGTGCTTCTTCTATTTTAAAATCTACAAACAATTCTTGAGTGTACTCATTATAAGCTGTGGTAAAGTCAACTGCTACCGAATCTTTATCAATAAGTTTCATTTTTGATTTGTCAAATTTCACCAATGGAGTATTGGATTCCAATGTAAATCGGTCTCTAAAATTCAATACACCACTTTGCACGGCTTTAAGATTTACAGTGTCAATTTTTTGTTTTTTAATTTTAAAAGAAAAATCTTTTTTGTACTTGCCTTTTTCAAAATTTAGCGAAAGCGAATCTGCTTTCAAAGGATTAAACCAAACTTGCAATGAATCTTTTTTGTTTAGTTTCGTAATAAAGGTAGGGATGATTTGATCTTTGTTTTTCAAGGTGATTTTTGGCTTCTCTCCTTTGCTATTTTCCTTCCCTTCAAATCCTAATACCAATCTGTTACCTGAAGCTTGACTTGGTTTTAAAGCTTTAAATGGCAATTCTTCTTTGAATAATTCCAGTTCAAATACAGTGTCATTTGGAATGGAAACTATTTGTTTGTTAAATCCAATTCGGTCTGATTTTGGATCAAACTTGTTATTTTTATTATTGTCTTTCAATGCAATCAAAAAGTATTTTCCTGCTTTCAAATTTTCTAATCGAAACGTTTTTAAACTGTCCAATGTATTGGTAATGTATCGTGGATTCTCCTTGAAAATTGTAGAATCGTTGAATTTTTCATTGGCTTCATACAGCATAATCGAAACAAAAGAGGCAACTTCCTTATCATAAGCATCTTTTACTCTTCCGCCAAGTGCCAAAGAATCGATATAATCTCCGGTAGAAAAAACATATTTAAATTGGTTGTATGGATTTCCTTCGTTATTATCGGCAATACTTTGTCCAAAATTCAGACTATAAGTGGTGTTTGGGAGTAACGTATCTTTTAAAGTGATCGTTAGATTTTTTGTTGCAGTTGTCGGAATGATTAATGGTTCATTCTTCATCGGTGGCGAAATTATCAACTGCTTGTTTATGTCTTTAAGTTTTATATTTTCGTCAAAAACAAGTTTGATTTTGTTGCCCTGAAATTTCACAGAATAATTTTCTGGGTAACTGGATTTTAATGTCGGTGCAATGGTATCTTTCAAACCACCAGTTATAGAGCCTCTTTTGGCACAACTCATAAAAAAAAGCAACAGAAAAAAAGGAATATATTTAAAAATGTTTTGGAACATAATGAGCTAAAATTTGATTCTACAAAATAACAATTATATTTACTTTAATCGAAATGTTTTGCCAATTATTAGGAGCTATTTCCTGCTGTACACTATATCTTTTTATAAGGTGAAGAAAAATCACCTCATAAAAAGGATGCCGTTTCCATCAGGGCTAGTTGTTGCTAGCAAGGGAATCCCATTTTAAAAGAGCTTTTCTCATACTTATTCATTAAATTTGCACCCAAAATAGATCTACAATGAGCAATATTAGAATCACCAAACAATTTAGTTTCGAAACCGGTCACGCATTATACGGATATGACGGAAAATGCAAAAATGTTCACGGGCATAGTTATAAATTGTCCGTTACTGTTATCGGAACACCAATTACAGATCGAAACAATGTAAAGTTTGGAATGGTTATTGACTTTTCGGATTTGAAAAAAATCGTCAAAGAAGAGATTGTTGATCAGTTTGATCATGCAACTGTTTTTAACGAAACAACTCCACATATTGAATTGGCAAACGAATTGAAAAACCGTGGACACCATGTAATATTGGTAGATTATCAACCTACTAGTGAAAATATGGTAGTCGATTTTTCTCAAAGAATCATCAGCAGATTGCCTGAAGGCATTCAACTTTTTTCATTGAAATTGCAAGAAACCGAGTCGTCATTCGCCGAATGGTTTGCCAGCGACAACCAATAATTTATACCTAGTTCATGCAATTATCAAACAATAAAAAAATCTACTTCGCTTCCGATCAACATTTTGGAGCTCCAACTCCTGAATTAAGTTTTCCAAGAGAAAAAAAGTTTGTTGCTTGGCTCGATGAAGTAAAAGTAGATGCCGAAGCCATTTTTCTTTTAGGTGATTTATTTGATTTTTGGTTCGAATACAAAACAGTTGTTCCCAAAGGATTTGTTCGTGTTTTAGGTAAACTAGCCGAAATTCGCGACAGCGGAATCCCGATTTATTTCTTTGTAGGAAACCATGATTTATGGATGGCCGATTATTTTGAAACCGAGTTGAATATTCCTGTTTATCATGACAATCAAGAATATACTTTTGGAAATAAAACCTTTTTGATAGGTCATGGCGATGGTAAAGGGCCTGGCGATATGGGATACAAACGCATGAAAAAAGTGTTTACGAATCCGTTTTCCAAATGGCTTTTTAGATGGTTACATCCCGATATTGGAGTGAAATTGGCGCAATACCTTTCGGTGAAAAATAAATTAATTTCTGGTGATGAGGATGTGAAATTTTTGGGAGAAGAAAATGAATGGCTTATACTCTATGCCAAGCGAAAACTAGAAAGCAAACATTACAATTATTTTGTCTTTGGACACCGTCATCTGCCGATGATCAAGTCAGTAGGCGAGAATTCAGAATATGTTAATCTAGGCGATTGGATTAGTTATTTTACCTATGGCGTTTTTGATGGCGAAACATTTGAGGTGAAAAAGTTTGGATAAATTTTACTACTACTTGCTTTCGGTATCTTATAATTACAATCAAAATGGCAACTGGCAATCATAAATTAGACAATCCCGTTTGGTATTCAATATCCGAAACGCATAAAGATTTCGGAATAGATTTTGGAACTATAAAATTTTATCATCCCGATTACTGCCCTTTTGGTGGTTTTATAGCCATTGATACTATAGAGCAATCTATTTCAGCATATGCTAAACTTGCCAATACTTTTTTTATAATTGGACAAAAACCAACTGTTCCTAATAATCTAAAATTGAATACTGAATTAATCTGCTTGCAAATGATTATTCATGACAAAATTGAAGGAAAAATTGAAGAACAAATTATAAAATTGCAGGAGGAGCATATTGAGGATTTATTAGGATTGGTCAAAATTATTTATCCAGAATATTTTAAAAAGAAAACTGCTTCTTTAGGAAATTATTACGGAATTTACAAAAACAATCAGCTTGTTGCTGTTACCGGAGAACGCATGCAAATGGAGGATTACATTGAAGTAAGCGCGGTGATAACACATCCTGACCATACGGGGAAAGGATATGCGAAACAATTAGTCACTCATACGGTTAATACTATTTTTGAGCAAAATAAAACTCCCTTTTTACACGTGTCTGAATCAAATATTGGCGCGATAAAGCTCTATGAAAAATTAGGTTTTCAAACCCGAACAAAAATAAGTATTTGGAATATAGCCCAAAAATAGGATTTTGACATTTAGTCAATTATTATCGCCCTTACGCTTGATTTTCATGATCTTCTAAATCTTTAGTTAGATCTAGTTTTCTGAATTCTGGCGAAAGAAATCCAGTAAAGAGCACAATGATGAGTGTCATACTTCCACCAAATACTACTGCTGTTACTGTTCCCATTAATTTCGCGGTCAATCCGCTCTCAAAAGCGCCTAATTCATTCGAAGAGCCTACGAATATTGAATTTACAGAGGCAACTCTCCCTCGCATGTGATCGGGAGTTTTAAGCTGTAAAATAGTTTGGCGAATCACCATAGATATCCCATCGACTACGCCACTAAAAAATAATGCCAAAAGCGAAACCCAAAATGTTGTGGATAGTCCAAAAATAATGATGCAAACTCCAAACAAAAAGATGGCTGTCAAAAGTTTCATTCCCGCATTTTTGTTCACAGGTACATAAGCTGTAAAAAACATAGTCAAGATGGCGCCAATAGCTGGAGCAGCTCTCAAGAAACCAAATCCTTGTGGGCCTACTTTTAGAATGTCCAAGGCGAAAATGGGTAGTAATGCAACTGCTCCACCAAATAAAACGGCCGCCATATCCAGTGTCAAAGCACTTAAAATGGTTTTATTGTTGAATACAAATTTGACTCCTTCTTTCAAACTTTCCATTACAGGTTCGCCAATTTTTGGATTCAAAATAGGTTTCTTTTCTATTTGGGTTAATAGCAATAAAGCAAACACAGAAAACGCTAGTACTAAGCTCAAAGACCAATGAACTCCTATTAAATGAATGGAAAAACCCGCAACAGCAGGTCCTACGACTGAACCAACTTGCCAAACTGAACTGCTCCAAGTTGCAGCATTTGAATAGGCGCTTTTGGGAACAATCAATGCCAATAGGGAAAAAACGGTTGGGCCTATAAAAGAACGAACAATTCCGCCTAAGAATACTAAAAAGTAAATAATGTATAAGATTGTATTTGTAGAAATTCCATTTGCGATTTCGGGTAAAGTAATTAAAAACAATCCTAAACTTATAACCGAAAAACCCAGAATACACTTGAGTAAAAGCCCTTTTTTTTCATTTTGATCCACAAAGTGACCGGCAAACAAGGAGACTGCAATGGCTGGAATAATCTCCATTAAACCAATAATACCTAAGGACAAAGCACTTTTTGTGATTCTATAGACTTCCCATTCAATAATAATGAACTGCATGGACCAGGCAAAAACCATGGCAAAACGAATTAATAAAAAGGTGTTGAATTCCTTGAATCTGAGGGCTGCGTAAGGGTCGTTTTTTTTCATTTTAAATTATTGAATGTCTTTTAGTCGTAATTGAATGCTCACTTTGTCATTCCACTCATTTTCATCGATGCAATATACGGCTTCAAATTCTTTTTGATGGTCTGTTGTTTTCTTTTTATTTCCTAGTCCAAATCCTATAGCTGTAAGGCCTTCGGAATTGTTTTGCTTAACGAATAATTTTAAATGCTCCTCCTCAGAACCTAAAGTTTTAGCATAACCAGTATCTTTAACTTTTTTGGAAAGGAAAATTGGGGTCATGTTTAATGGCCCAAAAGGCTCGAACTGTTTTAATATACGAATTAACTTAGGCGTAATATTTTCAAAATTGATTTCGGCGTCAATGGTAATTTCTGGAGTTAATTGATCAGGCTGAATGGTTTCGTGTACTATTTTCTCAAATGCATTTTTAAAAATTTGGTAGTTTTCTTCCTTTAAAGTCATTCCTGCAGCATACATATGTCCTCCAAATTGCTCCAAATGTTCCGAGCAAGCTTCTAGAGCATTATACACATCAAATCCTTTTACAGAACGTGCCGAAGCGGCGTATTTGTCACCACTTTTTGTAAAAACGAGTGTCGGGCGGTAATAGGTTTCTATCAATCGAGAAGCCACTATTCCGATAACTCCTTTGTGCCAATCTTCTTGAAAAACTACTGAAGTATAGTTTTTTTCTTCTTGGTTTTCGATGATTTGCAAAAGTGCTTCTTTGGTAATTTGTTTGTCTAAATCTTTTCGATCCGAATTGTATTGTTCAATTTCGGAAGCAAATTGCTGTGCTTGTTCAAAATTAAATTCAGTCAATAGTTCAACAGCATGATTACCATGTTTTATTCGTCCCGCAGCATTGATTCGAGGCGCAATTATAAAAACAACGTCTGTGATGTCTAGTGTTTTCTTTTTTACTTGATGTACTAATGCTTTGATTCCAGGTCTCGGTTCAGCATTTATTACTTGCAAACCAAAGTAGGCCAAAACACGATTTTCACCTGTCATTGGGACAATATCTGCGGCAATGGCTGTTGCTACTAAGTCAAGGTATAATACAAGGTCTTCTATTGTTTGGTCGCGGTTTGTTCCTAAGGCTTGGATGAGTTTAAATCCTACACCACAACCGCATAATTCATCATAAGGATAATGACAATCTTCTCTTTTTGGATCCAAGACAGCAACTGCTTCTGGTAAAGATGGGCCTGGTCTGTGGTGATCACAAATGATGAAATCAATGTTTCGTTCTTTTGCGTAAGCGACATGGTCGATTGATTTTATACCACAATCCAAAGCAATTATGAGTGAAAAACCGTTATCATCGGCAAAGTCAATTCCTTTATACGAGATACCATATCCCTCAGCATACCGATCTGGAATATAGGTAGCAACGTTTGGGTAAAACGTTCTTAAGTAGGAAGAAACTAGAGATACTGCGGTGGTTCCATCGACATCATAATCGCCAAAAACGAGTATGTTTTCTTGATTTACTATCGCTTTTTCAATGCGTTCGACGGCTTTGTCCATATCTTTCATCAAGAAAGGATTGTGTAAATCATCTAAGCTGGGTCTAAAAAAGTGTCTGGCTTGCTCAAATGTTTCTATGCCTCTTTGTATTAATAATGTAGCAACAAATTCTTCTACATTCAAAGCTTGAGCTAAATGCTTTATTTTTTCTTCATTAGGTTTTGGCTTTAATGTCCAACGCATTTTTGTTGAGTGGTTTTTATAGATTAAGAATAGCAATTAAAGTCTTGTACAAGCGATAATCTTTGGAATACGAATTTAAAATTTTTAAATTAAAAACAGCATTAAAAAAGGTTTTTAATTTGTTTGTAAAGATGATTTAAAACAAAATAAAATTTGTAAATTTGATACATATAAGCGTAGTTATAGTAAATTTTAAAATATAATGGAACAAAAAAGCTACTACAAAAACTGGTATGCATTAACAGATAATGCTATTGTGGAGACCCTTTGCAAAAGTATAAAACAAATGCGTTTGAACAAAAACATTTCGCAGGAGGAACTTTCAGAGAAATCGGGTGTCAATAGAATTACCATAAGCAGGATGGAAACAGGGAAAGCTATCAATTTAATGACTTTGATTCAGTTGCTGCGTGCTTTAGAAAAATTAGAATTATTAAATTACTTGAATGAAGAACCCGAAGTAAGCCCGATAATGGTTATGGAAGCTCAGAGAAAGCTTCGTAAAAAAGCTTCGCCTACTTCTAGAAATTCGGATCCTAACCCATATTAATTATGATTGCAATTGCCGATGTGAAAATTTGGAATCATAAAGTTGGGGTTGTTCTTTGGGATCAACAAAAGAATTATGGTGTTTTTGAATACGACAAACAATTTTTTAAATTAGGGCTTGATCTATCTCCTATAATGATGCCTATTGCGGATGCTCAAAGAGGTAGAAAAGTTTTTTCGTTTCCGTTATTAAACCCTGATACTTTTAAAGGACTGCCGGGATTATTGGCGGATAGTTTGCCGGATAAATTTGGTAATCAAATCATTGATGCCTGGCTGGTACAACAAGGTAAAAGCAGTAGTGATTTTACTCCTGTGGACCGACTCTGTTATATCGGAAAACGAGGAATGGGTGCTTTGGAGTTTGAACCTGCTAGCAACGCTGCCGTTGAAAAATCGAATCCTATTGAAATTCAGGAATTGGTAAAATTTGCCAAGGAAGTTTTGGATGCACGTAGTGATTTTCATTCCAATATGGATTCCGAAAAAGGGTTTTCGGATATTTTGCAAGTGGGTAGTTCTGCGGGAGGGGCAAGAGCCAAAGCCATTATTGCGTACAATAAAACTTCGGGTGAAGTACGTTCGGGACAAGTTGATGGACTGGATGGTTTTGATTATTGGCTGATTAAGTTTGATGGTGTTACCAATCATCAATTGGGAGATCCCAAAGGGTACGGAAATATTGAATATGCTTATTATTTGATGGCTATTGATGCTGGAATCGTTATGTCTGAAAGTAAATTAATGTCAGAGAACGGTCGTTCGCATTTTATGACCAAGCGGTTTGATAGGCAAAACAATCAAAAAATTCACATGCAAACGCTGTGCGGGATTGCTCATTTTGACTACAATCAACCACGGGCTTATTCTTATGAGCAGGCTTTTCAGGTAATGCGTCAAATGCGTTTGCCTTATTCGGATATGGAAGAATTGTACAGGCGCATGGTTTTTAATGTAATGTCCAGAAATCAAGACGACCATACCAAGAATATTTCTTTTTTGATGTTTCCGAATGGGGATTGGCAATTGTCTCCAGCCTATGATGTGACTTATGCTTACAACCCAGACAATTTTTGGTTAAAAGCACATCAAATGAGTGTGAATGGAAAAAGAGAAAATATTTTATTGGAGGATTTATTGGCAGTTGCCAAAAACATAAACCTTAAAAAACCAAGACCAATAATTGAGTTGTGTAACGAAGTGCTTTCGAATTGGAAAGATTATGCTTTTAAGGCAGGAATAGACCAAACACAAGTAGAGCAAATTGGCAAACAAATTATCAATTATAAAATGTAGCGTTTATGTTTCATTATATTTATAAATAAAGAATAATGAAACATAAATGCTACAATAAAAATGTTTTATTTTTGAACTAATGCTACTCCTTCAAATTGAATTCCGTCCCAACCTGTTTTTATAAAATTACGAATATTTTGATGATTGGTTCCATTGGGATCTCCTAAAACTTCTTCAAAATAATAGGCTCCAAAAGAAGCTAATGTTTCTGTAGCAGATAGTTCTTGCAAAAGTGCAAAAGCAAATAATTTACAAGAACCTGAGTTTTCTCCAGCAGCATTGTGTTGTTCGCCATTTTGAAAAGCAGTTGGTGTAAACGTGTAGTTTTCTTCAATTGTTGCAATAGTTTCTGTAAATGAGACAGATTCGGGTGCTTGTTTTAATTTTTCTAAAAATGTTGATATAGACATGTTGACGAATTTATGTTAAAATTGAGAGGCGATAGTTTGAGCAGCGTTTACTGCTCCATCCATATAGCCTGGATTTTGTGTGGCTGTTTCTGAACCTGAAATGTATAATTTATTTTCAAAGAATTTATTTTTATACATTGCATGCCCATTGTTTTGATGCCCCATTATTAATTGATCATAAGGAAGAAAGGTAAGAGTGTCTTCTCGCCAAACTTTCTCATAGTAGGCAGTGTAATTTTTCGCTTCCACACCAAAAAAGGCAATGAGTTGCTGAATTACTTTATCTTTTCTTTCTTCTAGTGTAAGGGTATTTGTTCCTCCATTCAAAAAACCTTTTAAGGCAAATTTGGTATGATCTGCACTACTGTGATCGTACATTTCTTGAATGATACTGGCTTGGCTGTATAAGGTACCCGAAAAATTATTTTCTTTCCAAAAGGCAGTTGGGTATTCTACTGCAAATTTAATGGATTCTCCCATCCAAGTGTGTGTTTTCTTGGCCAATTGCAATAAGGAATCAGGTAAATAGGGTTCAAATACTATAGTTTTTACTAGCAAATGAGGGGGTAAAGTAGATATCACTTTATCGGCCAAATAGGTTTCGCCTTTTTCAGTTGTAATTTCGATTTGGTTATTTTCCAATTTTAAAGCAATCACTTTTGAGTTGTTTTTTAGATTATCCAAACCAATTTTAGCAATCAAAGTGTTTATTAGTTTCGCAGTCCCACCTTCTAATCGAAAGGAAGCCGCTTCTGCCTCTGGAATTTCAAATTTTTGAGGAGGCACAAAAGACATTGTTTCAAATAGTGAAATGCCACTAGTATGTTGTTTAAAATAAGATAACTGGAGTTCGTCTAATAAAGCCAAAAGGGAAGGATGTTGTTGACTGAACCACGTAGCTCCCATTTCTATAGTTACACCAGATTCTCCTGAAATAGTCTCAATTCGCCCACCAATTCTTGAATTTGCTTCTAATAATTGACATTGAATTCCTTTTTTTTGAAGTAAATAAGCAATGGTCAGACCAGTTAGTCCAGCACCAAGAATATAAATTTTAGGTTGAGGCATGATTTATTCGTCTTTCGAAAATTTACTTTTCTTGGCTTCTTTTACAATTGGTTTTCCAGCTACTACGACTACAATTTCACCACGAGGCGCAATTTTTTCAAAGTGAGTAAGGACTTCACGAGTAGTCCCTCTTACGTTTTCTTCGTGTAGTTTTGACAATTCTCTACACACACAAATAGTACGTTCTTCTCCAAAATAGGTAATAAATTCGGCTAAAGTTTTGACTAACTTATGTGGGGAAACATACAAGATCATAGTGCGAGTTTCTTCTGCAAGTTCGAGATAACGGGTTTGTCTTCCTTTTTTTTCGGGTAGGAAACCTTCAAAAATAAACTTGTCATTGGGCAATCCGCTATTGACAAGAGCAGGGACAAAAGCCGTTGCGCCTGGTAAACACTCTACGGTTATTCCATTTTCGATACAAGCGCGAGTCAGTAAAAAACCTGGATCTGAAATGGCTGGTGTTCCTGCATCTGAGATTAAGGCGATTGTTTCTCCAGCTTTCATTCTAGAAACTAAATTTTCGATTGTTTTGTGCTCGTTGTGCATGTGATGGCTATACATATGCGTGCCAATCTCAAAATGCTTGAGCAATTTTCCACTTGTTCTAGTGTCTTCAGCTAGTATTAAATCTACTTCTTTTAAAATCCGAATGGCACGAAAAGTCATGTCTTCGAGGTTGCCAATAGGTGTAGGGACGATATATAATTTTGACATTTTTGTTGCTTAAAGAAAGAGATAATAATATAAATCAATAATGGATGTATTTCTTAAAAAGACAGAAATTTTTTCTCAATGATTTCCATAAAACGATGTTCATAATCTTCTTTTCCATCCCAATTATTATAATCCGGCTTTACCATTTCGTCAATGAAACTTTTGGTGTCTTGAAAATTATCATAAGTAATTAATTGGTTCAATACACGATTATAATCTTCATTATTTCCGCCAAAAAGATGTTTTACAAAAGCTATTCGGTCGTTCAAACCAATGGTAATTCCTTTGGTTAGTTTGTCATTTAGAGTGATGGTTTTGGGTTCTTCTTTCTCTAATTGTTGAGTGTTTAAAGCAGTTTCTTTTTGAAAATCAAAAGGCAAAGTAGATTCGATTGTATTGATTTCTGAATTTTTCGCTAAAGGAGTTGCCTTTACAAAATGAGGTTCGGTATAATTGCCTCCCAAAAGATCTTCAAAAGAAATTTGAACTGCTTCCGATTTCTTAGGTGTTACTTCTTGTTTTACTGCTTCAATTTCTTCAAAAATTGGATCAGTTTTGATCTCTTCCTTTGCTTCTTCTTCAATTTCAATAATATTTTTCAATTCAACCGTCTCGACAGCTTTAATTAAATCATCTTCAATTGGTTCAGATGTTTCATTCTTATTGATTTCTGACTCTTTTTCAGCTTCAATCTCTTCAATTGTTGTATTTACTGGTTCAATCTCTTTGTAGCTAATTGATTCGTTTTCAATGCTAGTTTCTTTAATAGCATCAGGAACAAGATCTAAAGCTACTTCAGTATTTTTAGTTTTTATTTGCAATTCAGGGACTTTGATAGTTTCAAAAAACTCCTTCATTTTCTCTACCACTTCTGCTTGCCCAATAGTTGGTTTAGGGTCTCCAAAATGTTCTTCGACAAATCGTAAAACAGCTAGTTTTTCATATAATTTCTGCGTTTCTAAAAATAGTTGATTGATATCAGATTTGTTTTTTAGCTGTAATATTCTATGTGCAATGCTGATTAAATCGGCTTCCAATTTTTTTTTCATAACTTTTGAAATTATTAGGAGTAAGGCTTTTTTTAAAATTTGGTTATTCGAGTCTTGTGTAAAGACAATAATTTACTTTATTTTTATTTATCGAAATAAATCTTCGTAAATCTTCGTTTTGATAAAAATTATCTACTTTTGAAACGAGGTAAAAATTGATTTTTATCCAATCGATTTATTACCGTTACAAAGTAATAAAAACTATTCATTTTTTAAGGTAGAAAAATACAAAATGTTTCTCGAAAATACAGTAAATCATAAAGAACAATTTGGGTGGATTGAAGTCATTTGTGGCTCTATGTTTTCGGGTAAAACTGAAGAACTCATTCGAAGATTAAAACGGGCTCAATTTGCCAAGCAAAAGGTAGAAATTTTCAAGCCTGCAATTGATACGCGTTATCATGAGGAAATGGTGGTTTCTCACGACAGTAATGAAATTCGTTCAACACCCGTTCCAGCTGCAGCCAATATCGCTATTTTAGCCCAAGGATGTGATGTGGTTGGGATTGATGAAGCACAGTTTTTTGATGATGAAATTGTCACTATTTGTAATGACCTTGCCAATCAAGGAATTCGAGTGATTGTTGCTGGTCTCGATATGGATTTCAAGGGAAATCCTTTTGGCCCGATGCCTGCACTTATGGCAACTGCCGAATATGTAACAAAGGTTCATGCGGTATGCACAAGGACGGGAAATCTAGCGAATTATAGTTTTCGTAAAACGGCAAATGATAAGCTCGTAATGTTAGGAGAAACCGAAGAATACGAGCCGTTGAGCCGTGCTGCTTATTATCATGCTATGCGGAAAGATGAAGAGAAATAGTGTTTGGCAATAACTAAATAACATAGACTACAATTGAATTTAAATAGCACAAATATTGCAAGTATTCTACGTTCAAAATGGAATGGTAATTCTGTTGAAACTACAATTGAAAACATTTCCATTGACAGCCGTTCTTTGCAAAATGGTCCGCAAACACTTTTTTTTGCTCTAGTTGGCCCTAATAATGACGCTCATTTATATATAAAAGATTTAATTTTAAAAGGTGTTCATAATTTTGTTGTTACTCACATTCCTGATGGACTTGATGGCAAAGCTAATTTTCTGATTGTAGAAAATACATTAAATGCTCTGCAGCAAATAGCTTCGAACTATCGAAGTCTTTTTTCTTTTCCTATAATAGGGATTACGGGAAGTAATGGAAAAACAATTGTAAAAGAATGGCTCAATTTTCTTTTAAGTCCTGAATTTAATATTATTCGAAGTCCTAAAAGTTATAATTCTCAAGTGGGAGTTCCATTGTCCATATTAGGAATAAATGAACAACATAATCTTGGCATTTTTGAAGCTGGAATTTCTACAGTTTTGGAAATGGAGAAATTAGAAAAAATTATTAAGCCCACGATTGGAGTCTTAACTAATATGGGTTCTGCCCATGATGAGGGGTTTAAAAACCTAGAAGAAAAAATCAAGGAAAAAATGCTGCTTTTTAACCAGTCGGAGGTAGTGATTTATAAAAAAAGTAGTAATGTAGAGCAAATTATTAACTCTAAAACGAAAGCAATTTCTTGGTCTTTTGCAGATGCTGAGGCGACTCTTTTTATATCCAAAAAAAGACTTACACACGATAATACATTTATTGAATATAATTACAAAGGGAATGTTTCGACTTTAAAAATCCCTTTTCTTGACGATGCTTCAATAGAAAATACAATTTCTTGTTTATTGGTTTTATTGTATTTAAAGTATGATTTTAAAATTATTCAGGAACGAATTGACTTGTTGTATCCAGTTGAAATGCGACTGAAAGTAAAAAACGGAATCAATAATTGCAGTATCATTGATGACAGTTACAGCTCAGACTTTCAATCTTTAAAAATTGCATTGGATTTTCTGGAAAGCCAAAAACAACATCCTAAAAAAACAGTAATTCTTTCGGATATTTTTCAAAGTGGTTTGACCAATCAAGATTTATATTCTAAAGTATCAGAGCTGATTATTTCTAATAACATAAGTAGTGTTGTTGGAATCGGAGAAACGATTTCTGCACTTAAATCAAAATTGCCGAACGCTATTTTTTTTAAAGACGCCAAGGAATTTATTTTGCATTTGGACCAAATGAATTTGAGGAATGAAACCATTTTGATAAAAGGCGCAAGATCTTTTCAATTTGAAGAAATTGTTGCTGCATTGGCCGAGAAAACACATGAAACAGTATTGGAAATCAACCTCAATGCGATAAGTCATAATTATAATTTTTTTAAATCTAAACTTAAACCAACGGTCAAAATGATGGCCATGGTTAAGGCTTTTGGATATGGAAATGGTGGTTTTGAAATTGCCAAATTATTGGAACATCACAAAGTAGATTATTTGGGTGTTGCGTTCGCCGATGAAGGAATTTCATTGAAAACGGCAGGAATCAAATTGCCAATTATGGTTTTGAATCCCGAAAACACTAGTTTTTCGGCCATAATTCAGCACCAATTGGAGCCTGAAATTTATAGTCTAAAAGGATTAAACTCCTTCTTGAAAATAGCAGAGCAAAAGAAATTAAAGGATTTTCCAATACATATAAAGTTGGATACAGGAATGCATCGTTTGGGTTTCGAAGCCAATACTATAGATGAATTGATAGCCACTTTGAAAGGCAATCCAACCGTAATGGTAAAGAGTATTCTATCTCATTTGGCAACAAGTGATGATTTGCATCATAAAGATTTTGCAGTATATCAAATTAATTTATTCCAAAAATTATCGTCTCAATTGATAAGGGAATTGCAAATTAGTCCCATTCGTCATATTTTGAACACTTCTGGAATTAGTAATTTTCCGCAAGCACAATTTGACATGGTTCGATTGGGGATTGGACTTTATGGTGTTTCCAATGATCCAGAAGAACAAAATTATCTTGAAAACGTAGGTACTTTAAAATCTATTATTTCCCAAATTCGAACGATACAATCGGGTGAAAGTGTGGGTTACGGAAGACGATTTATAGCCAATCGAGAATCACAAATTGCGACAATCCCCATTGGTTATGCCGATGGAATTGCTAGAAGTTGGGGAAATGGAGTTGGTTTTGTAACGATAAAAAATAAAATGGCGCCTATTCTTGGAAGTGTTTGTATGGATATGTTAATGGTTGATGTCACGGAGATTGAATGCAAAGAAGGAGATGCCGTAGTGATATTTGGAGAAAGCCCGACAGTTGCCTACATGGCAGAACAATTGAAAACCATTCCGTATGAAATTCTAACTAGTATTTCGCAGCGGGTAAAACGTGTTTTTTATAGAGAATAATGACAACAAGTTTCCAAAAAATAAGTATATTCGTTATTCAATATTTTTGTAAATCTAATTAAAACCAATGTATTATGGGATTTGTAAGTGATTTTAAAGCCTTTTTGATGAAAGGTGAAATAGTAAATTTGGCAACAGCCGTAATTGTTGGGGGAGCTTTTGGAAAAATTGTCACCTCTTTTACCAATGATGTTTTGATGCCGCCAATTGGACTTTTATTGGGAAAAGTAGATTTTAAAAATCTTAAAGTTGTTCTTCAAGACGGAGTTCCAGCCGTTTTGGAAAATGGAACAGAAAAAGTTCCTGCAATAGCAGAAATTGCAATAAACTATGGTGCTTTTATTCAAACGGTGTTTGATTTCGTTATTATAGGTTTTTGTATCTTTATGGTATTAAAAGCGTACGAAAGATCCAAAAAACAAGAAGTTGTAGTTGAAGCTCCACCCGCTGGACCAACTCAGGAAGAATTGCTTACACAAATTAGAGATTTACTGAGAAAATAGACACTAAAATACTGAGATTCTGAGTTAAATAAAAAATGGTATTATTTCAAATCTCAGCAACTTAGCGTCTCAGAATCTAAGGAACTATTTCAAACCCGCTTTACACTATATATTCTAACCAAACCACTCTATAAAAGGGTGGTTTTTCTATTTTGTTTGATTTGCAACAATTTGTTAAATTTTGTTAAGCCCCTTGTTATCTTTTGAATATTACTTACTTTTGTATTTCAAAAAAAAATATTCACCCGAGCCGGAAAAGCGAACGGACGAAGTAATTATAAAATAGACATACGATGAGAATAGCAGTTGTAGGAGCTACCGGAATGGTTGGCGAAATAATGTTGAAAGTATTGGCAGAAAGAAATTTTCCTGTAACCGAATTAATTCCTGTTGCTTCTGAGAAATCAATTGGAAAAGAGATTGAATTTCAAGGAAAAAAATACAAAGTTGTTGGTATGCAAACAGCCGTAGATATGAAAGCAGATATAGCTTTATTCTCAGCTGGAGGAGGAACATCATTAGAATGGGCTCCAAAATTTGCTGCTGCAGGAACAACTGTTATTGATAATTCATCAGCTTGGAGAATGGATCCTACCAAAAAATTAGTGGTTCCAGAAATCAACGCTAGTGAATTGACAGCTGCAGATAAAATTATTGCTAATCCAAATTGTTCTACGATTCAAATGGTATTGGCTTTGGCTCCATTGCATAAAAAATACAACATAAAACGTGTGATTGTTTCGACTTACCAATCCATTACAGGAACTGGTGTAAAAGCGGTTCAACAATTTGAAAATGAAGTTGCCGGAATCGAAGGGGAGATGGTTTACAAATACAAAATCAACAGAAACTGTATTCCTCAATGTGATAGTTTTGAAGACAACGGATACACCAAAGAAGAGATGAAATTGGTTAACGAAACTAAAAAAATCTTAAGCGATGATTCTATCAAAGTAACGGCAACGGCTGTTCGTGTGCCAGTTGTTGGTGGACATAGCGAAGCTGTAAATATTGAATTCAGCAATGATTTTGATGTAAACGAAGTAAGAAACATTTTGCACCATACAGATGGTATCGTGGTTCAAGACAATTTAGATACTTTCACGTATCCAATGCCTCGTTATGCTGAAGGGAAAAATGAAGTTTTCGTAGGTAGAATTCGTCGTGACGAAAGCCAAGACAATACTTTGAATATGTGGATTGTTGCCGATAACTTGAGAAAAGGAGCAGCAACAAATACGATTCAAATTGCAGAATATTTAATCGCCGCAAAATTGGTTTAATCCATTTTTTGATATTAAATAAGAAAACTACAACTTTAATCGGTTGTAGTTTTTTTGTTTTGTTACCTTTGCCGTGATGAAAAGAAAACAGCTTCTACTTAATCTTTCTTTGGTTGTTGCAGTATTGTTCTCAATAGTGTTTCAATCGGTGGATAGTATTGGGCATTTACATGAAAAATTTTCTCAAAAAACTTGTCATCACACTTATAATTCAAGTTCTGAATTTACCCATCAGCATCACAGTTTTGACCATTGTTATGTTTGTGAATTTGGGTTCAGCAGTTTTGTAACTTCAGCCAATTATTCCCCAGCATTCTTTTCAGGAAATTGGAAAATCCCTTATTTATTCGCAAACACAAAAAACATATTATCGTTTTCGGGCAGTTTGTATTCCCATCTTGGACCTCCGAGTTGTATTTAAATAACTTTTGTTTCCGAGTTATTTCGTTTTAATTAAAATCACTAAGCCAACAATTTCAGTTATAATTGAATTTGTAGGTACCATTATTTATTATAAAACAATTTCGAATTAAGTTTTTTGACAAAGCACTTAAATTTGAAATAATACAGCTATCAAATGAAAAAATACTTATATACTCTATTTATAGGGTTTACCTCTTTTATACAAGCACAAAACACATTGTCTGGTAAAATCACAGATTCCAATAATAACCCCTTGGAAGGTGTCGCAGTCGATGCACCCGAACTGCATAAATCTACTATTACAGATGCAAACGGAACATATACTTTGACAGGACTTCCAAATGGAGATTTAACACTTGTGTTTTCATCCGTAGGATTTGCAACCCATTACAAAAAGATTCAAAAAGTTCAAAATACTCAGACATTAAATATAATTTTGGATGCTTTGGCTTTTCAAATGGATGAGGTTATCGTATCTACGCCATTTACAAAACTACAATCTCAAAACGTGATGAAAGTAGATCGAGAAAGTGTAAAATCGATGCAAGAAAAAGGAACTGCTACCTTAATTGAGGGATTGGCGACCATACCTGGAGTTTCTCAAATTTCGACTGGAACTTCAATTGGTAAACCTGTAATTCGAGGATTAAGCGGCAACCGAGTTTTGGTTTATACACAAGGAGTTCGATTGGAAAACCAACAATTTGGAGGCGAACACGGCCTCGGATTAAATGATGCAGGTGTTGAAAGTGTTGAGGTTATAAAAGGTCCAGCATCTTTGCTATATGGTTCAGATGCACTTGGAGGTGTATTGTTTTTTAATCCCGAAAAATTTGCTTTAGCCAATACTTTTCAAGGTGATTTTGGACAACGATTATTCTCAAATACACTTGGGAGCAATACTACTTTGGGCTTGAAAACATCTACCGATAATTGGAAATATTTAATCCGTGGCGCTTACAATACCCAATCCGATTACAAAATTCCAGATGGAGATCGCGTGACCAATACCCGTTTTCAAGAAATGGATTTCAAAGCAGGTATTGGGTACAGCAATGCTAAGTTTTCGAGTGTTTTGAGGTACAATTATAATAATTTAGATATTGGAATTCCAGAAGATGGGGTAGAGTACCAAACGACATCAAAGAAAACAACTTTCCCAAAACAAGGAGTTTACAATAATTTGTTTTCGTTGAATAACACTTTGTTTTTTAACGATTCAAAGTTGGATGTGAATTTGGGATATATCAAAAATGACCGTTCTGAATTTGAAGATAGTGATGTAGCAGTTTTGCACATGATTTTAAATACTTTTGATTATAATGTAAAATATTATTTGCCCACTATTGGTAAAGTAGAAACTATTGTTGGTGTCCAAGGAATGTCTCAAGAAAACAAAAACTTGGCGGAAGAATTTTTGATTCCAAATGCAAAAACAAATGACTTTGGTGTTTTTGCAACGGGTATTTATGATTGGGGAGTAAACTCTTTGCAAGCGGGTTTTCGTTTTGATTATCGTCATTTAATCTCTGAAGAAAACGGAATTGCAGGAGAAGAAGGTTATTTTGAAGCTTTGGATAAATCTTACAACAGTTTCAATGCATCTTTGGGATACAAAACAAACTTTGCTGAGGCTTTGACTTTCCGATTAAATACAGCTACAGGTTTCAAAGCACCAACTTTGGCCGAGTTATCTTCCAATGGAGTTCACGAAGGAACTTTTCGATATGAAGTAGGAAATCCAGACTTAAATACAGAGCAAAATTTACAAACCGATTTGGATTTGGAATATAAGAGTACTCATTTTGAGTTTAGTGTGAGCGGATTTTATAATCATATTAACGATTATATTTATTCTTCTCCAACGGGTGCAGAGATTGATGGATTCAAAGTGTATGATTACATTCAAAACAACGCCAATTTGTATGGAGGAGAAATTGCGCTCCACATACATCCGCACCCTTTGGATTGGTTGCATTTTGAAACCAGTTTTGAAACCGTAACGGGAAAACTGCAAAACGGTGGTTACTTACCTCAAATTCCGGCTAACAACTGGGACAATACTTTAAAATTTGATTTTTCAAAAAACAAATGGCTTCAAGATGGTTTTGCTACGTTAAACG
This sequence comes from Flavobacterium rarum (SeqCode), assembly GCF_965234445.1. Classification (GTDB taxonomy): domain Bacteria; phylum Bacteroidota; class Bacteroidia; order Flavobacteriales; family Flavobacteriaceae; genus Flavobacterium; species Flavobacterium rarum. The sequence continues at coordinate 139,887 of NZ_OZ248504.1, read as the reverse complement.
TATCAAGTACTTTCAGTCAGAATAAAGTTAGTGGATTTGATATACCTTCAGATGATTATACCTTACTCAATATGGGTTTTGGAGGAAAAGTAATGTTTGGTAAAACCGCTTTTGATGTAAACCTGAACGGAAATAATTTATTAAACAAAACCTACATTCCACATCTTTCTCGCTTAGCCAGTGACGGAATACCAAATATAGGGATCAATTTTGTTTTGGGAGTTGCGTTTAAATTCTAGATAATATTGTCCTTATTTGATATATAAAGGATGTTTTTTGACACAGATTTCACAAATAATACAGATTTATTTTTCGTCTAATAAAAATCTGTGTAATTTGTGAAATCTGTGTCTTGTTTTTTAATAGTCAATCTTACCAATATGCCTCATTATCCGAACAATTTTTGTTTTCCTATTGTTGATGTATGAGGAAGAGCTGGTTGCTTTGTATTTTCTTGGATTGGGTAAAATTGCTGCGATTCCTGCGGCTTGAGTCATTGTTAGACTCGAAGCATCTTTGCGATACCAATGTTCTGTTGCGGCATAAGCTCCATAAACGCCATCACCCATTTCAATGCTGTTGAGGTAAACTTCCATAATGCGTTCTTTACCCCAAATAAGTTCTATCAAAACCGTGAAATAAGCTTCCAATCCTTTTCGAAGGTAACTTCGGCCTTGCCATAAGAAAACATTTTTTGCAGTTTGTTGCGATATGGTGCTTCCGCCTTTTATTTTCCGGCCTCTCTCGTTACTTTTGTAGGCTTTTTGCATAGCAATAAAATCAAAACCATTATGAGTCAGGAAAGTTCCGTCTTCACTGGCAATCACCGCTTTTTGCAAATTCATTGAAATTTTATTAATTGGTTCCCAATTATGGCTAAAATAAATTTCTTTCCCAGCCGCTTTATTTTCAAAATAACGCATCACCATTAACGGTGTAAACGGTACGGGTACAAATTTAAATAACACCACAAAAGCAATCGAAATTCCAAAAAACCACAACAATGCTTTCAGTAAAAACCATTTTATTTTGGTCATAAAACTGCCAGTATTTTTTTTAACGGGCTTTTTTGTTGTTTTTTTTGGTGTTATTTTGGTTGCCATTTTTTATATTAAATCTGCTAATTCGGTTCCTATTAAACTGCCTATTGCTACGCCCATTCCTCCTAATCGTACGCCACAATACACATTTTCAGACAATTGTTCTACTATAGGATTCTTGCTATTGCCAATTCCCATGATGCCACTCCAGCGATGTTCTATCTTGAAATCTTGATTCGGCAAAATTACTTCTTTTAATAAGTCTTCCAATTTTTTTTGCACAATTTCTGTTTGACCAAATTCGGTGGTGGTTTCGGTTTCAAAGTCTAAATTTCTACCACCTCCAAGTAAAATACGATCACCAATATTCCTAAAGTAATAGTACCCTTTATCTAAATGGAAAGTTCCTTTTATGTCTAAATTTGGAATGGGTTCTGTAATTAAAACTTGTGCTCTTGCAGGTTTTACACCAACGTTAGTTAGTGTATTGGCAAAACCATTGGTAGCAAATAGTAGTTTTTTAGTTGTAAAACTAAAATCTCCAAGAGCTACTTCAACTCCATTTTCTTTTTCAAAATAAGAAGTCACCGTTTGTTGGTTTAAAATTAAAATGTCTTGCGAAACCGCTTGTTTCAATAAGGTTTGCATCATATTTCCAGTGTCTATTTGAGCTTCAAAAGGATTGAAAATCAAATATTCGTGAATACCACCGAAACCAAAACGATCTACTTCTTTGGCAAATACATCCGACTTGAACAATGGTTTTAAAATTTCGTTTATAAAAGGAAGCTTGTTCGAGCATTCGGAATAACTGCTGTCTTGATCCTTCAAAAATAGTTCATAACCGCCATAAGGTTTAAAGTCAATTGCGGTGTCGCCAAGTCTTTTTCTTAACAATTGCAACCCATTCCACCGTTTTTGAATAAGTTGAATAACTTCTTCTTCGGTATGTGATTTCAAATCATCAATAATTTCAGAAATGCTTCCAAAACAGGCAAAACCTGCATTTTTAGTACTTGCTCCCTGTGGCAACATTCCTTTTTCTAAAATCAAAATGGTACTGTTTGGATATTTTTCGCGCAAGCGTAATCCAGCATGTAGCCCAACTATACCACTCCCAACAATAGTGAAATCTACATTGCTAAACCAATTTTTTAATTCCCAATAGCTTAACTCCATTTTGCTTTTTTTTATAAAATTAAATAAATTATCGGGTTTTCACATACACATGCATTATAAAATAATTTTCATTGCTAAAAATTATTACAATAGACAAACCGTATTTTTTTATAAACACAAAAGTACTTTTAAAATATTTTGAAACGAAATATTCGGCATTTTCTGCCCATATCGTTCCCGCCAATATTCCTAAACTTGTGAACTGAACCCCAGTTCACAAGGTTTATCCATTATGTCGGGGCTAGATAGTGAATATTAGTTTTGGAAGTAATTGTTGATCTCAAGTAGTCCATACTTTTTAAAAACCAATAAATAGAGAATCTAAGGGTATTATTTCTTTTGAAACAGAAGTTTTTTAATTAAAACTGGTCTTTTGGCATTATAATTGTTTACTATAAATCATTATAAAATCAGTGTCCTTATGTTAAGCAGATCAATGTATTGCAATTGGTTTTATTGAAAATTAAAATAAAAAAAAGGTTATGTTTGATAATGTAGATCAACTTATTGAAGTTAATTTAAAATTATTATATTCATCAAAATCTCAATTTATGATGCGTATTAATTTTAAAGATGAACTAGGGTTTAATTTGAAAAATTCTAGAGGTTTTGCTGAAATATTGGAAGATAAAGGATTGATTAAATTAGAAGTAAGTCAAGGTTTTCGCTGTGATTTAACTGATTTTGGAAAACAAGTTTTTGAAAACGGAGGTTGGAATGAATACTTAAACACGGTCGAATCGTATACCAAATTTAATCCCATGATAGATTTGGATTTGGAAGTTAAAAAAATTAAAAAATCTTTTTTTAAAAAAATGATGCTAACAAGTATTATTGTTTTGATTTTGTGCTTCTTTATCACTTTATTAACGGTTGAATATCTAAAAATTTCTTAAATTTTTTTATCCTAATTTAGTACTGAATTAGGAGTTGTTTTTTATGAATATTTTATGGTTGTGGTATTATTCAAATTATGAATTATAATGCTACATTTGAAAACCAAAAGAAAATATTCAATTATTATGAGAAAAACGCTCTTTTTAATGCTAACTATGATAAGTTTAACAGCAACAGCCCAAAAAGTAATGACTCCAGAATTGCTATGGCAATTGGGTCGAATGACCCCTTTAGGAATTTCAAAGGATGGGGCAACTATTGTTTACAAAGTGTCGACACCCTCAGTCGAAGAAAACAAATCCATTTCAAAGTTGTATTCAATTCCTGTAAATGGAGGTACTGCTATTGAAATTAAGGATACCAAAGAAATCTTACTCGATAAAAACACCTCTCCAGATGGAAAGTATATTGTTTACAACGAAGAAGTAAAAATCGACAATGTTTTGGGAAAAGATTTTTACCCAAATCTTGACAAATCAAATGTTCAAATATACAATGGCCTTGATTATCGCCATTGGGATACTTGGAACGAAGGGAAATTCAACCACGTTTTTTATAAAGAAAACAAAGAAGGTGCTTTTGGAGTGGATATTCTAAAAGGGGAAACTTTTGATAGTCCTCAAAAACCTTTTGGAGGCGATGAAGATTATATTTGGTCTCCAGACAGTAAAAATATTCTATATGTATGCAAGAAAAAAGCAGGAACTCAGTATGCTATTTCTACCAATACCAATATTTTCGAATACAATCTAGAAACAGGAAAAACAACAAATAGAACCGAAGAAAATTTAGGCTACGATACAGCTCCTCAATTTTCTCCCTCTGGCAATTTGACTTGGTTGCAAATGAAACGAGATGGTTATGAAGCAGACAAAAACGATTTGATTGTTGAATTCAAAGGAATCAAAATGAATTTGACCGCCAATTGGGACGGAACTGTTGATAGTTTTATGTGGAGTAAAGACGGTAAAAAAATCTACTTTATAGCTCCAATTGATGGAACAAAGCAACTTTTTGAAGTCAATTTTCCAGGAATGACAAAAATTGCAGTTCAAGTGCATCAAATTACAAATGGTGATTTTGATGTAGCCGATTTGGTTGGTTTTTCTGGAGATGAAATTATTGTTACAAGAACAGACATGAATCATGCTGCTGAAATTTTTTCTTATAATGCAAAGAAAAACACTTGGAAACAGTTGACAAATGTAAACACTGCCACTTATGCATCTTTGACATTGGGTAAAACAGAAAGACGTTACGTTACTACTACTGATGGAAAAAAAATGATGGTTTGGGTAGTATTACCTCCAAATTTTGATACTACAAAAAAATATCCAACTTTGTTATTTTGCCAAGGAGGACCACAATCTCCTTTGACACAATCGTACTCTTTTAGATGGAATTTCTCATTGATGGCGGCAAATGGATATATAGTAGTTGCTCCAAATCGCCGTGGGATGCAAGGTCATGGAGTGGAGTGGAATGAGCAAATTAGTAAAGATTGGGGCGGACAAGTAATGGACGATTACCTTTCGGCAATTGATGATGTGTCCAAAGAAAGTTATGTAGACAAAACACGTTTAGGATGTGTTGGTGCTAGTTACGGTGGATATTCGGTGTTTTATTTAGCAGGAATTCACAACAATAGATTCAAGAGTTTTATCGCTCATGATGGCGTTTTCAATACACAAAGTATGTTTGGTACCACCGAAGAAGTTTTCTTTAATAATTGGGATTTTGGAGGTGCGTATTGGGAAAAAGATAATGTTACTGCCCAAAAAACATACACAACCTTTAATCCAATAAATTATGTGCAAAATTGGAATACTCCAATTTTAATCATTCAAGGAGGAAATGATTTTAGAGTTTGTATAGGTCAATCGCAAGAGGCATTTCAAGCGGCTCAACTTCGAGGTATAAAAAGTAGATTCCTCTATTTTCCTGAAGAGAATCATTGGGTTTTAAAACCACAAAATGCTCAAATATGGCAAAAAGAGTTTTACAAATGGTTGAAAGAAACTTTATAGGGATTACTATTTTTATATAATAATGTAACAATTTCGATATTTTTGTTACAAATAACTAAAACCAAAACTATTTTAAAATGTATAAATTATCAATAAAATCATTTTTTATTGCAACAACATTTGTTGTTGGAACTCAATCCATGCACGCCCAAGACGGATTAGTTAATTCTCTAAAGGTAAATGCTAGTGAAAAAAGTGCAGAAAGTTTCAAATTTATCGATGTCATTAATCTTGCCAATACTCCTATAAAAAATCAAGGATCATCTGGAACGTGTTGGAGTTATTCTACCAATTCTTTTTTAGAATCGGAGATGGTTAGAATGGGAAAACAACCTGTAGAATTGTCGCAAGTCTTTTCTGCGCGTAATGCTTATGTTGAAAAAGGAAAGAATTACGTGCGTATGCATGGTGCTGTAACACTTGGTGATGGTGGAGAATTGCATGATGTAACCAACATGTACAAAAAATACGGAGCTGTCCCTCAAGAAGTATATACAGGTTTAAATTATGGGACTTCTAAAAATAAGTTTGGAGAAATGGCTGCTTTAACAGAAGCGATGTTGGCCGCAATAGTAAAAAACCCCAATGGAGAATTGACTCCAAATTGGGAAAAAGCTTACGCAGCAGTTATCGATTCTTATTTGGGTCAAGTTCCAGAAAACTTTACTTATAAAGGAAAAAATTATACGCCAAAATCTTTCGCTAAGGAAGTGGTAGGAATTAATCCAGATGAATATATTGAATTTGCATCGTATTCAAATGAACCTTATTATGCAAAAACAATGATGATGGTTCCAGATAATTGGTCTTTTGATTTGGTTTATAATGTAAAAATGAATGATATGACTGCAATCATAGACAATGCATTGAAAAACGGATATACAGTTGCTTGGGCTTCGGATGTGAGTGAAAAAAGTTTCAGTTGGAAAAATGGTGTGGCTTATGTTCCGACCAAAAAGTTTGATGATATGTCTGGTGTAGAAAAGGAAAACATGTTCAACGGTCCAAAAGAAGAACTAGAAATCACCGAAGAATTGCGTCAAAAAGCATTTGATAATTACCAAACTACCGATGATCATGCCATGCATATCGTTGGGATTGCCAAAGATCAAATGGGTAAAGAATATTATATTGTAAAGAATTCTTGGGGAGCTACTAATGACTATAAAGGATACTTGTATGTGAGCAAGAATTTTGTAAAATACAAAACAACTTCATTAATGGTAAATAAAGGTGGTGTACCTGTAGATATTGCTAAGAAAATAGGAGCGTAACTTTATTTCTTTATCATTTTATAAAAGCCTGTCTTGATTTCAAGGCAGGCTTTTGTGTTTTATATTGATTTGTATTATGGAGCAAAAAAAATCCCATTCCGTTAAGAATGGGATTTAATATTTGATTTATTCTGGATCATTCATTTTGAAAGTGTCCATGAAGGCAGTGGTGTATACTCCAGATATATATCTTGGATCGTCCATCAATTGTCTGTGAAAAGGTATAGTTGTTTTGATACCTTCAATTACAAATTCGTCTAATGCTCTTCTCATTTTACTAATAGCTTCTTCACGAGTTTGGGCTGTAGTAATTAATTTGGCGATCATAGAATCGTAATTTGGTGGAATTGTATATCCAGAGTACACATGTGTGTCTAGACGTACTCCATGTCCTCCTGGCATATGTAGTGTTGTGATTTTTCCCGGTGAAGGTCTAAAATCATTGTAAGGATCTTCGGCGTTGATACGACATTCGATAGCGTGTAATTGTGGCAAATAATTTTTACCTGAAATTGGCACACCAGCGGCAACTAATATTTGCTCGCGAATTAAGTCGTAATCTACAACTTGTTCTGTAATAGGGTGTTCTACTTGGATACGAGTGTTCATTTCCATGAAGTAGAAATTTCTGTGTTTGTCTACCAAAAACTCAACAGTTCCTGCACCTTCGTATTTAATGTATTCTGCTGCTTTTACAGCAGCTTCACCCATTTTTTGGCGAAGTTCATCTGTCATAAACGGAGAAGGAGTCTCCTCGGTCAATTTTTGATGACGTCTTTGAACAGAACAATCTCTTTCAGAAAGGTGACAAGCTTTACCGTAAGAATCTCCAACAACTTGAATTTCGATGTGACGAGGCTCTTCAATTAATTTTTCAAGATACATTCCGTCATTTCCAAATGCTGCTGCCGATTCTTGACGCGCGCCTTCCCATGCTTTAAGTAAATCTTCAGGAGCCCAAACAGCCCTCATTCCTTTACCTCCACCACCGGCAGTTGCTTTTAACATCACAGGATATCCAAATTTGTTGGCAATTTCTGCAGCTTGTTCAAAAGATTCCAAAATTCCAACGGAACCAGGTACGCAAGGTACTCCAGCTTCAATCATTGTTGATTTTGCAGAAGCTTTGTCGCCCATACGATCAATCATATCTGGAGATGCACCAATGAATTTTATGTTGTGTTCTTGACAGATTTTAGAAAATTTGGCGTTTTCAGAAAGGAATCCGTAACCCGGGTGTATTGCGTCTGCATTTGTAATTTCGGCAGCAGCAATTATATTAGACATCTTTAAATAAGACAAATTACTAGGAGGAGGGCCTATACAAACGGCTTCGTCGGCAAACTTCACATGTAAACTTTCTGCATCGGCAGTAGAATAAACAGCTACTGTTTTGATGCCCATTTCTCTACATGTTCTAATAATACGAAGTGCGATTTCTCCTCTATTGGCTATTAGTATTTTTTTAAACATTTTTTTAAAATTAGATTAATTAGACAATTTGATACTTTAGACAAAAAGATAATAGATGAATAGATAATAGACAAAATACATAAAAGTAAATTTGATTTTTCAAATTGTACATAATTATAAAAAATCTAAAATAACACTCTTGATTTCGGGCAAAAATCTGATTTCTAAAATCGTTAATCTAAAATCTAAAATTAAGAAGGATCTACCAAGAATAAAGGTTGGTCAAATTCTACTGGAGACATGTCATCTACCAATATTTTTACAATTTTACCAGATATTTCAGATTCAATTTCGTTGAATAATTTCATGGCTTCAATTACACAAAGTACATCTCCTTTTGCAATAGTACTTCCAACTTCAACAAACATTGGTTTGTCTGGAGAAGGTTTTCTATAAAAAGTACCAATAATTGGTGATTTGATTGTGATGAAATGTGCATTTTCTACAACAGCAACTTCTGGAGTCGCCACTGCTGCAGGTGCAATTTGTTGAGGAGCTACAGCTTGTTGAAAAGCACCTTGAGTAGGCATTTGTTGCACATAAGTAGTTTCAGTAGTGCTTCCTTCTAAAGTAGTTCTGATGGTGATTTTAACATCGTCCATTTCTAATTTTACTTCTGCAACACCTGAATTTGCTACAAACTTGATTAGATTTTGAATTTCTTTTAAATCCATAATTATTATTTTTTAGTTTATTTTATTTTTTATCGTAAGCCCAAGTTAAATATATTGATCCCCATGTAAATCCGCCTCCAAAAGCAGCAAAAATGATAGTATCTCCTTTTTTGAATAAATGCTCAAAATCGTATAAGACTAAAGGTAAGGTTGCAGAGGTAGTGTTTCCGTATTTTTCGATATTCATCAATACTTTTGAATTTTCCAAATTCATTCTGCTTGAAGTTGCATCAATGATACGTTTGTTTGCTTGATGAGGTACTAGCCATTTGACGTCTTCATTGGTCAAATTATTTCTTTTTAGAATCAACTCACTTGCATCAGCCATATTAGTTACAGCATATTTAAATACCGTTTTACCGTCTTGAATGATGTTGTGCATGTTATTTTTTAGTGTATCTACAGATGTAGGAAGTAATGAACCTCCAGCTGGTATCTTCAAGAAATCACGACCCACACCATCACTTCTTAGGTATTCATCTTGTAGGCCATAACCTTCGTAGTTAGGTTCAAACAATACTGCACCTGCGCCATCTCCAAAAATAATACAGGTAGCACGATCTGTGTAATCTACAATAGAAGACATTTTATCTGCTCCTATTAGCAAAACTTTTTTATACCTACCAGATTGTACATACGCAGCGGCTGTTGACATTCCGTATAAAAAACTTGAACAAGCGGCTTGCAAATCGTAAGCAAATGCATTTGTTGCTCCAATTTCTGTAGCTACATAAACACCAGTAGCAGCAACATGCATATCTGCAGTAGCAGTAGCCATAATAATTAAATCTATTTCTAGAGGATTTATATTTGCTTTGGCAATTAAATCTTGAGCGGCTTTAATTGCCATATAAGATGTTCCTTTATCGGCATCTTTTAGAATTCTTCTTTCTTTTATTCCGGTACGAGAGGTAATCCACTCATCATTTGTATCTACCATTGTTTCAAGGACTTTGTTTGAAAGTACAAAGTCTGGAACGTATCCTCCAACTGCGGTAATTGCTGCGGTAATTGTATTCATTGTATGCTATAATTTATTGACAAATGGTACCATTTGAAAAATTTTTTAAAGACTTTAAAATTACAATAAAAAAACCAAATTAATTTGTTTAAGGTTTCTTATTTAAGCTGAATTATAAACAACAAAAAAAACTCTCACTAGGTGAGAGTTCCAATATCATTTACAAAAATGTATTAAGCAAGAGCTACAGATTTATCTATAACAACTTGTCCTCTGTAGTACATTTTTCCTTCATGCCAGTAGGCTCTGTGGTATAAATGTGCTTCTCCAGTGATTGGACAAGTAGCGATTTGAGCTACAGTAGCTTTGTAATGTGTTCTTCTCTTATCTCTTCTTGTTTTCGAGATTTTTCTCTTTGGATGTGCCATTTTACTATATTATTTATCCGTTAATAGTTGCTTTAATTTGTCCCATCGTGGGTCAATATTTTCTTCTTTTTTTTCTTCTTTTTTAGTTTCTTTCTTTTGTTCTTTAATTGTTAATTCTTTCAGTTTTGTTAAAGCTTCTGTTTTTAAGCTACCATCTTTAATTCCGGGGTGTACCCTTCTTAGTGGTACTGAAAGTACTATCGTTTCATAAATGTATTGAGAAACATCAATTTCAAATTCGCCAAAAGGCAAAATTAATAGTTCCTCATTGTCATTATTAAAAGCATCTCCAAATCGAACAATTAATTTCATAGTCCCTTTTATAGGCATATCAAAATCTTCACTGGTAAGATCGCAAGGAACATTTATTGTTCCGGCATGTTTGAAAGTAATTTCCAACATGGTGCTTTTCTTTTCTATAACTACATTTACTTTGATGTTTGAATTTTGAAATTCATTATAATCAAAGATTTCAAAGAACGCATTATTTATTTGATACTCAAATTTATGTTTTCCTAGCTTCAATCCTACGAAAGGAATTAAATATTCTTTTGTCTTGCTCATTTCAACAACAATTTGCCCTAAACTTCGGGAGTGCAAAGATATAAAATTATTGCAAATCTAATAATGTTATTCACCTTTTTTTGTTTATAACTGTTTTTCTTTTGTTTTTAAGGGCTTTTGACTGATTTCTGTGTATTGATTTCTGGAATTATAAATATCAATTGCAAGATAAACAGCTTCTTTGAAGGAATTATAGTCGGCTTTGTTCTTTCCTGCAATATCATATGCAGTTCCGTGATCGGGTGAAGTTCTAATTTTATTTAGTCCAGCAGTATAGTTCACGCCGTTACCAAAAGATAATGTCTTAAAAGGTATCAATCCTTGATCGTGATAGGTTGCTATAATGGCATCGTATTTTTCATATTGATTGCTTCCAAAGAAACCATCTGCAGCAAAGGGACCGAAAACCAATGTTCCTTTTTCGAACAATTTTTTTAATGCAGGTTTTAGAATTGCATCATCTTCAGTACCTATTACGCCACCATCACCACAATGTGGATTTAATCCTAAAACAGCAATTTTTGGCTTATTGATACTGAAATCTTGTATTAAAGATTGCTTAACGGTTTCAATTTTTTTAATAATTAATTCCTCTGTTAAGTGTGCAGCAACTTCGTTTAAAGGAATATGGTCTGTTAACAAACCAACTCTTAAATTATCTTGTACCATTAACATAAGTGCATTTCCTTCTAGCTCTTGGTCCAAATAATCGGTATGCCCAGGAAATTTAAAATCTTCTGATTGTATGTTGTATTTGTTTATTGGTGCTGTTACCAAAACGTCTATAATTCCTTCTTTTAATGCTTTGGTAGCTGAAACGAAAGATTTCACGGCATATTCTCCGATTTTATCATTGTTTGTACCTGGGTTTAGGTCAATTCCTTCTCTCCATAGATTGAATACATTAATCTTACCGATAACAATTTGATCAAGTTTGTCTATACCGTGAAGGGCAATAGTTGATTCAAAGTTTTTGCGTATAAAAGAGAGTATTTTTACATTTGCAAAAATAACAGGGGTACAAAGTTCCAACATTCGAGAATCTTCAAATGTTTTTAGAACCACTTCGCTTCCAATACCGTTTAAATCTCCAATTGAAATCCCTACGATTATATTTTCTGCTTTTTTCATAATGTCCTCTAGTTATTTATTGCTATTTTTGAAGTGCAAATTTAGTAAAATAAAATAAGAAATGTTTACAGGAATTATAGAAACCCTTGGTACAGTTCAAGAGGTTAAAAAAGAGAAGGATAATATTCATATTACAATAGATTCGTCTATTACTGAAGAGTTGAAAATTGACCAAAGTGTGGCACATAATGGAATTTGTTTGACTGTTGTGGCTATAGCAGGAACGACTTATACCGTTACTGCAATTGGTGAAACTATCAAAAAGACAAATATTTCAAACTGGGAGGTTGGAAATGAGGTAAATTTGGAAAGAGCGATGAAATTGGGAGATCGTTTAGACGGGCATATTGTACAGGGACATGTGGACCAGGTAGGAACATGTATTGTGGCCAAAGAAACTAACGGCAGTTGGTTTTATACTTTTGAATATGATCCAACATTGCAAAATATTACTATAGAGAAAGGTTCAATAACGGTAAATGGGGTAAGTTTGACTGTGGTGGATAGTGGGGCAACTAATTTTAGCGTAGCTATTATACCGTATACTTATGAACATACCAATTTTAATTCTTTTGTTGTAGGTACCAAAGTTAATCTTGAATTTGATGTTATTGGGAAATATGTTTCCAGATTGTATGGGAATAAATAATACGCTAAACAGCGATTGTTTTTGATTTACAAAAAAGCGTTCATTTAAATGGACGCTTTTTTGTTTTGAATGTGTTTGTATATTTTATAGGTACCGTATAGTATGGCTAGTAGTACAAGTATTTTTATGTTTTGATCAATAGGTAATTCAGGATGTCCTGGATTGTCATCGTCTGCTGCTGCTGGTGCTGGAGGGGTATTTGCGAAAATTACCGTTTCCATTAGAAGAAATGTCAGAGTAATGTAAAAATTAGCTTTTAAATTCTTCATAGTTTTGCAAAAATTGGATTTTCAATTTAACTAAAAAATTGGTCTTTAATTGTATAAGTCCTTCTTTTTTTAGAATAATTAATGGGCAAAACTATAAATATTTTTTAAACTACCAATATTAAATGAGCGATTAAGTGTTAAATTTAACGTTTAAATTAAATTTTATTTTTATTAAGTAAGAAAAAATTCATATCTTGAATGATATGTAAGTGAATTAGTTGTTTAAAAACTCCAAACCATAGATTTATCATCGGATTTGAAATTTGTTACGCCTTTAACAAAAAAAAAGCCTCTCAATTGCTTGAAAGGCTTGTAAACTGTGGTCCCACCTGGGCTCGAACCAGGGACCACCTGATTATGAGTCAGGTGCTCTAACCAGCTGAGCTATAGGACCGGTTTAGAGTTTGCAATATTACTACAATTATTTTGTTGTTACAAGTATTTTCAAGGTAGATTTTGAGATTATTTGTGGAATTTGTCAAAACGGTTTCAAAAACTGCTGATTATGAATTGACTATATTTTGAATTTATTTATTTTATTTCTTGACATAATTCGATTAATACACCATTGGTGCCTTTTGGGTGCAAAAAAGCGACCAATTTATTGTCGGCTCCTTTTTTTGGGATTTCGTTTAGGACTATAAATCCTTCGGATTTGAGACGTTCGATTTCGAAAAGAATGTCTTCTACGTCAAATGCGATGTGGTGGATTCCTTCTCCTTTTTTTTCAAGGAACTTGGCTATGGGACTATCGGGATTGGTGGCTTCTAGAAGTTCTATTTTGTTGGGACCGTTCATAAAGAAGGACGTTTTTACGCCTTCGCTGGCGACTTCTTCTTGTTTGTAGGCTGGTGCACCAAAGAGTTTTTCGAAAAGTAAATTGGATATTTCTAGGTTTTTGACTGCGATGCCGATATGTTCTATTTTTCTCATGGTGTGTTGTTTTGCGTTTTTAAATAGTTACAAAAAAGAATTATTTCTCTTTAGGCCCTGATGGAAGTGGCATCTCTCGATATGGAAAAACAAGGCTTTTTTGCCGTAGTTTTTGTTAATAGGGAATATAGCGGACAGCAGGAACTTTACCTTCTAAAAAGCCCAATTTTCCGCTCCTAATTATTCTCCTAAATCATAAAACAAATATAAAAAACTTTATGAGTTTATGACTTTGTAAGGTGGTCTCTTAAAAAAATAGTATTTTTGCAACATGGAAACAAATAGACAGAAAAAAATAGGTGGGGTTATCCAAAAAGATTTGGTTGATATTCTGCAAGGTGAAGTGAGAAAAAATGGAATTACAAATTTGATAATTTCAGTATCCAAAGTTACGGTGACTACAGATTTGTCTGTGGCGACGGTACATTTAAGCATTTTTCCTCAGGAAAAAGCGAAGGAAACGTTGTTGGCAATCAAGACAAATTCGACTTTGATTAAACACGATTTATCGCAAAGAGTGCGTTTGCAATTGCGTAAAGTTCCGAATTTGGTTTTCTTTATTGACGATTCTTTGGATTATATCGAGAAGATTGACAATGCTTTGGCGAATAGGGATAATCCTATAGAGAACAGAGATTTGTTGGACAAACGCAGATTTCAATAAAGTTTGAATTTTCCTCTTTACATAGCCAAGCGGTATATTTTTAGCAAAAGCAAAAATAATGCTATCAATATTATTAATCGTATTGCCAGTATGGGGATTATTGTGGGAGCAATGGCGTTGTTTGTCGTGCTCTCTGTTTTTACAGGTTTGAAAGAATTTAGTCTTTCGTTTACAAATGATATTGATCCTGATCTTAAAGTGAACAGTACGCTAGGAAAATCCTTTTTTATTGTACCCAAACAGGAAAAAGAGATTTCAGAAATTGAAGGCGTTGCGCATTATTCCAAAATTATTGAAGAACGTGTTTTGTTTACTTTTAACGGGAAACAAGAGGTTACTTACTTAAAAGGTGTTGATTCTACTTTTAGCACTGTTAGCAATTTTAATAAAAAACTATACAACGGGCAATGGCTGAAACCAGACACGTACCAAGTGGTGGTAGGGTATGGACTTGCTCAAAAGTTTTCGTTGGGCTTGCTGGATTACAACAATTCATTTGAGGTTTTTGTACCAAAACCGGGAAAAGGCGCTATAGAAAACCCCGCTCAAGCATTTAATTCAACTGATGTTTTTCCAGTTGGGATTTACGCAATTAGTGAGGATTTGGATTCTAAATATGTGTTTGCTGATTTGGGTTTGGCACAGGAATTATTGGAATACAAAACCAATCAGATTTCTGGTCTTGAAATCAAATTAAAGCAAGGTGCTGATGAAAGTGCTGTTATCGGGAAACTTCAATCGATTTTTAAGAATAAAATCACCATTAAAAACAAGGAACAGTTAAACGAAGCCTTGTATAAAATGCTTAATACCGAGAATATTGCAGTGTATTTGATATTTACTCTGGTTATTATAGTAGCGCTTTTTAACTTAATTGGCGCATTGATTATGATGATCTTGGATAAAAAAGGAAACTTAAAAACACTTTTTAATCTGGGAACCGATATTAAAGATTTGCGAAATATATTTTTACTTCAAGGAACTCTCTTGAGTGTTTTTGGTGGAATTATTGGTTTGCTTTTGGGTGTTGTATTTGTTGTGTTGCAACAGCAATACCAAATGATTATGATAACTCCGACACTGGCTTATCCGGTGGTTTTTACATTAGAAAATTTAGGGATAGTTATGGCGACTATTGTTACGCTTGGTTTTATTGCTTCACTGATTGCGAGTAGTAGAGTGAGTAAGAAGTTGTTGAATTAAGATTTTTGATTAACGATTTTTGATTTAAAAAATACTGATTATAAAATCTGTGAAATTTTGTTAGGGATATCTTCTTTTGAATGCCAAAATGCTAAGATATAAACCTCGTTATTTTCCCAAATGTAATACAAACCATAAGGAAATTTATCCAGCCAAAATATCCTGACTTTAGAATAACGGCATTGGAAACTTTCGGGGTTTTTTGAAATAGTTTTAAAACCCAATCGAATTTCCTTTTCTACTCGTTTTGCTAGAATAATGTTCTTCGAGGCATAATAGGAAATTACATTTTCGATTTCAACTGTAGTATTTGTTTTTAAAGTGAGTTTGCTATAACTCATATTTGGATTTTAAAGAATCTAAAAATTCAAATGCATCTACTCCAGATTTAGGGTTTTCTTGATGTTCTAATAATCGATTATCGAGTTCTTTTTTTTGATTTTCGGATAAAGAAACAGGTTCGATTTCGTGCAACACAAAATTCTTCACTTTCTGAATAACAGAAGCGTCATTGATGTTTTGAAGTAAATCAATTAAAAAAGATTTTTCGGTTTGAACACTCATAATAAAGATTGTTTACAACAAATATAATGAAAATTAGAAAACAATAATTGGGGTTCTTTGATTATTACACAACCTCATATCCTGCATAAGCTTCTTCAATCTCATTTAGAACGGCAAATAATTCTTCGGGAAGATCAAGAGTAACTAATTTTTGTTTATAAGTTTTAAAAGAGTGAATTCCTTTGAAATAATTGGTATAATGTGGACGAGTCTCAACAATTCCGAGTCTTTGTCCTTTCCATTCCATGGCCCAAGTGAGGTGATTTCGTACGGCTTCGACTCTGTCGGCAACGGTAGGTTTTGCTAAATGTTCACCTGTTTTGAAGAAATGTTTGATTTCGTTGAAAATCCAAGGATATCCAATAGCAGCGCGACCAATCATAATTCCGTCGATGCCGTATTCATTTTTATATTGTAATGCTTTTTCGGGAGAATCAATATCACCATTACCGAAAATAGGCATAGTGATTCTTGGATTGTTCTTGACACGAGCAATATGAGACCAATCAGAATGGCCTTTGTACATCTGGGCACGGGTTCTGGCGTGGATGCTCAAAGCTGCTACGCCAATGTCTTGCAAACGTTCGGCAACCTCATCAATATTTATAGAATTGTCATCCCATCCCAAACGGGTTTTTACAGTAACAGGTAAATGAGTACTGTCGATAACGGCTTGAGTCAGACGAATCATTAAATCAACATCTTTTAGTACTCCGGCACCTGCACCTTTGCATACCACTTTTTTGACAGGACAACCAAAATTGATATCAATTAAATCGGGGTTTACGGTAGAAACTATTTTGGAGGATAATGCCATGGCTTCTTCATCACCTCCAAAAATCTGGATTCCAACTGGACGTTCGTAATCGAAGATGTCTAATTTCATTCGGCTTTTGATGGCGTCACGAATTAATCCTTCGGAAGAAATAAATTCGGAGTACATCAAATCGGCACCATGCTGTTTGCACAATCTGCGAAATGGAGGATCGCTCACATCTTCCATAGGTGCTAACAGTAGGGGGAATTCGGGTAATATAATGTTGCCAATCTTGATCATCGTCCTTAAATTTTTTGCAAAATTACGGTTTTTAGACGAATAGTAGAAAGAGTAAAGAAGAAAGACTTCTTATTAAAGGTGTTAGTTTACGAATTCGACACTTTGAAACTGTTTATTTTAGACTATATTTGCAGATTAATTGTCGCTTTACGGCATTTGCGTGAGGGATAGAAGTGGAAAGCCCACAGTCTCGTCTTTTTCGACGAGACGAGGACTTGTAGCGGATAGCCCGACCCTTGTGGTCACGCCCATACTTCGACTACGCTCAGCAGGACATAAAATTTGATATTATTAGAACATGAAACATATTAGGAATTTTTGCATTATTGCACATATTGATCACGGAAAAAGCACATTGGCAGACCGATTATTGGGAGCAACTCAAACGGTAACGGCCCGTGAAGAAAAGGCGCAATTGCTGGACAATATGGACTTGGAGCGTGAACGTGGTATCACGATTAAAAGCCATGCCATACAAATGGAGTACACGTATAAAGGACAAGAATACATCTTGAACTTGATTGATACTCCAGGGCACGTGGATTTCTCTTATGAAGTTTCCCGCTCTATTGCAGCTTGCGAAGGAGCACTTTTGATTGTTGATGCTGCACAAAGTATTCAAGCACAAACAATCTCTAATTTGTATTTGGCATTGGAAAACGACTTGGAAATTATTCCGGTTTTGAATAAAGTAGATTTACCAAGTGCCAATCCGGAGGAAGTAAGTGACGATATTATTGATTTACTGGGTTGTAAATTGGAAGATATTATTCATGCTTCGGGTAAAACTGGTTTTGGAGTAGAAAATATATTGGCAGCCATTATCGAAAAAATACCGCCTCCATCTGGAAATGTTGATGAGCCGTTACAGGCATTGATTTTTGACTCTCATTACAATCCGTTTCGTGGAATTGAAGTTATTTTTCGTGTAAAAAACGGACAGATCAAAAAAGGGCAAAAAATTAAGTTCATGGCTACTGGCAATGAGTATTTTGCAGATGAAATTGGGACTTTAAAACTAAATCAAGTTCCGAAACAAGTAATTTCGGCAGGTGATGTTGGGTATTTGATTTCGGGTATAAAAGAAGCCAAAGAAGTAAAAGTAGGGGATACATTGACGGATGCTAAAAATCCAACAACAAATATAATTACAGGTTTTGAAGATGTGAAACCAATGGTTTTTGCGGGGATTTACCCAGTAGATACCGAAGATTATGAGGAGTTGAGAAACTCGATGGAAAAATTACAGCTGAATGATGCTTCGTTGGTATTTTTGCCAGAAAGTTCGGCCGCATTAGGATTTGGTTTCCGTTGTGGGTTTTTAGGAATGTTGCACATGGAAATTATTCAGGAGCGTTTGGAGCGAGAGTTTAATATGACGGTTATCACAACAGTTCCTAACGTTTCGTATTTGGCCTACACCAAGAAACATCCTGAAACACCACTTATTGTAAATAATCCTTCGGACTTACCAGAACCATCTCGTTTGGATCACGTTGAAGAGCCTTTTATAAAAGCAACCATCATTACCAAAGCGGATTATGTTGGAAATGTAATGAGTTTGTGTATTGAAAAACGCGGATTGATTACCAACCAAACGTATTTGACTACAGAACGTGTTGAGTTGACTTTTGATATGCCATTGGCTGAAATTGTATTTGACTTTTATGACCGATTGAAAACCGTTTCTAAAGGATACGCTTCATTTGATTATACGCCAATAGGAATGAGAACGTCTAGTTTGGTTAAAGTGGATATTTTGTTGAACGCTACAATCGTAGATGCTTTGTCGTCTTTGATGCATACTGATAATGCGTATTCAATTGGTAAAAAGATGTGTGAGAAACTGAAAGAATTAATTCCACGTCAGCAATTTGACATTCCTGTTCAAGCTGCAATTGGAGTAAAAGTTATCTCTCGCGAAACGATAAAAGCCTTACGTAAAGATGTAACTGCCAAATGTTATGGTGGGGATATTTCCCGTAAACGAAAATTATTGGAAAAACAGAAAAAAGGTAAAAAACGTATGAGATTGGTTGGAAATGTTGAAATTCCGCAAGAAGCATTTATGGCGGTGTTGAAATTGAATGATTAGATTTCTGAGTATTAAGATTTAAGTACAAAGTATTAAGATACAAACCTGATGATGTGAAAATTATCAGGTTTTTTATGTTTTTAGTTCCCCCCTTCGGGAGTTAGGGGGCTTATTTATCCTTCAACCAATCAAACAAACGTTTAGCATCAGAACCTTTAAACAATTGGGTTCCTTCGTTCATCGTTGCTGCAGAACCGCAGGCAACACCCCAACGAATGACTTCTTTCAGACTTTTATTTTGCGAAAGTGCCCAAACCATGCCACCCACCATGCTATCACCGGCACCAACGGTACTTTTCTTGGCTACATTGGGAGCAGGAACAAACTCATAATTGTCTTTGGTTACGAGAACCGCTCCTTGAGGCCCGAGAGAAACCACAACAATTTCGGCTCCGCCTTTGGCAATGATTTGTTTGGCGGCTTCATTGACTTCTTCCATTTCTAGTCGTTCAACTCCAATTAATTTGGCGAGTTCTCCAACGTTTGGTTTTATGAGGTAAGCGCCTGTTTCCAATACTTTTTTCAAGGCTTCTCCAGAAGTATCGACTATCAATTTTGAATTCGATTTTTTTGCAATTTCAGCTACTTTTTGATAAAAATCAGTAGATAAACCTTCATTTAAACTACCGCTGGCTACCATAAATTTTGGTTTCAAGTTGGCTATGGCATCCAGGAAAGCTTGCTCTTCTTCATTGGTGATTTCTCCTCCAGTAAAACCAAAACGGTATTGCGAATTAGTGTTTTCATCTACTGCCACAAAGCTTTCTCTTGTCCATGTTTGGATGGGGATGGCTTGAAAATCTATAGACTCTTTGGCAACCAGTTCTTCCAACATTTTTCCCAACGGTCCTCCCGAAGTAAAGACTGCTAATGAAGTTCCTCCTAAACGTGAAATGGCTTTGGTGACATTGATTCCGCCGCCACCAGCGTCGAAGCGGGGTGCTGAACAACGAATTTTCTGTTCGGCAACTAAGCCTTTAAAATGGGTGCTTTTGTCTAAAGCTGGATTTACGGTTAGGGTAACAATATCGAATGAGTTCATATTTTTTTGGAATGTATTTAAATTGAAATAGACTTAAGTGTATGCTATGCAATTTACTAAAATTTAAACCAAAATTAGGTCTTACACCATTTAGACTTTAAATTTATCTTGATAAAACAATCTAGTTCTACGTCTGTTCGAGTGTTTCGTTAAAAAATGTGATAGCTTTTTTTAATGAAATGTATCGAGAACCATCACCATGTAGGCTTCTCGATATAATTTAGAAAAGTAAAGCTATCGCATTACTTTTCTAAATCACTCGAAGAGACGTTGCGTTTTTATTGCAGTAAAATCAAAGGTTAAATGGTATTACATTATAATTAGTGTAAATAAAAAACAAAATGTAAAATACTGAAATTCATTACATTAAAAATAAAAATCTTTGTATCTTTAAACTCCCCAAATTAATAAAATCAGAATTATGAGAAAAACTCTATTTCTATTTTTATTACTTTGTTCGACTAAATCTTTGTCACAGGGAATCTTAGTCGATACTACTTCTTTGAGTATACCTGAGCTAGTTCGAGAAGAGTTAATGCAAAATGCTTGTGCCAATGAAAGTAATTTTAAGTTTTCATCCCACCAAGGCATTGGTAAGTTCACGAGTACAAATCCTAATTTTCCAATATCGGATGGAATTATTATTCGAAATGGATTAGCCAAATATACCGAAGGAATTTACACAGGTGCCAACGAAAGCAGTCAATTGAATACGGCTACCGATAGTGATTTACAAGCCATAAGCGACAGTAATGGACAATTAGTACCTATTACAGACGTTGGCTATATTCAATTTGATTTCACCCCATTATCGAGTAATTTTAGTTTCGATTTCCTTTTTGCCTCCAATGAATACGGCGAATTTCAATGTGGTTTTAGCGATGTTTTTGCTTTTGTTTTAACCGATTTAACCACAGGAATCGCTACCAATCTTGCTGTTCTCCCAGGAACTTCGACACCAGTTTCGGTCATTAATATTCGTGATGCACAATACAATTCATCCTGTTTGTCTGCCAATGCCAATTTGTTTGGTCTTTATAATGTAACCAATCCAGGAGCATCTGCCATAAATATGAGAGGGGAAACTAAAGTATTAACAGCTTCTTCTACCGTGATTCCGAATCGTACGTACAGCATAAAACTAGCTATTGGCGATTACAATGACAGCAGTTATGATTCGGCAGTATTTATAAAAGGAGGTAGTTTTAAAACGACCATGGATTTAGGTCCCGATAGTACCATTTGCGAAGGCGAAAGAATTACGCTCCAATCTGACTTAGTGGGGAATTACACTTATGTTTGGACATTTAATGGCAGTGTAATTGCTGGAGAAACTTCTAGTTCATTGATTCTAAACAAGGCAGGGACTTATGGTGTTACCGCAACACTTTCTGGTTGTGTTATTAAAGACGAAGTAGTAATTACCGATTTAGTTATAAAGACTCCAAAAAATCTAATCACATGTTATACGGGGAATCCAACCTATCAATATGATTTAACTCAGAACAATTTAATCACATTAGGTTTAAATCCTGCAGAATATTCGCTTAATTATTTTGATTCTTTGGCAAGTGCCAACTCCAATGGACCTACAATTCCCGACAGTCAATTGTCTTCTTTTACCAGTGTAGGTAATCAAACCATTTATATCAAAGCAGTACACGTTTCCAATAAAAACACGTATTGTAGCAATTTACTTTCCTTTGATTTATTAATTACGGTACCTATAAATGTGGTAACACCTGCAGATTTAAGTTTTTGCGACACCAATTTTGGAAGAGTGCCTGTAGATTTGACCGTGCAAGAAACTCCAATTCTTAATGGGCTAAATCCATTAGACTACAAAATCACATTTCATACCAGTCAGGCAGACGCAAACAATGCTTCCAATGCAATTGCCAGTCCGCAAAACTACATCACCTCATTGTCCAAATCTCCAGAAACCATTTGGGTACGAATAGCGGACAGTAAGAGTTCTGTTTGTTTTGCAACAGTAAATTTTAAAGTTATTGTATTTTCACTTCCAACCGTTGATGATATTCCAGATGTGATTGCTTGTAGTGGCTATACTTTGCCACCAATAGTTTCGGGAGAATATTTTACTGGTCCAAACGGTACGGGTATAAAACTAAACATTGGGGATGTCATTACAAAAACAGGAACCTATTATATTTACAGTGGTCCAACAGCCACTAACAAATGTACCAACCAAAATTCGTTTAAACTTACTTTTATTATTGAAATCAATTTTCCAAAAGAAGGCTGTGGCAAATATTTCGTTCCAAGAGTTGATGCAGGCGCTTTTTATACCGCAACTGGAGGCACTGGAAGTCTTCTTCCTGCTGGAACGGTATTATCTACAAGTCAAACTATTTATTATTATGCTATAATTAATGGTGTTGTTTGTCGAGACGAAGCCATTCCTATCACCGTTTATCCATTGCCTTTGGTAGATCAACCCAATGATGTGTTGACTTGCGATTCTTATACTTTGCCGCCATTGACCAATGGAAATTACTTTGCTTTCTCCGGAGGTTTAGGAGCAGCATTGAATGCGGGAGATCGTATAACCTCAAGTCAGACTATCTATATTTTTGTAGATGATGGAAAATGCACTAATGAACATTCGTTTAGAGTCGACATTGTCAATTCTTCAGCCTTTATACCCATAACCGAATGTGGAAGTTACACTTTGCCCGCAGTCGCAATTGGGGGTTATTATGACAGTCCAAACGGCTCGGGAAAATCTATTCCAGCAGGAACGGTAATCACAAGTTCGCAAACGGTTTATTATTATGTAGTAACTACATCTTCTCCAAATTGTACTAATGATTTAAAATATGAAATCACCATAAAACCATTGCCTTTAATTGACAAACCTAGCGACCGATTGGAATGCCAAAGTTATATTTTACCACCTCTATCAAATGGTAATTATTATACCAAAACAAAAGGAGGAGGAATTCCTTTAAATGCTGGAGATGTCATAACTCAAACCCAAACCCTTTATATTTATGTTGTTGGAACGGATTGTACCAATGAGCATCGTTTTAAAATCGAAATCCGACCGCTACCGCTAGTAGATAATTTTACAGATGTGGTTACTTGTACCGATTTTAAACTGCCCAAATTAAAAAACGGAGATTATTACACGGCAACAGGAGGTCCTCACGGATTAGGAGTGTTGCTTCTTGATGGAACGATTATAAATACAACGCAAACCATTTTTATTTACAATGAATGGCCTGATTTTACAAAATGCAGTAACGAATCTTTTTTTAAAGTCAATGCCAACGGAATTGATGTTGGTACTTTTGAAGATGTAAATACTTGCGACAACTATACTTTACCTTCTTTAAAAATTGGTAATTATTATGCACTGCCCAAAGGCAAAGGTGCAATAATCCCAGTGGGAACTGTTTTGAGAACTTCTCAGAAAATATATGTGTATGCCAAAGTTGGAAATAGATTAAGCTGTTTTAGCGAGAAAAGTTTTCAGGTAAATATTTCCACAGCACCAGCTTTAGTTCCTACTGCAGATATAGCCGTTTGCGGAAGCTATACCTTACCTCCGTTATCGATTGGGGAATATTTTTCGGAAACTAATGGAAAAGGGGTGCTTTATTTGGCTGGACAACAAATAACCAGCAACCAAAAAATATACATTTTTGCCAAAGCAGTTGCCAATTCCAACTGTACTTCGCAAGATGATTTCAACATTACTATTTATCCTTTAAAAAATTTAGCTTTAAAAAATTCAGCCATTTGTGTTGATTATCAAACGGGTGTAATTATCAATCCAGCTCCATTAAATTCAACACTCAATGCAACAAGTTATACTACAGAATGGTATTTAGACGGAAATAAAATAAACACAGGAGCCAATTATACCGCCATTCAGGAAGGAACTTACACCGTGGTTCCTATCAAAAACACTCGTGACATAGGAGATGATTGCGGGTACAATCCTGCCACAATAATTGTCGAAAAATCCAGTCCAGCAATTGCAACGGTAACTGTTACCGATGCTTTTGAAGACACTATTGATCTTATTGTCACGATTACAAATGGCTTTGGAATCTATGAATACCAAATGGACAACAGCAATTTTCAGAACAGTAATATCTTTTCCAATGTAGATTCTGGACAGCATATTATAACTGTAAAAGACACCAAAGGAAGCTGTGACAACCGAGTTTTAGTGGCCAATGTTCTTAAATACCCTAAATTTTTCACTCCAAACAATGATGGTTACCACGATACTTGGAACATCATTGCTCTTGCTTTTCAGCCCGATGCGATAATAAATATCTTTGACCGCTACGGAAAATTTCTAAAAGAACTCAGCCCATCAGGCCCAGGATGGGACGGAAATCACAATGGAAATCCACTGCCTTCCACCGATTACTGGTTTCAGGTTTCTTATACTTTAAACGGCGTTGCTCAAGTCTTCAAATCCCATTTTAGTATGAAACGGTAATCAATTGCTTTGTCAGTTCGCAAAAGATGGTTTGGGCGTGACCCCATAAAGAAAAGTGGCCTAACTTTGGCACTGCATATTCGGCCACTCTCCTTTATGCGGTCAGGCTGTCCACGTTACTTCGGTAACTAGCTTCCATCCTTCACGCGTTCGCAAAATCATTTGCATAAACAATCTATTTTTGCTTTCCGTACGGTATTGATTTGAAATTCAAAACTATTCTTTGCAAAAAAATAATCAAAATTTACTTTCTACTTTTTATTTATAACCTGAGCTCGATTTATACACTACAAAGGGTACTTACAAATAAACCGTATCTAAAAATGTTCCTGCAAGGATTTTTTTAGAGCCTTGCAGGTATCTTTTTGTCTGGATTAATACCTACAAGGATAAAAAATACCTTGCAGGATAACCAATGAAAACCAAATTATTAAATAATCGAACTCTCGTTTATAGCTATTAAAACATCAACTTCGTACCTTTGCCATCTTGGTAAAACCCAAAAAAGTAATAAACAAACAAAATGATTGAAGATAAAACTCCACAACGTACAAGTATAGCGCAACTAGGTGAATTTGGTTTAATTGACCATTTAACAAAAAACTTCGAAATCACACAGCCTTCTACATTAAAAGGAATTGGTGACGACGCTGCGGTTTTGGATTTCAAAGACAAAAAAGTAGTGGTTTCAACCGATTTACTAATTGAAGGAGTGCATTTTGACTTGGCCTATATGCCTCTGAAACATTTAGGATACAAAGCCGTAGCAGTAAATGTCTCCGATATTTGTGCTATGAATGCCAGGCCAACACAAATTACAGTTTCTATAGCCGTTTCCAATCGTTTCCCATTAGAAGCATTAGAAGAATTATTTGCTGGAATTACGCATGCAGCACAAGAATACAAAGTAGATGTAATTGGTGGTGACACTACCTCTTCTCAAAAAGGGTTAATCATTAGTATTACAGCAATTGGTGAAGCCGATGAATCCGAAATTGTGTATAGAAACGGTGCCAAACAAACCGATTTATTGGTTGTAACAGGTGATATAGGTGCTGCCTACATGGGATTGCAAGTGTTGGAAAGAGAGAAACAAGTTTTTCAAGTTAACCCCAATTCACAACCCGATTTGGATGCGTACACGTATTTGATAGAACGCCAACTAAAACCAGAAGCACGAAAAGACGTTCGTACTTTGTTACACGCATTAGAAATAAAACCTACTTCAATGATTGATATTTCCGATGGTTTGTCTTCGGAGATTATGCATTTGTGTAAACAATCGGGTGTAGGTTGCAATCTTTACGAAGACAAATTACCAATAGATCCACAATTCATCAATGTTTGTGAAGAATTCAATATTGATAGTACAACTGTAGCTATTAATGGAGGAGAGGATTATGAATTGCTTTTTACTATTGCAATGGAAGATTTTGAAAAAATAAAAGGAAATCCAAATTTTACTATTATTGGTCATATGACTCAAGAAAGTGAAGGAATTCATCTGATTACTCGTGCCAATACCAAAATTGCTTTGAAAGCTAGAGGCTGGGATGCTATAAGCGAATAATAATATTTAAAGAGTTTTTTAAAAGGGATTTAAACAAAAAACGACACTGAAAAGTGTCGTTTTTTGTTTGTATGGCGAGTTTAAAAAATTATGCCTCGAACTTTTGCTTCTCGAATTAAATCAATATCACTTCCTTCTTCAATTTTAAACAATTCTTTAAGATTTACTTTTCTTCTTTCTATAGCTTTCATTGAAATTGGAATGTATTGTGGGATGTCTTTTGTTTTGGTCCCTTTTGAGATATGAAAAAGAATTAGTTTGTCAAATTGGTCAATTCCCTCAATTTCATTATCATTTTGATTTGCCATTTTGATTACCGAATGACTGTAATAGATTTCATTTTTCAAAACAATATCAAAACCAAAAAGCAATTCATCAAAAGTCAAATCGTTTTTTATCACAAGTCCCGCCGGATTTATTGTGTCAATAATGTTTTTAATTTTTAGTAATTCTGTGTACATAGTGAGCAAAATAATTTTGCAATCGGGCATTAATTGCATGATTAGTTTGGCCAAATCTTCGCCAGATTGAATTCCTTTTTCTGGGTAAACGGGCATACTAATGTCTAAAAAAGCAACGTCAAAAGGAGGTGTTTCTGTATTTGTAATAATGTTATATCCTGTTTGACAATCTTTTCCTTGTGAAAAAGAATATTCATAAAATTCTGGTTTATAGCGCGTAATTGCATTTTTATAGCCGTCAATTATAAAGGGATGGTCGTCAACTATTAAAATATTTTTTTTAATTAATTTTTCCACTTTTGAATCCACTATCATTTTGTTGTTGTTTTTTGTACTATCTTAATTGGTATAACTATGATTGTTGAAGTGCCTTCTCCGTTATTGGATTTCATATCAAGGGTTCCTTCGCATTCTATTGTACGAGTTTTTATATTTTGAAGGCCTATGCCTTTTTTGGCTCTGTTGATATTAAATCCAACTCCATCATCATTTATTTTCAAAACTAAATTATCATTTTGTTTTTTGAACTCTACTTTTATTTTCGTTGCTTTTGCATATTTGTTGCAGTTTTGAAGAGATTCTTGAAGAATTCTATAAATATTAATTTTTACGGTATTGTCAATACTATCCCATTTTATAGCCGGATCTATATGAGCAATTAGCTTTGCTGGATGTGTTTTTTTCTGTTCCTCGAATAAATTGGTTACTATAGCAACGAAGTTATTAATTAATTCTGATTTTTCTCTATTCAAGTCATGTGAAATTTCACGAATATCTTGTTCTATATTTTTAAGCTCAGACAAGTAATTTTGTCTTTTTTCAACTCCAGATTCATCTATGATTTTGTTTAATCCATCCAAATTGATTCGTACACCAAACATTCTGCCAAGAACGCCGTCATGTAATTCTCTGGCAACTCTTTTTTTCTCTTTAATATTATTGATTTCTATAGTATTTTGTTGATTGATTAATAAATTATAAATTTCGGCATTTGCTTGCGCTTGTTGTTGTTTGAATTGCAACTCACGCTGTCTAACTCTTTGTAATTTAATGGTGTACAATAATATTGCCAAAATTATGAAAGCGGCAAAAATTAACAAAAGTTTCTTATTTTGACCTTCTAGATTGATATACTCAACTTTGATTTCATCGGTTTCAAATTCAATTCTTGAGAATTTTTCTCCCATTTTACGTTCTGCTTTTTGCAAACGATCATTAATAAGGATGTATTCTTTGGAATAAGCAGAAGCATTTTTGGGGTCTACCGCTTCCATTTGTTTAAGCGCTTCCATTATACTCCTTAAGCGATTGGTACTGCGAGAAAGTGTTAACGCTTGTTTGGCATATTGAACCGCCTTAAAAGTGTCTTTTTTGAAAGCAAAATATTCGGATAAGTGGGTTTTGTTGATTATGATTCCCGCTGTTAGGTGTAAACTATCCCGAATTTTTAATGCTTGATAAAATTGATTCGGAAGATTGTCGGATTCATTTAATTTAAATTTAGCATAGGCCAAGTTGTCCAACAACATAGCGTATAGTTTGGGTTTATCCACAAATAGATTTTCTTGTTGCAACCCTTTTTCAAAATAATTTTTGGCTTGATTGAAGTTCTTTAAGTTTGAATAGACATATCCTATATTATTTAATGAAGAGGCCCTGTATTGAAAAACTAATGGAATAGATTTGTCATCTAAACTAATTAAAGCTTTGTTATGGTATTCTAGTGCTCTATCATATTCTTCTCTTTCGTTATACAATATACCAAGTAAATTATAAGATTCATAAAGCAAATCATTTGCTTTATTTTCTTTAAGTACTCGTAACGCTTTAAAAACTGTTATTTCGCTATTAAAATAGTCACTTTCCTGGAATTGTAAATTAGCTTTTCCTATTAATGTTTTTCCTAGATTGTAATTGTTATTCTGTTTAATGTAAAGCTTTTCAGCTTTAAAATAACAAAAGAAAGCACTATCCGAAATAGATTTTTCTATATAATAATCTCCAAGGTAAATAAAGGCTTTTGCCATATTTACAGAGTCTTTACTGTTTTTGGAACGTACCAAGATGAGTTTTGATGTTTCAAAATAGCTTTTCCAATCGCTCATATTGTAATAACGATTGGCTACTTTAAAAAGATTCACTTTGTTAATGGAATCGTCTTTTTGATTCAATATAATTGCAAATGCCTTTTGGGTGTATTTATTTTTGTATGCAATAGGCAAATGATCGTCATTAGCCAATGTAAGATAAGTTGAAAGACTGTCATCTGAGGTTTTAGAAGTTAGTTTAGCGACTTTATTTTTAGTACAACTAAAAAAAACAACCAATATAATAAAAAGTATGTAGTACAGTTTTTTCAATAGTAGGGTTTGAGATGAATCAAAAATACTAAAACTTTTCATATAAAAAAAGGCTGTCAAATAAATGACAGCCTTTATGATGTTTTTATGAAATTATTAGTCCACTTTTTTACTTCCTCCAGAATCTTGACCGCCATTCCCATCAATTTCTGAAATTTTGTTAGCGGTATTAATCATTGAAACATTACGATTAAAATCCACTTTTTTACTTCCACCTGAGTCTTGGCCTCCATTACCATCAATTTCTGTATTAACTGTGTTGTCAACATTTGATGTTGTAGGTTTTGCGAATGAAGTTAATGCTGTTACTATTGTAAATAATCCGATTGTTAAGATAGCTTTTTTCATGATTTCGGGGCTTTATGTTGTTGTTATTTTTTACGTTTTTGATTCCGTTTGTGTTGGAATTCTTTTGTAAAACTAAACAGTAAAGCGCTATAATCAACTCAAAAAAAAGGGTTTATGGTCAATGATATTCGTTTGATAGTGAATGGATAGCAAATCAGAGCAAATGACAATTTCTTAGGTTTCTATATAATTTTCATTGGCAAATTCAGCAATTATAAAGTCAACATTGGTTTTGTAAGACTTAGAAAAAGGCAGTTTTATAGTGGTTTTCTTGATGTAACATAAGGAGTTACCGGTATGGATTCTGGAGATGTAATTGAGATTGACGATATAGCTATTGTGTATTCGAATAAAAGGGTTGGACAAAACGGTTTCAAAATGTTTTAAGGTTTTGAAGGCTGTAATCATCTCTCCGCTTTTCATGTGTATATCGGTAGAATTATTATCGGCTTGAAAATAACAAATATCATCAGAATCGATGTATCGATGATCACCATACGATTTGACGCAGAGTATAAATGATTTTTTGTTTTTCTTTATCTCAAAATTCTCTAGTGCTAGTCTTTCACGAGCATTTGGAGTTTGAACCAATAAAACTTCGTCTTCGGTATTTATTTTGTTTAATTTATGAATCAATTTTACAAAATCGATTACTAGCAAAGGTTTTAATAAATAATCAATGACTTCATATTTGATACAGTCAAAAGCGAAATCTTTATTCTTGGTCGTAATTACAATTTTGGGTAACTCTTTCAAATACATTAATAATCCATTGATTAACTGTAACGATAGATTACTGTTTTTGTCAGCAGGATCGATTTCCAAAAAAACGAGTTTGGGCATGTGTTCTAAAATTAGATTCACACCAGCTGCATAATTATCTGCATAACCAAGATAATTCAATTCTGAAAACTCACTGGCAATTGCCTTTGTTCTCAAAACACTTTCTGGATCGTCATCTATAATAATGTAGGTATAATTCATTTTGTTTGAAATCTTAATTTAATCGTATTATCCTTTTTAAAATAAATATAGTGTTCTATTTATAATGATTTTCTAATAAATATAGTTTAGATACACTTTAATAATTTTGCCATAAATCTAAATAAAAACATTCAAAGTTATGTTTTTTTACGATAAATAGTTAAAAAAACACCATCTATTGTGTTATTTGTGAAAGCCATACGTGTGTTATCTTTCTTTTTTTTCTAAAGATTATTTTTTTTTAAATAAGTAATTTGGTTTATGTAAAAAATATATTTTCTTTGTAAGAAAAATTATTGATATTATTACCAATAAGCAACACAACTTAAATTTAATGTATTATGAAAATTAAAATTCTACTTTTATTATTG
The DNA here is from genome assembly GCF_965234445.1 of Flavobacterium rarum (SeqCode). Lineage (GTDB taxonomy): Bacteria > Bacteroidota > Bacteroidia > Flavobacteriales > Flavobacteriaceae > Flavobacterium > Flavobacterium rarum. The sequence goes on along the minus strand of NZ_OZ248504.1, from coordinate 109,189 downwards.
TTTTCTGCCTGCTTCTCTAGCTATAGCCAAGAGAAAGAGCCCGTTTTTTTTAAAAGAAACGAATTAAAGATTAATACAGTTATGTTAATAGCTGGGGCTTTTGAAGCTACTTATGAACGATTGTTGGATGATGAATCAGGAGCAGGGATGGCTGTATTTGTAAGTTTTGATAATGATATTGATGTCAATTTTAGCGTTACACCTTTTTATCGATTTTATTTTGGAAAAAAACCTGCGGCGGGTTTCTTTGTTGAGGGTTTTGGAATGCTAAATAATTATGTAAATCAAGGATACAGCACTTATGATTTTAACACTGGCACTTATATTAATGAAGTTCCTGATAAAACGGTTACCGATTTTGCTCTTGGTTTTGGAATAGGTTCAAAATGGATAACCAAAAAAGGGTTTCTGTTTGAAATAAACGCAGGTATTGGAAGGAATTTATTTCATAATTCAAACAATAATGATGATTATGAGATTGTAGGACGTGGCGGTTTTTCCATAGGGTATCGATTTAATTAAAACAAAAAAAGGCTTCTCTAGTTTTAGAGAAGCCTTTTTTATATAAATGAATACGTGACTACATTTTCATCAGCCAGTTTTTCATTGAAACTTCATTTTCGATGATTGATTTCAAGTCGGCGATGGCTACACGGTCTTGTTTCATCGAGTCTCTATGGCGAATTGTTACCGTTTGATCTTCTATCGTTTGGTGATCTACAGTAATGCAAAATGGAGTTCCCAAAGCATCTTGTCTTCTGTAACGTCTACCAACAGCATCTTTTTCATCGTAGGCTACGTTGAAATCCCAACGTAAATCTTCAATAATTTTATGTGCAATTTCGGGTAATCCGTCTTTTTTAACCAAAGGAAATATCGCTGCTTTTGTTGGAGCAAGAACAGCTGGTAATTTTAATACTGTTCTGGTTGAACCGTCTTCTAGTGTTTCTTCTTTTAACGAAGTTGCAAAAACTGCCAAGAACATTCGGTCCAATCCTACTGAAGTTTCTACAACATAAGGAACGTAATTTTGATTCAATTCGGCATCAAAATACTGTAATTTTCTTCCCGAAAATTGTTCGTGTGCTTTTAAGTCAAAGTCAGTTCTAGAGTGAATTCCTTCCAATTCTTTAAAACCAAAAGGGAAATTGAATTCAATATCGGCTGCTGCATTGGCATAATGAGCTAGTTTTTCATGATCGTGAAAACGGTAATTTTGGCTTCCTAATCCTAGTGACAAATGCCAATTCAAACGAGTAGTTTTCCAGTGTTCGTACCATTGCATTTCTTCGCCTGGACGAACAAAAAATTGCATTTCCATTTGTTCAAACTCGCGCATACGGAAGATGAATTGTCTGGCTACGATTTCGTTTCTAAACGCTTTTCCGGTTTGAGCAATACCAAAAGGAACTTTCATTCTTCCTGATTTTTGAACATTCAAGAAGTTTACAAATATACCTTGTGCCGTTTCTGGGCGCAAATACAAATCCATTGCCGAATCTGCCGAAGCGCCTAGTTTTGTACCAAACATCAAGTTGAATTGCTTAACATCTGTCCAGTTTCTAGAACCCGTTTCTGGATCTGCAATTTCCAGTTCTTCGATTAAAGCTTTTACATCTGGAAGGTTTTCACTCATCCCTTTTGCAAGTCTTTCCAGAATTTCTCTTTCTTTGGCCAAATATTCAACTACACGAGCATTTGTAGTAACAAACTCCTCTTCATTGAATGCATCTCCGAAACGAGCTTTCGCTTTTTCGATTTCTTTTTTAGCTTTTATATTTAACTTTTCAGCATAATCTTCTACTAAAACATCAGCTCTATATCTTTTCTTAGAATCTTTGTTGTCTATCAATGGATCGTTGAAAGCATCTACGTGACCCGATGCTTTCCAAGTGGTTGGGTGCATCAATATAGCCGCGTCTAGTCCAACGATGTTGTCGTTCATTTGAACCATCGATTTCCACCAATATTCGCGTATGTTCTTTTTTAATTCTACTCCGTTTTGTGCATAATCATAGACTGCACTTAAACCATCGTATATTTCGCTTGACGGAAAAATAAATCCGTACTCTTTTGCGTGCGAAACTACATTCTTAAATAAATCTTCTTGTTTTGCCATAGTAGTGCAAAAATATAAAAAGGGAAATTAAAAAAAGAAAAAAAATGAAGTTTGAAGCCTAGGATTTTATATTTTTATGGATAAATCAATCTTTTTATGTTTAAATCCCTGATAAATTTGTTTTTCCCACCTGTTTGTGCTGGTTGTAAATCATTTATTGGCACTAATGAAAATGTTATATGTACTGTATGCCGTCATGAATTGCCTTTGACCAATCATCATTTGAATCCCGAAAACGAAGCTTTCAAAAAATTTTATGGCCGAATTCCAGTTGAATACGTTTCGGCATTATTGTATTTTCATAAAAAAGGAATGGTTCAAGAACTTATTCATAATTTGAAATACAAAGGACATGAAGAAATTGGAACTGTTTTGGGTGAATGGTATTCGGACGATTTAAAAAACGTTGACATTTTAAATACTGTAGACACAATCATTCCTGTTCCTTTGCATAAAAAGCGATTGAAAGAACGAGGGTATAATCAAGTGACCAATTTTGGTTTGGCATTCTCTGAGAATTTTAAAGTCCCTTTGAACAATACAATTCTAATTCGAAAAGTATATTCCAAAACCCAATCCAAGAAAAATCTATTGGGTAGAACCGAAGGAATTGAGTCCGTTTTTGATGTTGTTTATTCCGAAGAAGACAAAGACAAACATTTTCTGCTTATAGATGATGTTTTAACTACTGGCGCTACTCTCGAAGCTTGTTCGAAAGCTTTACTTAAAATTCCTGGAGCAAAAATTAGTATTGTTTGCATGGCAATGGCAAGTTGGTAATTTTTATTATGCTAACCCATTTTTTGAACCTGTTAGGTATTTAATTTTGTTTACTATTTTGAGAATTAAATTTCGTATTTAAATAAGAAGGTCTTGTTAAGCAAGTGAGGGATAGAAGCTAGCTACCGAAGTAGCGCGGATAGCCCGACCCCTTTGAGCAAAAGGGCTGTATAAGCGTTGTCATAAATAAGCCCTTTTGCTCAAAGGGGGCACTCCCAAGTGATTTTGAAAACTATTTTCGAGCATAGGTTTTGAAATACCCACACTCATTAATGATTTCTTTATAGTATTTGGTTTTAGAATAACTAGTTTTTAGATTTTTAAATCCTTGCCACGCAATAAAATTGGTTTTGTCATCTTGTATGTCCCAAGTGGATAAATTAAGCGAATAATATTTTTTATTGTAATAGTCGTTGCGCTCACATTTGGCTATCATGTATTGACACTTGGCTTTTTGTTCTATGTTTTTGGTTGCAAGAAAAGCTTTTTCGTAATAGGCTTTCGCCAATGAACAATTGATGATCATATCCCGAATAGGATCTCTAAAATAGTCTGGAGTTGAGCCTTCTCCTGCTATTTTACCTTCATAAAAAAGGCGGCCGTTACCAAAATGGGTAACATTGTAAAAAGCGTTTCCAAGCAATAGACAGTTGTTGTAGATATCAACGTTTTTGGTCACATTGTCCTGCATTTTTTTAATAATGGATAGAAAATCAAGCATACTGTATTTCTTTTTTTGTATGGCTTGATGGTCACAATCATGACAATCCTTGATGTTTCCTAGAAATGGATTTCCATAAAAAACAGTTTTTTCTAATCCATCAGATTGATTCATAAAAGCAATCGCTTCTGGGATTTTGTTTTCGAAAGTGGCTTTAACTCCTTGAAAATAATTGATATCGGCTAATTTTATTTCATAAATATTGGTGCCTATTTTCTCTAATTCGGTTTTGTTTTCTTTAGACAAAAAAGCTTTTATGGCTAATAAATTGGTGTTTTTATCGTAGAATTTGGTATCAGAATTAAAAATCTCGGTCATTACCGTATTTTTCTGTGTTTTATATAATGATGCTAAATAGTTTTTACTCCATTGTGATGCATTTTGATATCTGAAATTTTCGATAGGTTTTTGAGGTACTTCAAAATACAACCAAGTCAAATCGGCCAGAATGGATTTTTCATTCGAGCTATTGAGTTGGTCAATTTTACTTAGATTATTTACAAATCGCAACAAACGCAGTTGATCAATAGCCAAAGGCGTTTTTGGCATTTTGCTTTCGGCTTTGTCAAAATTTTTGTCGGCTTGATTGAAATTTCCGTTTAAAGTTTCTAGGTATCCAGCTGCTACATTCCACAAATACGGTTTTGTGGTTTTGTCTGATTGCGCAATCTTTGCAACCAACTCAATTGTAGATTTTTTGATACTGTCTTTGGTTGTTTTTTTGTTGTCAAGAACGGACTTTTCTTTGAACGATTGGTCTATTCTATTTTCTTGATTGTTGATTAACCGAGTCAATAAATAGTCAAGGTGCTGGCTTTTTGGTTGAAGTTTGTAGATTTCGGCTATGGCTTTTTCTTCGTCATTATAATAGCCTTGAACAGCCCAAAGAGCCGCTTTTTCTTCGTCTGATTTGGCTAAAGCCAAGGATTCTTTCCAGTCTTTTTGTTCTTGAGGATGAAAACAAAAGGCCGAAACAACACGCAAAGTGGGACATTTGTCAAATACTTGGCTGTATAAAAAATTGGATTTAGCATACTGTTTTTGTTTGTATTCTACACCAGCAACATAAGCGAGTGCTCTATAATACAAGGTGTTTTTTGGGACTGATTTCTGTGTTTGATTAAAAAAGGCTACGCCATTGACTTGACGGTCACTGTAAAAACTTGCTTTTACTACAAGAAACCAATACCTATTTTTCAGGAAAGGGTCTTTGGTATTATTGTATTTGTTTTCCAACGACTTTATCCAATTCAGATCGGATAAAACTTGAGGTTTTACCGTTTCATCGTAATTCCAAGAATCGTATTGTTGGGTGGAGTAGGTTTCAATAATTTGTGCTTCATTTAAAAAAAAGAAAAAATCTTTTATTTTTGCTTCACTTAATTTGAATTTTTTATTCCACTTTTCGGAAACTTTATTCGGTTTTTCTTTTTTATAATAAACAATTAAGTCAGCTACATCTGCACTGCTGGAATCGGTAAGGAAAAAGGTTAAATCTTTTTCGTTTATTTTGCCTTCAAGATAGGTGTTCCAATCTTTTATATTTTCGGCATTAAATCTGGTAAGGTGCTCTGTGTCAAAACCAATTCCATAAAAAACATCCGAAGATAAGAAAAGTGGATTGTATGATTTATCTACAAAAGTTTCTGGAGTAAAGTTAGAATCAAATGACCAACCCCAATCATCACCTCCGCCACAAGCATAAATTGTTCCATAAACGATAAGTGTAATAGCACTAAAAGTAATCAGTAACTTTTTTAAAAAGGACTGTATCATAATTTTTTAAATTAAATTCATCTAAATCATAAAAGATAATTTCTTTCGGATTTTGAGTTGTGTTCTCTTCAAGGTCATTTGCCATTTCGAGCAAATCATTTCTTGAAATCATTTCTGGTTTGACAAGGTCATTTTCTTTGTAATAAACTCCATTTTTATAATTGGATTTTAAAACTTTGAACCAGTTGTTATTTGTAAGAACAAAACTACTGTTTTTTTTTAGATTATTTATATTTATTTTATTCCTAAGACCAATTATTTTTCCATCCCGTATATGTATGCCCCAAGAATAGATGGGTAAAGCAATGTCAAGTGGCAACGGGTAATTTTTTAAACTCAACAAATACCGATTGGCAATTGCTCTGTCATAAATAGAATTAAGGGAGTCGGGTGCTATTTTCCCCATATTGTAGTACATTAAAACGCCACGATCCACATTAGGAATTTTTGTTTTCTTGAAGTATTTTATTTGATGAAGCCGAATGGTGGCTGAAAGCTTTTTGCGTGATACCTTTTTGAATTCTTCTATAAAATGCAAGTAATTGTCTTTGCTGTCTAAAGTCCAGTCACAATCAATTTGAACTTCTTGAATTGAAATAGTATTTCTCGAATTAATTTGCTGAATGAAACGGTTTGTTTTTTGAGCCAAATCCGATACATTCAAGTTCTTTGAAAGCATTACTTTGTTCTTAATGTAAACAACAGGAACAATTTGAAAAGCATTTATTTTTTCTTCAAATCGAATGGGGCTTCTAGGAAAAGGTTCTTGAGATTTTGAATTCAAGTCAATATCAAAATATCGGATGTAAATTTTCTGAACTTTATTTTGAGACAATACTTCTTTTTCTTTTGGCGAAAGTTTAAAGACAGTTTTCCAATAATAAAATGAAATCTGTGGTTTCTCCTGTTTTTGGCAAGATAAAACAAAAAATAATAAGACACCAAAAAGTAGTGTTTTTTTGAAAGACATTGAATGGTTCATATCAAAATAAAAGTTAGTCTTTTCTTTTTTTAGCACGATGATACGTCCAGTATGCAATAGCTGCGAGCATAGCAAAAGGAATAAAAGATCCAATAAGAACTCCTAATTGATAGCTTTCATTGGGGGCGTTTTTTATTTTTTCTTCGATGTTTGCATTTTGAAGCAATAGAAAGAAATGTGTCATTTTTATTTTATTAAAGCATTTTTGGTAAAATCGGACAAGACAAGTTTGCCAGAAATAGCAGCTCTATCTTTTAAAAGTTTGTCCCAATGAGCGGTTCCTTCCCAAAATACTTTTTTCATTTCGAATAGCGCTTCGGGATTGTAAAGGGCCAGTTTTTTGGAAAATGAAATAACTTCTTTATCAAGTGCCTCTTGTGTTTCTACTATTTTAGCATAGAGTCCTTTTTGATTAGCCCAAGCAGCTGATTTCCATTCGTGTGCATCCAAAGTCATTTCTGACATGGCTATTTTTCCAATTTTTCTAGAAACAACAGGTTCAATTACAAAAGGGCCAATACCAATAGCCAATTCCGACAATTTGATAGCACTTTCTGGCGTGGCCAATGCATAATCACAAGCGGCAGCAATCCCAACTCCGCCTCCTACGGCTTTTCCGTGAATACGGCCTACAATTATTTTTTTACAAGTTCGCATAGCATTAATCAAATTGGCAAATCCAGAAAAAAATCGGGTGCCCTCTTCAAGTGTGCTTACTGCCAACAGTTCATCAAAGGAAGCTCCAGCACAAAAAGCGCCCGTGCCTTCACTTTTTAATACAATTACAGAAATCTCGGGATTGTCACTTAAAAAAGTAAGTTCATTTGTCAATCTATCGAGTAATACTCTTGGAAAAGAATTACTTGCAGGATGTCCAAACTGCACCGTTGCAATTTTGTTTTCAATAGTGGTAAGTAGAGTTCCGTTTTTGTCTGGTGTAAGCATAAGGTATATTTTGATGTAAAGTTAAAAAAGTAACCGAAGCAATTTATTATTTTTTTGAATTTAAAAGAATAGTGATTTTGAAATTTGCATATTCCTATAATTAAATGTTATATTTGCGACACACTTGGGGGATTAGCTCATTTGGCTAGAGTACTTGCCTGGCAGGCAAGGGGTGACCGGTTCGAATCCGGTATTCTCCACAAAAACCCAAACTTTGTTTGGGTTTTTTTTATGCCTAGTCCTGAAAAAAAAAGGAGCAATATATTCTCAGAAATATTGAACCATTAAGAAATTAAGATTCATTAAGAACGACCTCGAATCTTAATGAATCTTAATTTCTTAATGGTTTGAAAAAAGAAAGAATGGCTATGACCTTTTTGGTAATGCCCCATATTTATAAGTTAACCCATAGAGCTTTTGTTTTCCAATCCTTCCTTCGATACAATTTACTAAAAAACTTTCCCTATTTTTGTTAGATACTTAAACTAACTTCAAAATGAAAAAAATCTTATTTCTGATGGCAGTATCTACTTCGTTGACTACTCTAGGGCAAAACCAAAAAACCACTCCATTAACGTATCCCAAAACAGCAAAGGGAGAAACAGTCGATGTCTATTTTGATACGAAAGTAAACGATCCCTACCGTTGGCTCGAAGACGATAAATCGGCCGAAACAGCTGCTTGGGTCAAAGAAGAAAACAAAGTAACCTACGATTATTTGGATCAAATCCCTTTTAGAAACGCTTTGAAATCCAGACTCGAAAAACTGTGGAATTACGAAAAAATTGGTGCTCCGTTTAAAGAAGGAAGTTTTATATATTATTACAAAAACAACGGTTTACAAAATCAATCGGTTTTGTATCGCAAAGACTCCAAAGGCAAAGAAGAAGTTTTTCTGGACCCAAATACTTTTTCAAAATTAGGAACCAGTTCTTTGGGAGGAGTAGATTTCTGTAAAGATGGATCCAAAGTTGCCTATTCTATCTCTGAAGGCGGAAGTGACTGGCGAAAAGTAGTCCTAATGGATGTCAACACTTTCAAAAAACTTGAAGACACTTTGGTCGATGTTAAGTTTAGCGGTATTGCTTGGAAAGGGAACGAAGGATTTTATTATTCCAGTTATGACAAACCAAAAGGAAGCGAGCTATCGGCCAAAACCGACCAGCACAAATTGTATTACCATAAATTGGGAACGGCTCAAAAAGACGATCAAGTTGTCTTTGGCCTAGATCAAAAACGCCGTTATGTTGGTGGGTATTTAACCGAAGACAATCGTTTTTTGGTAATTTCTGCTGCCAATTCTACTTACGGAAACGAATTGTACATTCAGGATTTGACCAAACCAAACAGTCCGATTATTACCATAGTAGACAACTTCAACAGTGACAACAACATTATTGAAAACGAAGGAGAAAAATTATTCATAGAAACCGACTTAAACGCGCCCAACAAACGTATTGTAAGTGTAGATGTGAGCAATCCAAAACCAGAAAACTGGAAAGATCTGATTCCCGAAACCGAAAATGTGTTGACTCCAACAACAGGAGCGGGATACTTCTTTGCCAATTACATGAAAGATGCCGTTTCGGTGGTTAAACAGTATGATTATTCCGGAAAATTGGTTCGCGAAATTAAATTACCAGGAATCGGTACAGCCTCAGGTTTTGGAAGCAAAAAAGAAGAAAAAATTCTGTATTATTCCTTTACCAATTATATTACGCCACCTTCGATTTATTCTTTTGAACCAAAATCGGGAAAATCGGCTGTGTATCAAAAACCAAAAGTTGATTTCAAAAGCGAAGATTACGAATCCGTACAAGTGTTTTATACATCCAAAGATGGAACCAAAATTCCAATGATTATCACGCACAAAAAAGGGTTAAAACTCAACGGCAAAAACCCAACTATTCTTTATGGATACGGAGGATTCAACATCAGTTTAACGCCTAGTTTCAGTATTGCCAATGCCGTTTGGATGGAAAACGGCGGTATTTATGCCGTGGCCAATTTACGTGGAGGCGGAGAATACGGCAAAAAATGGCACGATGCAGGAACCAAAATGCAAAAACAAAATGTATTTGATGATTTTATCGCCGCTGCCGAATACCTGATAGCTCAACAGTATACTTCATCCAATTTTCTGGCCATTCGCGGTGGATCCAACGGAGGGTTATTGGTTGGAGCCACTATGACACAACGTCCCGATTTAATGAAAGTGGCGTTGCCTGCCGTTGGCGTGATGGACATGTTGCGCTACCACACTTTTACCTCGGGAGCAGGTTGGGCTTTTGATTATGGAACCTCGGCAGATAGCAAAGAAATGTTCGAATACATCAAAGGATATTCACCAGTGGCCAACGTAAAAGCAGGGGTTCAATATCCTGCCACTATGGTTACTACGGGCGATCATGATGACAGAGTAGTTCCGGCACACAGCTTTAAATTTGCAGCCGAGTTACAGGAAAAGCAAACCGGAAACAACCCCGTTTTAATTAGAATTGATATTAACGCAGGCCACGGAGCAGGAAAATCATTGGCTGCTACCATTCAGGAAAGTTGCGACATACAAGCTTTTACTTTATTCAATATGGGATTTACAGCATTGCCAAAATAAAGAAGTTGTAGTGATAAGGAGCTTAATCCTGCTGTCCACTGTATTCCCGATTAACAAAAACTACGGCAAAAAAGCCTTGTTTTTCTGAATCGGGAGATGCCGTTTCCATCAGGGCTAGGGCAGCAGTTTTCATAAAAAACAGTAAGACTGTCCGTAACTCATATCAAGAGTCTAAATATTGAAAATATACTTTGCGTCTCTGCGCCTTTGCGTGAAATTGGGCTCGCAAAGGCGTGAAGACGCAAAAAAAGAAGTGCTAAATTTTGCGCCTTTGCGTCTTGGCGAGAAAAAGGATAACTTAGCTAGCTATCAGGAATAACAAATTTTATTAGATTGGCAATTGTTGGAGATAGTCATAAAAGATTAAACTATCCTTTTTTTAAGACGGCAAAAGTAATAATTCGGTAAAAATGCACAGCCCAAAATACATTTTTAGCAAACGTCAGCCCTCAAGCTGACGTTTTTTGTGTTTTTAGAACGGGAAAATCCTTTCCAAAAATGAAAATATGGAGCCCAAATGCAATTAAAAAAAAGAAAAAACACCCCTTTTTTACACTTATCAACAAACGAAAACGTTGGAAATGCCTTGTTATTTAGTCTCTAAATAAATTATAGTTTTATGGGGAAAAATCATGTTTTTTAAAATCTTAAATTTTTAAATTTGAGAGTATTACTAACAACCACTATTAAATGGAAATAATTGCCAAACCCAATAAATTTGAATTAGGAGAAATGCTCCTAGAAATAGGTTCCTTACTCATGGTCTCGGGAGCCAATACAGAACGTGTTAAGATAACAATATCTAGAATTGCCAGTGCTTTTGACTGTGATTCCGATTTGTTAATTACCAATCACGCTTTGATGATTACCTTAACATACAAAGACAAAATCAAAACCTTCACCAGTGTAAAATGGGTGCCCAATATGCACCTGAATTTCAATCTCATCTCGGATATCAGTACCATGAGCTGGAAAATTGTCGAAGAAAAATGGTCCGTCGAGCGCATCAACAAAGAGGTAAAAGCGTTGGATCGAAAACCATTGTATCCTAGAATAGCCGTTTTGTTTTTGGTGTCACTAGCAGGCGCTTCTTTTTGCAGAATTTTGGGAGGTGGCATAATCGAAATGGCGATGTGCTTTTTAGGAACGTTTATAGGACTGTATGTTCGTCAAGAAACAATGAAACTCAAATTCAATTTTTATTTGTGTGTCTTTTTTGCAGCCTTGGCCTCTTCTTTTACCGTTGGTCTGTATTCTTTTTTTAATCCAGAAGCTACTTATGTTCATGCTTTTTCTACTTCGGTTTTGTTTTTAATTCCAGGAGTGCCCATGATTAACTCTTTCTCTGACTTGATTGACGGAAATATAATGAACGGAACCATAAGAGGTGTAAATGTATTGGTAATTGCTTTTGCCATAGCATTGGGATTGATGTCTTCATTATTAATTTTTAATTTACACTAAAATGGATTTTACATTATTAGAAAAAGGAATATGGCTAGGATGTGCAGGAGTTGGTTTTGCTGTATTGTTTAATGTCCCACGCCGAACATTAGGAATTATATACATTATAGCAGCCCTAGGCGGATTGCTTAAGTTTTTTTTAATTTCAAAAGAAGTAGGATTGGTATTTGCAGTCTTATGCGGATCCAGCATCATTGGTTTTTTTAGTGTTTTGGCAGCACATTATAGAAAAGCGCCTCCAATGACTTTTGCATTACCAGCGTTAATCCCAATGATTCCTGGCTTATTTGCTTACAAAGCCATGGTCGGAGTAATAGAATTGACAGGAGAGAAAGATCCAGAAATCTATACCAAACTCTTTTTTGAAACCGTAAACAATGGACTCAAGGCTTTGTTCATCATATTGGCTTTGGCGGCAGGAGTTGCCATACCGTTGCTCATCAGCCGTAAAGAAACCGTGAAGCGAATTAAAGTTGATCCTGTTTTAGAAAAACAACTCGAAAACTTAGATGAAGAAATCTAAAAGCAATTTTTATATATACTAAAGCGCCAGTCGAAAGATTGGCGTTTTTTTTTGGTCTGAAAACACGTTGAAAACTATTATTTAATGAGGACAATTGTAAGCAGGTCAATTGTCCTCGTAGGATTATATTTATCGGTTATGAATCTGAAAGAAAAATTTGGTCATAAAATCAAACAACTAAGAGAGCAAAAAGAATACTCCATTGAGTATCTGGCGAATATTGCTAATATTGACAGAACCTACATTTCTGACATTGAGAAAGGAAAAAGAAATGTTTCACTACTCATAATCGAAAAACTCTCAAAAGCACTCGAAGTAAACATCCAAGAATTATTTAATTATGGCGAATAGAAAAACATTAAAGGCAATAGATATCTTTAGTGGTGCTGGGGGTATGAGTATAGGCGCATTTATGTGTGGAATAGAAGTAGCGATTGCGGTTGAATATGACAAACATGCAGTTGCAACCTTTAAAGCAAATCATCCTGAAGCTGAAGTAATACAAAAAGACATTAGAAAAGTTATTTTTGATAAAAAACATAAAAATTCATTTTTGCTTTTTGGCGGTCCACCTTGTCAAGGATTTTCAACCTCAAACACAAAAACACGTAACTCTGAAAACACTAACAATTCATTATTTCATGAATACATAAGACAAGTAAAAGAGCTAACTCCTGAATGGTTTGTTTTCGAAAATGTTGAAGGTATTAAATCCTTTGAAAATGGAACTGTTATCAATAAGTTAGAAGAAGAATTTGAAAAGTTAGGTTATAAAACCAAATGGGATGTTTTAACAGCTTCGGACTATGGGGTTCCACAAAATAGGAATAGATTTTTTATGATAGGGAACAGATTGGACATTGATTTTGTATTTCCTGACAAACATGAAAAAAGAGTAACTGTTAATGAAGCCATTGAAGATTTACCAAAATTAAATAATGGAGATTATTATGAAATCTTGGATTATAAAAACATTGAAGCTAATCCTTATGCAAAACTCATGAGAGGAACTTCTGAGAAAGCATCACAAAATTTTGTTTCAAGAAATAAAGATTATGTTCTTGAAAGATACAAACACATCAAACCTGGCCAGAACTGGAAGGCAATTCCTGAAGAATTGATGAAAAACTATAAGGACACCAAAAATTGTCATAGCGGAATTTATAAAAGACTAGATCCAAATAACCCTTCTGTTGTTATTGCTAATTATAGAAAAAACATGTTAATTCATCCTTTCGAAAACAGAGGATTGTCGGTACGGGAAGCTGCAAGAATTCAAAGTTTTCCTGATAATTTTGAATTCAAAGGAAATTTGTCTTTTCAGCAACAGCAAATAGGTAATGCAGTACCACCTTTATTAGCAAAAGCAATTTTTGAACAAATTATTAAATTAACTCCTAATGGCAAAAACAAAAAATGAAGAAAGCTTTTTAAAGTTTAACTTCGACGTAAGTGCATTTAGACTTTTAGGAAGAGAATTAATAACAGATAGAATTACTGCATTATTTGAATTAGTAAAGAACTCCTATGATTCGAATGCAGATAATGTTACAATAAAATTCTTAAACATTAATCCAACAAATGACGATTCAAAAATAATAATCTGTGATGATGGATTTGGTATGGATTTTAGCGATATCAAAAACAGATGGATGGTAATTGGAACAAGTAGTAAACGAAGAGAAAGAACAACACCCGAACCATATAATAGAATAGTTTCAGGAAAAAAAGGTATAGGTAGGTTTGCTGTTGATAAACTTGGTGCAAAATTAGTTTTGAAAACAAAGAAAAAGGGGTCTAATAAACTGTTTTGTTTGGAAACGGATTGGGTTAATTATTCAAAAATTGAAAACAGTCAGATGTCATTAAATTTTGAAGATTCTAAAGATTTTTTTACTGATATAAAAAATAGATATTGGTTAGAAGATGCAGAAATTGATACACAAGGAACTACTCTCGAAATATCTAGAATAGATGAAGAATGGCTAGAGAGAGATATAGATAGAGCATATAAAGAATTATCAAAACTTGTATCTCCAAATAATGACAGTAAGTTATTTCCATTTCATATAAAAATAAAATCTGATTACGAGAAATATAAAGACGCATCAATAAAACCACAAATAATTGATTTTGCAACTTTAAAATTTGAACTTTCCTATAATTTAGCAGATAATACTCAAGAGATATTACAGTTTAAAAAAGATCAATTGAATGTAATTAATGTTCCATTAAGAGATTGTGGACCATTAAAAGCAACTATTTATTATTTTGATAAACCAGCGAAAGATAAATATAAAAAATATTTCAATGTAGAAATAGATGGTATTAAAATTTATCGTGATGGGTTAATAACTACTCCATTTGCAGAATATGCGGACACCCAAAATGAGCAAAAAGATATTTTGGGACTTGATAAAAGACGGTATTCAGGTTTTTTTGACAGACTTGGAACAAGAGATTTACTTGGTTATATAGAATTAGCGGATGAATTAAATCCTTTTATAGTTGAGTCTACAAATAGACAGGGATTTGTAGACAATAAACAATTTTATCAACTTAAAAAATTTGTTATTGAGCAAGTACAACAAATTGAAAGTTATTTAAAAAATCAAAGGAATTCGTCAAGAGAAACAACCAAATCTGGGTTAAGCGGCGCAAGCGATAATATAAAAGATTTAAAAAGCGATATTTCAAAAATCAAAGATACTTCGAGCCCCGAAGTGAAAGAAGTTTTAACAAACATTGAAAAAAGCCTTTCCAAATTACAAGGAACTGTTAATCGAAGTATTAGTGATTTTAATAAGTCAGAAGAAGAAAAAAAGCAAATAGAAAATCTTTTGTTTAGTTTAGTTTCTTTGCAAACATTCTCAGCAATGTTTTCGCATATGACAAAGCATACTATTGGGCATATCATAACAAGCGCTGAATATTTCAGTGAAAATTTCCCAAATCCGAAACTCGAGGATAGATTTAAGAAAATTTCTAAAAAGATATATTCTGAAATGATAAAATTAAGAAGAGGTGTAGATTTTATGCTTAAATATGCTAAGTCAGATAGCGAGTTTGAAGAAATTAGCATAAAGGAATTAATAAATAATCTTTTCAGTAATATCTATGAAGATATTCTATTTAAAGAAAAGATACAGTCTGAAATAATTTTAGATAAGGATTTAATTTTAAATTATAATAGAAAAGCAATTGAGGATATTTTAGATAATTTAATTTCAAATTCCATTAAAGCATTGAAAAATCAATCCAATAAAAAAATTAAGTGTAGTGGAATTGTTAATAATAATGATTTTACTTTGATTTTCTCGGATAATGGTACAGGTATAGATGAACAAGATAAATATAGAATATTTGACATCTTCTTTACAACTACTTCTGAAGATGGTGGTGCAGGAATGGGGCTTTATATGGCGAAAACTAGAATTGAAGCAATGGGGGGAGAAATAGAAGTTATAGAAAATGAGTTTAAACCGACAGGTGCTTCTTTTAAAATTACATTACCATTTAAAAAATAATAAATATGGAGGTAACATTCGTGGTTATTGACGATACTATTTCAATTAAAGAACATCCTTTACTTTATACTTTAGAAGATAAGGGTTTTAATGTTTCGTTTTTCTTGAAGCCGGAAGAAGGTTTGGATTTCATTATGAATCATTTAGAACTAAATATGATAGTTCTTTTAGATATTCAATTCTCTGCTACAGATATTGAAAATGGACATTCTATTTTGAAAAAAATAAATGCAAAATCAGAATTAATTCCTGTAATACTTTGGAGCGGTATAAATGAAACAGAAGAATCATTCAGTGATTTTATTAATAATAATGCGTCAGGTTTTATTAGTAAAGACTCAACAATTCAAGAGTCATTAGTCGTAATTGAGAAAGCATTAGATTTTTTAAAAACAAGTCTTGATAACATAATTGAAGATTGGATAATTCAAAAACCTGAAGATAAGGATATTCCAGTTTTTTTCACTGCTAACGGATTATCCTTATCGCTAAATCAAATTTTGTATGAAATAAGGAATCAAACTGATTTAGGAAAATCTTTTTCCAAAAAACTAAATCAGCTAACAATCCACTTATTACTTCGTAAACTAGAAAAATTAAATGATTGATATTCTTTTAGCTTTTGACAACGACGACATTAACGCTGGAACATTTTTAACAGAATGTCGTGATGATATATTGAATTTTTTTAATGGTAAATTTTTTCCTTTATCTATTATTAATAGTAATGAACTAAATAGTAACCACATTAATAACAGTACTATTGATTTAAAATCATTCATTTTTGTAACTTATTGTCATGGTAATGAAACTTGCTTAGCAGAAGGTGGAGCTAATGTTTTTCTTTCAGAAACAATCAATATCACGAATTTTTCTAATACTTTTTTTTATACTGTTTCATGTAGTAGTGGACACACACTTGGACATGAGTTAATAAAAAACGGCTGTCAAAGTTTTTTTGGATATAAAAATCAATTTAATTTTTACTCAGGTTTTTCCTGTTTTCTGGAATGTGCGAATTATGGTTTATTTCTTTTTATTAAAGGCGTGTCTACTGACAGTGTTTATTCTCAAATGCTCCACCATTACGACGACCAGATCAAAAAGGTTTATAAAACGAATTCATTTATAGCTTCATTATTGTTGGACAATAGGGATGCATTAGTTAAAATTGGAAACAATATAACCATAAATGATCTAATAATTTGAATAAGCGAAAAAACCTCTGGACTCGGGAAGAATTAATACTTGCTTTTAACTTGTATCTTAAATTGCCTTTTGGGAAAATGAATAAAAGCACACCAGAAATTATTCAACTTGCAAATTTGACTGGAAGAACACCAAGTTCGATAGCCATGAGATTAGGAAATTTTGCAAGTGTTGATCCTTATCATCAAGAGAGAGGAGTTGGAGGTTTGAAAAATGGCATGAACCAAGTTCAACCTATTTGGGATGAGTTTTTTAACAACCAAGAAGAACTTGTTTTTCTCAGTGAACAAATCCTGGCTCAAAAAGAAAATACTTCCATTGAGAACAAATATCAAGACATTCTTTTTGACCTAAAAGGATTAAAAGGAGAAACTGTAATACGAGAAGTTAAAACTAGGGTTAATCAATCGGTTTTTAGGCAAATGGTTTTAATTAATTACAGTACTAGATGTGCAATAACAGGAATTGATATTCCGGAATTATTATTGGCAAGTCATATTATTCCTTGGTCAAAAAATGAAAGTGAGAGATTGAATCCTGAGAACGGCATTTGTCTTTCGGCACTTTATGATAAAGCATTTGACAAAGGATTAATTGGGATCAATCAAAACTACCAAGTGATCATATCCGCCAATTTGAAAAAGAAAAAAGAAACTTCCTTTTATCAGAGTCATTTTGCTACTGTTGAGAATCTAAAAATTACCGATCCCCTAAAATATTTGCCTAGAAAAGAATTTCTGGAATATCATTTAGACACTATCTTTGATAAGTAATTGTCTAAGTAATGGAAAAGTTTTCCAAAGAACAGAGAAGTAAAATCATGAGCGCCATTCGCTCCACCAATACCAAAGATGAGGTGCGATTGGCAAAAGTCTTGTGGCATCTCGGCTACCGGTATCGTAAGAACAACAGAAGCGTTTTTGGCAAACCGGATTTAACCTTCAAAAAACTAAAAATTGCCATATTTGTCGATAGTGAATTCTTCCACGGCAAAGATTGGGAAACCCAAAAAGACCGCATCAAAACCAATACAGAGTTTTGGCAAAAGAAAATAGAACGAAATATTCAAAGAGATGTTGAGGTAAACAATTATCTGGAAGCTCAAAACTGGAAAGTAATCCGTTTTTGGAGTCATGAAATCGAAAAAAACCTGGAGAATTGTATTGCCATAATCCAACAAGAAATTATTTTACTTCAAAAAAAAGGCTAATTACCAAAAAATAGTCACTAAATTTTTCATTTTCAGACACTTCTGTCCGTAAATCAAAAAACGGCTTTTTTCTTTCATAATGTTTTACTAAAATACCCAAATGAAGTCTAAAATTCCTTAACTTTGAGATATAGCATTAAAAATTAATAAAAAACAACATATGAAAGTACAAATCAACACAGACAAGAATATTGAAGGTAGCGAAAGATTGGAATCTTATTTTCTAGTGAAATCGAAAAAGTGTTAGCTCGTTTTGACGATAAAGTAACTCGTATCGAAGTACATTTTGGAGATGAAAATAGTGCCAAATCGGGATTTGGTGACAAGCGTTGTATTATTGAGGCTAGGCCTGCCAATATGCAACCTATAGCCGTTACGGAGCATTCGGATTCAATTGAGAAAGCATTCAATGGCGCTTTGGACAAAATCAAAAAAGTGCTCAACACTACATTCGATAAACAAAAAGCACATTAAGCAATTACCAAAACAAAACAATTATAAAGAAAGGCTGTCTCCATAAAAGACAGCCTTTCTTATTTTATACTGATGGCGTTTATTCCTCAAACAACATTGTCGCCAATCGATCGTCTCTTTGGTAGACATCGTCATAAAAATGTATTTCGCCTTTGTCATCAACCCAAGCGGTAAAATAGCCAATATATACTGGAATTTTATTTTTGAGTGTGTACCAAGATTCTTTGCCTTTGTGCATGGCGGCGTCAATCTTTTCGGGAGTCCAGTTTTTATCGTCTTTTAGGATTTCATTAGCCAGTTCCACAGGTTTGGCAACGCGTATGCAACCGTGGCTAAAGGCTCTTTTCTCTTCATTAAATAAATTTTTGGAAGGGGTGTCATGCAGGTAAATGGAATTGTTATTGGGGAATAAAAACTTCACTAGACCCAACGAATTTTTTGGACCTGGTTTTTGCCGAACTGTACCATTATTCCATTCCATATTGTGTTGCGCGAGGTAATTTTTGTTTTTGGCCATGCCGGGTTTGATTTCTTTTTTGATAATGCTGGTAGGAACATTCCAGTACGGACTAAAAACAATATAACGCATATCGGCACTGAAAATCACGGTTTTATTCATGTCTTTTCCCACGACTACATTGGATGTTAAAACCGGTTTTCCTTCCTTGAAATAGGTCAATTGATAAGAAGGGATATTAACCACGATTAATTCTCTGGCTTTGGCAACATCAACATCAATCCAGCGACAGCGTTCCATATTGACAGTTATGGTTTTAATGCGGTCTTCAATGGGAACATTTAAAGAGGTTATGATTTTTTGGTTAATAGTTTGATTTTCGCGTTGGCCATTGCGTTTTTGGTATTTTTTAATTCCAGCAGCAAGAGCGTCGTCGTAAATATTACTTTTCGAGTCGGCAGTGAGGTCTTCCAGAATAAATAAACGCTGTCTGATTTGGCCAATAGTCTGTGATGAATCGCCCAGTTTCAAAGCAGTGATACCGGAATCTAGCACTATGGGATTCCAAGAATTGTCTTTTTGGATTTTTCTGTATTTCCGAAGCACTTCTTTTAAATTGTAATACTGACCCAATATTTCTTTCTCATTTTTATCAATCAAAGAAGGATTGGCAATAATCGAATCTAAATAGTTGACATACGATTGTTTTTTTCGAGGCAAGTACCAACCCAATTCGGTTGTTTTTTTGTCGTCTATTCCTTTTAGGACTTTATTGGTGTAAAAAAAGTAAAGCGACGTAAGTAACAATTCGTCATTGACCGTTGCCTTTTGATTTTCGGTTGTATTCTGGAAAAGAGAGTCCAGCTTTTCTTTGTAGGGAATAGCCGTTTTAATTCCGTCATCTTCCATAGTATTCAATTTATTGTACAGCAAATGACTGACTTCAAGCATCCCTTTGGCGTCAAACCAAATGAATTGATAATTCCGTTTTTGATACAATTCGGTAGTTTCTTGTTTATATTTTTGAAGTTCAGGGTAATTTTTAAAAAAAACATTGACCAATGTGCTGTCAAATGGAGTTAAGCTTTTCACTTTTGCAACGGTATTGATTGTAAGCGGTAATTTTAAATTGGCATCGTCCTTTTTTTTACAAGAAAACAAAGAAAAAGAAAAGCCAAGTACAAATAGGATAAGCAACACAATTGATTTTCTCATAAGCAGTGTGAATTAGATACTTCTATAAAAGTACAAAAAAAATTGCCCTAAAGAAATGAACTCTAAGGCAACTTGTTAGATTATAAAATACGAATTGTGCTATTACAAACGGAAGGCAGCTCCTATTTGAAATACTTGACTTTTGTTACTGTCTAAACCATCAAAAGTATCCGTCAATCCTGTTACATAGCGAGCGTTGATAGAAAGATGTAAAGGAAGATTCAAAGACATACCAAATCCCCATGATGTCACAAAACTATTTACGTCCCCACTTTCAAGATTGTCCGAAATAGGAAAACCAAATTGAGGGCCTGTTTCAAAACTCAACAATTTAAGAGCATATACCTTAGCCATAATTGGTAAAGTTATGTAATCAACTTTCACGTTTTCAAATTTAGAATCAAATCCTTCTTGAGAGTATTGGATTTCAGGCTGTACAAAAAGCAAACTTTTTATTAAGGGTATTTCTTTAAAAACACCAACATACAAACCCGTTTTTACACTTGTGTCCAAACCCGTTCCATTTACATCAGAGAAATTTGCTCCTGCTCTTATCCCAAAACCTTGTGCATTTGCTGTCATACTTACTGCAACTGCAAAAACGCTAAACAGTAAAAATTTTAATGATTTCATATTTTTTTGTTTTTAGATTAAAACCCATTGTAGGGTAGATTATTCAAAAGTACTATATATTTTTAATTTTTTTATCTATTTTTTAGCACAGGACAAAAACAAAAAACATTGTTTTATTATGACTTAAATACTGTTGTAAATAATTATGATAAGTAGTCTAATCGATTTTCACGAAGTGAATATGTCTTTACAAAGTATCTTGCAGATATGCGTACCGCTTTATGTTCTCAAAAAATGAGTAATACCAAACCCAGATATAAATTAACTCAAATACTTTTCTGGTTTGAAGTTTTTCTCCCAAGGGCAATAGGGTTAAGCTTTTTTCTCGAAAAGGCGCTAAGGTCGGACGAATCATTTGCGCCTTTGCGTCTTTGCGAGAGTTTTAATTTAAAATATATGCGAGAATTTCTGACGCTTATTAATGTATAAGCTTATGCAAAAGATAAGCTTGTTGGACTAATATATATATGTAACTGGTATAAATTAGAAAATACATTAAAAACAAAAAAATTGCCTTAAAGAAATACACTTTAAGACAATTTTTTGTGTTTGAAAATGGGTATTTAGAATTTTATAGCAGCTCCTAATTGAAAAACTTGACTTTTTCCTTGATCATTGTAAGTGCCATCTTTGAATACACTATTGAAACTAGTGATAAAACGACCATTTATCGATAATCCGAAAGGCAGATTCAGCGAAGCTCCAAAGGCCCATGCTGGATTAAAAGTCTCAAAATCATCCTGAGGCGTTATAAAAGCACTATTCGGATCTGATTTATCGTTTATTTTGAAACCAAATTGTGGTCCTGTTTCAAAACTCAATAATTTCACAACATACACTTTAGCCAAAACAGGAACAGTAATATAATCAATAGTGTAATCGGATAAAGTTGTGCTAAATTTTTCGCTTGAATACTGGATCTCAGGTTGTATGAAAAACAAGTCTTTTACAACTGGAATTTCATCGTAAATACCAAGATAGTATCCTGTTTGTGATGTAGAATTATAATAATCGCCACTAATAGAGGTTAAATTTACCCCAGCTCTAATTCCTATACCCTGTGCAGATGCTAAAGTAGCGGTTAGCAATAATGCGCTAAAAAGGATTGTTTTTAATACTTTCATATTGTTGAATTTTAGTTTTTTAATAATTTTTTGTAAGTCAAAATTATTCATTTTTAAAGGGTTAATTTTATATAAAAAGCGAAATTTGTATCATAATTTAATGATTTCAACATTTGTTTTTTATATAAAAACACTTACTATTAAACAGAATGATCTTTAAAATAGTATATCTGATGTTGTTTTATTTAAATTTATCTTAATTTTAAAATATCTTTAGATATAAAATAACAGCTTATGAATTCCTTTTTTGACAAAATCAAAATGTATTTCAAAAAACCAAAACTTCAAAAAGCAGTAAGAAGAACAGGGTATTTCTGTATTGGTTTTGTCGGACTATTGCTTATTTTTTTTATTGGATTGAGAGTGTATTTCATTCAGA
This sequence comes from Flavobacterium rarum (SeqCode), assembly GCF_965234445.1. GTDB lineage: Bacteria > Bacteroidota > Bacteroidia > Flavobacteriales > Flavobacteriaceae > Flavobacterium > Flavobacterium rarum. The sequence continues at coordinate 87,037 of NZ_OZ248504.1, read as the reverse complement.
ATAAAACGAAAATAGTAACCGAAATCAATCAAAAAATCAATGAAAACATTTCGGGTCACGTAAGTATAGGCGATGTTGGCTATAAGTTTTTGATCGGTTTTCCCAATTTTACGGTTGTGTTGAAAAAAGTAGAACTTCAGGACAGCCTATATGCTATTCATAAAAGGAGCGTGCTTGAGGCAGAAGAAATTGAAGTTCGATTGAATGTACTGAGTCTAATAAACAAAAAAATAAACATTGAAAAAGTGGTCTTAATAGACACAAAAATCGATTTGTTTAAAGACAAAAACGGCGTTTCCAATTCGAATATTTTTAAACCAAAACCAAAAAAAAAGGAGGCTAAAAGTGAAACCGAAACCGAAATTGGTGAGGTAGATTTTAAGAATGTTATCTTTATTTCTCAAAACTTGCAAAGAAATAAATTGTTCCATTTTGAAGTAAAATCTTTGAAAAGCAAAATTGATTATACCGACGATGGCTGGAAAACAGATTTGCATCTGGATGTTTTGGCCAAAAGTATGGCATTCAACACCATTAAAGGAAGTTTTATAAAAGACAAAAGAATAAAAGGAAAACTAGCAGTTCAATTTTCTAAAGAAAAAAACAAAATTGAAGTAGAAACCAAAGATCTTGGAATTGGGGAGGATGATTTTAATATCAAAGCAAGTTTTGGACTAGAAAAAGAGCATCCAATAATGAACATCAACATAAAGACTCATATTTTATGGTTGAACGCCGCTCATTTACTGGATCCGCATTTATTTAAAATTCTGAATCATTTTAATATCACCAAGCCACTCGATGCGCAATGTAGCATTATTGGTGATATGAATGCCGAAGGAGATCCCGAAATCATTGTCGATGCTCAAATAAAAGACAATGAATTGATTGCTCCAGATGGTACTGTCAAGGACTGCAGTTTTGAAGGTAGATATACAAATAATGTTAAAAACGGGTTGGGATACAATGATATCAACTCTGCAGTTATCGTTAAAAATTTCAAAGGGAACTTTGAAGGAGTTGAGATATCAATTCCAACCGCCGCAATTAATAATTTAGAAAAGCCAATTGCAACAGGAGATTTTCATTCAAAATTTGAATTAAATAAATTGGGAAATATTTTTGGCAACGACCTTATTAAATATAAAGGAGGAACGGCCAATGTTGATTTACAATTCAATGTAGATATAGTTGCATTGCGCATTTCAAAACCTCATTTCACCGGGAAAGTAGACATTAAAAATGCCAAATTATTGTATACCCCAAAGAACACTCCTTTTCAAACCAACATCCTTCTAGATTTTACAGAAAAAGCATTATTTATAAAAAACATAAAATACCAGAGAGATAAAAATATCTTCTATTTGGATGGAAGAATTGATAATTTTTTAAATCTCTATTATAATGATCCAGAAAATATGGTTGCCGAACTCAACCTTAAAAGTCCATTTATGGATGTCAAAAAATTATTAGGGGTAATTACGGGTGGTCAAAAAAAGAAGACGATCAATAAAGTGACTCAAAAAAGCGATAATGAAAAAAGAAATGCTCTTGTTCAAAAATGCCATGTAGTGTTAAATTTGAATTTGGACAAGATGGTGTATTCTCATTTAACAGCAACAAATGCCAAAATTGTAATTGTAGCCAAGAATAGAAACTTTTTTGTCAAGAAAGGTTCCATAAAAACCTGTGGAGGAATAATTAACTTTGATTCGCAATTGATTCCACAGCAAAATATTTTTGATGTAAAAACAAATGTAAATGTTGCAATGGTAGATATTCCTGAGCTTTTGACTTCTTTTAATAATTTTGGAATCAAATCGTTTGAACCCAAAAACGTCAATGGTAAATTTTCTTCAAATATAAAAATGGCTTTTAAGATCACTCCAGAAGGCGATTTTGTGGAGAATTCTGAAAGTGGACATTTAAAATACGAAGTCAAAAACGGATCGTTAATTAATTTTCAGCCTTTAATTAACATTGGTAAATATGCTTTTCCAAATAGAGATGTTAAACATGTTGTATTTAATGATTTGTCTGGAGAATTAGGTTTAAATGCAGGTAAGGTAAATATTGATTTTTTCAAAGTAAGTTCAAATATATTGAATTTTGATGTAGAAGGAATGTACTCTTTTAAGAAAGGAACAAACTTAGGTTTGACAATTTCGCTTCGAAATCCCGAAGACGATTTGAAGATTACAGACAAAAAAGAAAGAGATGCCAAACGATATAAAGGAGTCGTTTTGCGTTTGTTGGTAGTAGATGAAAAAAAAGGAGGAACAAAAATTAAACTTGGAAGTCTTCCCAAAAACAAATAAAAAATTATGAAAACATTTTTCTCGTTTTTAATATTTTTGACATTAGTTAGTTTTGGTTCTTTAGAATATAATGAATCCGACGAAAAGAAACAGGTCAATAGTACTCTTGACGCTTGGCACAAAGCTGCAGCAGATGCTAAATTTGATGTTTATTTTGGCATGATGGCTGAAGATGCCATATTTATAGGTACAGATCCAACAGAAAATTGGAACAAAACAGCCTTTCAAGCCTATTCAAAACCCTATTTTGACAAAGGAAAAGCGTGGAGTTTTAAAGCAATTGAACGTAATATTTATTTTGACGAATCGGGAAAATTGGCCTGGTTTGACGAGCTTTTGAGTACACAAATGAAAATTTGCAGAGGATCTGGAGTCTTAGTAAAAATTGGCAAAGATTGGAAAGTAAAGCATTATGTTTTGTCTATGACGATTCCAAATGATAACACCAAAGAAGTAATCAAAATCATTGCGCCAATTGAAGATGCAATAATGCTTAAAATGCAAAACAAATAACTATAGTTTGTGTTGTGAAAATTGTAATGATTCTCTAAAAAAATAAAATTCATCCATTACAATACACTACAAAATCAGTAACTATTCAGCCTAATTAAAAGTAGACACCCCCGAAAGCTTTCGGGGTTCACTAATTAGCACTAATTATATTCAATTTTAAAAATTAATTTCACGAAAATTATCATTTCTTGAAAATTTGTGTAATTATAAGGACTGTGTTTTCGTGTAAATTAGTGAAATTCGTGTCTTTTTCTTTTTTAATTTGACGTTAATTTAGAATAAGCTGAACAGTTACCAAAATCACACATTATATTCCACACAAAACATTTTTTCAATTTTAGATTCTCATTTTCTTCGTGTCTTTGCGTCTTTATGGCAATTATATTTTAATCTTTGGTTTAAAAGTAAACTAGAATAGTCACCATTCTTATATAATTCCTTAATTTTGCCGAAATAGTAATTACATCGTGGGAAGCAAAAATAAATTAAAGAGATTTAAGGAAAACGAAACATTCAACAATGTTTTTCAACCAACAAGAGAAGAAGTAGTGGGGGATTTATTTCCACTAAAAGGAAAATGGAATTCAGATTTTTTTAAAAATGAAAATCCATTGGTATTGGAGTTGGGTTGTGGCAAGGGGGAATACTCCGTTGGCTTAGCCGAAAAATATCCTAATAAAAACTTCGTAGGAATTGATATCAAAGGTGCGCGATTTTGGCGTGGCGCAAAAACTGCTGTGGAAACAGGATTGCATAACGTAGCTTTTATTCGAACACAGATCGAATTAATCAATCATATTTTTGCCGAAAACGAAGTAGATGAAATCTGGATCACTTTTCCAGATCCTCAAATTAAATACAAAAGAACAAAACATAGGATGACTAATTCTGAGTTTTTACAATTGTATAAAAAGATATTGAAAAAAGAAGGTGTTATGAATCTTAAAACCGATAGTGAGTTCATGCACGGTTATACTTTAGGGTTGTTACACGGTGAAGGACATGAAGTTTTGTATGCCAATCATAATGTGTATGTAAACGAAGGAAGTCCAGAAGAAGTTACTGCTTTTCAAACTTTTTATGAAAAACAATATTTGGAAATTAACAAAGCAATTACGTATATTCGTTTTAAAATAAAGTAGTTTTCAGTTGGTGTACTGTAACTGAATACTGTGACTTATTAATTGAATATGACTTTACTATTGCCTTTTTTTCTCGGATTTATTGCAGCTGCTATTGGAATTACACCTCCAGGTTTAATCAATATGACAGCGGCAAAGGTGAGTTTGAAAGACGGTAGAAATAAAGCTATTTTTTTTGCAATTGGCGCTACTGTAATTGTTTTTTTTCAAACATTATTAGCTTTATTATTCGCTAATTTTATCAATAGTCGTCCAGATATTATTAATAGACTTCAAGAAATTGGCTTGTTTATTTTTATAACATTGACTATTTATTTTTTTTGGAAAGCCAAGAAACCTAAATTACCTAAGTCTGAAACAAAAGTACGTAGTAAAGCCAATCGTTTTTTTCTTGGGATGCTGCTGTCCACTTTAAATCTATTTCCTATTCCCTATTATGTATTTATATCCATTACACTTTCAACATATGGCTATTTTTACTTTAATGAATCTTTTATTTATGCGTTTGTAACTGGAGTAGTAACAGGATCTTTCTTAGTGTTTTATCTTTATATCTTATTTTTTAAAAAGAAAGATGCAAAATCTTCTTTTTTAATGAATTATGGAAATTATATTATTGGAAGCATAACTGGATTGGTTTCTTTATTTACACTTTTTAAACTCCTAAAAGGATATTTTGGTTAAAACAAAATGGAAACAAAAAACGACAACTTTTTTGAGCGGGTTTACGTTATAGTCAGACAAATTCCTTATGGTAAAGTAACCTCTTATGGCGCAATTGCCATGGTGTTAGGAGCCGCGCGTTCTGCTAGAATGGTAGGTTGGGCTATGAACGCAGCACACAACTTAGAAGATGTGCCTGCGCATCGAGTAGTCAATAGAAAAGGGTTGCTTACTGGTAAGCACCATTTTGACGGCACCAATCTTATGCAACAATTACTAGAAAGCGAAGGAATTGTTGTGGTTGACAATCAAATTCAAAATTTAGAGTCTGTTTTTTGGGAGCCGCAAATGAAGGCTTAATTTGTGTTGATAAAAGGTTGCTCTTCCTTATTTTATGATGACAGAAATAGTAATGGCAATTATAAGTAGAAATAGCTATCATCATCAATAAATCCAATTCAAATCTTTTAGATTAAGCACAGAATCTGTTATCTTTGTAATCTAAAATTAGTTTAAATAAAAATAAATTGTTTTAGACAATTAAAACCTGAAATATTTTAAAATGAAAATAGATAAAAAAGATATTCTTAAAGCATTAGAAACTATAACTATTGCTGGAGAAGGTAAAAACATGGTAGAAAGCGGAGCAATTGCAAACGTAGTTACTTTTGGAGATGAAGTTATAATTGATTTGGTTTTACACACACCTGCAATGCATATCAAAAAAAGAGCCGAAGACGATATCAAGAAAGCAATACTTGAATTAGTTTCCCCTGATGCAAAAATCAAAATTAATAGTAAAGTAGAAGTTTCAGAAAATCCTAATCAAATAAAAGGAAAAGCAATACCTGGAATTAAAAATATTATTGCAGTAGCCTCCGGAAAAGGTGGAGTAGGGAAGTCTACTGTTACTGCAAATTTGGCAGTAACATTGGCAAAAATGGGGTTTTCTGTTGGAGTTTTGGATGCCGATATTTACGGGCCTTCAATGCCAATAATGTTTGATGTAGAGAGTGAGAAGCCAATATCTATAATGGTAGATGGAAAATCTAAAATGAAACCTGTTGAAAGTTATGAAGTTAAAATGCTTTCTATTGGCTTTTTTACATCGCCAAGTCAAGCTGTAATTTGGAGAGGACCAATGGCTTCTAAAGCGTTAAACCAAATGATTTTTGATGCCGATTGGGGAGATCTTGACTTTATGCTTATAGATTTGCCTCCAGGAACCGGAGACATTCACCTTTCTATTATGCAATCACTACCAGTTACTGGTGCTGTTGTGGTAAGTACTCCACAAGCTGTTGCTCTTGCAGATGCCAAAAAAGGAGTTTCCATGTTTATGTCCGAAGCAATAAATGTTCCTGTTTTGGGTATAATAGAAAATATGGCCTACTTTACACCAGAAGAATTGCCAAACAATAAATATTATATTTTTGGAAAAGAAGGCGCCAAAGATTTGGCTCAAGATTTAGGAGTAGCTTTCTTGGGAGAAGTTCCAATTGTACAGTCAATAAGAGAAGCAGGAGATTACGGTCGTCCAGCAGCTTTGCAAGTAGGTTCTGTTATTGAAAATGTTTTTGAAGAAATAACTCGTAATGTTGTTCAAGAAGTTGTAAATAGAAATGAAAATTTGGCCCCAACTGAAGCAATAAAAATTACGACAATGGCTGGATGTTCTGCCGTTAAGAAATAGGTTTCTAAAGAAGAAAAAAATATGAAAACAGAAGAATTAACAAACAATGTTCTAAAAGCACTGGATGAAATCAGGCCTTTTTTGAATTCTGACGGAGGTGATATCACACTAGTTTCTATTGAAGAAGGAAAACATGTAAAAGTGAGACTTGAGGGAGCATGTACAAGCTGTAGTGTAAATCAAATGACATTAAGAGCTGGAGTAGAAACTACCATAAAAAAATATGCTCCACAAATAGAAACTGTTGTAAATATTTTGTAAAACCCGCAAAATAAGGGTAATGCTCATAATTGGTGTTCTTTTTTTATAAGTTTTAAAAAATAGTAAGTGCTCTTTAGTAAAAAAAAGTGGTGTATAAAATGATATAAATCATATTGTTCCTTGTTAAAGTATTGATTAGTTCTTGTTAAATAGCAGTAAAATGTATTTTATAGATCATTATTATTAAAGAATTATCATTAAATCAGAGGTATGTTTTATTATTTACAAAAAACAATGCAAATAATTCACATTTTTTTTCTCTAAAAATTCAAATAAAAATTTACATTTGTAACACTAACCTACAAATTTGAATTATGAAAAAGAAGTACCTATTGATCGTTTTGTTTTTATGTTTTTATAAAAACTACGCGCAAGAGCCAATACAAGAGGCGTTTGTGTCCAAAACATTAACTACGGTTGAAGAAGAATGGCAAGAAATGAATTATGGCACAATGGTTAATGTTTTTTCAAATAGGAAAGGTCAATTAAAAATTGTTAATGCAGAATTCTTGACAGAACTTAGTGGTGGTAAAGCTAAAATGTTGGAAAATAGTGCATACAATTCTGCTGAATTAACCTATCAGACATTGACTAAAGAAAAAACGGAGAAAAATGGATTGTTAGACTTAACTTTTGAAGGGAAGTTGTTGTTTAAATGCCATGAAGGTTCATATATTGCCCCTGCAAAAATTACTTTTATAATAAATCAAGCAGATATCATTGGATTAAGAATTCTTAATATTGAAAACCGTAAGGAGTATTTATTAAGTCTAGAAATAAAAGGATAAAATTGAAGTTTTTAAAACTTCGATTAATTTAAAATTAGAAATTACATTAATGGATGTTTTAATAAAAATTAAAGATAGAGAGGGAGTAGTTCATGAACTACAAGCTCCTACTGATATGGCAATGAATATTATGGAGTTGTGTAAAGCCTATGAGCTTCCTGTAGAAGGAACTTGTGGCGGAATGGCTATGTGTGCTTCGTGTCAATGTTACGTACTTAACGATGTGGTATTACCTGAAAAGGGTGATGATGAAGAAGCAATGTTATCAGAAGCTTTTTATGTAAAATCCAATAGCCGTTTGGGATGCCAAATTCCAATAACGGAATCTCTTGAGGGTTTAGAGCTGGAATTGGCTCCAGAATATTAAACTTTTATTGCAAAGCAATTACTGCTTTTTGCAAAATTTGATCTACAAATAAGCGATATGCCTTTTCAGAAGGATGTAAGTTGTCTGAAGCCACTAAACTAAGGTCCAAAAGACCTTGTCTAGTTATTGTAGTTATATTTTCAAAGACAATATTGTTATTTGAACAATAATTTTGAGCAAAAGCATTATACTGATCTATTTCTGTAGAAATGGTTTTATTACCATTTCCAAAAGGAGTGTAAGCATAATCGGGTATGGACAAAACGATTACATTTGACTTATCTCCTTTGGCCAAAAAAATAGCTTTATTTACCAATTCAGGAAATTCTTTTTCATATACCGAAAAAGAACTTCCTTGATATTGGTTGTTTACACCAATTAATAAAGTGACTAAGTCGTTATCATTACTTGGATTTTGACTGTTTATAGCCGAAATTAAATTACCTGTTGTCCAGCCAGTTCTGGCAATAATATTCAAATTAAAACTGTTTTGATTGTTTAAATTAAAAAGCCTATTTTTTAATTGCTCTGGAAACCGGCACGTTTCACAAACACTTTGCCCAATAGTATAGCTGTCACCCAAGGCTAAATATTTGATTGGATTAGATTTTGTTTCTAAAGTAAGTACCGTAGGTTTAGGATTTGGATTTGAAGGTGCAAATGTATTTACATCACTACTGTCTGACTGACATGCTATAAAAGAGAAACAAAACAAATAGATGCTTATTTTAAAAAGTGTTTTCATTTATTTCGGTTTAAAATTAAAAGCATTATAACTATTCATATTACTCTAAATTAACATCTTATTAAAAAAACAGACACGAATTTCCCTAATTTATGCAAAAAAGAAATTCTTAATAATTGCACAAATTTTTAAGAACTGTTGATTTTTGTGAAATTAAATTTTAAAATTGAAAATCAGTAGTGCTAATTTGTGAAATTCGTGTCGCTTTTTTATTAGTCTGAATAGCTACAAGGCATTACTGTTTTGTATATTTTTTCAAACTTAAACTAGTTCGGTTTTTAAATAAATTTGCTCTTCAATGGCATCCCATAAACCAATTCTTTTTTCTAATGCTAGAATCGAAATAACTTCACATTCATGCCATTTCTTTGAATCTTCACCACAAAGCTCGGTTATCATTGTCATTGCCATTGGACCGTGTTCATCAGCATCCAATTCAATATGTCTTTCAAAATAATATAGTAACTTGCTTAAATTTTTTTCAGGAAAATTGGACTGGAAACTTTTTAAGATTTCCGTAAACATACTCGGAATCAAATCTTCTCTTCCAAAGGTAAACGCTGCTGCAATTTCATGTGGTTTTCCTTCTTCGATGACTCTAAAAGTAAAATCAAGGAATGCTTTAATATTTGGATGTAAATCACTTTTTTTGATGGCAACAAATATATTTTGTAGCGAATTAACCTCGTCTAAAAATTGTTCAATGTAAGTTGTTTTAGCACCGCAATCTTGCATTGCTTCTATATACATTTCAAAATGACTCAAACGTCTACCGTCCATGCTTAGGTCGCTTTCTTCGGCCAATACAATTTCGTTAATTAAATATCTTGTTTCTGGATTTGCTGTTGCAAACCAAGGTGTTGTAGTGCAGGTAAGTTTGTTTTGTAATGCTTTTAGCAAGGACATAAAATCCCAAACTGCATACACGTGGTTTTCTAAGAACGAATGTAAATCTTCAATTGTATTTACTTTTTGGTATAAGGTATGATTTAATAACTGTTGTTTTTGATTTTGAATTTTAGAATTGATTGTTGCAATATTCATTGGGATTGTTTTTTGTGTAAAAGTAAAAAAGCTTCTTGTTTCCAAGAAGCTTTGACTATCAATTTTATAAATACTTTAATAGTTGTTTAGTGCTATTTGAAAGCTGGAATTCCGGTAACATCCATCCCTGTAATTAACAAATGAATGTCATGAGTTCCTTCATAAGTAATTACCGATTCTAAGTTCATCATGTGACGCATTATAGAATACTCACCCGTAATTCCCATTCCGCCTAACATTTGTCGCGCTTCACGAGCAATATGAATGGCCATATCCACATTGTTTCTTTTGGCCATAGATATTTGAGCTGTTGTCGCTCTTCCTTCGTTTCTTAATACACCCAATCTCCAAGTAAGCAATTGTGCTTTGGTGATTTCAGTGATCATTTCGGCCAATTTCTTTTGTTGCAGTTGCGTTCCTGCAATAGGTTTGTCAAACTGAATTCTTTCTTTCGCATAACGCAAAGCTGTGTCGTAGCAATCCATTGCAGCACCAATAGCGCCCCATGCAATTCCATAACGTGCAGAATCCAAGCAGCCAAGCGGTGCTCCTAGTCCAGATTTATTTGGCAATAAATTTTCTTTAGGTACTTTTACATTGTCAAAAATCAATTCCCCTGTTGATGATGCACGAAGCGACCATTTATTATGCGTTTCGGGAGTTGTAAAGCCTTCCATACCACGTTCTACTATTAATCCGTGTATTCTTCCTTCTTCATTTTTTGCCCAAACAACAGCAATATCAGCGAAAGGAGCGTTTGAAATCCACATTTTGGCACCATTCAAAAGATAATGGTCTCCCATATCCTTAAAATTGGTAATCATGCTTCCGGGATCTGAACCATAGTTTGGTTCTGTCAACCCGAAACAACCCATAAACTCTCCAGTAGCTAGTTTGGGTAAATATTTCATTCGTTGTTCTTCGTTTCCGTATTTCCAAATCGGATACATAACCAACGAAGATTGAACAGATGAAGTGGAACGAACACCAGAATCACCGCGTTCTATTTCTTGCATAATCAACCCATAAGAAATCTGGTCTAATCCAGCTCCACCATATTCTTCTGGGATATAAGGGCCAAAACCACCTATTTCTCCTAGACCTTTTATAATTTGTTTTGGAAATTCGGCTCTTTGGGCATATTCTTCTATAATGGGAGAAACTTCGCGTTTTACCCAAGCACGAGCTGAGTCACGAACGAGTTTGTGTTCTTCACTTAATAAATCATCTAGATTGTAATAATCTGGGGCTTGAAATAAATCGGGTCTCATGGTATAAGTATTTAGTGATACAAATCTACGCAAAGAATTATAACAATACTAATCTAAAATGTTATAAAAAAATTGATATTTTTTTGGGATCAATTGAGCATATTAATTTATTTTTATCAAAAAGGTTCTGGGATTGTGCTTATTTTTAATCAAAAGAAAACGGTCTTTTTATGAGAATAGCTAATAAAAAACAAAATATAATCATTGGTTTGTCAAGTTTTCTTATATACGATCTACATTACTTATTTTGTTTTTTTAACACCCAATTTATTTGTTTATATTATTTGTATACATGAATATTTTCATTGCTTATTTTTTTTAAAGTAGTTACCAAGTCTTATGTTTTTGTTAGTGATAAAACTAAGCTAATTATTTTTTTTAAAATCTCTTTAATAACACGAGTATGATGTCTTGGATAGTGCGATACAATTTTGTAATATTGCTAAATAAATTAACTAATTATAATTCGCGATTTTTTCCTCAAATCAATCAAAATTACAAAAATGAAAAAGCAAATAGCACTTATTTTGTTACTAGTAGTAGGAGCAATGGGGTATTCACAAACTCTTGATTGCAGTAAATTAAAAAATATAAAAGCATACAATCCAGACTATCCAAAAAAGACTTTTGTGATTAAAGGAGCCACTCAAGAAAGTTTTGACAATGGAGTACTTCAAATGGTATGGAGCGTAAAATGGGTAACAGATTGTCAATATGAAGTAATATGCACAAAAAAAACCGTAGAAAGTCAAATTGAGGTAGGTGATAAAATAGTAGTGGATATTATGAGTATAGATGGAGATTGTTTTACTCTTAAAAGAACTTTTTATTGTAAAAATTTGCCGCAAGGAGATGTTGACCCAGAAAGTACCTTTTGTATAGCAAAATAGTTGTTGAAAGCTGTGGGTTATAGATTTTAAAAGGCAATTTTTATTTAAATCAAATAGAAATTGCTTTTTTTACATCTTCAAATAAAAGTCTTTAGTCAGCTCAGTATATTCTGGAGTATAAATATGTCTTGCGGTTTCGATAGTTAATACGTCAGTCAAAATGATTGCATTTTCATCACGGACAAATGCAATTAAACTCCTTTTGATTTCGGAGGTCGGAGTGCCTTTTACTCTGGTGATTTTTATGGGATACAATTCGTATTCATTGGCGAGAGCTATAAATTTCTCTTCTTCTTTAAACGGAATAATGACCGAAAAGATTCCGTTTTCCGAAAGTAACAAAGCAGCTGCTTCAATCAAATCCTCAAAAGGCATTGCGTCTGCAAAACGAGCTAAATCGCGTTGCTCGTTTTCGGTTTTGTAATCTTCGGTATAAAAAGGGGGATTAGAAACAATTAAATCATATTCATCTTCTGGCTCTTCTACAAATTCGTCAAGTCCGGCATGAAAGCAAAATAAACGATCGCTCCAAGGGGAGTTTTCAAAATTGTCGACTGCTTGTTCATAAGCATCATCATCAATTTCTAATGCATCAATTTGTTGTGCATTGCTTCTCTGCGAAAGCATTAAAGCTATAATACCAGTTCCAGTTCCAATATCCAGAATACTAAAAGGATTGTTTTCTATCGGAGTCCAAGCGCCTAATAAAACGCCATCGGTTCCAATTTTCATGGCGGTTTGATCTTGTTCTACTGAGAATTGTTTAAAGGAAAATTTTGACACACTTATGATATTTAAAAAAATTAAACCATTAAGAAATTAAGTTTCATTAAGTGTATTCTTAATCTCCTTAATCTCTTAATGGTTCAAAAAATAATTTTATTTGTTATAAATACATTTCTATTAAACCTTCAGGTAGATCCATGACAACCTTTTTGTTTTCCCTGTCTATTTTAACCAAGAAATGGTCAATCATTGGAATAAGAATTTCAACATCTCCTTTCAATACCTCGAAAAGAGGTTGGGCAGTAGTGTCATTTATAGATTGAATTTCTCCAACAAATCCTAGGCGTTTGTCTTCGACTTCAAATCCAATAACTTCGTGAAAGTAAAATTTATTACCTGTAAGTTTAGGCAACATTTTTAAAGGAAGATAAAGGTCATTGCCAATTATGGCATCGGCTTCTTCTTCGGTATTTAAATCTTCAAAACGAATTCGGAGGAAATCGTTTTTGTGTAAGTTACAATTTTCAATAAAAAAAGGAACCAAGTGTTTGTTGCATTCAACAAACACTGATTCCAAGTTTTCGTATAACTCAGGTTCGTCCGTGTCTAAATAGGCAAGAACTTCTCCTTTGAAACTAAATTTTTTGGCGATTTTACCCAAATAGAAACAATCTTCTTTACGCATCGTCGCCTACTAAAATTATGCTTCAGTTGTTTCGTTATTTTCTTCTGCAGCAGGAACTTCTTCAGCAACAACTTCTTCTTCAACAGCAGGAGTTGCAGCAGCAATAGCATCAGCTTCAGCTTGTGCAGCAGCAGCTAAACGTTTTGCGTTAACTTCTTGTTCTGCTTTGAAAGCTTTTGCTTTATCAGCAGCTTGAGCTTTAGTCAAACCTTCTTTTTTAGCATCTACTTTTCCAGCTTTAGCTTCCAACCAAGCAGCCAATTTTGCATCAGCTTGTTCTTGAGTTAAAGCTCCTTTACGAATACCTCCATCAAGGTGGTGTTTCAATAAAGCACCTTTGTAAGAAAGAATTGCTTTTGCAGTATCAGTTGGTTGAGCACCATTGTGCAACCATCTTACTGCACTATCAAGATTTAATTCGATAGTTGCTGGGTTAGTGTTTGGATTGTAAGTACCGATTTTTTCTAAGTATTTACCATCTCTTTTTGAGCGAGCATCTGCTGCTACAACCCAGTAAAAAGGTTTTTGTTTTTTACCGTGTCTTTGTAATCTAATTTTTACTGACATAATCTTGTGATTAAATTTTGAGGTACTCGACCTCGATTAATTAAGGGTGCAAAGATACATCTTTTATTGAAACATTTTAAAAAGTTTATTATTTTAATGACTAATAGTTTGTTAGTTGTTTTTTTTAAGTTAAATTTAAATATCGATAAGAGGTTAATGATGTTGAAATCCTGTATTTTTGTCTAACAAATGCAAGTTTATTTATGTTTTTTTTTTTCATCGGGAACTTTTTATTTTAACCAATTTAACAAAAACAAGGAGTATTTCTGGTATATAATTGGCTACAAGCCTTGGCACTACAATACTTTTGTGTGTGAATTAATTTTTCAAGAATAACTTTGAATGTTTTTGAAGACTAAATCGGACTAATAATATGATAAGACCAAAAAAGCCTCATAATGAAGCAATCAGAATTAAGACATTAAAATCATTTTCTATTCTGGATACTTTTTCAGAAAAAGAATTTGATGAAATAACCCTTTTGGCATCCATCATTTGCGAAACACCAATGTCGTTAATATCACTGATTGATGGCGACAGGCAATGGTTTAAATCAAAAGTAGGTCTAGATATTGACGAAACATCCCGGGAAATATCTTTTTGTGGGCATGCTATTTTAAATGAGGGTCATTTGTTTACTGTTGAAGATTCCCGTCTTGATGAAAGATTTTATGACAATCCATTAGTAACAGGTTCTCCTAATGTAGTTTTTTATGCAGGTGCACCATTGGTAACTTCCGATGGCTTTTCATTGGGAACTTTATGTGTTTTGGATAGTAAACCAAAAGTACTAACAATGATGCAACAAAAAGCAATGGAAGTATTATCCAATAATATTATCACCCTTTTTGAGCTCAAAAAAACAAATTTGCTTTTAGGTAAAAAAAATATAGAATTGGAAACACAGCGTGCCGAACTGGAAATGTTTGCAAACGTGGCTGCGCACGATTTAAGATCTCCTTTAAAAAATATTAGTGGTTTAGCAAAAATATTACTTGAAGAATATGGGGACAAATTGGATGAAGAAGCAAATGAAATGTTGAAATTACTAGATTCATCATCAACAATTTTAAGAGGTCTAGTTGATGGGATTTTAAATCACAGCAAAGCAGCTTCAATTATGGAAATCGAGCGAGGTGAGATTGATTTAAAAGAGTTTATTGCGGAAGTAATAAAACTTATAGACAGTAGTGGGGAATTTAACTTTAAAACGCAGTTTGTAAACCAATCCATTGTAGTAAATCAAATTGCAATGCAGCAAATTTTTATTAATTTAATGGTAAACGGCATTAAGTATAACAATAAGGAAAAAGTAGAAATTGAAATTGGTTTTACGGAAACCAAAACGCATTATCAATTCTCCGTTTCTGATAATGGAATGGGAATGGATAAAGAACATCAGTGCAAAATATTTAAAATTTTTGAGATTTTAGGAGTTGAAGATCGATTTGGTAACAAAGGAAATGGAATTGGACTTTCTACAGTTAAAAAATTGATTGAAGGCCTTGGTGGCGCTATATCAGTTGATTCTGAAATTGATAAAGGAACAAAAGTTAGTTTTTCGGTATTAAAATAATGTTTTGTTATAAAGTTAAAAAGCTCTAAATCACAAATTAAATCATAAATATGCTAATTTATAGTTGATTAGAATAAAAATAGAGTACATTTGCTCTAATTATTATAAATAAGTACTTATGAATATTTTTGTTGGAAGCCTTCCATTCAGTATTGAGGAAGCAGATTTAAGAGAGTCTTTCGAGGCTTACGGAGCAGTTGATTCAGTTAAAATTATCACAGATAAATTTACAGGAAGAAGTAAAGGATTTGGTTTTGTTGAAATGACAAATGATGATGAAGCTCAAAAAGCTATTGACGAATTGAACGGAGCTACTGTTCAAGGACGTGCAATCGTTGTAAACAAATCTGAACCAAAACCAGAAGGTGAAAGAAGAAGTTTTAACAATAACAGTCGTGGTGGAGATTCACGCGGTGGTTATGGTGGTGGAAACAGCCGTGGTGGAGACAACCGTGGAGGTGGAGACAGAGGAGGAAGATATTAATATTCTTTTCAATCATATAAAAAAAGGTGTCAATGTAAATTGACACCTTTTTTGTTGCATTCTATTTTGTAATCATTTATTATTGTAGAGACACACCGCAGTGTGTCTCTACAAATTTTTTGATTTTACAAATTTGCTACCAACCAGTCACCTACGTCACTGGTAGAATATGCTTTTACACCTTTAGCCACTAAATCTTCGGTTACAATTCCTTGCTCTAGCGATTTATTTACAACTGCTCTAATCGCTTCGGCTTCTTCTTTCAATCCAAAAGCATCTTCAAACATCATTGCTGCCGATAAAACGGTCGCTAATGGATTGGCAATATTCAATCCCGTTGCTTGTGGATAAGAACCATGAATTGGTTCATATAATGAAGTGTGTTCACCTACTGAAGCTGATGGCATTAATCCCATTGATCCTGAAATAACTGAAGCCTCATCTGTCAAAATATCTCCAAATAAGTTTTCGGTAATCAATACATCATACGAATTTGGCCATTGTACCAAACGCATCGCAACTGCATCAACGAATTCGTAGCTAACTTCAACCTCTGGATAATCTTTTTCCATAGCTTGTACGGTTTCTCTCCATAAACGAGAAGTTTCTAATACATTGGCTTTGTCCACACAACATAATTTTTTGGTACGCGTCATTGCCAATTCAAATCCTTTTTTGGCCAAACGTTGCACTTCGACTCTAGTGTACACACAATTGTCAAAAGCAGTTTCTCCGTCATCTCTTCTTCCCTTTTCTCCAAAATAAATTCCTCCCGTTAATTCTCTTAAGAAAACTAAATCAGTTCCTTCGATACGCTCTCTTTTTAATGGAGAATTATCAATCAATGATGGAAAAGTAAAAGTTGGACGCACATTGGCAAACAAGCCTAATTTTTTACGCATTAATAATAATCCTTGTTCTGGACGAACAGGTGCACTTGGATTGTTATCGTATTTTGGATGTCCGATTGCTCCAAAAAGAACCGCATCGGCAGCCATACAAATTTCGTGTGTTTCATCAGGGTAAGGAACTCCAACGGCATCAATGGCACAAGCTCCTGTCAATGCAGGTGTCCAAGTGATTTCGTGGTTGAATTTTTCGGCAATGGCATTCGAAACTTTAACAGCTTCGTTAGTTACTTCGGGTCCGATTCCGTCTCCGGCTAAAAGGGCAATGTTGAATTTCATTGTTTTTTATTTTTAAGTTTCTGAGTTTCTAAGATTCTAAGAAACTAAGATCTGATACTGCTTTAAAAATTAGCAGCTTAGAATCTTAGTAACTTAGTAGCTTTTATTAATTAATTACATTTAGCATTTTTTGTGTGGCAATGATAGCAGCAACCGTTTGATCCGAGTCTAGCCCCCTTGTTTTAAATTCTTTTCCGTTGTGAGTCCAAGTGATGATGGTTTCGCATAATGCATCCGAGCTACTGCCTGGCGGAATACGAACCGCATAATCAATCAATTTTGGTAAAATCATTTTTTTGGTTTTATAAATCTTCGAAAGCGCATTCATAAAAGCATCAAATTGACCGTCACCTTGCGCATGCTCTTCAATAATTTCACCATCAATTTTTAAACAAAGCGTGGTCGAAGGACGCAATCCTTTGGAGTGAACCAATACGTAGGATTCGACCACTATTTTTTCTTCATACGACTGACTGTCCAATACATCCGAAATGATGTATGGTAAATCTTCTTTGGTCACAGTTTCTTTTTTATCACCCAATTCGATGATTCTTTGGGTTACCAACTTTAAATCTTCGGGATTTAGTTTTAAGCCTAATTCTTGTAGATTTTTTTCAATATTGGCTTTACCCGATGTTTTTCCTAATGCATATTTTCGTTTTCTTCCAAAACGTTCTGGAAGCAAATCATTAAAATACAAATTGTTTTTATTGTCACCATCAGCATGAATTCCTGCGGTTTGTGTGAAAACATTATCACCTACAATAGGTTTGTTGGCGGGAATTCTGTAACCGGTAAAGGTTTCTACCAATTTACTTACTGAGTACAAAGACGATTCTTTGATGTTGATTTTTACCTCAGGCATAAAATCATTAATCACAGCAACGGTACTTTCGAGTGGTGCGTTTCCAGCGCGTTCTCCCATTCCGTTTACAGTAACGTGTAATCCGCTTATGCCTGCTTTTACAGCTTCCATCACATTGGCAACACTCAAATCGTAGTCATTATGGGCGTGAAAATCAAAATGAATTCCAGGATATTTTGCGGTGATTTTAGATATAAATTCAAAAGTGTCAGATGGAATAAGAACGCCCAAAGTATCGGGTAGTAATATTCTTTTAACGGGTTGTGTTACCAAAAAATCCAAATATTGAAAAACATATTCAGGTGAATTGCGCATACCGTTACTCCAATCTTCGAGATAGACATTGGTTGCAATTCCGTTTTCATTGGCCAAAGCAATGGATTGTGCGATTTCGGAAAAATGCTGTTCTGGAGTTTTTTTTAATTGGTGGGTTAAATGATTTAGAGAACCTTTGGTCAATAAATTTTGTACTTTGGCTCCTGCTTTTTTCATCCATTCGATAGAAATTCCGCCATCGACAAAAGCCAGGACTTCGATTCTGTCAGTATATCCTTTTTCTTCAGCCCAGGACATAATTCCTTTTACGCCTTGAAATTCGCCTTCGCTCACGCGAGCGGAAGCCACTTCGATGCGGTCAATATTTAATTCTTCCAGCAATAATTGTGCAATGGTTAATTTTTCTGCAGCAGAAAAGGATACTCCCGAGGTTTGTTCCCCGTCGCGAAGTGTTGTATCCATTATTTCAATCTTTCTTTTTTCTATGTTTGACATTACTATTTGCTTTTGGCTAGAATATTCTAATCGTTTTTGTATCCAATTTTTACTCGTGGTTTTTCATCTTCTGCTTTCGCATTTAGCTCGTCTAAATAGGAAAACACCAATTCAATATTCTTATCGTTATTTTCGAGTTTCTTCTGAATTTGCACTATGTTAATCTTCATCTCACTAGTGTCTAAAAGCATTTGCTTTACTTTTGTGAAAGTACGCATGATTTGAATATTAGTTTGAATGGCTTTGTCGCTTTTAAGGACACTAGAAAGCATCATTACTCCATGTTCCGTGAAGGCAAAAGGAAGCTTTCTAGTTCCACCCCAACTTGATGTCACAATTTGTGATATCAAGTTGTCAAATTCAACTTTTGAAACCTCAAACATAAAGTCATCAGGAAATCGTCCAATGTTACGTTTAACGGCTTGATTTAAAACTCTTGTTTCTACTCCATAAAGTGCAGCCAAGTCTCTGTCGAGCATTACTTTTTGGTATCGAATAATGAAAATCTTATCCGTGATTGTTTCTTCTGGAATTATCAAATTACTACTCATCTTTTAATTTCAAATAAACTCAATGTTATTCCTTCATAATGTTTGGGTAAACCATCATAATCGGGTGTAATAATTCCAAGGAAATTAAAACCGCACTTTTGATAATATTCAATTAAAGACTCATTATCGCCCCAAGTATCCATTCTCAAAAAATCTAAACCCTTTTCTTTGGCAAATAGCAATCCCCAATCGATTATTCTTTCTACAAAATGCTGTCCTCTAAATTTAGGATGTGTAACAATTCGATGAAAATAAACGGCTTTGTCGCTGTTTTTCTCTTTCCAAATGCTTTTATCCTCGAATGTTATCGCAAAAACACAAGCAATTTCGTTATCAATTAAAACTTTCCATTGGCGATTTTCCGCAATTTCTTTTTCTACTAGTGCTCTGTCAAAACCTTGCCATTGTTTATTGAATTTGGTTTTTTGATAAGCAATCGCCATATCATAAAATTCAAAAACGATGTCTATATCTTCAATCGTGCTGGGTTTGAAATCCATTTTTACAAATTTTATATTTTTCCTCGCACTTCATTTAATTTCATTGTCATAGAAATTGCTTCTGTTTCTATCCAATGGTTGTATTCTTCTATGGCTTTCAATCGCAAGTCATTGTCCAAATAACCTTCTTCTACCATTTGAAGCGAACCCGCTACTTTTGACCAAATTCCTATTTTCGATTTATAATCTTGTCTCTCCTCATTATATAACTCATCCGAATTGATTTTTTCAATCGAATGGAAACCTGCTTCTTCTAATAGATGAGGTAAATCTTCGGCAATTTTATTGTTCATTCCAGCATCTTGTCTCCATTTTAAGAACGTATTGTAAAAGGCCTGCATACTTTCGGGTGGCGATGGATTCCAATCTAGATTTGTATGGTCATAGTCTAAAATTGAAATTTGTCCGTTTGGTTTCAAAAGCGATTTCATTTTCAACAAAGCCTCTTTTGGATTGCTCAACCATTGTAATACTCTAGCGGAAACTATCAAGTCAAATTTTTCTTCTGCATTGAAATCAAATAAATCAACATGAATTAATTCTAAATTGAGAACGTTTTGATAGGATTCTTTTCCGCTTAAAATAAAAATTTCGGTATTGTCGATTCCTGTAACCTTTCCGTTTACTCCAACTATATTTGCAATGTCTTTTGAAATCGATCCTGTCCCACAACCTACGTCTAACACTTTCATGCCAGGTTTTAAAATAGAGGTTAGATTTTTGTAGTCATTTGTAAGGCTTCTGTCGTCAAATATTTTTGTCGCTTGATCGTCTCTTTGTATGTGTTTGTTCTCTTTCATGTGATTTATTTTATTCCTCCAAATACAGAGAAGCTACTATTTTTATGCAAAACATCAACAGTCGAAAAACCTACTTTTTTTAACACTTCCAATTGGTAAATAACAGAACGTGGACTATCTTCTTTGGCGATATAAGCAAACACATTTTCTTGATACGCTTTGCCACCCACACCCTCTAAATAATCTGCATAACGTTTCCACATCAATTGGTCAATGGCTGGATGGTCGTGTTTTATTAAATCGGAGATCCAAAAACAACCTCCCTTTTTCAGGCTTTTATATATTTTGGCGAAAACCGTTTCCCATTCTTCATCAGATCTTAAATGATGCATCGCTGCTCCTGTTACCACAATATCAAAAGTATCGTCAGTTAATTCCATATTCAAAAAATCAGTTTGAATAGCAGTGATTTTTCCTTCTGAAACTTCGGAGATTCTTTCTTTTGCTTTATCCAACATCGGTTGGCTTAAAACAATTAGAGTAAAATCCAAATTCGGAATTAACCCTAACAACTTCAAAGAGTAATTTCCAGCACCACAACCCAAATCCAAAACTTGTTTGGCCTCTGGACAAATAGCTGTTGCCGCTTGAGTCAATAACTCTAAACTCAAAGTCGCATCAATTGTACTGATTTGACCTGTTTCTAAATTAGAAAAACGTTCCACTTCATTGTCAAAACGATCTTGTATTTCGGATAAAGTAGATTTCATTTATTTATAATTTAAAATTATTTTTTGTTCTCCAAAACCATTTCATAATGCTCCACAATCGGGAACGGGTTATAATAATGATGCAACAATTTCTTCCATTCTAAATACGCTTCAGATTCTCTAAAGCCAACAGTATGATCTTCCAGTTTCTCCCAATTGACTAGCAACAGGTATTTGTTTTCTTGCTCTAAACATTTTCTCAAACTATGGTTTACATAGCCCGGAATCGACTGTATGAATTGGCTTCCAATTGCAAAGTCTTTTTCAAATTGAAGACCTGAGCCTTCATTTACTTGCAGAATAGCCACTTCTAAAATCATATCTATTTTTATTTATAAACCCGACAGATTTAAAAAAATGTGTCGGGTCTCTTAACTAAAACTAATTGTATTTATTTTTAGTAAGGCAGTTTGTCTGCAAATCCCGTGATTTCTTCTTTAATATTTTGCAAGTAGTCAATATCATCAAAGCCGTTAATCATATTGTCTTTTTTGTATCCAGAAATATCAAAAGACTCTTTTTGACCTGTTACTTTAAGCGTAATGGTTTGCTCTGGCAAATTGATTTCCAATTCTGTTTTTGGATCGGCTTCGATTGCTTTGAAAATAGTTTCAGCAAATTCTGGACTTACTTGAACTGGCAAAACACCAATATTCAAGCAATTTCCTTTGAAGATATCGGCAAAGAAACTAGAAACAACTGCACGGAATCCATAATCGTAAACCGCCCAAGCCGCGTGCTCTCTTGAAGAACCCGAACCAAAGTTTTTTCCGCCTACTAATATTTGACCGCTATATGTTGCGTCGTTCAAAACGAAATCTGCTTTTGGAGTATCATCTCCATTGTATCTCCAGTCTCTAAAAAGGTTGTCTCCAAAAGCTTCACGTTTTGTAGCTTTCAAGAAACGAGCTGGAATGATTTGATCGGTATCCACATTTTCTATTGGTAGTGGCACTGCACTACTCGTAAGGATGGTAAATTTATCGTATGCCATTGTAAGTATAGATTTTAGATTTTAGATTTCAGATTTTAGATCTCCTGTGTGGAAAACGACATCTTTTAAATCTTAAAACTTTTATTTTTTTATTTTTATTTTTTAAAATTGTCATTGCCATTGCCATTGAAATTGCCTTTGCCAATTTTTTACATCAACTCTCTTGGATCTGTCAATTTTCCGGTAACCGCAGCAGCAGCTGCCATAATTGGACTTGCCAATAATGTTCTAGAACCAGGACCTTGACGACCTTCAAAGTTTCTGTTTGAGGTACTTACCGCATATTTTCCGGCAGGAACTTTATCATCGTTCATGGCCAAACAAGCCGAACAACCAGGCTGACGCAATACAAAACCAGCTTCAGTAAGAATATCTAGAAGACCTTCCTCTTTAATCTGTGCTTCTACAACGTGAGAACCTGGAACTAACCAAGCGGTAACATTGTCTGCTTTTTTTCTGCCTTTAACAATTTCTGTAAAAGCTCTGAAATCTTCAATACGGCCATTCGTACAACTTCCCAAGAAAACAAAATCAATTGGTTTGCCAATCATTACGTCATTTTCATGGAAGCCCATATAAGCTAATGATTTTTTGTATGTTTCTTCACCTCCTTCTACTTGGTTGGCAGATGGAATAGTTGCCGAGATACCAATTCCCATTCCTGGATTAGTACCATAAGTAATCATTGGTTCAATATCAGCTGCGTCGATGTTCAATTCAGCATCAAAAACAGCATCAGCATCCGTTTTCAAAGTTTTCCAATACTCCACTGCTTTTGTCCAAGCTTCTCCTTTTGGAGCGTACAAACGTCCTTCCAAGAAATCAAATGTTTTTTGGTCAGGGGCAATCATACCGCCACGAGCTCCCATTTCGATACTCAAGTTACAAACGGTCATACGACCTTCCATGGACATTTCTTCAAAAACATTTCCGGCATATTCAGCAAAATAGCCTGTTCCACCCGAAGTTGTCAATTTTGAAATAATATATAATGCCACGTCTTTTGGTCCCACACCTTTACTCAAAGTTCCGTTTACGTTGATACGCATTTTCTTTGGTTTGGGTTGCATAATGCATTGCGTAGCCATAACCATTTCTACTTCCGAAGTTCCAATACCAAAAGCAATAGCTCCAAAAGCACCGTGAGTAGAAGTGTGAGAATCACCACAAACGATAGTTGCACCAGGCAAAGTAATTCCGTTTTCAGGCCCTACCACGTGAACGATACCATTTTTTTGATGTCCCAATCCCCAGTGCGAAATTCCATATTCGGCAGCATTGTCTTCCAAAGCTTTCAATTGATTGGCAGACAAAGCATCAGCAACAGGCAAGTGTTGGTTTATAGTTGGTGTATTGTGATCGGCAGTTGCAAAAGTACGTTCAGGATACAAAACTTTAATTCCTCTTTCTTTTAAGCCAAGAAAAGCAACTGGACTAGTTACTTCGTGAATAAAATGACGGTCAATAAAAAACACATCTGGTCCATCTGCTATTTTACGCACCACGTGCGAATCCCATACTTTGTCGAATAATGTAGTACTCATTTTAACTATTTTTTAGTGTATTTCTCTTTTATAATTCCGATAGTTTTCTATCAATTATATCATTGGCAACAAATTTAAAAAAGAAAAGAGAGGCGTCAATTTCGAAAAGCACTTATATACGATACCCAAAAACAGTTTACAGTACAATAGTACTTTAGATCATTGTTTTTGGTCAAAAAATACGCTTTCTTAATTTGACTTTGAATTTCTTTTCAAAGAAGATTTGATACGGTTGGTTCTGTTTTTAATAATTTGCAAATTTATTACAAATAAAACGTTTAAATTGGTAATTAGATTAAAAATTCACAACAAAAATTTAAAAAATAGTGATTATTGTTATATTTTGTATCACAAATATTTGCTGATAATGAATTAAAAATCTAGTTTTTAGTACCCTAAATAACCTCCTATTCGAGTTTTTTGGGTATCTTTTTTTTAACAAAATACTACGACATCCAAAAAAGAGAAGAGATCGAAATTTAATAGTAAAGTAGGTTTTTGAAAAGGAAAGAAAAAATTAAAAATCAGTTGGGCGTGACCCAGTTGAGCAAAGGGGCTTAACTAAGACACCGCCTACAAAGCCCCTTCACTCAATTGCGTCGGGCTGTTGCCGCTACTTCGGTAGCTTAGCCCATCCCTCACGCGATCGCAAGAACAATTGGGGTGTTCAAGAAATGTTTTTTTTACGAATGAGATTTAAAACTTACAGATAAGCACCTCTTTTTTGTTAATAACTTAAGGCTTTCAATCCCCATAAAAAACCTAAATTTGAATTTCATCCATTTTGCATTTGTTGACTTTTATTGTGCATTAAATCAATATTTTACGAATGTGTAAAATTGGAATTTGGAATTTTTTAATTTGTTTTTTATAAAAGTATGTACTTAATATTCGATACCGAAACCACAGGATTACCCAAGAAATGGGGTGCACCCATTTCTGACACAGACAACTGGCCAAGATGTATACAAATCGCATGGCAGTTGCACGATGATATGGGGAAACTCATCGAGCATCAGGATTATTTGGTAAAACCTGAAGGATTCAATATTCCGTATGATGCCGAGCGTATTCACGGAATCTCAACCGATTTGGCCGAAGCCGAAGGAATTTCATTGGGCGAAGTTTTAGAGAAATTCAATTTCGCTTTGGGCAAAGCCAAATTTATTGTGGGTCAAAATCTAGGTTTTGATATCAATATTATGGGATGCGAATTCTATAGAATGGGAGTTGAAAGCCCAATGGGTTCGATGCCAATTCTGGATACTTGTACTGAGGTTACTGCTTCATTATTGAGATTGCCCGGAGGACGTGGAGGGAAATTCAAGTTGCCTACGTTAACCGAATTACACTCTTTTCTTTTTAATAAGCCTTTTGCGGAAGCACACAATGCCACCGCCGATGTTGAGGCAACTACGCGTTGTTTCTTGGAATTAATTCGTCGTGATATTTTCACCAAAGAAGAACTCGATGTTGAAATTGGTTATTTCAAGGATTTCAAAAGTAAAAATCCGCATGAAATTGAGCTAATTGGTTTAAAACACATCAACCTAAAAGAAGCTTCGGATAAAATCCGACTGCAATTTGGAGAGAAACAAGCCGTTTCAGTTTCCAAAGAAGAACTGAATGAGAATAAAAAAGTATTAATAGATGCGCCTTTTGTGCATTTACACAACCATACGCAGTTTTCGGTTTTGCAATCCACCATTAGTATTGCAGCATTAGTAAAAGCAGCAGCTCAACAAAAAATGCCTGCTGTAGCAATGACGGATCATGCCAATTTGATGGGGGCTTTCCATTTTGTTCGTGATATTTTATACCACAATAAAGCAGCCGAATCCAAAAATAAGGCAGCCATAGAAAACGGTGAGGAACCAACCGAAGTTCCGATGAAACCAATTGTGGGTTGCGAATTTTTTGTCTGCGAAGACCATAAAAACAAGTCGGTAAAAGACAATGGATACCAAATAGTGCTTTTGGCGAAGACCAAAAAAGGCTATCATAATTTAGCCAAAATGTCTTCTATCGCTTATACAGAAGGGTTTTACTATGTGCCCAGAATAGATAGAAAAGTCATACAGGAATACAAAGAGGATATTATTGTTTTGTCTGGTAATCTTTATGGAGAAATTCCAAACAAAGTTTTAAATCTTGGAGAAAACCAAGCTGAGGAAGCTTTGCTTTGGTGGAAAAATGAATTCCAAGATGATTTGTATATCGAGCTGATGCGCCACAATCAAGAGGACGAAAATCGTGTGAATACATCCATGATTTCTTTGGCTAGAAAGCATGACGTAAAATTGATTGCGACCAATAATATTTTTTATATCGATAAAGAAAATGCCAACGCACACGATATTTTGCTTTGTGTGCGCGATGGTGAAAAACAAACTACGCCAATAGGTCGTGGTCGTGGCTACCGTTATGGTCTGCCCAATCAGGAATATTATTTCAAGTCGGGAGAGGAGATGAAACACCTATTTGCCGATTTACCCGAAGCGATTTCTAATATTTCGGAGATTGTAGACAAGATTGAAATTTTTGATTTGGCCAGAGAAGTATTGCTTCCAAAATTTGAAATTCCACTAGAGTTTAACGACCCTGAAGATGAAAAAGATGGTGGTGTACGAGGAGAAAATGCCTATTTGAGACATCTTACTTTTGAAGGGGCCAATCGAAGGTATCCAGAAATCACGGAAGAAATTCAGGAACGATTGGATTTTGAGTTATTGACTATTAAGAATTCGGGATATCCAGGTTATTTCCTGATTGTACAGGATTTAATTGCCGAGGCCAGAAGCATGGGTGTTTCGGTAGGACCGGGAAGGGGTTCTGCAGCGGGATCGGTGGTGGCCTATTGTTTGAAGATTACCAATATCGACCCATTGATGTACAATCTGCTTTTTGAGCGTTTCCTAAATCCCGATCGTGTGTCACTACCCGATATTGATATCGATTTTGATGACGAAGGCCGAAGCAGCGTAATGGATTATGTGATTCGGAAATACGGATCGAAGCAAGTGGCGCAGATTATTACCTATGGTAAAATGGCAACCAAATCGGCGATTCGTGATACGGCTCGTGTACTGGATTTACCACTTTTTGAAGCTGATAAAATTGCCAAATTAATTCCAGGTATGATGCCGTCCAAATGGAATCTGGCCCGTTTCTTGAATGAGAAAGAAGATGTCATCCGGAAAGCGGTTCGACCGGAAGAATATGATAAGATTAAGGAATTAATTGAAATTGCCAATGAAGGAGATTTAGGTGGAGAAACGATTCAACAGGCGAAAATCTTAGAGGGAAATTTACGAAACACGGGGATTCACGCCTGTGGGGTGATTATCACGCCAAGTGATATTACCAATTTTGTTCCTGTGGCCACCGCGAAAGATTCGGATTTGTTTGTCACGCAATTTGACAACTCGGTCGTAGAAAGTGCGGGTTTGCTTAAGATGGACTTCTTGGGTTTGAAAACCCTTACCCTGATCAAAGACACTGTTAAATTAGTAAAATACAGGAGCAATATCGATCTTGATCCAGATACTTTTCCTATTGACGATGTAAAAACATACGAGCTTTTTCAGCGAGGAGAAACGGTTGGAATTTTTCAGTATGAGAGCGCTGGAATGCAAAAATACATGAAGGAATTGAAACCTACGGTTTTTCCCGATTTGATTGCCATGAATGCCTTGTACCGACCAGGACCGATTGCCTATATTCCGAGTTTTGTAAAGAGGAAAAATGGAGAAGAGGAAATCATTTATGACCTAGAAGCTTGTGAAGAATTACTAAAAGATACCTACGGAATTACCGTTTATCAAGAACAGGTAATGCTTTTGTCCCAAAAACTGGCGGATTTCTCTAAGGGTGATGCCGATGTTTTGCGTAAAGCGATGGGGAAAAAGCAGAAGGATGTATTGGATAAAATGAAACCTAAGTTTGTGAATCAAGCTGTTGCCAAAGGGCATGCAGCAGACAAATTAGAAAAAATATGGAAAGACTGGGAAGCATTTGCCGAATACGCCTTTAATAAATCGCACTCGACTTGCTATGCTTGGGTTGCGTACCAAACGGCTTATTTGAAAGCCAATTATCCTGCCGAATATATGGCTGCGGTTTTGTCCAATAATATGAGTGACATCAAGCAGGTTTCTTTCTTTATGGAAGAATGTAAACGCATGGGATTACAGGTTCTTGGGCCAGATGTCAATGAATCATTTTACAAATTTACTGTAAATGATGATTATGCGGTACGTTTTGGAATGGGCGCCATAAAAGGAGTCGGTTCTGGAGCTGTGGCAACCATTGTAGAGAATAGAAAAGACGGAAAATACAAGTCGATTTTTGACTTGACCAAGCGTATTGATTTGCGCGCAGCAAATAAAAAAGCACTCGAAAATTTAATTCTAGCCGGTGGATTTGATTCGTTTGAAGGAACCACCAGAGCGCAATATTTTCATGATGATGGTGACGGAATTACATTCTATGAAAAATCCATTAAATACGGCTCTAAGTTTCAGGAGAATGAAAATTCATCACAGGTGAGTTTGTTTGGCGAAAGCAGTGATGTGCAAATTGCAGAGCCAATTGTGCCTCCATGTGAAGACTGGAGTACCATGGAAAAATTGGCCAAAGAGAAAGAGGTGGTCGGGATTTATATTTCGGGACATCCGTTGGATGATTACAAATTTGAGATGAAATATTTTTGCAATGCCAAATTAGAAGTCTTGAAAAATATGGAATTATACGTAGGAAAGAGTCTGGCTTTTGGCGGAATTATTACAAATGTACAACACCGTGTGGCCAAGAACGGAAAAGGCTGGGGGACTTTTATGCTCGAAGGCTATGATGAAAGTTACGAATTCAAAATATTTGGGGAGGAGTATTTAAAGTTCAGGCATTTCTTTATACAGAATAATTTTACTTTTATGAAAGTGATGATAAAAGAAGGTTGGGTGAATCAGGATACGGGCAAAAAAACGGATCCTAGGATGCAATTTGTATTGGTGCAATATTTGCAGGATGTGTTGAGTACTTTTGCCAAAAAGCTAATTCTTTTGTTGAATATAAAAGATTTGGAAACGGATTTTATCCATCAATTGAATCGACTTTTTCAAGAAAATAAAGGAGACAACACGGTGACTTTTGAGATAATGGAATTGGAAAAGATAAAAAAAATCGTTGAGGCAACCTCTGATTTTGAAGATAGTGAGGAAGAATCTTTTGTGGAAGAAAATGATGAAGGTGTTGAGGTGACAGAAACAAAAACAGTTACAGAAGTCGAAGAAATAAAAGTGGTAACCAAATTGTCAATGCCGAGTAGAAAACTCAAAGTTCAAATCTCGAATGAATTGCTGTTTGAATTAGAGAAAATGCAGATTAATTTCAAGTTGAATTAGTTGTTTCACTACAAAAAACAGAGGCTTTAAAAATTTGCAAATTAGTACGCTCTAGTGTTTGATTTTTTTTTATATATAAGAATATTCTCTTTTTATAACGAATTGGCTATTTTTGTTTTTAACTTATAAATTTAATTATATGTTTTTTTATTGCTTTTTATATGATAATTTCGTAATTATTTAAATGTAACAAGCTTTTTTTTCGCTAATATTTAATGTTTTGATGTACTTTAAAGAAATTACAATTAATTTTGCACGAATTAAAATTTCAAAGATGAAAGCAAAATTATTTTTAGTTACACTATTGGTATCTACTATGACAATGGTAGGGCAAACAACAACCACTACAGATAGTAAACCAGAAACGTGGTATTTTAAAATAGGAGGTTCTTATTTTATGGAAGCTACTGGTACCGAATTTCCAGTTGTAAATGGTCAATTACCAAATTCAGATGTATATGCTGCAAATGGAACTACTTTGGTTTCTAGAGAGACTAACACGGGATCTTTCGGTCAAGGTTTTCGTACTGGTATTACTGCAGGATACCGTTTTACAACTCGTTTTGGACTTGAATTGGGTGTAAATTATTTCAATAGTACAGATAAATTAATGGTGAAAACAGTAAATAGATTAACTTCTGCTGCTCCTTCATTTGTTTCTGGTACTGCTGAGGGGCAAGTTACTGCTCTAGACATAGCTCCTGCTGCTGTCTTGTTTTTTGTACAAAACAAGAAATTTGAGTCGTACACAAAAGTAGGTGTAATTCTTCCTATCCATGGAGATTTGACTATAGAAACTAATAGAACCTATACTTCACCTGCTGGAGTTACAACTGCGTATGCAAAAGAAGAGGTGTTACCAAATCCAACTTTAGGGTTTTCTGGTGCATTGGGAACTACTTATAAATTAGGGAAAAATATTTCTTTATTTGCAGAGATTGAATATCGTAATTTTACAGTAGGTGGCGATACAAAAGAAACCAAAGAATACACCGAAAATGGTGTTGATAAATTAAACACTCCAACTTCATTTAGAGATGGAACGTATTCTTCAAATCATACAAATTACGTTGAACAATTAAACAGTAGTTCAAATCATTATTTGTTTAATCCAAACTTGGCTTCACCATACCCTACAGATACTACAAGACCAAACGAGGCTATGAATGACATTAGTTCTTACATAAGTATTAGTGGAGTAGGAATGACTTTTGGTTTGAAATACAGCCTTTAATTAAATACGATTAAAATATACTAAGACCTTCTGAAAAGAGGGTCTTTTTTTGTATACTACAGTTTTCGAAATCCTTGAAGCCCTAGCCCTGATAGCAGTGGAAATCCTTTTTATTCCGATTTTTTTTTCGGAATAAAAGATTGCAACGGATAGCAGGAAATAGCTCCTAATCACAAGGAAATAACTATTAGCAATACATTTATAGTGAAAACTAATTTTGGAATAGCGTTTGGTTGGGTTTTAATTTCTAAATTTGTATCTTATTTAAAAACAAACAAGCATTTAAACATAAAATAAAAAAAGTATGGCAATAGCAATAACAGATGCTACTTTTGAAGAAGTAGTTTTGAAAGCAACGCAACCAGTAATGGTAGATTTTTGGGCAGCATGGTGTGGACCTTGTAGAATGGTTGGGCCAATCATTGACGAACTGAGCAACGAGTACGAAGGTAAAGTAGTTGTAGGCAAAGTGGATGTAGATGCAAACCAAGAATTTGCTGCTAAATACGGTGTTAGAAACATCCCAACAGTATTGGTTTTCCATAACGGAGAAGTAGTTGGAAAACAAGTAGGAGTGGCTCCAAAACAAACGTATGCAGACAGTTTAGACGCATTGTTGTAATCGTAAGATTAAGATTTATATAGAAAGGTTTGGCGAAAGTCAAGCCTTTTTTTGTGTATTGATATTTTTGTTAAGTGAATATTTGAATTTCTGATGAATGAATTAAATGTAGGGCTCGCTGATTTTTTTAAATTCTCGCAGAGACGCAAAGGCGCAAAAAAACAAAGCAGTACTTTGCGCCTTTGCGTCTCTGCGAGAAAAAAAGCAAGATAAAATTTGGCTTTTGAATTTAATCGGGTTACAATCCTAAACGTTCAAACTTTTTTATACATTTGGAATATGAAGATCGAATCGCAAATAGAGAAAATATCCAGTTTTCAGCATTTGGAATTGTTGGCCAATCAAGTGGTGGAAGGTTTTATTTCGGGTATGCATAAAAGTCCGTTTCATGGATTTTCGGCTGAGTTTGCCGAGCATAAAGTGTACAATGTAGGCGAGAGTACCAAGCATATCGATTGGAAGTTGTTTGCCAAAACGGATCGTTTGTTTACTAAATGCTTTGAAGAAGAAACCAATTTGAGATGTCATATTATTGTTGACAACTCCTCATCGATGCATTATCCAAAACTGAAGGATAATCAGCCGTTTTATGAGAGTAAAATAGGTTTTTCGGTATTGGCATCGGCAGTTTTAATGAATCTGTTGAAGAAACAAAGGGATGCGGTTGGATTAAGTGTGTTTTCGGATAATTATGAGTATTATGCGCCCGAAAAAGGCAGTGATCGTCATCATAGAATGATATTGAACAAGCTAGAAGAGCTTTTGAAGGATTCGAAAGAGAAAAAGCAAACAGATACCATTACTTATTTGCACCAGATTGCCGAGAAAATTCATCGTCGTTCGATGATTATTTTGTTTACAGATATGTTTCAGTCAGATAATGAAGAAGCTCTTTTTAATGCCTTACAACATTTGAAGCATGATAAGCACAAAGTGGTTTTGTTTCATGTGGTAGACAACGAAACGGAGCTTAAATTTGATTTTGACAATGCGCCGAGAAAGTTTATTGATGTTGAAACAGGAGATGAGGTAGTAATTTTTGCCGATAACGTAAAGCAAGAATACGAAAAACAGGTGGGTGATTACTTCAAAAAATTAGCTTTAACCTGCGCTCAGAATAAAATAAAGTACATTCCTGTTGGGGTTGGTGAAAGTTTTGAAAAAATTTTAACGGCATACTTGGTTGAAAAACAAAAGTTTGGATAAAATTGCGAAATTATATTTAAAATTCTCTCACGAAAGGCTTGCGTAAACGAAAATCTATTGTATCTTTGCCACCGCAATAAAGCAGAGGTTTGGTAGTTCAGTTGGTTAGAATACATGCCTGTCACGCATGGGGTCGCGGGTTCGAGTCCCGTCCAGACCGCAATATTGGGGAAAGCCTTTCGTAACAGAAAGGCTTTTTTGCCCAATTAAGGTATCTAAAGCTAGTTGTGTTGTTTTCTCGTCTATGGCGAGAACGGTTTGTAGTTAGACCAATGAAAAGCTTTCCACTTTGTGGATAGCTTTTTTGATTTTAGGGAGATTGTAATTCGTTAATATGAAAAACTTTTTCTTGTTAGTCATGACAAAATGTATAGCTTTTTGATTTTAAAGGAGTTAGTTTTTTTTTTGATTCTTATGTTATAAAATAGTTGCGTAAACGAAAATCTATTGTATATTTGCACTCGCAATAAAACAGGGTTTGGTAGTTCAGTTGGTTAGAATACATGCCTGTCACGCATGGGGTCGCGGGTTCGAGTCCCGTCCAGACCGCAAATATTGTTAGAAGCCTTTCCTTTATGGAGAGGCTTTTTTTATGGATAAAGGTTTAAAATTAAAAGCACTCTTTTTTTTAAACCATTAAGAGATGAAGTTTATTAAGAAAGACTTCAGGACTTACTATTTTAATGTTTCAAGTACATTTTTAAATGTTTTCAGATTTTACAGAAAGATTTCAAGACTTAATTTTCTTAATATCTTAATGGTTCAGAAATTTTTTTATGTTTAGTATATATAGTATAAGAATTGAGCTTTAAAAAAAATAATGTTGAAATAATATCAAATATAGAAGGATTTTTTTTAAACCATTAAGATATTAAGTTTATTACGAAAGACTTCAGGACTTACTATTTTAATGTTTCAAGATATTTGAGAATTACATTTTTAAATGATTCAGATTTTATAGAAAGACTTCAAGACTTAATTTCCTTAATGGTTCAAAATGTTTGAGAATTGCATTTTTAAATGTGTTGAGGTTCTGTACAAATACAATAACAGGTTAAAACAATGCAAGACTATTTTGCCACACAATCCAAAGAAACAAACCCAGATACATCATACAAACCACAAACTTCATAAAAGAAGAAGCAAGAAAACCCAGAAGGGAGCCTGTTGCCGCTTTCAAAGCACGTTTATGGTTTTTGTTGTCATATATAAGTTCACCTATAAATGCGCCCACAAACGGCCCGATAATAAAGCCCAACGGAATTGGAGCAAAAATACCAACAATCAAACCAATATTGGTTCCCCAAATGCCATAGGAACTTCCGCCAAATTTTTTGGTTCCTTTGGCTGGAATGATGTAATCCAAAATGGTCAGTGTAATAGTTATCAATAATGAAATACCAAGAATCCAATAATTGGCTTGAACAGCAGTAGTAAAGTACAATAATACAATTCCAACCCAACTGATGCTTGGCCCAGGTAAAACAGGAAGGAAACTCCCAAAAACGCCCGCAACAACACAAACAAAACCCAATAGTAAAAGGAGAATATCCATAAAAATATTTTTAGTAATTTTGACGCAGAAAATACAAGACCTTAATCATATACGAATATGAGAAAAATAATTGTATTTTTATAACCTATTTGTCCCATTCAAAAAACAAACATTGAAGCAGTTTCCTTTTTTTATAGTTTTTATACTTTTTAATTCCTGTCAATATTTTGACAAGCAGGTTCCTTCCGAAAAGGAATTGTTGCAAAAGGAATTGAAGTCAATCAATTGGAAAGAGGTAGACGAATATCCATCAGTTGTTGATTGTGATAAAATTGAAAATAAGAAGCAGCGAGAACAATGTTTTTTTGAAGTTCTAACCCAGCTGATTCAAGAAAAATTATGTAACGACACCTTGTCTATGCTTTATCCAGAATTGGACACTATTGAGGTAAAAGTGACCATTTTCCCGAACGCTACCATGAAATTTGAACCTCAATTTCCTAAAGATTCGGTAGCATATGATACCGTGAAAATAGACAGTATTCTTAAAGCCCGTTTGGTCGACTTCCCAAAAATAAATCCAGCAATCAAGAGAGGGTTACCAGTAAAAACTCAGTTTATACTTCCCGTAATTCTAAAAGTGGAATAACTAATGCCTTTTACTTTTTCACATCCAGCTATTCTTTTGCCTTTTTTTAAAAGTAAAAAGTTTTCTATTACAGCTTTGATTGTAGGTTCTATGGCGCCAGATTTTGAATTTTTTTTTAGAATGAGAACACAAAGCGAAATAAGTCATACTTTTTCGGGTTTGATATTAATTGATTTTCCGCTTGCAATTATAGTTACTTTTTTGTTTCATGGAATAATAAAAAAACCATTTTTAGCTAATTCTCCTGCTTTTATTCAAAAACGAACTACCGAGTTAAAACACACCAATTGGTTTGAATATTTTAGAAAAAACAGAGTGATAGTCTTTCTTTCTTTTTTTCTTGGAGCATTTTCTCATTTTTTCTTGGATTCATTCTCGCATTGGGATGGTTTTATGGTACAAAGAATATCTTTTTTAAATTCGATATTTCTTTCGTTTCCAATTTATGAATGGATACAGTATAGTACTTCTTTGATTGGGATTGTAATTTTTGGTTTGTATTTCTTTAGAATTCCTAAACAAGCTGTTTCTATTGCTACTATTTCTATACCATTTTGGTTAATTACATTTTTAATTGCGTTAATAATTATTTTTTTTAGATTTACCATAGTAGTGGGTTGGCAAAGAATCGCAGATATCATAATAGCTGTATTAACCTCAATTGTACTGGGGTTAACTTTTTCAAGTCTTATTTTTATAAAGTATAAAAAGCCTTAGAATTTCCTGCCTTTCCAATCATATTTTCCAAACAAGCAATACATAGCCACAGTAGTGCTGAAAACCGGGTACCAAAAACTGCTTAAAAATAAATAGTGAATTTTATTTTTTGTCAAGAAACAGTTGGTTTGCTTGATTAACACAGTGTCTATTCCAAATTTGACAAGGAAATACAATCCAAGAATAGGAAAAGAAAATAAGCCAAAAACAGTTAGAAAAATAAGTGAAACCAAACTAAAATTCATGATAAAGACAAGAAATCCCAGTCTTTTTCCAAAATCACTTTGATAAGAGGTCGTTTTGGATGCCCATCGAACCCGCTGGTAAAACAATGACTTCCAATCATTCAATGGTTTTGTAGTAACAATGAAGTTCTTTGATTTTAAATACGCCACTTTTTCAGGATATTTGGCTATTGCCTTTTGCAACAGAAAAACATCATCTCCACTTGCTATTGTTGTATTTCCATCGAAACCCTTAAGCAATTGAAAGAAAGATTTAGTATAGGCAAAATTCGCACCATTACACATAAACCCTTTTTTGATTCCAAAACTCCCAATTGTTGCACCTTGTAAACTGGCCAAGTCCAATTGCTGGAACTGATGTAAAAAAGAACTTCCAAAATCATAGGTAACCGCGCCTGCAATCATAGAAAATTGATGCGATTGAATGTAGTTGTTCAAAGCTAACAACCAATTTTCAGAAACCACACAATCGGCATCAGTGGTGATAACCCAGTCAGTTTTTACAATTTGCATCGCTGTTGTAATTGCATCTTTCTTTGGAGAATTTGAAACTCGAATGTTGTCAATTAACAAAATCTTAAATTCAAAATCGTTCATCTTAAATCTTAAATCGGAATCATCATCAACCAAAATCACTTCAAACAAATCAGACGGATAATTCAATTTTGAAAAACTTTCCAATAACATGGGTAAATTATCAGCTTCATTTCGAAAAGGGACAATAATACTAAAGCTAGTTTTTGGTTGTAAGTCAATGTGTTCGTATGGATCTATTTTTGTAAAACCATAAATGAGCCAACTTATAGTCAGAACATAAATGATTGCAATGCCTAATAAAAACAAAATCATAGGATTTCTTTGGGGTTAAATTTTTCTTTAGGGGATAAGGGAGTAAAATTCATTACATAATAACTTCCAATAAGCACGGGTAAAACCACATTCAAAAACCACATTAACGTAGTTACAAAAACGACTACCCATTCATTAACGCCCAATATTCCAAAGAAATAAACAGCTACACTCCCTTTTACTGCAAAATCCAAAAACTGAAATGTAGGCAAAGAAGAAGCTAGAAAGTAAACACTTGATATGGCTGAAATGAGAATTAAATAAGGCAAATCAACATCAAAAGCCAAAAACAAAAAGTAGTATTGATGGGAGAAAACCAAATACCTCGATAAGGCCAAAAGCATATTTTTTTGATGAATCGATTTTGGGATTTCGTTAATTTTATGAATCAGTTTTTCTATAGAATAACCTTTAATTTTGATTTTTTTGACTGAGAACAAAACAACAATTAGAATTACCAGAATCCCAAAAAGAACCGCAACTGTTTTGACAGTAATCACGTTGTATCGTGCATTGAAATATAACAATCCAAAAATTCCAAAAACTACAGTCAGAATCATCTGAATTCCGTTGCAAATTAGGTTTAAAAACACTACTTTCTTAGCTTCTTTTTTGTCAAAGTACAATGCTTTTCCGGCATATTCTCCAACACCATTTGGAGTAAATAACCCTGCCGTTAACCCTGCCAAGACCTGTTTGGTAGCTTCTTTTAAAGAAATTGTGTGAAGGCAGGAAACCAAATATTTCCATTTCAGGATTTCGAATAAGCGATTTAATACACTCAAAAGCAGAATAAATCCAATTCCTAAAACCGATTGATTTTTATGAAAAAGCACCATGAATTTTTGCCAGTCGAGCTTGTCATTATTGACCAATTGGTTGTATATAAAATAAAAGGCGCCACCTACAATCAAAAGTTTGACTAGAAGTACGAGGAATTGCTTAGTTTTGTGTGGAATTGAAATCATACCGCAAAGTAAAGGAAAAACTAATACAAAAAGTCGAGTAAATACTGGCTGAATTTCATAAAAAAATCAAATTATAAATAGGTAATGATATGAGTAATAACAAAACATGGCACGAAAAACATAAAGAAGCTTTAGGCTTTGGTAGCCGTTTGGCCGATTCAGTAGCTAAAGGTATGGGTTCTTGGAGATTTATTATTATTCAAAGTGTTTTTGTAATAGTATGGATGGCATTAAACCTTATCGCATATACGAGTCACTGGGATGTGTATCCTTTTATATTACTGAATTTAGTATTCTCTACTCAGGCTGCTTATGCGGCTCCTATTATAATGATGTCTCAAAACAGGCAAAGTGAAAGAGACCGTATTCAAGCGCAATCTGATTATAAAACCAATATAGATGCAAAGTTGGAAATTGAAGCTTTGACAATTAAGTTGGATAAAATTGAAACCGAAAAATTAGATAAAATAATTGCGATGTTGGAAGAGATGAAAAACAATTCTATAAAATAAACTAAATCAGCATATTTCAGTATCACAGCTTTAAAAACAAATGGTGACAAAAGAACGCATTATATTAGGAATAGACCCCGGAACCACAATTATGGGTTTTGGATTGATAAAAATCGTCAATAAAAAGATGGAGTTTTTGCAACTCAACGAATTGCAATTGTCCAAATACGACAATCATTACCAGAAATTGAAAATCATTTTTGAACGCACCATAGAATTAATAGAAACGCATCATCCTGATGAAATTGCGATCGAAGCTCCATTCTTTGGCAAGAACGTGCAATCGATGCTGAAGTTGGGTCGCGCACAAGGAGTGGCAATGGCTGCAGGACTTTCCAGAGACATTCCCATTACGGAATACGAACCCAAAAAAATAAAAATGGCCATTACCGGAAACGGAAATGCCAGCAAAGAACAAGTAGCCAAAATGCTTCAGCAACTGTTAGGGTTGAAAGAATTACCAAAAAACTTGGATTCAACTGATGGTTTAGCAGCAGCGGTTTGTCACTTTTTTAACTCTGGGAAAACGGTCGGAGAAAAAAGTTATACGGGTTGGGATGCTTTTGTGAAACAAAATGAGGAACGAGTTAAGAAATAGTGATCAGTGGTCAGTTTTTTAGTGATCAGTTGTATTTGGTAAAATAGTATTGGCTCTGTTCAAAAAGATAGTAGTTACAGAAACAACCCTTATACATTTATTTTACAGATAAATTTGTTTGTATATATTGGTCTTACCTATGGCACTTTTTGAACACGCCGTGAAATGTGTATGGACTAAAGTCCATCCCTACAATATCTGTCGAGCCTACGGCTCTTTAAAGTGAAGTTCCGTAGGAACGATTCATATTGTAGCCCCGAACTTTAGTTCGGTGAAAGTAAATATCGATATCCAGAAAGTGCCGAAGGAACGACTCATATATACACAGCATTAAAAAACATTAATAGCATCCAAATTAAAACATCACTATCTTTTTAGAATAGAGCCATAGTATTCAATAAATAGTTACTTCTTTCAAAACTGATCACTAAAAAACTGAACACTGAACACTAAATTATGTCAGGAATTTACATACACATACCCTTCTGCAAGCAGGCTTGCCATTACTGCGATTTTCATTTTTCGACTTCAATGAAGAAGAAAGAAGAGATGGTTTTGGCTATAGCCAAAGAATTGCAAATGCGTAAAAATGAATTTCAGAACGAACTTGTTGAAACCATTTACTTTGGTGGAGGAACGCCCTCAGTATTGCAGATTGCAGAATTAAGATTTTTGATTGAAGAAGTCTACAAGAACTATAAAGTTGTTGAAAATCCAGAAATTACTCTTGAAGCAAATCCAGATGATTTATCAACAGAACGAATTATTGAATTGTCCAAAAGTCCAATCAATCGACTCAGTATTGGAATTCAATCCTTTTTTGAAGACGATTTGAAGATGATGAATCGTGCTCATAATTCGGCGGAAGCCAAAAAATGTTTGGCAGAAGCAACAAAATATTTCGATAATATTTCACTCGATTTGATTTATGGAATTCCGGACTCGAGCCAGAATGGCGAACAGGCGCAGCAAATGAGTAACGCAAAATGGAAGCAAAACATAGAGACCGCTTTGTCTTTTGGAATACCGCACATTTCCAGTTATGCTTTGACTGTAGAACCCAAAACAGCTTTGAACAAACTCATTCAAACCGGAAAAATAGCCAAACCCAATGACGAAGCTGCTCAGGAACACTTTGCGATTTTGGTTGAAACCCTCGAAGCCAATGATTTTATCCATTATGAATTATCTAATTTTGGGAAGCAAAATTATTTTTCAAAGAACAATTCGGCCTATTGGTTGGGGAAAAAATATTTAGGAATTGGCCCATCTGCGCATAGTTATGATGGTGTTTCCCGAAGCTGGAATGTCTCGAATAATTCGTTGTATTTAAAATCGATTCAGGAAGGCAAACTGCCCAATGAAATCGAGATTCTCTCGATTGCCGACCGTTACAACGAATCTATTATGACGGGTTTGAGAACGATTTGGGGTGTTTCTTTGGATAGAATTGAAAACGAATTCGGAGCGGAATATTTGGAGTATTTGTACAAACAAGCTCATAAGTTCCTTGACGATGGTTTGCTTGAAATTGTCACTTCGAGTGATTCCGCTTTTGGGAGGAATAGTATCGAGAAGATTTTGAAACCAACTCCAAAAGGAAAATTTTTAACGGATGGAATTGCAAGTGATTTGTTTTATTTAAATTTGGAATGAAATAGAACGCAGATAAAACGGATGCAAGCAACACTGATAAAAATCCGTAGAATCCGCGTTAGTATATCTGAAAAATCCGTGTTCAATTATGATAGCAAACATCAACAACGAATTTAAAGTCAATTTATCAAAACCCATTGATATTTCGATTCCGTTAACTAATTCAGACGAGAATCCAATTGCTTGGTACATCGAAAAACCAGTAATAGAACCCGTTGTTTTTGGCGATTGGATAGGAAGCAAAAAAGATGGAGCATCTACAAATTTCAATAACATTTCCTTCAATCCTCACGGTCATGGAACCCATACGGAATGCTTGGGTCATATTACTCGAGAGTTTTACAGCATCAATCAATGTTTGAAACAGTTTTTCTTTTTGGCAGAACTGATTTCTATTGTCCCAGAAATACGAGGAGAAGATTTGGTGATTAGCAGTAATCAGATTAAAACAGCATTGGGTTTGAAAACACCAGAAGCAATTATCATTAGAACATTACCCAATTTTAAAATAAAAAAATCACTAAAATATTCCAATACCAATCCGCCTTATCTGGCAGAGGATGCGGCAATTTTTATTCGCGAAAGCGGT
Organism: Flavobacterium rarum (SeqCode); assembly: GCF_965234445.1. Lineage (GTDB taxonomy): Bacteria > Bacteroidota > Bacteroidia > Flavobacteriales > Flavobacteriaceae > Flavobacterium > Flavobacterium rarum. The sequence continues at coordinate 46,640 of NZ_OZ248504.1, read as the reverse complement.
ATCAAACATTTACTGATCGATTTACCAAGTGTAGACAAAGAACATGATGAAGGAAAATTATTGGCACACAAAGCATTTTGGAATGTAAAAGATGTCAATAATTTAAATAATGATGCCCGATTGGATTGCACAATTACCGAGATGATATATGTATCAGAAGAAGTGGAAGACGGAAGTTATTTGTTGAATTTGCAAATTGCTTCTTTTGAGAATGATGCAAGTCCGAGTAAACCTATTTTATACCAAATATGATACAAGTATCCACAGATAAAAAGAAACTTGATGTTTCTTTTATCCAAAATTTTCTAAAAGATATTTATTGGGCAGCAGGAAGGACTATGGACGAAGTGCAGAAAACAATAGATAGTTCAATTTGTTTTGGAATTTACCTCGAAGACAAACAAATTGGCTTTGCAAGAGTAATTACCGATTATGTTGTTTTTGCCTATGTGATGGATGTTTTTATTATTGAAGAACATAGAGGAAAAGGATATTCGTCTGTTTTGATTTCGGCAATGATGGAAGAACCTTCTTTGAAAGAAGTTAAAATATGGAGACTGGCCACGAAAGACGCTCATTTTTTGTATGAGAAATTTGGTTTCAACGCCTTAGCATACCCAGAAAGAATGATGGAAAAAATAGTATAAACAGCAATTCGATTGTTTTCGGACTTTGACCAAGATTAGAGGTAAAGTTCTTATGAAAAACTAAACTTGTGGAAGAGCCCCGATAGCAGTGGAAATCCTTTTTATTTTTCTTTTAAAATAAAAAGATTGCAACGGATAGCGGGACTAATCGTCTTGAATACATCAAATGCTGTGCTCCAAATTAATTATTAATTAAGGCTACGATGAATTTAGAAACTTATTACGAATACTGCCTTTCCAAAAAAGGCGTTACCGAGCATTTCCCGTTTGACGAAGATACTTTGGTTTTTAAAGTTGGCGGAAAAATGTTCGCCTTATCTTCCTTACTGCAATGGGAAAAAGGACATCCTTCAGCTAATCTCAAATGTGATCCCGATTGGGCACAAGAACTACGAGCAGAATATGATGCAATTCAACCGGGCTTTCACATGAGTAAAGTCCATTGGAACACAATTGCTATAAATCAAGATGTCTCTGATACTTTTTTGAAAGAATTAATCGATCATTCGTATGATTTAGTTTTTAAAAGTTTAACCAAGAAAATTCAAACGAAATTTATTGAATAGCGGAGGTAAATAGTGCAAAATAATATTATTTTTGTTGATGTTGAATAGCAATTCTTTATTCTTTTTTTTTAGAAAATTTAATTTATTTAATTCATTCGTCTATACTTTTTTGCAATTCGCCGAAGTCTAATGTATTTTTAACGAAATTATTCCTTACATTTGAGTATAAGTTATATTTTTAGCGTACATAATCTTAAAAATTAACTAAAATGTCAAAATCCTTAAATATTCTTCTTATAGAAGATGATGCAATTGAAGTAATGAAGTTTAATAGAGTGTTATCTACTCTAGGGATGAATCATAAAATTGTTGAAGCTAATAATGGTGAGGAAGCTCTTGGAATATTAAAAGAGAAAGAATTTATACCACATATTATTGTACTTGATTTAAATATGCCTAAAATAAATGGTATTGAATTTTTAAGAATTTTAAAAAATGATGATTTTTTTAAATTTATCCCAGCTATTGTTTTGACAACTTCAAACAATCATAATGATATTTTTGAATGTTATAAAATTGGAATTGCGGGATATTTATTAAAGCCTCTTAAATATGAGGACTATGGAAATAGAATAAAAAATCTACTAGAATATTGGATGACAAATGAATTAATTTCTCAATAGACAATTTAATTTTTCAATAGATAATTATGTACGGAATAGTAAACAAAGCCATTGAAGATTTAGTAATTGCTAATTTTGGCGAAGAAAAATGGGAAGCTATCAAGGAAAGAAGTGGTATTGATATCGATTTTTTTATCAGTAGCGAGCCTTATGACGATGACGTAACTTTTAAATTAGCCGTTGCTGTTTCTGAAGAAATGAACATGACCGTATCAGAAGTGTTGATTGCTTTTGGTGAATGGTGGGTTATCAGAACAACCTCCGAAAAATATCCAGGATTAATGGATTCTGGAGGAAACAATTTAAGAGATTTTTTGGTAAATTTACCTAACTTTCACAACAGAGTAATGTTGATTTACCCAAAATTGACTCCTCCAGAATTTAAAGTAAGTGATATAACCGAAAATGGGTTGTGTTTACACTATTTTTCTAAAAGAGAGGGATTACAAGAATTTGTTAGAGGATTAATTCAAGGATTAGGAAAAATGTTTAATACCCCGCTTACGCTAGAATTAATTCAAACACGTAACGAAGGTAGTACACATGAAATTTTTAAAATAAACTTGTAAATGAATAAATTAGAATTTAATTTTAGTGATGATAGTTTTAACCGGTTATTTCCATTTTATATTCTAATTGATAAGTCATTACAAATAGAAAATTTTGGAAAAAGCTTAGTCAAAATTTGTCCCTTTATAAAAAAGAGCACTCCTTTCTCGGATAATTTTAGCATAAAAAAACCACGTCTTGATAATCCTACTTATGAGGATATAATCAATAACAGCAATCAGCTGACAGTAATTGAAAATAAAATTAACGGGATTCCTTTAAGAGGTCAATTTGAGCTAATAAATAATTCCTTGTTATTTGTTGGGTCACCCTGGTTCAATTCTACGCTTGAAGTTGTTGAAAACAAGTTAACATTTCGTGATTTTGCATTACACGACCCACTTATAGACTTACTCCACGTACTTAACAATCAAGAAAATAATTCTAAAGAATTGAAAGAATTATTAATGGTAGTTAACAATCAAAAAAATAAATTAAAGCAAGCCAATAAGGAAATTCATAATATCGCACTTTTTCCTACCAAAAACCCAGATCCCTTAATACGTATTGACGTTGAGGGAAATATAATTAATAAAAACCCAGCAGCCGAAAAACTCACAATTCTTGAATATGAGGGAATATCATATGAAACTAATGATTTTTTTAAATTTATTATCCACAAAATAGATTTAGATCAAGAGCGATTTACTTTTGAAGCAAAGGCAGAGACTAAAGATTTTTCCTTTATTTGCAAGAGTCTAAAAGAAGAAGGTTATGTAAATATTTATGGAAGAGATATTACAGAACAAAAAAAAGACCAAGCAGAGTTACGCAGATTGTCTCTTGTAGCAAGTATTAACGAGAACGGAATTGTTTTTACACATAAAAACGGAAAAATATTTTGGTGTAATGACTCTTATTTAAAACTTACGGGATATTCTATTGAGGAAGTGATAGGGAAAACACCAATTGAAATAGGAAAAATTGAAGGTTCTGACCTAGAGGATTTAGAAAAAATGTTAATTCCATTTTATAAAGGTGAACCATTTGATCTTGAACATCTTCATCGCAAAAAAAACGGAGAGAACTTTTGGGTTAAAACCAAAGGGCAACCTATTTTAAATTCGAATAACGAAGTAATTCAATACTTTGCTATGATCGAAGATATAACACAAAAGAAAGAGCAAGATGAACGACTTTATTTGCTCTCTTTAATCGCTGAAAAAAATATAAATTCAGTTGTTATTTGTGATAAGCTCGGGCGAATTGAATGGGTGAATGAAAGTTTTTTGAATCTATCCGAATATACTTTTGAAGAAGCAGTAGGTCAAGTTCCTGGGCATTTATTACAGGGGCCTGAAACTAAACCGGAAACTGTTGAGTATTTGAAAAATCAAGTCATGCAAGGATCATCTTTTGAATGTGAAATTGTAAATTACTCTAAATCTGGATACAAATATTGGATTAGGTTACAAGGGCAAGCATTGCTTGATAGAAAAGGTAAAATTAGCAAGTATTTTGCTGTTGAAGAAAATATTACAACCAAAAAAGAATTAGAAAATCAGAAAGAGGAGTTGATGGAAAGTCTGGCTAAAAGTAATAAAGATTTAGAAGATTATGCATCAATAGTCTCACACGACTTAAAATCCCCTTTGCGAAGCATTCATTCTTTGTTGACTTGGATTAAAGAAGATAATGACAAGGAATTTAATGAACAAACATTGAAATACCTCAATATGATTGAGGGGAAAGTGGAAAAAATGGATCACTTAATTGGAGGTATTTTGACCTATGCTAAAATTGATAAAGGAGATTTTGTTGAAGAAAATGTAAATGTTCATCAGATAATTGAAACCATAATCAGTATTATTGATATACCAAAAAATGTTAATATTATCATTAAAAATCAATTACCATTTATACAAGCTGATCGTTTTAGAATCCAGCAGTTATTTCAAAATATAATTGGTAATGCAGTTATTTATGTAGATAAACCCGAAGGTCTTGTTGAGGTAGGGTCCGAAGAATTTGAAGATCATTATGTTTTTTTTATAAAAGATAATGGGCCCGGAATTGCAAAAGAAAATCAAGAAAAAATATTTAATGTATTTCAATCATTTACAACTAGTGACCGTTCCACAGGCATTGGACTTTCTATTGTTAAAAAAATAATTGAGACTTACAATGGCAAAATTTGGATTGAAAGTGAACTAGGAATCGGTACAACCTTTTTTATACAACTTAACAAATAGTAAATATGAAAATTAATCAAGCATACAGAACTGAAAATAATGGTTGGATTTACATTCAGGAGAAAACAAAATTGAATAATCCTATAGTCTTAGTTTTTGCAAATCGGTTTTTATTGGAAAATCAGGAACTTATTCAAGATATTCGTAACGAGTTTCCATACGAGCATATTGTTTTTGGCTCCACTTCAGGTGAAATTATTGGGAATCTAGTTTATGAAAGTTCTATAACTGTAACCGCAATTGAGTTTGACAAAAGTACATTTGCCATAGAAACAGAGAATATTCTTAACTATGATAAGAATGCACTAAATTTAGGAAAAGCATTATTTAACAAAATCGACAAGAAAAATCTAAAACATTTATTTGTTTTGTCTGAAGGTAGTTTTGTAAACGGAAGCTCTTTGATAAATGGGTTGGAAGATCAAATCGATGATAGTGTATCAGTAACAGGAGGAATGTGTGGAGACGATTCCAGATTTGAAAAAACGTTAGCTTCATACAAAGAAGATCCAAAAGTAGGTGAAGTTGTTTTGATAGGTTTCTATGGAGAAACGTTGGAAATTTCTTTTGCTAGTTTTGGAGGTTGGTTGCCCTTTGGACCAGAACGTGTTATTACTAAATCAGAAGGAAATACACTGTATGAAATAGATGGCCAACCTGCATTAGACTTATATAAAAAATATTTAGGCGAAAAGGCGAGTGAATTACCACAATCTTCTCTTTTATTTCCTTTAAATGTTACTCCAATTGGTAAAACAGAGCCTGTTGTAAGAACCATATTAAATATTGATAATGAAAATAATTCGATGATATTAGCAGGAGATGTACCAATGCATTCAAAAGTTCAATTAATGATGGCATCAATTGATGGTATTTCTGAAGGAGCATGTTACGCAGCAAAATTGGCAATGAAAGGAAGAATAAACGACCCTGAAATAGCAATTTTGGTCAGCTGTATTGGAAGAAAGTTAGCTATGAATCAAAGAGTTGAAGAAGAAATAGAGCAAGTACAAGATGTAATAGGAAAAAAAACGGCTATAACAGGGTTTTATTCGTACGGCGAAATTGCACCTTTTAGCGGAACTTCAACAGCAACTTGTGAACTCCACAACCAAACAATGACTTTAACCTTAATAAGTGAATAATGAATTCGTTGTTAAAAAGACAAATAGAAAAAAAATTAAAGGGAACAGAAAACGATTTGAATCCTTTTTTTGAGGCTATTGATGAATCATATAAAAATTATGAAAGTCAGATTGATTTGTTGCAAAGAGCAATGAAAATAAGTTCTGATGAGCTTTTTGACGCGAACCAAAAATTAAGAGCAGAAGCAGAAAGTTTAAAAGAAGTGAATAAAAATTTGGAATTTATCCTAAATTCAATGAATTTGGATATGAATATCAATACAAATATCGATAATTTAAATCCCTCGGAATATATTAAACAGCAATCCATAGTTATTGTTGATATCAATAAGCAAAGAGAATTACTGCTAACTAATCTTGAGAAACAAAATAAAGCATTAAATGAATATGCTCATATGGTTTCCCATGATTTGAAAGCACCTTTAAGAAGTATTGATGCCTTACTTAATTGGTTTATTGATGATAACCAAGTTATTTTGGATGATAACATGAAAAAATCATTGCAACTGATATTGTCAAATGTAGAAAAAATGGATTTGCTTATAAAAGGGATTTTGGATTATTCTTCTATAGACAATCAAGGCATTGTAAATAGAAGTGTAGACTTAAATATGCTTATGGACGATGTTTTCAGAACAATTTTTGTTCCAGATCATGTTAAAATTTGTATCAAAAATAAATTACCTAAAGTATTTGGGAATGATTTTAGATTTAAACAATTATTTCAAAATTTAATTCAAAATGCCATTAAATACAACGATAAAGAAAAAGCAAATATTGAAATTGGAAGTGAAGAAAATAAGGATGAATTTAAGTTTTATATAAAAGATAATGGCATTGGAATTCCAGAGAAATACAAAGACAAAATTTTTGACATGTTTTCTAAATTGGAAAATAATGATCATTCGACGGGAATTGGGTTGTCTATAGTAAAAAAAATTGTGGACTTATACAAAGGTAAGATATGGCTGGAAAGTCAAGAAAATATTGGAACAACATTTTATTTTACAATACTCAAAGATAATGGAGCAACCTAATTTAAATTATATTAATCAATTATCTGGTGATAATGAAGTATTTAAGGCTAAAATTATTGCAATTATAAAAAAAGAATTACCGCAAGAAAAAGCCTTGTATGATAGTCAGATGCTAAATAATGATTTTGTGAACGCAGCCCAAAGTGTTCATAAATTAAAGCATAAAACTTCGATTTTAGGATTAGAAGTAAGTTATCATGTGGCAGAATCTTATGAAGATAATTTAAAAAAGAATTCTACAGAATTACAAAATGAGTTTGATGCAATTCTTAATTTGATGCAACAATTTGTAAACAATTTGTAATATATTTATGAAATGAATTGTATTATAATCGACGACGAAGAGACTGCAAGGGTCATCATTTCTGAAATGGTGTTAAATTTTACAGATTTAAAACTTGAGGAACAATTTCCAAGTGCTATTTCTGCCATCAAGTATTTAAACCAAAATGCAATTGATTTAATCTTTCTTGATATACATATGCCGGATTTCACCGGATTTGATTTTATTCAAACTTTAAAAGATCCGCCCAAAATAATTTTAATAACCTCTGACAAAAATTTTGCAATTGAGGCTTTTGAATATGAATGTATAGTTGATTATTTGGTTAAACCAATATATGAAGAACGCTTTTTAAAAGCAATTCAGAAAGCAAAATCAATAGCTACTGTCTCAAACAAAATACCTTCACCACTTCAGGATACCAATAAATGGATTTATGTAAATATAGACAGGAGATTAATAAAAATTGAGATTACTTCAATATTTGTTGTTGAAGCAAAAGGAGATTATATCTATATAAAAACGGATACTAAAAACTATACAGTTCATTCTACTTTGAAAAAAATTGAAGATAAATTACCCCAAGATATCTTTTTGAAAGTACACCGGTCTTTTATTATAAATACTACTAAAATCATTGATATAGAGGATAATAGTATTTTGATAGGTAAAGATGTTATTCCTATTAGTAGAACAAAAAAAGCAGAACTTATCCAAAGATTAAATTTATTGTAAATATTTTAATCTTTAAGCAGAAGAATTGTTTATAAATAGCATCAAAACACTCAAACGATTGATAAATCTATAAAAAAACACAAATACTTAAAAATTAATTAGTTAGGTGTTTTTTTTTGATTAAATTTGTTTTATTAATTCTTTTAAAATTAGTAAAATTGATTTTATACGTATTCTTTATATTTCCATTTTACACTATTTTGTATTAAGTACAGTACACCATTTAGATAATTGTTTTTTTAATAGTTAAATGGTTGAAATTTAAGACTAGGTTACAATTAAAATTTTTAAACACAAGATTTCTTTAAACTTAAAAAACACTTTTTTTCCTGATTATAATATCGATTAAATAAGTTCGTTTTAGGTTTTTTTTTGATTTGATTAATAGCATTATATTTTCTTTAAATTTTATATCGAAGCATTTGTGCATTTTGACCATAGAATCCCCATTTCTATCTAATACTAATTCAAGATATTGAATTGGTTGTTAATTTTAAATAATCTTAAATCTTAAAATCATGAAAAAACTTTTACTATCCATTAATTTGATTTTTTGTTCTGTATGTTTCTCCCAAGGTTACCAATTTCTGGGGACTTATACTTCAGATGGTACGCCACAGTATTTTGTTACTAGTGATGTGGTTAGTCAAGAAACTTTACAATTAATTGCAAATTCGTTACCCGAGGGTTACAAAGTTCCCGTTTATAATCCACAATATATTACTTCTGGGTATGAAACGGATTTGATTTTGGATAAGGATGCTGAAGTTTGGGTGACTTTTGTTGGAGAAGGCGCAGGATACAGAAATGTGCTGGGGTTTTATACCTATGACATTAATAATCCCCCTACTGTTGCTCCAACAGCTGATAAGATAACTATAATTTTTCCAAACGTATCAGCCGCAGGTAGCGGCGGGAGTCTAGTAGTTGGTAATAAAGTAAAAATAGGTTCTTTTAGTGCAGGAACAGCAATAGGTTGGGTACTTTTGGCCAATGCTTGGAATGGTACAAAGGTAACTTCTGGTTTGTGGCAATTGTATTCAAATCCTAATTTTAACCCAGAAGCCAAAGCATCAGACAGGCAACACAATGTTTTATTAAAAGACCCAGCCAATCAATTAGTTATACTTGGTTTTGAGGACATTAGAAGAGATTATTCTTCTTGTGATCAAGATTTTAATGATGCTATTTTTTATGTAACTGCAAGCCCTTATGATGCAATTAGAACAGAGAACATTGCTGATGTAAGTATTGCTTCAAATGTTTCTTCTGGAAATAATGGAGGTTTGGAAAGTAATGGTGATTTGGCAACATTAATAGCTAAAAGAAATTTCAAAAGAACAAAATTAAATAGCATAAAAGACATACAGTCCAAACAAACCAAATTCGAAAAATCAAATTCGAAAACAAGCAAAACAATGTCAGGAATTGATTTTAGCACTATTATACCAAGTACAGGTATGTATGGAACAGAAACTTCATTTGTTTCCTCTCCAACAGATCTTATTGGTATAACAAATGCAACACAAGTATATTCTGTGGATTATTATGAAAATACAAATAGAGTTGCAGCTGTTTTTGCTACTGAAACTACAAATGGGATATATGATCATTCTAAAGCAATTTGTGATCGTTTGAATAGTTCTTCATTAGAAGATGTTCGAACAATTGAAATTTTAGGCTATCAAGTGATTATGGTAAAACTCAAAAGAGAAAACGGCTTAATTGAATATGCTTTAAATTTTTCGATTCTAAAAGATGGAACCCAAAACAAATTAAAAAGTTATTGGAATATTGGACAGTACCCATTAGGAGACTATATTAATTTTCAAATTTGGGGGTCATCTATGGGGCAAGTAAATAATTTAGCCAATATTATTTTAGCCAAATTTGAAGAGCAAGGCCCAATTATTACAGATGTAGTAACCAATAGAATACCTAACGTATTTGTAAAAAAAGGAAGGTATAAAAACGGGAAATTATATTTGACGCTAATCAATAAATCAAAATCCACAAACGTTTTATTTGATGGAAATAAAAAATCTAATGAATTTGCTTCGGCTACTAATGTTTCTGAAAATTTAAATATTTCAACTTCCTTTGAACAAGATCTTATAGTTGATTTGGGGAATGTTTTTGATGTTGGATTTTCTATTACTGGAGATAAGTCAATGGTAAACGATGCTTTATATTTGGCAGACGGACCTTGGGGATTAGATTATGATATTAATGAAGTAAACAACGCAAAACTACTTATTGATAATACTACAAATACAGAGATTACCTCTGATCAATATGAAATAGAACGAAATTCATCCGCTAGTGGTAATGTAAAAGGAATTGTTAATTTGTTTCGCAATTTACTTCCTGGAGATTTAGTTTTTGATGCAACAAACTATTCGTCATTGGCTTTTACAGTTCAAAATACATTGCCAATTGAAGTGGTCTTAGTTACCGAGGGTATAGTTTGGGAAAACAGATTACGATTTGAGATTCCAGCCTATGCTTCGCCTGAGGCTATTAACTTAGCTTTTGATAAATTTACAAACCCATTGAATCAAAAGTATAATAATGAAAAATTAAGAGGTATTGTTTTTTCTATAAAAGGAGACAATACTACTTTTCAACCTTTTTCAGTAAATGTTTCTAAACTTTTATTGAACAATAAAACATTAGGCCTCCCAAATGTTCAGGGGAAATCTGCAAATAGAATTTACAATTATCCAAATCCAGCTAAATTGTCTACTACTCTTGTTCTGCCAATTAAAACAGAAAGTGTATCGGTAAGAATTGTAGACATTAATGGTGGAATGGTTTCCAAGCAAGAATTCAAAAGTATTTCCTCAAACAACGAAATAACAGTTTCTTTGAATGGATGCATTAAAGGAGTATATATGTTTGTGGTAACTACAAAAGAGAATAATAAATTTTATTCTAAGTTTATTGTAGAGTAATATCTAGTAATGAAAATGAGCTAGTCTTACTTTGAAGGGTACAGAAAATGGTTTTTGTACCGTTCACATTAAACTTCATTGAAAAACTATATTATTAAAAAAACATGATTTTACAAACTATTTTGAAGCTGTAAACAAAGTTCAGCGAATACCTTTTAGAAATAAACACTGATGACAGATTAATTTTGAAAATGAGAATAAGTTTTTTTTGTTTTGAAGAACAATTTAATGTAGTAGATTTCTAATGCTTAATCTGGGTTTAAAGATTAAATTATTATAAAAGCTTGATTTAAAAATAGAACAAACGCTTTGAAACTTTAATAAGTTTTGAATTTTTTTAAGTTGAAAAATATAGCTAAAAAAAGGGCTTAAACTGATTTAAAGTTTAAGCCCTTCTATTTTTGGATAGTTTTCAATACCCCTTCTATAATTTTTTTATTATTGAAATGGAGGTATGATTTGTATTATTAGACAATTATATCCATCAAAGGTCAAAATTCATGAAACTTTGAAAGAAAAATAATTTCACCTCTTTTGTCTAGAAGGGACTTATTAATCTATTTTTTTTGACCAATTATGTAAATGAATATTGTTTCTAAAGAAAACATATGGCATAACAAATTTAATTTATTTGCCAAAATTTATTGTTTAGTGGTCTAAAAAAACAAATTCAATTCTTGATTTGAATAACTGATTTTAGTCCAAAATAGACTGTCTATTCATTAATTAATTTGATTTGTGAAAATTTTATAAGCAATTTAGTCATTAGCCTTTATATGAAAAACAGGTTTTTTTAATATCACCCATCTTAACCGTAAACCGAATTCTGTATATGTAAACCCTGCTACCGAAACCGAAGCAATATTACTTTTGCCACCGTATAAATTAGCTAGTAATCGGTCAGAGAATTTGTATCCTAATCGAGCTTGAATTCTATATGTTAATTGTTTTTCATTATCTTCAATAAATTGATAGCCGAGTGCAGCATTTGCATTGTAAAACCAACTTTTGTTTTCGGTTATTTTTTCGTCTTTCAAGAAATCTAAAAAAATTTCAAAAGCATTAAACTTTTTTGGACTGAAATAAACAGTGGGTACTTGATCTTTAAAACTTATAAATTGGTAATTCAATCCACCTTTTAAAATGGGTTGAGACATAAAGTTGTAATAAAAGGAGGTGAAGAGTAAATTACGTTGGTTATTGTCGGTTTGAGTAGTGAAAAAATATTGGGTAAACCACCCCAAATTAAAATTGGTCCCCATATTATAATTTAAATAATAATTATGAGTTGCAATTTCTTTATCAATTAAATCGGTATTAAAATTTTGTATTTCTCTTTTGTATCCTATTTCTAAATCTTGCAATTTTAAAGGCTTCATTTTAAAATAAGCATTTATTAGGGGTTGGGTATAATTGCTTGCTGTAGAATTGGCTGAGGTTATACCTGCTTCTAAATTGAAACTGATTTTAGGATGAAATTTATAACCTAATCCTAATAAAAAGTCATTTGAGTTGGCCCTAATTTTTGTAATTGAATTTCCTGTTTTTCGAAATTGATAAGTCATGTTTGTTGACCATTTTGTGGATAGTGGAAACGTAATTAATGTTCTTGAAAACATAGCGGTGTTATTTCCGTTATCAAAAGAATAACTTAATTTCTCTTCTAATACAGGGGTATGTTCTTCATTTAATCTTTTTAAAAAGTTAGTTGCATCTTTTTGTTTTTCAAAAACAGTTAATGTAGTTTTTACGGCATCAAATGCAGCATTAATTTCTCCAGACGCATAATAGGCATTTGCGAGACCTAAATTCCCATCAAAAGATTTTGAGTCGTTAGCAAGTATAGTTTGATAATAAGTAACACTATCTTTAAAATCGCTTCTATAAATCGCTAAAGTTGCAGCTAATGAAAGGGCCCAGTTTTCGTTAGGGTATTTTGTGCTTAATTCATTAATTTTTAGTTCTGCTGATTTGAATTTTTTATTCCAGATCAGTGCTTGAACATAGCGTTCTTGCGTTTGTTTGATTAGATTTATGTCGTTGCTTGAAGCCATTTTTTCAATCGCTTCTTCAGAATAAGCAAGTGCTTTTTTGTCTTTCCCGTCAATATGTTCGATTAATGACTTACCGTTCAAAGCAAGAATAGGATCGGTTTTACTTAAAATAGAATAAACGGCTTTTCCCTTGTCAATGTTTTTTGTCATTAAATATAAATTGGCTTTGTTGAGTAGTGTTTCCTTATCATCGGGGAAATCAACTAAAATTTCATTGTAGAAATTTTCTGCTTCTGAATATGATTTATCACTAATTTTTTGATTGGCGTAACCCAATTTTATATATTTTCTCGAAACAAGAGCGCCACTATTGCCTTTGTCTATTTCCAAAGCTCTATTAACATAAAATAATGCGTCTTGAAATTCTTTTAGATTTGACAAAGTATTTGCATATCCCAAATGTGCAACAAAATTAGTTGGATAGTCAGCTACAAGTTTTGTATAGAAGACTTTTGCATCTTTAAAGTTTTTATTCCACAATAAAGATTCAGCATAATTCAGCTTAATTTCTAAATCATCCGGGTATTCTGTTCTTAATTTGATGAAAATGCCTAATGCTTTTTCTGGATCTTTATTTAATCCCACCGCTCTTGCATAACACAATCTTGCAGTTTTGTTTTGAGGATACTCTTTTAAAATAGTTTCAAAAAAAAGTTCAGCTTTGTTAAAGTCCCCTTTCTCAAGATGATCAAAACCCTGACTCATATCTTGAGCTTTAGCAATAAAATTAAACGCAATAAAACAAAAGAAAGTAAATTTTCGAGTAAAATTCATAATTGAATATATTAGGCTTGTTATAAATCAAAATAGAGACTTTAGGTATTCATTATAAATAAACTTATTAAGGGAAAGCATAATTAAAAAGATATTGATTTTCATTTTGAAAACACATACTACAACACCAATTAAATAGGCTTCCTTTTTAATTGGAAACTAATTTACAAAAATAATGTGGCTAATCACTTAAAAAAATGAGATTATATTAAAAATGTTTTTTTAGAATAAAGTTAACAAAAAATCTTTCTTTTTGAATGTAAATACTTCTAATAAACACAAAGTTTTGTTAATTATTTTGTATTTTTGAAATATGATTATGAAAAAAGTATCATTTCAAACATTTTCAATTCCAAAACAGCTAAGTGCTGATCATGTTTTTATGCTCACTATGTTGGGGGTAAATGCAGGGAATTATTTGTACAATTTGTTGTTGGGAAGAATGCTAGGTCCGGCAGCTTTTTCGGATGCGGCGATTTTGATTACATTTTTGTTGGTTTTGTCCTTTTTAGGAATGACTTTTCAGGTGGGGACTGCTAAATATGCTGTTTTATTAGAAAATCAAAAACTAGCACTTTTTATAAAAAATATTGCAAGATATGCATTGCTTATAGGGTTTGCTTTTGGGTTTTTAATATTTATTTTTAACAATAAGCTTCAAGAATTATTTCATACCAAGACAGCAACTATGTTTGTGGTTTTTGCATTTGGAATTCCACTTTACTTTTTAATGAGTGTCAATAGAGGTTTGTACCAAGGTTCCAATAACTTGAAAAAAATGGCTATTACCTATCAGACGGAAATGATAAGTAGGCTATTGATTACCTTATTAGTTGTTTTCTTTTTTCCGAGTTTTCAAAGTTCAATTGTTGTAGCCGCAGGAATAACCTTGTCCTTTGTTTTTGGTCTTTTTCCTTTTCAAAAAGTAATGCTAAAAAAAGTTGTTGTTGACCCTTCTGAAATTTTGGAAAGGAGAGAAATCATAGTATTTTTTGCCTTAACAGCTTTTTATGAATTTACTCAAATTATAATTAACAATAGCGATATTATTTTAGTAAAACATTATTTTGAGGAATATCAAGCTGGATTGTATGCCTCTTTAGCACTTATTGGAAGGGTTGTGTATTTTGTAGCATGGATGTTTGTGATGTTACTTTTGCCTAAAGTAATTCAGTTAAAAAAAGACGGAAAGGATACGCTTCCAATATTAATGACTTATGTAGGCTATATAATTGTTTTGTCCATCGGAATTGTTGGTTTTACTTTTTTGTTCCCTGAATTTGTAGTCTCTATTATGTTCGGAAAGGCCTATCTGCCTATTGCGTTTTTATTGTGGAAATATGCTTTGGCAACTGCTGTTTTTGCAATAGCTAATATTTTTGCCTATTATTTTTTGTCTTTAAATCAATATATGCCAGTAGTCGTTTCGGCTATTTTAGGATTAACTCAGATTGCTTTAATAGCATTTTTCCATTCCACTTTGGAGCAGGTGGTAGAAATGCAAATTTATACCATGTTTGTTTTATTGTTTTTTCAGTTGTGTTACTTTTTTTATTTTAATAAAAAAGGACCCAAATAATTTTATTTTTTAAAATGAAAATAATCTATAGCTAAAGTTTTTTTTCAAATTAGGTAGTGGATTTTTGAATTTTAAAGTATCAAAAAAATTAATTATAGACTTAAATTAAAAGAGTTACCCAAAATAATTTACTATTAACCTAAAACAAGAAAAATGAAAATAGCTGTTGTTACCTCATTTCCTCCAAGTAAAGTTACTTTAAATGAATATGGTTATCATTTGGTAAAGAATTTTGTTCTCAAAGAGGCTGTTTCTCAACTGATTTTAATTACTGATAAAACGGATGGTTTGAAACAGTTGGATTTTGAAAATAAAGAAAAAATTAAAGTAAGGGAATGTTGGGCATTTAATAGCTACTCAAATATTTACTCGGTTTGTAAAGTTATTCTAAAAGAAAAACCAGATGCAGTTTTGTTCAATTTACAATTTGTTAAGTTTGGTGACAAAAAAATACCTGCTGCACTAGGACTTTTAATACCAATGACTTTGCGCTTTTTTGGTTGTAAAACGGTTGTGCTTTTACATAATATTTTGGAACAGGTTGATCTTGAAAGTGCTGGTTTTACCAAGAATAAATTGACTCAAAAAGTGTATAATTTTATTGGAACAAATTTAACTAGATGCATTTTGAGAGCCAATATCGTTGCTGTTACAATAAGTAAATACGTTACCATTCTTCAATCAAAATACAAAGCCAAAAATGTTGTTTTAATTCCACATGGTTCATTTGAAACACCACATTCACCTAATTTCAACTTACCAGCAGGACCAAAGAAATTAATGGCTTTTGGAAAATTTGGAACTTACAAAAAGGTAGAAATCTTAATTGAGGCATTACAATTAATTAGAGAAAATAACAAGGAACCTTTGGAAGTCGTTATCGCAGGTACAGACAGCCCCAATACGCCCGGCTACTTACAAGCTGTGAAAGAGAAATATGCTCATGTTCCAGGTATTTTTTTTACCGGATATGTTGAAGAAAATCAGGTTGAAACTATCTTTAACGAAAGTACTGTAGTTGTCTTTCCGTACACTTCTACAACTGGGAGTTCAGGTGTTTTGCATCAAGCTGGAAGTTATGGAAAAGCTGTTGTAATGCCTGATTTGGGAGATTTGAGCATTTTGGTCAAAGAAGAAGGATATGCAGGCGAATTTTTCAATCCAGAAAGTCCTGCTTCTTTGGCAAAGGCAATCGAAAATATTTTGGACAATGATAGCTACAGACGCCAATTAGCAGAAACAAATTATAAGGCCGCCTGCGAATTATCTATGGAAAAAATTACAGGAATGTATATGGATTATTTTGAAGAAATAAATAAACTGAATTTAGCTTCTCACTCTTAATTAAGTTAACCCGTTGGGTGAAATTCAAATAAAATAAAAAATTAACCACATAGAATCATAGATTAATGCTGAATAGGCAAAGAATAAATAGAAATAGTACTATTTCACACATAGAATAGCTATGTGAATAGTAAAACGTCTATCTCTTTCTTTTAAGAACTATAAATTCTATGTTTCTATGCGGTAAAAAATAATTTCACCCAACGTATTAAGTTAATAATTTATATACAAAAAAGAGGGTTTTTTCTTTCCATCTATTCCTATAAAACCAAATTTTCGTTGTCTGTTTTTTTGCCAAGGCCATTTTCCTGCAACCTGATCTGGCACATGAGGAAAATCATATAGCGTCCATGATACAAATGCAAGCTTATTTTTTTGAAATAGAGCTTGTATTTTTTTATGATATTGTGCTTGGTCTTCTTCGTTTTCACCAAACCAATTCCACATACCTCTATAGGATGGAATACCAAACTCTTGGATGACTACTGGTTTTGAAGTTGCTTTTTCGATTGCTCCATTTTCTTTTTCAAAATCAGACAGTGCATTGTAAAAATGATAGGATACAATATCTACTTTGTCGCTCAAATGTGTAGCTTCGGTAGAATTTGACCATCCGATGGTAACCAAATGATTAGGGTCATTTTCTTTGATAACGGTTAACATTTGATCCAGCCATGACAGAACGTTGCCCTTGTCGCGGTTTTCAAAGTCCAAATTAGGTTCGTTTTTAATATCCCAAGCCAACACTGCTTTGTGGTCTTTGAAAGTACTTACTATTTTTTCTGCATGTCTATGGGTGAGTGTCCAATTTTCGGGCGTATAATCACTGTAAAAATCAAAAAGAGTAACCACTACTTCTAGATTTTTTTGTTCTGCTAAATCCAGTAATTGCGATAGTTTTTTTATTTTTTCTGGATTAACATCGGCTTTGCCAAAATCTTCATATTGAATAAAAATACGAATCGTATTCAGTTTTGCTTTTCTGATGATTTCAAAATCTGCAGCAATTGTATCCAAATTAAAGTTTTCTCCAAAAGTATCCCAAGCAGAGTTTTTCGGATAATAATTAATTCCTTTAATCGTAAATTCAATATTGTTTTTAAATATTTTTTTTCCAATGACTTTAAAAAAAGGTCTTGTTTTAACTGAGTCTTTTACAAATGGTAATATTGGTAATTTCTGGATGTGTCTGACTCTCCAAAATCCATCTTCCAATAGCATCATTACTTTGTAAGTTGCTGTATCTTGAATTTCGGTGATTAATTTTCCTTCTTGATATATTTTTTGGTATTGAATAACATTTTTGTCTGTAAAAACTACCAATTGACCATCTGCACTATAGAATTCTAATTTTGGATTGTGTTTTAATGTTGTAGCTTGAATTTTTATTTTTTCTTTTTTATTGTAAGCAATTGAGTTGTATAAATTAGTTCTTGTATTAATTGTGTAATAATCTTCGATACCGTCTTTTTTATTGGTTTTATGACTTTCATTTTTGATATACCATGAAAAAAGATAATCTCTTTCTATTGTTTTTAGAGTAGTTGGTTCCATAACTCTGCCTGGATTTTCTATACTTTCCCATGTTACTTTTGGTAAATAGGTATTGATATTTTCTTTTTCCAAATGTAGCATTGATGTTCTACTTGCACCAGTATTTAAATAGGACAAAACATTATTAACTGCTAAAAGCAACAATAGATTCAGTATGATGAATGAACTGAATAGTACAATTCGTATCGTATTTTTGTTGTTAATTGATATCATAATTTAGAATTGAAGTTTTTTTGGTAATTCCCAAGGTTGATATTTCAAAGCGATATGTTTTTTCTTTATAAAAATCTTTCGAAATATAAAAATTTGCCACTCCTTTTGCACTTTCTTCAAATAAGGTATCGACCAATTTATTGTTATGGAATATTTTGACTACTACTCTGATTCCGTCAGGGACAATTTGGTTCATAAAACTTTTTAACGGACCTACAGACAATAACCTATTCTCATTTGAAAAGTTGTAATTGAAGTTTGAAATAATCGGTTTGTAATTAATGACTATCGAATTACTTTCTGCTATTCCTGTCACATACCCCTTTATAGTATACGTTTCTTTATGGTCAGGGTGTAGCATTTTTGCGGAAGCAATACCTTTGATTGTGGTTCCAAATGTTTTTAAAACATAATTATTTTTTGTTCTAATTATAAAGGATACTAAAGTACCATCGCTTACTGTATTTCCATATACATCTTTTATTATGGATGTACTTAAATCTGTGATTTGGTTGCCATCTGCAAATTCATGATTTCGTCGAAAAACGATAGTGAAATTAGTTGCAATATTGGGGTAAACTTCTGTTTCTATTTCTTTTACCGCTATAGTATCACATTGAGTAGAAACTAGAAGTTTTCCTGATTTATTTGGCGAAAAAATATTTTTCCATGCAATGAAATTTTTGGTTTTCAAACGGTCTACGGTTATGTTCTCTAAAAATTGATGTTTTATTAACGTTGGGGTGTTTGCTCTTTTCGGGTTGTCGTAACTGTCGGTTGGTATAGTAACCATCATTGTATATTCGGAGCCACCTGCAAGAATACTTGGAGGTCCAAGGTAGTTTTCTATTTTTGTTTCGGTTTTGTCATTAGGCAAAATTTCAAAAGTTCCTTTCAAGCAGTTTTTATTATTGTCGATTAAAAACCACGAAACAACTCCAGCTTTATTTGCATAAAAATCAGGAAGGACAAAACTAATTTTTCCATTTTTGTTTTTTCCATTAAGTAATGTTTTTCCATAATCATGAACAATAAAAAGTTTTGGTTTTGCTGTTTTTGATAAGGTCAAAAAATTAATTTCTATTTTATTTCCAGCTTCAAAATTCGAAATTCGAGTTTGTAATGTAAATTGCAATTTTTTTGATTCTGGCAAAGAAGTTGCAAATGCTACTAGAATTAGTGCAAACAGGCAGAACAAGAAAGCTGTTTTTTTTGTTATCATCTTGGGTTTCCAATATAATTATTGATTTCAATTTTAATATAACTGAAACCTTTTCCTTTTACTTCTTGCAATTGTTCCGGTTCTTGATTTTTATTTCGATTTGGAACTACTTCTTTAGATATAGATTCATTGGCTAACCCATTTACGAAGCAATTTTCTAATGAGGATTTGATGACTTTGTTGTTTTTTAAATCTAGTAATTCGTAATTAAAGTAATTTTTTCGTTGTACTCTAACACCTTCTCGCATAAAGAAATGATCTACATAAATTAATTCTTTTTTTGAATCGTAATAAGATACTAAAAGTTCTGGAATAGTACTCTCTTGAATGCCAAAATTAAAAAGTGTTCCTTTGATATGATTGCCATCAATTTCAAAATCAGAGAGGGCAACTTGAGTGTATAAGTCGGTAATGGTAACGTTTCCAGCACACTGAATATTGAATGTAGAGGGATTTCCTTTCATGTCCAAGGGAGCAAACTCATTTGGATTGAATGTTTTAGGTTTTACATCTGTGTTTTTAATCCAAGCAATGTCTTCAAAGTTAACTTTAAAACTAGTAATTTCCTTTGGCATTAATTTGTGTTTGATTACATATTTGGCATTAAATGAGGCCAGTTTTTTATTTGTTTTATTGTATAAAGTTGCTTTTAAAACAACATCAGCAGGCACATTATCTACATTCTGAATTTCACCAACAATAATGTATTCTTTGTTGAAATAAATAAGTTTTACAGTTAATATTTCAAGGACAGGTTGTTTTAAAACATCATCATGATAGGTTTGTTGTGTCGAAATTTTTCGTCTTCCATGTTTGAAAAATTCGGTAAGGTTATTCGATACAAACTGATCTGGTGGAATGTCTAAGTCTATTTTATTAGGTTCTAAAAACCAATTTCCATTAATTTTCACAACCTCGTGAATATAGTCTTTTGATATAATTTCTAATGGAGTAATCCATTTAGTTTTAGCTATTATTTTAGCTGATTTTTCGGTTTGGTTTAGTATTTTGATGTCAATGGCGTCTAATTTTGCATAAGAATTTATAATTCCATCTTGAACAGCTGTTTCGAGCATAAATTGCGAAAGACTTTTTTTGCCATTAGGATCCAAAAAGGAATGTGCTTTTTCGAAATTTTTGAAATCTATAGCGTCGTAATACGATTTGACTACATTCTTAGGACTTAATTGTGAAGTATTGTTAAGATAAAATAAGAAGGTGAAATAAGAAATTACGACCAATAAGAAAACCGCCCAAAGGTGTAAAATAATTATTAATTTTTTTGAAAAAGAAGGGTATGGAACTGCAAAATCATAAAAATCTGGATGAATTCGGGGTTTTAATTTTAAAGCACGATAAAAAATAGCTTGAATATTTAAAATAAAAGCAATTGCAACGGTCAGTAAAGGTATAATTCCCCACATTAATTTTTGGTACAAGGGAACATCCTCAAAAGGAAGTATTTTTGACAATGGTGCAACATTGAGTTTTTCCCATACCATTATTCCGTTTTCTAGTTGTGTTAATCGATGCCAGCCAGAAAAATATAAAATAGGATCGTAAAATTTATCATTTGAAAACACATATTTTAAATTATATTTTTCGGGAACAGCCAAAAATTGTTGTAAGGATCCAATACCTTCTAATCCCCTAAATTTAGAATTCTCTAATCGTTCCACTGCACGGGATGTTAATTCTGGAAGTCGTCTTGCAGAATGGTAGTTGCCATCAACAGTTAGCGCTTTAGTTTGATAAGAAAGTGTTGCCATTTGATCTCCAAAACCCAAAGGCAAATAACGCCACTGATCGTGTTGATCTTGATTTAAGAAATTAATAATAGGTAGTGTGTTTATTTTTTGAGGTTGAAATGGTCTGAAATAGCCCAGTGTAATAGTAAAAATAGCCATAAATAAAAACGAACCAGCAAACATTCCTGTCAAAATTTTGTAGTACACAGAGCCAAATCGATTTTGAATAGCATCTCGTAAATCTCCCTCAATCAAACGATAAACAAATTCCCCAAACATTGGCAAACTCATGATAGATGCCCACAATGTAAAACGATCTAGAGTCAAAATATTAAAAGCATTATTCCCTAATATCTTGATTGGAATTGGAGTTGTACCACCTGTTCCTAATATGGTTAACAATGTAATTGATAATCCAAAAAAAATATAGCGTTTGGAATAATATCGGTAAAAAACATATGGCAAAACAAACATTAAAATACCCCAAGGTATTACAAAAAACATCAATCCAGAAGAAGTTACCTCCAAAAAATTATCACGACTCCCGTGCGGAATAGGAACTTGTGTTATTGGGTTTTTTTTCGAATTGATCCAATACGGCAAAATACAAAATACTATTAAAAAAACACCGGAACCTCCAATTAAGATGATTCTTTTGAGTAATGAAAGAGTAGTTTGAATGAATAATTTGATTTTTACTTGCTTATAAGATCCTGCTTTTTCTTTTGCCACATCCATTACTGTCATTCCTATTAATGGTAAAATGAAGAAAATCATTCCAAAAAGTGGCGTAACATGATGGGAACAAACAGTTACTGCAATCAAAGATACCGAGTTAAAATAGTGTTTGTATCGTCCAGTTTTTATCCAAAGATAGATTTCGGGAAGCGAGTGCATCAAAATAGAAATTCCTGTAATACTAGGTAATTGCCCAAATATATGAAGCGTTTCTACAAAGGAAGAAGAAAATACCGCTAAAAGCGATGCGTATCCTGCAACATTTCGATTTCCAGTCATTAATAAGGCAAACCGATATACGCCGGTAATAAAAAGAATGATAGCAATTATGGCAACCGTAAAAAGACCAAATTTTAATCCTCCTATTAACGATAAAGCACCTATGCATTGATGAACCAATGGAGGATAGCCCATAACTGTAAATCCAGTATACCAGCTATAATTCCAAGGTTCAAACCAACTGTTTGCATAATGATTACCAAAAAACAAATGAATTAAAGCATCATAAGTATTTTCTAAAGTAAAAAAAATAGCACTCGAGTGGAAGACAACTCCAATAAGTAAAGCGACTAATAAATATTTATTTGATTTTTCTTTCAATTGATAAGTGCTTTGTTTGCTTTTGTAAATATAACGTATATCAGCCAATTATAAATAACTACTGTAAACATTCATTAACCGAAACATAACTGCCATTCATCTAATTTATTAAAATAGTAGGAATATTAAAAATAAATTTGATTATGAATTTTAAATGAAAGTAAGATGAAAATTTTAATAGTTGACGACACAGAATCAGTTTCATTTGGTTTCTTTTTAACAAATTTTGGTTACGAGGTAAAATTTGCTAGCACGATTTGTGATGCAAAAGAAATTTATAATGAGTTTAATCCCTTGATGGTAATTGTCTGTATAGATGAACCGCTTTTAAAAAATAATCAAACTGAACAATATGTGTTTGGGTTGAATCACGAAATTCTAGGAATTGATTTTATAAAATACATTAGAAAAGTCAAAAAGCATTTTACGTCTATTATGGTTTTGTCAGAAGATGCCAAAGAAAATTTTTTCCTAAAAGGAAATGAATTTGGTTTTTCTTCCAATTTATTCAATAGTGTGGATAATAATATTAGATTAAGTTTACTTAAAAGCCGCAATTAATTGAATTACTCCCTTCTCAAGTTTCTTTAAATAGGAATGAGAATAACTTTTTTTAAATTCAAAATCATGATTTAATGCTTTTTATGTTTATAATTTACTTCAAAATCAAATAGAGATTTTTTTCTTTATTAGAAAAAGAAAAGTCAAGAATAACTGTGTTATGGTATCTTTTTATTTTGAATAGAAAGGAATAAAGAGTGTTTTATTGCGGTAAATTTAAGGATTAGATGGTATAAGAAATATAATAGAAGTCCATTTGCTATAAAACAAATTTAAATATAATAAAAACAAAAAAAATTACATAAATTAATACAACAACCCTTTTTAATGCCCTCCCCCCAAATCAGGTGATGCTTAAGTTTTAAACTTAAATGTTGCCTGATTTTTTTATTATTTCGCCTAATGGGTGTATTTCTGTTTCATCCAAATACTTGATAAAACTTCATAGCGAATCCGACACATACAATAATAGTAAGCTAACAGACTATTTTGATGTTACAAAAAAGGTTCAACGAATGCCTTTCAGAAATCAACAACTATAAGGAAATACTTTTTTTATTTGAATTTAAAAATGGAAGAACCAGACAAAATACATTTTGAACTCCAATTTAAAATATAATTACCATGTGAATTCAGTTGGAGTCGATTTCTTCTACGGAATCCTTGACTACATGTAATGGTCTTCTCTAATTTATGCAAATTGCTATGAATCAGTTTTTTTTGTAAATAATTGAGAAACATCTTTTTTATAGTAAGAAGTTGAATTCTTAATTTTGTTGTTGCACATGTCAAAAATTAACAATAGCTTAGTAGGAATTTATTATATTAAGTAGGTTGAGCAAATTAAGTATTTTTTTCGAGTTATTTTTAAAAAATTAAGTCACAGAACCCAATATCATTTTTTAATCATTTTTAAACCACTAAATATGAATATTTTAATTGTAGACGATCAAGAACTTGTATTGTTGTCCTTAGAGAAATGTTTGACAGACATAGGCTATGATGTCATTACTTCCCATAATGTTTTTGATGCCATAGAAAAATATGATCTTTTTAATCCAAGTTTAGTCATTGCGGATATTAATATGCCAGGATTGGCCGAAAAGAATTATCCAGAGTTAGAAATTTTAAAGGGCGAGGAAACTTCAGGATTAGATATTGTTCGTTATATAAAGAAAATTAAAAAACAAGATACACCTGTTGTAATTCTTTCTGGAAATAATGATGAAGAAATTATTTTGAAAGGATTTGATCTAGGGGTTTCGGATTACATGAAAAAACCGCTCAGTTTAAGTGAAATTGGTGCCAGAGTAAAGCGATTAATTGGTGCTAATGAACACAAGCCAGAATCGGTCGTTAATAATAAAAATAGACTCATACAAAATAATTGTGTTGGGGTGGTTATTCCTTGTTACAATGAAGAAAAAAGATTACTAGGTGCTGATTTCAGAGAATTTGTACACAAAAATCTTGGATATCATTTGTGTTTTGTAAATGATGGGAGTAAAGACAAAACACTAGAAGTACTTCAGGAGTTAAGACAAGGCAAAGAAGATTATATTAGTATTTATGATTGTCCACAAAATGGAGGTAAGGCTGAAGCAGTAAGGCTTGGGATGTTGCATTTGGCAAAGCAAACCCAATTTGATTATTTAGGTTTCTTGGATGCTGATTTGTCAACTAATTTTGAAGATTTTGATGATTTAGTAAATACAATTTCCAATTCGAATTACAAAATTGTGAGCGGATCCCGAATTAACAGAATGGGGGCAGATATTGCTAAAGAATCAGCAAGAGCCATTATAAGCAAATCGATTAATTTTATTATTAGAAAAACTTTAGAGATGGATTTTAAAGACACACAATGTGGCGCTAAAATCATGAGTAAGGAAGTTGTTGAAAAAACTTTTCAAAAGAAGTTCTTGACCAAATGGTTGTTTGATGTTGAGATTTTCATGAGAATGAAAAAAATATATGGAAAAGAAGAAACTAAAAAAATGGTATGTGAGAAACCATTAAATAGATGGGTACACATGGATGGTTCAAAACTTTCTTTTAAAGATTCGTTTAAAATTATATTCCAAATAGGACAAATTGCAATTCATTATAGATAGAAAGTTTTAAATGTTGTTAGTTTCTCCACGAATTGTGGGGGTTTTAATTTTAAATCCCTAAATAAGATTCATTAAGCTATTTAAACCTTAATGAATCTTATTTATTTAATTATCTTATTTAGATAAAGTCGCTACTTTAATATATTTCATACAATTGAAGGATTAACCATATTGTTTAAAGAAGTATTTGATTGTTGTTGTTTCGTTTTATATTAATTCTATTTGGTTTTAAAATTTTAACAAAGAAAAAATAAATGAATTTGTTGAATTAACAAATTAGACATTACTTTTGTGATGATATTTAGAATGAATAATAGCAAAGTACTTACTTTAATAAATTTGGCATATCCTATGAAAGAACAGATTAAAAAATTTTTAAACGAAGAACAAGATCCAAAAGCAATTGAGAAAGTAACTTCAAAATTGCAAGACATATTAATGAAAAACGAAGAAGTAGGATATATTGCAGTACAAAAAAAACCTGCACTAACTGTACTTCCGGATAGTATCGTTATGACAAATAAAAGAATCATTATTTGTCAACCGAAAAATTTAGGTCTTTCGATGAATTTTATTGATTATACTTGGGATGACATCGAAGGAACTTTTGTTAAAGAAAACATTCTAGGATCAGAATTTTCTTTTTCTACAAAGACAGATATGCAGGTTTCAATTGATTATATTCCAAAAATTCAAGCGCGTAAAATATTTACGTACGCCAAAGAACAATTGGATATTTTGAAAAATCGTGCTGCTTCAGGTACTCCAATTGCTGAAGAAGTTCAAGAATCTTTAATCGAAGAAGCCGAATTAATTGAAGAAATGGTTGCGGAAGAAGTAACTGATTTTGCCGAAATTATGCCAGTAGTTTCAAATTACGCTGAACCAATTGTGGAAAACACAGCGGGTTCAACCGAGAAAAAATCAAGTGAGTTGTCACAAGACGAATTGTTTGCAAAACTCCAAAATTATAAAAAATTGTTAGACAACGGATTGATTTTACAAGGCGAATACGACGCTTTCAAAAAAGAGATTTTGAGCTATATGTAGTTTAGTAGCTTCAATTATATTTAAAAAAAGAAACCCGACATAAATTAATTTGTCGGGTTTTTTTCTGTCACAATGTTTTCATTTGCTTTTCTACAAAATTATGAGATTGTTTTTCTAATAATTCGGTTGTATTTTTTCTTTGCAAATTATAGAGTTGTTTATCATCAGCAATATCTGCATATACTTTATCATGCATAACAGCACTTGTTTTTATCAATAACTCGCGTTGGTATTTGTCTTGCTCGATAGTGGCTTTGAGAGCTGTTTCCAAGTCTTCCAGTTTATAATCGTATTCTCCTCTTGGCGATAATAATTTGGCTATAATAGGAGAAGTTTCGATCGCTAAAAACAACAACATTATAAAAAAGGAAGGGATCCACGGTAATTTGTTCAACGCATTGATTCTCGCCATCAAACCGTCAAATCCATCAATGATAGGCTGAGTTTCGGTTACTTTTTTGTCCAAATCGGTTTGCAGTGTTTTGGTTCCTTTTTCCAAAATAGCGATTTTGGCCAAATTGTTTTTTCGAATGGTATCCAGTTCCTTTTTTGACAAATCGTGTTTGGCAATTTTCTCTTTAAAAACAGGACCTTTTCCTAGTTTTTTTGTACCAGCAGTTCCTTCAGCTTCTTTGATGTAAGTTTCATAAAGCGTATTAACTTCCTTTTCTTTAGAGGTTATTTCGGCATTAAGAGTCTTGATTTCGGCTTTGTTTTTGTCTAAATCCGATTTGAAATAATTGGCCACTTCTTTCTTGTTGTTCAAAGCCATAGCATTTTTCTCTTTCAATAAAACGGTATTGATTTCTTTTTCAAAAATTTTAATTTCCAATGGTTTCGAAATAACAATGGCAATAATGAAAGCCAATATAATTCGGGGAGTCGCTTGTAGCAATTCATTAGAAAAACTGTCTCTTTTTCGGATAGTAGATACAATAAAACGATCTAGATTAAAAATAAGCAAACTCCAAACAAAGCCAAAAAGCAAGGCAGGAATGACATTGTCGAAAACGGTAAAAAGGGCATAAGCACTGGCAATAAAAGCCATAACAGCAGTAAAAAAAACAGTGGCGCCAATACCAACAAATTTGGTTTGTTCACCATCAGAGCAACCTTCAAGTAGGTTTTTGTCTGCTCCCGAGCAGAGAATGAAAAATTGTTTTAACATGATTGATTTGATTTTTGATTGATGATGCAAATTTAACGCCAAATAATTAATAATGTTCTAAAATGTTGATTTGTTTTTGGTTAGCGTTTCGTTTTTAACTAAATATTAATTTAACATTATCAAACTTTTTTTTGTGCGAGTATTCATAACAATATGTTAATTTTTCAAAAGGATTGAATTAATGTTTGAAATATAGTTTTGCATTAAAATTAATTTAACAAAAATATGAAAAGAAAATACTTAGTTGTGATACTCTTTTGCTTTGCTTTAGTTGGATATGCCCAAAAAGGAGTTATTTCTGGAAAGGTTCTGGACAAAGAGGATAAAATGCCTTTGCCAGGTGCAATGATTGAAATTGTAGGGATGAATAAATACACCATTTCAGATTATAATGGGAAGTATGAATTTCTTAATGTTGCCGTGGGTTCGTACGCCGTTCAGCTGAAATATTTGGGGTATGCTGTAGCAAAAGGGGAGGTAGTAGTTACAGATGGGGCAAATACCGTTTATAACTTTGAGTTAACAACTTCAGGGACTGAATTGAATGAAGTTGTTGTTGGGGATATTTTAAAAGGACAGGCGAAAGCTTTGAGTCAGCAAAAACACAATAAGAACATTAGTAACGTGATTTCTTCTGATCAAGTTGGGCGTTTTCCAGATGCAAATGTTGGGGATGCTTTGAAAAGAGTTCCTGGGGTTACGATGCAAAACGACCAAGGCGAAGCCAGAAATATTATAATTAGAGGATTGGCACCGTCATTAAACTCGGTTACTTTGAATGGAGACAGAATTCCGTCGGCCGAAGGGGATAATCGAAATGTACAAATGGATTTAATTCCGTCAGATATGATTTCGACCATTGAAGTAAGCAAGACACTAACTCCTGATATGGACGCAGATGCAATTGGTGGATCCGTAAATTTGGTTACTAGACCCACTCCAAATGGTGAAAGAATCTCCGCAACCCTTGCAGGAGGTTATGCCCCAATTCGCGATAAGGCTATTTATACCGCGGGCTTAGTTTACGGTAATCGTTTTTTTCAGGATAAGTTTGGAGCTGTAGTAAGTGGCTCTTATAATAATGTAGACTATGGTTCAGACAATATTGAAAACGAATGGGTAAAAGATGATTTTGGAAATGAATTTGTGCAGGCTTCTGAAATTAGAAAGTATGATGTACAACGTATTCGTAGAAGTGCTTCGGTAGCTTTAGATTATAAATTTAACGAAAACAACACCATTTTTGCTAATGCGATTTACAATTGGAGAGATGATAGAGAAAACCGTTTCAGAACAACTTATGACGATATTGAAGCCATTTATGATGCTGTTGATGATGAAAAAATTGTTGGTTTTGAAGGTCGAGTAACTCGCCAAACAAAAGGGGGAGTTGATAATGACAGAAATAAAAGCAGAAGATTAGAAGATCAGCGAGTACAAAATTATTCACTTAGAGGAGAGCATTTAATCAACTCTAAATTAGATTTAGATTGGTCAACTAATTATTCTACAGCCAGAGAATACCGTCCGGGTGAGCGTTACATCGATTACCGTCAGGAAGGATTAGATATGACTCAGGATTTATCGGATACAAGATTTCCTTTGGTTACAACTACTGGCGAAGCATTGGATGAATTTGAATTGGATGGACTTTCTGAAAACACAGATGAAACCAAAGAAAGTGAATTTGGAGCCAAACTAAATATTCGTTTTCCGTTCACCATTATTACAGCAGAAAAAGGACGAATCAGAACCGGTCTTCGTCTTCGTATGAAAGAAAAATCAAGAAATAATATGTTCTACTCTTACGAACCTATTAATGGCGATATGGATTTATTATCTGATATTTCAACAAGTTATTTTGATGGTAAGGATTTTAATCCGGGCAGTAAATATGTGCCAGGAACTTTTGCATCGGCAAACTTTTTAGGGAATCTGGATTTGAATAATGCTTCTTTATTTGACAAAGAAGCAGATCCTTCAGAATATTTAGCGGTAAATTATAATGCCAAAGAAAATATTTATGCTGCTTATGTAAGATGGGATCAGGATTTTAATGATAAATTATCAATGGTTTTGGGTTTCCGTGTAGAAAACACTCATATTGATTATACAGGAAACCGTGTTTTGGATGAAGAAGAATTAGAAAGTGAAATCAATACAACTAATACGTATACTAATGTATTGCCAAGTGTTACTTTTCAATACAATGCTACCAAAGATTTGGTTTTGAGAGCAGCTGCTACTACAGCTTTGGCCAGACCAAATTATTATGCCTTGGCTCCTTATGTAAACAATATTGCATCTGACCTGGAAATTACAGCTGGTAATCCAGACCTTGATGTGACCTATTCTTATAATTATGATTTCATGGCAGAGAATTATTTCAAGTCTGTTGGATTAATTTCTGGAGGTGTTTTCTATAAAAAACTGCATGATTTTATCTACAATTACAGTGATAGCCAATACACAACAGAAAAATTTGCTACTGATTTTCCAGAACAAGATAATCCAATTCCAGTAGGAGAAAATTGGACATTTGTTCAGCCTAAAAATGGAGATATGGTTGATGTTTATGGTTTTGAATTTGCTTTTCAGCGTCAGTTGGATTTCTTCGAAAGCAAATTTTTGAAAGGTTTCGGAATCTATTTAAATTATACTTTTACCAAGTCTGAAGCAAAAGGAATTGCCGATGAAGATGGAAATGAAAGAAAAGACATTAGCCTTCCGGGAACTTCTCCACACATGTTTAATGGCTCATTGTCTTGGGAAAACAAACGTTTTTCGGCTAGAATTTCTACGAATTATACTTCTGATTATTTGGATGAATTGGGATCAGAATCCTATAATGACAGTTATTATGACAAACAGTTTTTTGTAGATGCGAATGCTGCTTATAAAATCACGCCACACATTCGTATTTTTGCTGAGGCAAATAACTTGACCAATCAACCGTTGCGTTATTATCAAGGTGTTGAATCACACACCAAACAAGCAGAATACTATCAAGCACGCTATAATTTGGGATTAAAGTTTGATTTTTAAATAAACCTTTTAAATAGTTAAGGAAGGCAACAGGATGTAATGTCCTGTTCCCTTTTTTATAGTAATTACAAAATGAAACAAATAATTTACTTTTTTTTATCAGTATTGGTTTTTCAATTTTCGTTTGCACAACATGCAGAGAAAAGAGAATTGTCAGGCTATACGGAAGGCTATATTCCCGAACTGCAGAAAATTGACAACAGTTTGAATTTTTTATTAATGGGTGATTTTGGACGCTACGGGCAATTTTATCAAAAAGAAGTAGCAACCCAAATGGGAAAAGCAGCTGCTACTATTGAATCTGATTTTGTAATTTCCGTGGGGGATAATTTTTATCCTAACGGAGTAAGAAGCACTAAAGACTATTCTTGGATTGCTTCTTATGAAAATATTTACACGGCCTATAGTCTGCAAAATGATTGGTATGTGGCATTAGGAAACCACGATTACAGAGGAAATATTCAAGCAGAAATTGATTATTCGGACATTAGCCGTCGTTGGCACATGCCTGCAAAATACTTTAAAGAAATATTTAATTTAGAGGATGGAAATAAAGTATTAGTTTTGATTATGGATAGTACTCCTTTTATTGATAGCTATTACAAAAAAGGAACGGATATGTATGAAAATATAATTGCACAAGATACAACAGCTCAAAAAAAATGGTTGATTCAAGAATTGGAAACAAAAGATGAATCTATAAAATGGAAAATTGTAGTGGGACATCATCCTTTATACAGTGGAGGTAAACGAAAAGAGAATACTGATACCAAAAATTTTGAAAAGAAATTTGCTGCAATTTTTGATGCTTATAAAGTGGATGCCTATTTCTGTGGTCATGAACATGATTTACAAATAATAAAACCGAAAGGACGCTATACAACACAGTTTTTATCGGGCTCAGCTTGCGAAGTACGCCCAACAGGAAATAGAGAAGGAACCTTGTTCTCTGCGCAGTCTCCAGGATTTATGACTTTTTCTCTAACAAATTCTAAACTATTAGCCCAAGTTATTGATTCCAGTGGCGCTATAATTCATACTACTACAATCGAAAAAAAGAAATCAAATGAAAAATAAAATTATAATTGCATTAGCCCTGATAAGTTTTGTATTTACTTCTTGTGAGAATAAGTTGGCTCCCATTCGCAAAGATGCTATGAAAGCAACAATAGTAACACAAGCCTTACCTCACGATACAGATGATCCCGCTATTTGGATAAATCCCAATGATGCTGCAAAAAGTATTATTATTGGTACAGATAAAGATACTGATGGTGGTTTGTATACTTTTGATTTGGAAGGAAAAATTATTGCAAAATCTGAAACTTTAAAGCGACCTAATAATGTTGATATTGCCTATGGTTTAATTATAAATGGAAAAAAAATAGACGTTGCAGTAACTACAGAACGGGAAAGTAACACCATCAGAATTTTTAGTTTACCAGATTTGAAACCGATTGACAATGGAGGAATTGCCGTTTTTGATGGTGAAAAAGAACGTGATCCAATGGGAATTGCTTTGTATACACGAGCAAGTGATCAAGCTGTTTTTGCAATAGTTGGAAGAAAAAGTGGCCCCTCTGGAACCTATTTATGGCAATATCAATTGACTGATGCTGGAAAGGGAAAAATAGGAGCGACAGTTGTTCGAAAATTTGGAAAATACAGTGGCAAAAAAGAAATTGAAGCCATCGCTGTTGATAATGAATTAGGAGTTGTTTATTATTGTGATGAGCAATTCGGAATTAGAAAATACAATGCGAATCCAGCTTTAAATGATAACACTGAATTAGCACTTTTTGGTCAAAAAGGTTTTAAAGCAGACAATGAAGGAATTGCTATCTACAAAAGTTCAGCAACTTCAGGTTATATTTTGGTTTCCAATCAACAAGCCAATACTTTTATGGTGTACCCACGTGAAGGAGATAAAGGAAACTCAAACAAATATACATTGATAGCAGAAATTCCAACATCTACAGTAGAATGTGATGGAGCAGATGTAACTTCATTAAATTTAGGAGGACAGTTTCAAAAAGGATTGTTTGTAGCAATGAGTAATGGCATGACTTTTCATTTTTATAATTGGGAAGATCTTCAAAAGCGAATTGATTTAGCTAAAAAGTAAAGCTTTTCAGGTTTATAATAATAACAAAACCCGGCATCAATTATTGTCGGGTTTTTTGTTTTTCAAATTAGGAGTTTTTTTTATTAAAAAATAGGTTCTTACCCCAATTTTTCGTCTCAACAATTCCTTCAGCTACTTTGATATTGATTTCAGAAAGCATATTAACTTCTTTTTCATTATTAGCAATTTAGACTTTATTATTCTTGATTTCGGTTTGTTAAAATCTAAATAAGTGTGTAAAAATTACCCAACTAGGATTAAAAATTACCCACTTCTAAAGAATTTTTAAATTCTAATTATTTTTTAAATATCTAATAATAAGTATTTTACATCTATTCTTGCTCGATTATAAAAGATGGCACGATAATTTCATTAAGTAAAATATAAAATTTAAAAAAACTATTATTATGAAAAAATTAATCTTATCAGCCGCAATTATTTTAGGGAGTTTTTCAGCATTTGCACAACAATCAACTCCTCCGAAATCAGAAGTAACAACTCAAACCGTACAAGACCCTTACACCGAAATTAAAGTGGAAGAAGTGCCAGAAGCTGTAAAAAGAGCCTTAATAAAAGCGTATCCAACGGCCATTCTTGACAAAGCTTTTATCAACGAAAAAAAAGAGTATAAACTACAAATTACAGTTGGAGACAAAGTTGGCGCATTGTATGCTGATGCAACTGGAAATTGGTTAAAAAAATAATTTCAAAAACAAACAACTAAATTAAATCATTAAACAAAAATTATTATGAAAAAGTTAATCTTATCAGCAGCAATCATTTTGGGAAGTTTCACAACATTTGCTCAAACTTCAACTCCTGCAAAAGCAGTAGTTTCAACACAAAAAGTGGAAGAAAAATATACGGAAATCAAACTGGAAGAAGTTCCTAGTTCTGTGATTTTAGCGGTGAAAACGGCTCAACCTGAAGCGATTATTGAAAAAGCATATATCAACGAAAAGAAAGAATTTAAATTGGAAATAAAAGTTGGTGACCAGAAATCTACTGTTTATACAGATGCGGCTGGGAACTTAACAAAAAAATAAGTTGGGGAACTTAGTATTCAGAATGAAGAAGGAGAGAGATTTAATAAATCGCTCTCCTTTTTTTATAGGTTTATTATGAGAATCTAATTTTAATAACTTTACTTTAGCAAATAAAGCTAAGCCCTATGTCAAAGATTTTATTAATAGAAGACGATGTTTCCTTCTGCAAAATGCTGGAAAATTTTCTCATAAAAAAATCTTTCCTTGTAACAACTGCGTTTACAGCAGAAGAAGCAAAGACTAAAATTACAAGTCAAAACTTTGACCTCGTTATTACAGATTTAAGGCTTCCTAACTACGATGGAATCCAACTTATGTCTGAATTTAAAACCGCATATCCAACAATTCCAGTTATTCTAATGACTGGTTATGCAGATGTTACTACAGCGGTAAAAGCTTTAAAAAATGGCGCTACCGATTACATTTCGAAACCGTTTAATCCCGAAGAAGTTTTACTTGTTATTTCAAATGCATTGCAAATTCCTGTTGTATCAATAGCAAATGATATAGTTGTTAATGCAATAAAAAACAATATTTCATCTGGTGAAGATGTTGTTTTGGGAATTTCGGCGGCATCAAAAAAATTAACAGAATACATTCAGCTTGTAAGTCCAACCGATATGTCTGTTTTAATCATTGGCGAAAGCGGAACCGGAAAAGAGGTCGTTGCAAAAAGTATTCATCAAAATAGTTCCAGAAAAAATAATAATTTTATAGCCGTAGATTGTGGAGCAATTCCCAAAGAATTGGCCTCTAGTGAGTTTTTTGGGCATTTAAAAGGATCTTTTACAGGAGCAATAAATGATAAAATAGGTTGTTTTGAAGCTGCTAATAAAGGAACGCTATTTCTGGACGAGATTGGTAATCTTTCTTATGAAAACCAAATTCAGCTTCTAAGAGCTTTGCAGGAAAGAAAAATAAAACCAGTGGGAAGCAACAAAGAAATCAATGTGGATATCCGTATTATTACGGCTACAAATGAAGATTTAAGACAAGCTGTAAAGAATGGAACTTTTCGTGAAGATTTATACCATAGAATCAATGAATTCTCGATTCAATCTCCTTCTTTGATTGAAAGAGATGTAGATTTAATGATTTTTGCCGATTTCTTTCTTGACAAAGCAAATAAGCAGCTGAATAAAAAGATCATCGGTTTTTCTTCCGAAGTAGTAACGATTTTTGAACTTTACAGATGGCCTGGGAATTTAAGAGAACTTCAAAATGTAATTAAGAGAGCCACGCTTTTATCACAAGGAGATTTTATAGAAAAAAGCACTCTTCCGCTTGAAGTTTTTCAAATAGAAAGTAGAAATTCCAGTGATTTTTCTTTATTTGAAAATGAAAAAGACACCATTTTGAATGCCTTGGAACAAGCCAATAATAACAAATCGGAAGCAGCAAAATTGCTTAAAATAAACAGAAAAACATTATACAATAAATTAAAACAGCACGATATCAATTAGTTTATTTCTTTTTCTAAAAGTAAAAAAAGTGTTGTAATTGCAGTTTTCAAATCGTTAAGTTTAACTTCCATTTCCTCGAATGAAAATGCTTTAGATTCCAATTCGTTTAAGATTTGCACGATGTCATAAGCTTCAATTTGTTTAAACATTGGCGTCATTCGATGCGCAGTTTCTTTTACTTTTAAATTATTTTTTTTAGAAATTGCTTCTTCTACTAATGATAAGTTTTCTTTAGTTGATGCCATAAAAGAAAACACAAACTCCTTTAAAACAGCTACCTCATTGGACAAAAATGATTTTAATGAGGTTAGTGAATAGCTTTTTGTTGAAACAATGCTGTCCTTAATTTCTATAGCTACAGAAAACGGAGATTCCCTATTGTTCAAAATGGAATCTATAATTTCTAATAATACTTTTGGAGAATATGGTTTTCGTATCACATGGGCAAATCCTGCATTTAGATAGATTTCTGTTGCCAAATCGGTTCTTCCAGTTATGGCAATGACTGGTTTTTTGTCAAAATTTAGGGTTGTAGATTCCTTTAGTTTCTTCAAGAATAG
The DNA here is from genome assembly GCF_965234445.1 of Flavobacterium rarum (SeqCode). Lineage (GTDB taxonomy): Bacteria > Bacteroidota > Bacteroidia > Flavobacteriales > Flavobacteriaceae > Flavobacterium > Flavobacterium rarum. The sequence continues at coordinate 10,891 of NZ_OZ248504.1, read as the reverse complement.
AAAACCGTCCATTTCTGGCATTTGAATATCGGTAATTATAAAATCAATTGCATTGTTTTCCATTGCCTCCATTGCAATCGATGCATTGCTAAAAGGCAACACTTTAAAATTATTCTGGCGCAAAATTTCGGTCGTCAAGTTCAACAAATTAATGTCATCATCAACTACAATAACGGTTAGTGTATTTATGGGAAAATCAGTTTCATCTGTTTTTTGAGAAGAAGAATCAAACAACAACGGAAGTTGAATCTCAAAAACACTTCCTTTTCCAAAAACACTCTTTAGGCTTAATTTTCCGTCAAGAATTTCCACCATTTTTTTTGAAATTGTGAGTCCTAAACCTGTTCCTCCATATTTTTTTTCAATATTTTCATTGGCTTGGGTAAACTCTTCAAAAATTAATTGTTGTTTGTCTTCCTGTATTCCAATTCCTGAATCTTCAACTTTAATTGTAAAGAAATTATTTTCAACATTGGCACTAACATCAATTGTAATAAATCCTTCAGCAGTAAATTTAAAAGCATTACCTATTATATTAGTAACAATTTGCCTCAAGCGGAATGGATCTCCAATGATTTTGTTTTGAAAAATGGAATCGATTTCAATGGAAAGATGTATTGGTTTTTGCTCGTAAACGGATTGAATACTTTTTGCAACTTCATGAATAACGTCAGTCAAAGAAAAAGGAAGTTTTTCTATTGTAATTTTTCCTGCTTCAATTTGGGTGAAGTCAAGTAAATCCTGAATTAGATTTGTAATGTATTCTGAAGATCCTTTTATGTTTTTTGCAAAATACAGTTGCTTTTTTGTTAACTCAGAATTCCCTAAAAGTTCGGTATACCCAACAATTGTGCTCAATGGCGTTTTTAAATCGTGACTGACTGTTGAAATAAGTTGCTCTCGATTCCTTAGTAATCTTTTGGTTTTGCTGTTGGCTTCTTCAAGTTGTTTTTTGTAGGATTGCGTTTTGGAAAAATCATTTAGAATCAAAATCAAAAAAAACAAAGTGGAAAATAATCCTAGTACTGCCGCGATGGTAACAATTTGATTATTTCGTTTTAACGAATTTTCCTTTTCTAAATAGATTCTAGTTGTGTTTTTAATAATTTCTCTTTCAATTATGCTCAAAACTTTTCTTAACTGGTCTGAAATTAAAAGTTCATTTTGAAGTAATTTGTTTTCTTCAAAATTCAAAGTAAATTTCTTTTTTAGAGTAGCATTCTTTACCTCATTAAGCAAGGTTTTGGAGACCATTATAATCGAATCCGATTCTTTTTTGCTTAATGTATTTGAGCTGTCATCTGGAATGTTCTCGTTTAAATAGGCCACATATTTTTTAAGGACACTTCGTTGGTAACTTCCCAATTCGGCTGGCTTTTTTATAAAATCTTCCAATTGGAGTTTTCTAAGTGACGTTTCCATTTTGGTTAAATCATTAATGGCTTTTTTAAGCGCTATTTCATCATTTGTTTTGTTTTTTATGGATTTTAGTTGCTTAATATTATTTGTTTTTTTAGACAGTAAAAGCTTAACACTGTCCAATAAAGTAATTTGATATTGTGTAGTGACTAACAATTTTAAAGAATCAATTTCTGTTTTTAAAGAATCTGTTTTGGAGGTATAATTTTCAAAATCTTTCTTCGATTCGGATTGGATGGTTATTCGAGCCAAACTTTCGGTTTTGTATATGTTTGAAAGCAGATTGCTGACTTTTAAAATCTTATTATTAGCCATAGTAGCTTTACTCTCTGCCTCGGTTAGCTCTTTGTTTTCTGAATATAAAAACCAGCTTACACCCACAAATAATGTTGCTAAAACCAGATAACTGATAAAAATTTTTATTGGGGTGTGATTTTTTTTAAGATTCATCATTCAAAGATAAGAATAACAAAAAGGAATAGACTTAGATTCTGCAACAGACTTCATTACAGTGTTGAATCCAAGTTATAATGGACAAAAAAAAAAGAGCTGTTCAGTAACGAACAACTCTTTTTAGTAAAAATAAAATTAACTTAAGCAATTGGAGCTCCAGCCAAAATTTCGGCATTGGCAAATTCTTTGAACTTGGCAAAATTATCTTCAAATTTTTGAGCCAATTCACTCGCTTTTTTATCGTATAATTCTTGATCTTCCCAAGTATTTCTTGGATTTAATATTTCAGATGGAACATTTGGACAAGATTGAGGAATCGCAATTCCAAATACATTATGATTTACAAATGCAACATCATTTAATTCTCCGTTTAATGCTGCAGTAATCATTGTACGGGTGAATTTCAACTTCATTCTGCTTCCTGTTCCATAAGGGCCGCCAGTCCAACCTGTATTGATAAGCCAAACTTTCACATTGGCATCTTTCATTTTTTTGCTTAACATTTCAGCATACTTTGTTGGGTGCAATGGCATAAATGGTGCGCCAAAGCAGGCAGAGAAGTTAGGCTGCGGTTCTGTAACACCCGCTTCTGTACCCGCTACTTTTGCAGTATATCCTGAAATGAAATGATAAGCAGCTTGTCCAGCAGTTAGTTTCGAAATAGGAGGTAGAATTCCGTAAGCATCTGCTGTCAGGAAGAATATGTTTTTTGGGTTTTTCCCAATAGAACCCGGTTGAATATTGTCAATATGCTCAATTGGATAACTTACTCTAGTGTTTTGTGTGATAGAGACATCTTCAAAATCAACTGCATTGGTTCCGGCTTTGAAAACTACATTTTCAAGAATCGCTCCCTTTTTAATAGCTCTAAAAATGTCTGGCTCATTTTCTTCCGTTAGATTGATAACTTTAGCATAACAACCGCCTTCAAAATTAAAAACGTTGTTTTCATTGGTCCATCCATGCTCATCATCTCCAATTAATTTTCTGGCAGGATCGGCAGACAATGTTGTTTTACCTGTTCCGGATAAACCGAAAAAGATTGCAGTATCTCCATCTTCACCAACATTGGCACTACAATGCATTGGCAAAGTATTTTTAAAAACAGGTAAAATAAAGTTCAAAGCCGAAAAAATTCCTTTTTTCATTTCTCCTGTATAGCCTGTTCCTCCAATTAAGGCAATCTTTTTAGTAAAATCAAGTATTGCAAAATTACCTTGGCGTGTTCCGTCAACGGCCGGATCTGCAATAAATCCTGGAGCACAAATCACCGTCCACTCTGGTGTGAAATTTTCTAATTGCTCATTTGTAAGTCTCAAAAACATATTGTGGCAGAATAAGTTGGCCCAAGCAGTTTCTGTAACAACGCGAACATTTAATTTGTAATTGGTGTCGGCACAAACATAAGAATCCCTAACAAAAACTTCTTTATTGGATAAATAGGCTGTAACTTTTTTATAAAGTGCATCAAATGCAGTAGATTCAAATGGAATGTTTACTTTCCCCCACCATACTTTGTCTTCTGTAATACTATCTTTTACTATAAATCGATCTTGAGGAGATCTTCCAGTAAACTCACCTGTATTTATTGCTAAAGCTCCTGTAGAATTTTCAACTCCTTGTCCAGATTGAATGGTAATGTCGTGTAACTCCTTAGGGGATAGTTGATACTGAATTTTAGCATTTTCAATTCCCAATTCCTTAAGCGAAATCGATTTCGTAAATAAAGCGTAGTTGTCCATAAAATTTTATTTTTGTGAGTGTTGTTTATTTCACTGCAAAAGTATAATATTTTTTTATAACCACATTATATTTATTATTTCTTTTTTAATGGTTTTATTAAGTCAAATAATAAAATAAACCAAGCTGAAATAAGAAATAATCCTCCTATTGGAGTAATAAAACCAAAGATTTTAAAATCGATAGGGGTTAATCCATTAGTTGCTAAAAAATAAATGGATCCTGAGAAGAAAATAACACCAAAAACAGTCAAATTATAGATCTTTTTTTTTGTTTTTTGGTTAATAATTGTTGTGGTACCAATAAACAATAAAAACAAAGCGTGGTACATTTGATACCGTACCCCCGTTTCAAAAGTTGTTATTTGTTCTATAGAGAGTACTTTTTTTAGGGCATGTGCACCAAATGCTCCTAAAATTATAGCAATCATACCAAAAATGGCAGCTGTTGAAATTATTTTTTTGTCCATTGCGAAATTTATTTATTTACAAATATATTTTTTATATTCTAAACAAAAAGTATTTTATCAGGTTCTTTTTAGGTATATATTAAGAGCGTAAATGCAGTGTTTCATCGATTTTTTTCAAAATAAATCAAGGTTTAAATAAAATAAATTCAAATGTTTTTACAAAGTAGTTGTTATAAATACAACAATATTGTATGTTTGTGTTATAATAATAAAACACTTTGAAAATGTTTCGTTTAAAATTGGGATGAAAATGTCCTTTTTCAAGAAGAATAAACAAAAATATAATATATAGAATACAAAAAAATACAACTCATGAGAACAATTCTTATTATTGGTGCAGGAAGATCGGCGTCTTCTTTGATTCAATACCTTTTGAACAAATCGGAATCTGAAGAATTGCATCTTGTTATTGGAGATTTATCTTTTGCTTTAGCTGAAAAAAAAACAAATCAGCATCCAAATGCCACTCCTATTGCTTTGGATATTTTTGATAATGTACAAAGGAAAAATGCAATTGAAAACGCAGATATTGTAATATCCATGTTGCCAGCTCATCTTCATATTGAAGTAGCAAGAGATTGCATTGTATATAAAAAGCATTTAGTGACGGCATCCTATATAAGTGATGCTATGCAAGAATTGGATGTAGCTGCCAAGGCAAACAATCTAATTTTAATGAATGAAATAGGTCTCGATCCTGGAATTGATCACATGAGTGCCATGAAAGTGATAGATGAAATCAGGGAAAAAGGCGGAAAAATGCTTTTGTTTGAATCTTTTTGTGGTGGTCTTGTAGCGCCAGAATCAGATAATAATCTATGGAATTACAAATTTACTTGGGCACCAAGAAATGTAGTTTTAGCGGGTCAAGGTGGTGCTGCCAAGTTCATTCAAGAAGGGGCTTACAAATATATTCCGTACACAAGTTTGTTTCGTAGAACAGAATTTTTAGAAGTAGAAGGATACGGTAAATTCGAAGCCTATTCCAATAGAGATTCTCTCAAATACAGAAGTGTTTACGGTCTTGATAATGTGCTTACCTTATATAGAGGTACTATTCGTAGAGTTGGTTTTTCCAAAGCTTGGAATATGTTTGTGCAATTGGGAATGACTGATGACAGCTATATCATGGAAAATTCCGAGAATATGAGTTACCGTCAGTTTGTAAATTCATTCTTGCCATATCATCCGACGGATTCTGTAGAAATTAAAATGCGTTTGATTCTCAAAATTGACCAAGACGATATCATGTGGGATAAGCTTTTGGAATTGGATTTGTTCAATCGTAATAAAAAAGTGGGTTTGATTGATGCTACACCCGCTCAAATTCTTGAAAAAATACTCTCTGAAAGTTGGACTTTAGAGCCAGACGATAAAGATATGATTGTAATGTACCATAAATTTGGATATGTTATCAATGGAGAAGAAAAACAAATTGATTCCAAAATGGTTTGTATAGGAGATGATCAAACCTATACAGCTATGGCAAAAACCGTTGGATTACCTGTTGCTATGGCTACTTTGTTAATTTTGAACGGAAAGATTACAACTCCTGGTGTACAACTCCCGATTCGTAAAGAAGTGTATGAGCCTATTTTGAAAGAGTTAGAAGAATATGGAGTGTTGTTCAATGAGCAAGATATGCCGTATGTGGGATACAATCCTGATAAAGTTTTTAGTTAAGTTTTTTTTAGATTTTTTTTAGATTTTTTTTTAGACAAATCCGCTTCGAATGAAGCGGATTTGTTGTTATTATCTAGTTTTTTTCAAGGCCAATTTTAATTGGTATATTGTATTTTACTCTAACAATCTCATTGTTTTCTTTTCCAGGAATCCATTTTGGAGATAGTTTTAATACACGAATAACTTCATCAGCCGTTCCAAAACCTAGGTCTTTTACAATTTCAAACTCGGATAAACTACCGTCCTTTTCTACCATAAAAGTCAATATAATTTTACCTGAAATTTTTAATTCATCTGGGATATTAAAATTGGTGCCAATGAATTTATAGAATTCTAAAACTCCTCCAGGAAATTCAGGTTGTCTGATTTCCACTGTAACATTGTTCTTTTCGGTTATAGTATCTAATGGTTTGTTTTCTGTCACACTGTTTATTTTGGATTCAATGTGTACAGTATCAGATTTTTGTGTGGATTGTGTTTTGTTTCGAAGTTTATCTTTTATAACTTCATTTTTATAAAAATTGCTTTTTGTTTGAATTGAATGGCTTGATGGGTTTTTCATAGCCACTGTTTTAAAAGAAATGCCGTAAAAAAGAGCCGTTAAAACAGGAAGTAATGCAATTTTTTTTAAAGTTTCTTTGGTTTGCGATTTGTTTTTCGTCATCATAAGGAATCGTTTTTTGGTTACTAAATAGTTTAAATTACTGGCTAAGTAAAAAGGTTGGTTATCGTTTGCCTTCGATAATAATAAAGCTTGGTAAAACGGAACGTTATTAAAATAGTTCACCACTTTCTCATCTGCGAGAAATTCATGATTGAGTTGAATGGCTTTTTTATAAAAAATAAAAATGGGGTTAAACCAAAATAGTGTTTTTACAATTTCTATTAGTAATACATCCAAAGTGTGTTTTTGTGTAACATGTATTAATTCATGGGTATATAATTCTTCTTCAATTTTTTGATTGCAATATTCGGTTTCGTTTACAAAAATGGTATTCCAAAAAGTATGGGGTAATGTCTTTTCCTTTAGTAAAACTAATTTTGCGTTTTTATACTTTATTAAAGTATTCAAATGGGTTCTGGAAGTTATTCTCAAAATGTTTCTCACAAATCGGAAGAGTAGCAATGAGGTGACTATACAGTATAGACTCCAAATAATTATTGGAGTATAATTGAAAGTTTCTGGTACAATTGTTACAATTGTATTTGCAGTAACAGCATTAATTGTTGGAGTTACTGCAGAAAAGGATTCGTCAATAATTTCAATTGATATGAAAGGAATTACAAACGAAAATACAAGACAAAACAGCAGGTAAAACCGATTGAATTGGTGCATTTTTTCTTTTTCCAATAGTAAATGGTAAATAGCAAGGAGCACGAATAGGCTCAATGTTGATTTAATTAAAAAGTCGATCATTTTTTCTTTTTTTGAATTTCACCATCTATTATTTTTTTGAGTTCCTCCAATTCCGATGAAGATAAATTCGTTTCGGTGGTAAAGAAAGAAGCAAATTGCGAAGCCGAATTGTTGAAGAAATTGCTAATCAATCCGTTTACGTGTTTCGAGAAATAATCTGTTTTTTTGACCAAAGGATAATATTCTCGTGAATTTCCAAATTCGTTGTATGCTACAAATTTTTTGTCAATCATTCTCTTTAGCAAAGTAGCGACCGTTGTTGTTGCTGGTTTTGGTTTTGGGTACGCTTCGAGTAAGTCTTTCATAAAGGCTTTTTCGAGTTGCCAAAGGTGTTCCATTAATTGTTCTTCGGAGTTGGATAGTTGCATGTTTTTTTAATTTATAATTGCCATTGAAATTGCTATTGAAATTGCCATTGATATTGAAATTATAATTATTGATTCAATTCAATTTCTGAAATTAATTCTCCATTATTGTATTTCTTTATGATAGTTGGTTTTCCTTTTTCATTGTAGAAATTCCAAACTCCATCATAGAACCAATGAATTTCGATAGTGTCTGTAGTTGTTTTGGTGTATCCTTTTGAATGAATTTTTCCGTTTTCAAAATAGGTTGTTGTTTTGCAAATGTTACCCTTGTATTTTTCTCTTTTGATAATTTTTCTATTTAAGTAGTAGCGCCATTTTTTTATGGGATCATCGTTTTTATACTTTCCGACCGATTTGTATTTGGCGCTGTCAACTTCATAATGTTCAATCCAAAGTCCCTCTCTTTTTTTGTTTACCTTTTGATTTATTGAAAACTGACTTGCATCCAATAAGCAAAAATGTTAAGAATATAAAAATGAAAAAGTATCTCATAATTTAGTTTTGCTCTACATAAATAGATAATGCTCTACAAATGTAGAGTAAAAAATGACATGACCAAATTTTTGCTTGAATTTTTTTTTCGTGAAGCATTAAAAACATGCAACTTAAGCTGCGTTTTATGGGTTTTGCCAATTAAGAATAGTCTTGGTTTTTAAAATAAATATCTTATGAAAACCAAAAGCCCTAGCCCAGATGGGAGCGGCATCCTGTTGTCCCGGAGTTCGGGGCAACAGATATAGTGGACAGCTGGAATTAGCTCCTAATTATTTAGAAAAAAGTCAAAAAAAATCCGCTCTTTGCAGAACGGATTTAGTTGTTTTTTAAAGAAGTCTTATTTACTCAACTCCACAAAATATTTGTAAAATAACGGAATAGTTTCAATCCCTTTCAGGTAATTAAAAATCCCAAAATGTTCGTTTGGAGAGTGAATAGCATCACTATCCAGACCGAAGCCCATCAATATCGTTTTGCTTTTTAGCTCTTTTTCGAACAAAGCAACAATAGGGATACTTCCTCCGGAACGTACGGGAATTGCAGGAACACCAAAGGTTTCGGTGTACGCCATATTAGCCGCTTTGTAACCTATGCTGTCTGTAGGCGTCACATATCCTTGACCGCCGTGATGAGGAGTAACTTTTACGGTAACTCCAGCCGGTGCGATGCTAGTGAAATGTTTGGTAAACAACTCAGTGATCACTTCCCAATCTTGATTAGGAACCAAACGCATGGAGATTTTGGCGAAAGCCTTACTCGCGATAACGGTTTTTGCACCTTCTCCAGTATATCCACCCCAAATTCCGTTTACGTCTAGGGTAGGGCGAATCGAGTTTCTTTCGTTGGTAACATAGCCGCTTTCGCCATAAATGTCGTTTAGGTCTAGCGCTTTCTTGTAATTGTCAAGATTAAAAGGTGCCTTGGCCATTTCAGCTCTTTCTTCTAGAGTTAATTCTTCTACATTATCGTAAAAACCGGGTATGGTAATGTGGTTGTTCTCGTCATGCAAAGAAGCAATCATTTTGGACAATACATTAATAGGATTGGCAACAGCTCCACCGTATAATCCAGAATGCAAATCACGATTTGGCCCAGTTACTTCTACTTCTACATAGCTCAATCCGCGCAGTCCAGTTGTGATAGAAGGTTGTTGATTGGAAATCATTCCAGTATCCGAAATCAAAATCACATCGTTTTTAAGTTTTTCAGTATTGTTTTCCACAAAGGTTTTTAGATTGACGCTACCTACTTCTTCCTCGCCTTCAATCATAAATTTCACATTGCATGGCAAAGTGTTGCTTTGAATCATATATTCAAAAGCTTTTACGTGCATGTACATTTGGCCTTTGTCATCACAAGATCCTCTAGCAAAGATGGCGCCTTCTGGATGAATGTCTGTTTTTTTGATAACGGGTTCAAATGGAGGAGAAGTCCATAATTCTAATGGATCGGCAGGTTGTACATCATAATGTCCATAAACCAAAACAGTAGGTAATTTTGGGTCGATTGTTTTCTCACCATAAACAATTGGATAGCCTGCAGTCTCGCAAATTTCAACAAAATCGCAACCGGCTTTCTCTAAACTTACCTTTACAGCCACGGCAGTGTCAAGAACATCTTGAGAAAATGCAGTGTCTGCACTTACAGAAGGAATCTTCAATAAATCTATTAACTCATTGATAAAGCGATCTTTGTGATTTGCAACATATAATTTAATATCTTCCATGAAATCAATTTTTTTTAAGAATCAAAAATACAAAAAATAGTATGAATAATTTTTTTAAAAATTCCTTTGAATATTGGAAGATATGATTATCTTTGCACCCACAATTGAGCGGATATGGTGAAATTGGTAGACATGCCAGACTTAGGATCTGGTGCCGCAAGGCGTGTAGGTTCGAGTCCTATTATCCGCACCAAAAGCTTCTCATCTTGAGAAGCTTTTTTTGTTTTTACCTCTTTGTTGTTTTCTAATTTTTTAACGGTGAATTTTTGGTAAGCCTCGAAATTTTAGATTAATTAAAGAATCTCAAAAGTTGGGAGCTAAGCAAAATCAGGAGCTAATCCTGCTCTCATTCCAATCTTATGAGCCGAACGCCGGCTCCTAAGGATTTTCCCTTCTATCAGGGCTAGGGCCTTGGTTTTCATAAAAAAATTTGTTTTTATAAATTTTCAAAAGGGACACCTTAATATATAGGAAGGCTACTGTGAAGTAAAAACCTGAGTAATCCCTGTAAAACCAGACTTTTTTAAATTGAAAAAATGATATTGGGCTATACCTTATATATAGGTATAGAAAACAGTAATTAAATTATTGTTGTTAAAAGATAAAGAATCCGTGTAAATCCGTGTTTTTGCTTTAGCGAATCCGTTTCATCCGCGTTCGATTCGCACTCAGATTAGATTAAATGGAGCTGCAGAGGGAGTTCGGGCGCTTAATCCCGTAATAAAGCGGATAAAAGTGTGTCATTGTATATAAGATAGGAAACTCCAGAGCAAAAAACCCGCAAAAACCTGTTAGATCCGTGGCTAAATCCGGCGCAACAAAACACAGAACCAAACCCAAACCTCCCTAAAGCTGATAAAATCATCAAAAACGCCTATCAGAAATCCAGAAATCCTCAAAAAGGTGGGGTTGTAAATTTCGATATATCAATGTGTTAAAAGATAAGTGTAAAATTAAGGTAAAATAAATGTAAAAAGTCATTGTTTAAACGAATAAAGGGTCTACTTTTGCACCCGCAACAGCGACTAAGTTCTTTAATACATTGACAAGCGAGAAGAGATCGAGAGAAAATTTATTTTCAAAAAAAGATTTAAAAAAGCTTGTGAGAAGTAAAAGAGTTT
>NZ_OZ248503.1:0-261223 GCF_965234445.1 Flavobacterium rarum (SeqCode) | reverse complement strand
GGAAAAGCTGGTATTGTAAAAACCTATAGCCTAGAGGAGTTTCCTGACGGAGTCTATTTCTTGGTTGTGGAAACCAATTTAAAAAAAGTCACTCATGAGATAGTTATATCCAATTCAGTGTCCTCTTTGTCGAGAAAGTCTACTGCTGAAGTATATAAGGGTGATTTGAAAATGAAAAATCAAAACGTGGCTACAGTGAACTAATGTATTCCTGAATTAAATCAATAAAAATATTACAAAACAGTCCTTGTTAGGGCTGTTTTTTTGTTTAAATGCGATTGCTTTGAATTAAATTTGTTATGAAAACTGAGTTGCGAGAGGGATAGAAAGTAGCTACCAATGTAGCCTGGATAGCCCGACCGAATTATGGTAAGGGGCGAATAGGAGGTTGCTAAGAAAGCCCCTTGCTATAATTTGGTCTCGCCCTTGTAATTTGAAAAATGGTTTTAGTAAAGGTTTTATTTTTAAAGTTGAATCTGAATTTATTCAAATAATTTGCAAAAAAAAATCCCGTCAAGAATAATCTGACGGGATTTGTGATTGAAAAACGTAGTATTTATGCAAGCATGGTTACAGGGTTTTCTATGTATTGTTTTAATGTTTGTAAAAACTGAGCTCCAGTAGCTCCATCAATTGTACGGTGATCGCAAGCCAATGAAAGCATCATTGTGTTTCCAACTACAATTTGACCATTTTTAACAACTGGTTTTTCTACTATAGCTCCAACAGATAAAATTGCAGAATTAGGTTGGTTGATTATAGAATTAAATTCTGTAATACCGAACATTCCAAGGTTTGAAACTGTAAAAGTACTACCTTCCATTTCAGTAGGTAATAATTTTTTGTTTTTAGCTCTACCTGCTAAATCTCTAACACTTGCACCAATTTGAGATAAACTCATTGCGTCTGTAAATCTTAATACTGGTACTACCAATCCATCTTCAACAGCAACAGCAACACCAATATTTACATGATGATTGATGATTATGGCATCTTCTCTCCATTGTGAATTTATTTTTGGATGTTTTTTTAGAGCCAATGCACAAGCTTTTATAACCATATCGTTGAAAGATACTTTGGTATCTGGAACGTTATTTATAGTTGCTCTAGATTTCATCGCTTCGTCCATTGTTACTTCGATTACAAGGTTGTAATGAGGTGCTGTGAACAATGATTCGGCTAATCGTTTCGCAATGATTTTACGCATTTGCGAATTTTTGATTTCTTCTGTGAAAACTTCTCCTGCAGGTACAAATACTTTTGGGGTTTCTGTTTTTGCAGCTTCAGGAGCTTTTGATGCTGTAACACTTGGAGCAACTGTAGTTGTTGGAGTAAAGTTTTCGATATCGCTTTTTACGATACGACCGTTTTCTCCTGATCCTTTCACTTGGGTTAATTGAATTCCTTTATCACTTGCTATTTTTTTAGCCAATGGTGATGCCAAAATTCTTTTTCCCTCGCTAACTGTTTCAATAACTTCTGTAGATTCAGATGAAGTTGCTTTAACTTCTTCTTTTGCTGCGGTAGCTGCTGGTGCAGTTCCGCCTGCTTTATAATTTTCAGCTATTCCGCTAATGTCTGTTCCTACAGGTCCTATAATTGCTAAAAGGCTGTCTACTGGAGCTGTGTTTCCTTCTTGGATTCCAATGAATAACAAAGTTCCTTCATTGAAAGATTCGAATTCCATTGTTGCTTTATCAGTTTCGATTTCAGCAAGAATATCGCCTTCAACAATATTGTCTCCTACTTTTTTCAGCCAAGTAGCTACAGTTCCTTCGGTCATTGTATCACTCAAACGAGGCATTGTTACTACAATTACTCCTTTTGGCAAAGCTGCCTCAGGAGCTGGTGTAGTTGCTTCTGCTGTTTTTGTTGCAGCTGATGCTGATTCTGCTGCAACTGGTGCTGCTGAACCTCCCGCTATTAAAGCAGAAACATCTTCGCCTTCTTTTCCGATAATCGCCAATAAAGAATCTACAGGAGCTGTTTCTCCTTCTGGGATTCCAATATATAAAAGAGTTCCTTCATTGAAGGATTCAAATTCCATTGTTGCTTTGTCGGTTTCAATTTCAGCAAGGATATCACCTTCGCTTACTTTGTCTCCAACTTTTTTAAGCCAAGCTGCTACCGTTCCTTCCGTCATAGTATCGCTCAAGCGAGGCATTGTTACAATTGTTGCCATAATTGATTTATAGTTTATGAGGTGTGAATGGATAGTTTTCTTGGTCGTATACTACATCGTACAATTGTTGTATTTCTGGATACGGAGATTCTTCAGCAAATTGAACACATTCTTCAACTAAAGCTTTAACTCTTTGGTCAATAACTTCAATTTCATCTTCATTAGCGTACTTCTGATCAAGTATTACATCTAGAACTTGTGTAATAGGGTCAATTTTCTTGTATTCTTCGACCTCTTCTTTTGAACGGTATAATTGTGCATCCGACATAGAATGACCTCTATAACGGTAAGTTTTCATTTCAAGAAAAGTTGGTCCATCGCCACGACGTGCTCTATCTATAGCTTCTGTCATAGCTTCTGCCACTTTTACAGGATTCATTCCATCAACGGGACCACAAGGCATTTCGTATCCTAATCCAAGTTTCCAAATATCGGTATGGTTTGCAGTTCTTTCTACAGAAGTTCCCATTGCATAGCCATTGTTTTCAACAATAAAAACTACTGGAAGTTTCCAGAGCATAGCCATGTTAAACGCTTCGTGTAGCGATCCTTGACGTGCTGCTCCATCTCCAAAATAGGTCATTGTAACACCTCCGGTCCCGTTGTATTTGTCTCCAAATGCCAAACCTGCTCCCAATGGAATTTGACCACCTACAATACCGTGTCCGCCATAAAAACGGTGTTCTTTGGAAAAAATATGCATAGATCCACCCATTCCTTTTGATGTTCCAGTAACTTTACCCATTAGTTCTGCCATAATACGTCTTGGATCTACACCCATACCAATAGGCTGAACGTGATTTCGGTAAGCAGTAATCATTTTGTCTTTTGTCAAATCCATAGCATGTAAAGCACCTGCTAATACTGCTTCTTGACCATTGTATAAATGTAGAAAACCTCTAACTTTTTGTTGGATGTACAATGCTGCAAGTTTGTCTTCAAACTTTCTCCAAAGGAGCATGTCTTCATACCACTTTAGATAAACTTCTTTTGTTACTTCTTTCATCTGAATTAATTCTTTTGCTTAAGTGTTATTGTGTTATCAATTATGACCTAGTAACGCAAAATAGTTTCCTCACCACAAATTTGCGCCCCGAAGGGGTCGGGATGCAAAAATAAGACATTCCTACTAAGAACTAAAATTTAAAAGCTAATTTTTAGGTTTTTTTTAAAGTAAATCTTTATCAAACATGAAAGGGAGTAGGTTTTTTAGCGATGCTGATTTGTGTATTGCTCCTGTTTCTCCCATAAAATAGATTTCAATTGGCAAGTTTTGACGAATTTCATATTCAGCTATGGATTGTCTGCAAGAACCACATGGTGGAATTGGGCTTACAGTTTTATTGTTATCTGAAGCAGCTGTAATTGCTATTTTTAAAATGGTTGCATCTGGATAAACTGCACCCGCATGAAATATGGCAACTCTTTCTGCGCAAAGTCCTGAAGGATAAGCTGCATTTTCTTGATTGGAACCAATGACAATTTCACCATTGTCCAATAGAATAGCTGTGCCTACTTTGAATTTTGAATATGGTGCATATGCTTTTTTTCTTACTTCAATTGCCATATTCATTAATTTCTGAACATCAGAAGGTAGTTCTTGAATTTTTTCAAAAACATTTATTTTTGAAGTAATTATTATATCTTTCATTTGTTGCTATTATTTTTAAAATGATTTTATCGTGTAAAATAAGTTTTTATACTATTGTAGACGTTTTTTTTGAATAAGATTAATTTTATAGTCTATCCTAAAATTAAAAAGAAAAAATCCAATTCCAATGTGTATTGAAGTTTGGATTTTTAACATTTATTATAAAATAGAATGTGACTTAGTAATTTTCATATTTTTCACCGAAATTGAAAGTCAAAGAGAAACGTAATGTGTTTTCTAATGGGTTTTGTACTTTTGAGGCTGAAAATAAATAAGACACATCAATTTTTGCAGAACTGTATTTAAACCCAGCTCCAAGAGAGAAATATTCTCTAGAACCATAATCTGGATTCTCATAAAAATAACCTGCTCTAAATGAAAATGAATCTTGATATACGTATTCTGATCCAAGGGAATAGGTTACTTCTTTTATATTTCCAAAAGATTTAAACATTCCTGAAAACCAATTTATAGATTTGTATTCTTCGTTTTCTTCCGCTGTGACTGTGCCATCATCATTTATATCTCTCGAAGGAACTAATAATTTACTGAGTTCTAAGTTTACGGAAACTTTGCTATACTCATCTAAAATAAAGTCAAAACCACCACCTAATTTTAAATTTGCAGGCAAGAAATTTGAGTTTAATTCACTGTTGTCATAATTAATTTTTGGGCCCATATTTTGGAAGTTAAATCCACCTCTCCATCTTCCATTAAAATCACTATATGCAATTTCTTCAGATTGATAGAAGCCAGCAACATCTACGGCAAAACTGCTAGCTGAAGATGCGTCATTATTTTCGGTAGCTACTTTTAAATTTGAATTGATGTAACGACCTGCAACTGCCATTGAGAATTTTTCGCTTAATTTTAAGGAATAAGATAAATCAAAGGCGAATTCATTTGGTGAGACTAAAACAACGGGACTGTCAAAATCATTTCTTAATTCAATATCACCTAAACCAAAATATCTGAAACTACCTGCAAAAGCACTTTTTTCATCAAATTTATTATAATAGGTTAATTGGGCTAATGAAATGTCATTTACTAGATCTGTTAAGTAGGGTGTATAGCTTGCTGAGAAACCATGTTGGTCTGTTGCAAATGCATACTTTGATGGATTCCATTGCTGGGAGTAAGTATCAGCCGAAGTAGCAACACCATTATCTGCCATACCTGCAGCTCTTGCATCTGCAGCAACTAATAAAAAAGGAACCGCTACAGTAGTTGTGTTATATTGTTGCGCATTTATAAAATTAAATGCGTATAAAAATGTTATTAGTAAAGTCGTTTTTTTCATTATTTTTAAAAAAAAATTATTTAAGGTAAATATACTATATTATTATAGAATCACAAGTTTTTCAATTTTTTCAGTTTTTAAATTTGTAAAAGTGGTTTTTACCGTTAATTTATAGATATAAACCCCTTTACCTATTTTATTTCCAAAATCATCTCTTGTATTCCATGAGATTTCTCTAGATAAAAAACCTGGAGTAGTGATTGTTTGGTTTTTTGTCCAAACTACTTTTCCAGTAATTGTTAATACTTGTACTTGAACTTCTAAAGGTTCATTTGGCTTGTTGTGCGTAAACCAAAACTCAGTGTGATTTACACAAGGATTTGGGTAATTTAATACATTAGTAAGCGTAATAGATTCATTTCCAATCACCAAAAATTGAATTTCGGAAGTTGTGGCATTATTGTATACATCCCAAACAATATAGGTAAGCGTATGTAGACCTGCTTTTAAATTTCGGAGCGGGAAATGTAAATTTCCTTTGGTAAAATCATCCAATTCTGTTTGATAGTAATCATTCAAAATAAATGGATTACTTACATCTCCATCTAAAACTGCACTTATATCATGTCCAATTCCTCCAGCAGTGTTGATGCCACTTTCATCTTCCATATAAGCAATAAATATGGGGGATTCATTTGTTATTCCGCCAGATACAAAAGTGTTATCGTTCATATATAACTTCACTTTTGGACTATTATTGTCTGCAATAGCGTTTTCATTTACGCCACCTATTTTTATAGAGGTATCAAAACCCGAAACATCTTCTTTTAATTCATTTTTTTGGGCATAAAAACTTATTTTACCAAAGTCCAATGGAATACGAATGTCTTTTGGGACTATAAAATTATATTCAAATTGTCCATTTACTATAGAAGCATTTCCTCTAAAAATGGTTTCTCCTAAGTTCGAAAAACTTATTGAAGGACTGTAACCGTCATTATTTAAGGTGTTTTTTGTTGTTTTTTTATCAAATAACAGTGTTGACAAAACACCATTGTAGTTGGAAATAGGAATGTTATTCTCATCAGTAATTTGCCCAGATATTTTCATTTTAGCTAATGATTTGAAGTCGGGAATTGATTGATTTATTGGAATGTCATTTACTTTGGTAAGTACAATTTTTGGTTTAGGAATGGCAAGAAATAAGGCGGGATCTCCAAGATAAAGCACTACGTTTGTTGCTGAATTTGGGTTTCCATTTTTTGCTATTCTTAGGGCTTCAGCTATTGAAGTATATTGGTTTGAGCCGTAAGATAAAAGATTTTTTGAAAAAGCATCATTAAAGTTTTCTGCGCTAAATTGACCGATGGAGCGTATTGTAGTTACCAAAGAAATTGCTCCACCTTTTGGATTCCAATAAATATATTCGCCAGCTGTTGGTCTGGTCGGATTGTCAAAACGAGAAAATTCACATGTAATTGTAATAAATAGGGGGTATTTGTATTGGTTGCTAATGCTTTGGCTGTCTGATTTGTCCCAAATTCTTTCACTAGAAAGTCCATCTTCTCCACCATGTCCTAAATAATTAAAAACCAAAGCGCCTTTTTCAAATTCATTATAGAATTCAGATTTTGCTTTTGGATATCGTTCACCTCCAGCAGAGGCTTCTTGGGAATATGAATCCAAAAATATTTTGGAAACATTCAAAAAAGGTTTTTGTATTGCTATTTCATCAGCTAGAGAGTTTTGTCTGGATTGTAATGAAGGATCAGAAGCTTTGTCTGAATCGTCAGCTATGGTTACATAATGGTTTCTCCAGCTTCCATATGCTTTTTTGTTATAATATTCTAACACTTTATTGACCATTTCATCAGCTTGAATTGCATTGTTTACAAGCATTCTACCGCAAGCAATGTCAATACCTCCATAATATGTAGTTATGTTGCCTTCGGAGTCATCCATTAGTCCGTAAAAATCATCCGATGCAAAAGAAGCTTCGCCAATAGTATTGCTAATTAACGATTCATATATAGGTACAATATTAGAATTGTTTGTGATTCTTTTTTTGTAATCGAATGAAGCATCGCCAAAAAGGTTTACATATTTTATTCTTTTGTCTGATGCAGTTGCATTGGAATAGATGTATTTAATGCAGTTCCGAATTGCAGCGATATCTTGTTTTCCGGAGGAGAACTCTTGATAGATATTTTCAAGTATAATTACTTTTGCATTTAAATTGGAATTTTTCTGATGGAAACTGGCTAGCTTTTCTGCTTGATTCTTTAATGATTCAGGAGTTATTATTATGTAATCTATATCTTGAAATTGATTTTGAGTATTTTTAAAAATCGTTCCTTTTATGTTGGTGTTCGCTATTCTTGATTTTGTTTCTTTTAAAGGGGTATAATAATCATTAGGATCAATTGCGATGTATTTTTTGAGTTCTCCAAGATTTGCTTTAATTGAGAATTCATTTTGATTATTATTTTCGAATTTTGTGACATTATAGAGGTCGGTAATGTCCCAAATTTGAGAAATAGAAGTTGCATTTGAAAAGTCATAGGAAACAATCCCAAGAGCAGAGCTTGATAAATCGTATTGAAAAGGAAACTGCTTTCCAAGTCCTTGTAATTTACTTTTTGCTTTCAGACGTATATAATCTAGAAAACCTTTGGAACCAGGTACGCCATTATTGTTGTAAGATATTTTTAAATTAATCACAGATGAGCCGGTAAAAGAGGTGTTTTTTGGAAGGTTTCCATTATAATATTGAATGTCAGAACTGGTATTTAAAGCTGAAAACATAACTGTTCCGACTTCAAGACTATTTGCAGAAATTTTAAATGAAGTAGGAGTAAAGGCTGCCGCTGCCAATGATACATTTAAATCTATTGGAACCGATGTGTCAATATTTGGAAAACTAAATGTAAATTCTTGATCCTGACTAATGTCAAATGTTTCTCCAACCCATTGTCTTCCTACTTGAGCGATGTTTTTTAAATCGACTTCATGAAATTGATAATCATCATAGGTAGTTAGGTTAAGAGTGTTTGTTTCAGTTGGTTGAAGCAAATTTGAAATTCTTTTCCCGTCAATGCCTTGTGTATTTATGTAATAATAAGATTTGGTATCGTATAAATTGAGATTGGTTTGACTTTCATCATTCCAGTTATAAGTTCCTTCACCATAAAACAAAATAAAATCGTCAGAATTAAAAGTCCCGTCATTTTCTCCTTGAATTTGAATTGCATTTTCATTTAAATCTGAAGGGTAGAAAGTGTTGTTTGCCAGAGGTAGCATTTTTCCTCCATTACCATAAATTTTAATTTTTTTGGGATCGATCCCATTTAAGTTGATGCCTAATTGTTGTAAAAAATCTTTCGTAATTTTATAAACACCCGACTTTTCAATGTAAAATCGATACCAATCTCCAGTAGCCAGCACTGAATTTGCAATAGCGGTATTGTTTTTAGCTGTTGTGTTTTTGATTGAAGCACCAATATTAATAGTGTAAGAATATGATTTTACTCTTTTGTATCCAGAGTTGTCTTTAATAATTGGAGATAGTCTAAGGAAATTTTGAATTATATTTCTGGATTTAGTTGAATAAATAGTCGCTTTTATTGATGATGGAATGTTTGTTACGATTAGATTTCCAAGAGTTGAAACAGAAATGATTTCATATACAACATTAGTAATTTGAAGGCTTTTTTCGTCTAATGTATTGTTCGTGTTTAAATTTAAATTGTGGTAAAGAGATTGTTGATATGCATCATAAAAATAACTATTGCCAGTAAAAACAGGAGATAGTTGTTTAGTATTGGAAGATGTAGTGTAATTATCTTGCCATTCAATTGAAATATCTCCTTTTAATTGGGCAAAAGTTAAAATAGGTACTAATATAAAGTAAAAAGCAAGATTTCTCATGGGAAATGATAACGGGGTGAATCCTAAATAATTGCTAAAAGTAAAGAAAAAATATTAAATATATTTTTTGTTGTTTTATGTAATAAAAAATATAATTTTGCGTTTTATTATATCTAATTTGAACGTTAAAAAATTTAAGTTGAAAATTGGTTTGTGTTTTAATGTTTAATTATTACATTGCACAACCTAAATTTTAATAATTACCTACTAGAAACTATGAAAGTAAATCAAACTATCCCCTTAAAAATAATGTTGTTGTTGACATTAATGTTAGGATTAGCTAGTTGTAGCAAAAAATCTAAAACCGACAGTGCTTCAAGAGGTACAGGTTGGAATGTAAACAGCTCCAAGGGCGGTTTTTCAAAAGGTTCAGCTCACAAAACACAAGAAACGGGACCAGGATTGGTTTTTGTAGAAGGAGGGACTTTTACTAGAGGACTTGTTCAAGACGATGTAATGCATGATTGGAATAATGTTCCAAATCAACAACACGTTATGTCGTTTTATATGGATGAAACTGAAGTTACCAATTTAATGTATCTTGAATACCTTGAGTGGTTGAAAAAAGTGTATCCACCAACAGAAGAAAATTACAAAAATATTTACGAAGGAGCTTCGCCAGACACCCTTGTTTGGAGAAATCGTTTGGGATATAATGAAACTATGACCAATAACTATTTAAGACATCCTGCTTATGCTAATTATCCTGTTGTAGGAGTAAATTGGGTACAAGCTGTAGAATTCAGTAAATGGAGAACGGATCGTGTAAATGAAGCTGTTTTGGAAAAAAATGGTTATTTGAAGAAAAATGCTAAATCATTAGATGTTTCTGCTGAAAGTAATTTTAGTACTGAAACTTATTTGGCAGCTCCAACAATGACTTATGGTGGAAATGAAGAAATTCTTTTAAAAGGGAGAGGTGCTTCTAAAAAAGGACCAAAACCTGGAAAAGACGGAAAAGTTGTTGAAGAGAAAAATGTTTATGCGCAAAGATCTTCAGGAATTATTTTGCCAGAATATAGACTTCCAACTGAATCAGAGTGGGAGTATGCTGCAGCGGCAGATGTAGGACAAAGAGAATACAATATCTATAAAGGTCAAAAGAAATACCCTTGGTCTGGAAGTTACACTCGTTCAGGAAAAAGATCCAACAAAGGATTTCAATTAGCAAATTTCAAACAAGGTAATGGAGATTACGGTGGAATCGCAGGTTGGTCTGATGATGGAGCTGATATTACAAATGAAGTTAAAAAATATCCAGCAAATGATTTCGGTCTTTATGATATGGCAGGAAATGTTGCAGAATGGGTTGCAGATGTTTACAGACCTATAGTTGATGTAGAAACAAATGATTTCAATTATTTTAGAGGTAATGTTTATACCAAAAACAAAATTGGTAAGGATGGTAAAGTTGAAGTGATTACAAATAAAAATATTGTTTACGACACATTAAGTAATGGTAAATTGGTTGCAAAAAACTTAGCTGGAGAGATTGCTCAAGTGCCTGTTGATGAAAATGAAACTTATTTGAGACAAAATTTTAGCACAAGCGATAATATTAGTTACAGAGATGGAGATAAGCAATCTAGTAAATATTACAAGTTTGCAAGTTCTGATTCTGAAAAAGGAAAAATTTCAGATAAAGAGAATATGTATAATGCCCCTAAACACAATGTAAAAATTGACAGTTTAGGCGCTATGGAAAGAAAATTTGATAAATCAAACAAAAGAACTACTTTGATAAATGACGCAGTTCGTGTATACAAAGGTGGATCTTGGAGAGATAGAGCCTATTGGTTGGATCCAGCTCAAAGAAGATTCTTCCCTCAAGATATGGCAACAGATTACATTGGTTTTAGATGTGCTATGTCAAGAGTTGGTTCAAAAACAAATACAAAAAAATCACCTAGAAATTAATTTTTTTAAATAATTCAAATAAAAGCCCTTTAATTAGGGCTTTTATTTTTTAAACTATATTTATATGGATATTAAATACATTCATAGTTTGTTTTTGAAGTGCAATTCTATTTCAATAGACACTCGTAAAATAGAAGCAAACTCTTTTTTTATAGCTATAAAAGGGGAAAATTTTGACGCCAATACTTTTGCTAAAGAAGCCCTGGAAAAAGGAGCTTCATTCGTAATCATTGATGATGAAAGGTATTTTATTGATAATCGAACTATTTTGGTTAAAGACAGTCTTAAAGCTTTACAGGAGTTGGCAAAATTTCATAGAAAACATTTGAATTTACCTATTATTGCTCTTACTGGAAGTAATGGAAAAACAACAACAAAAGAATTGATTAATGTTGTACTCTCTAAAAAATTTAAAACAAAAGCTACTGTAGGGAATTTTAATAATCATATTGGGGTGCCTTTAACTTTGTTGTCTTTTAATAACCAAACGGAAATTGGTATTGTTGAAATGGGAGCTAATCACCAGAAAGAAATTGAATTTCTTTGCGAAATTGCTCAACCTAATTACGGTTATATAACCAATTTTGGGAAAGCACACTTAGAAGGTTTTGGTGGAGTAGAAGGAGTGATAAAAGGGAAAAGTGAAATGTATCATTATCTGCTGAATAGTGATAGTATGGCTTTTGTTAACTTGGAAGATCCAATTCAGGTTGAAAAGTCAAAAGTGTTAAAAAGTTATTCTTTCGGGGTTAACAAAGAAAATGCTAATGTTTCTATTTCGAAGGTTGATGCAAATCCATTTGTAGAAATATCTTATTCCGAACAATTAATTACTACTCATTTAATAGGTTTGTACAATGCAAATAATATCAATGCTGCTATTACTATTGGAAAATATTTTGGTATAGAAGACTTAGCTATTAAACAAGCATTAGAGAGTTATATACCAGAAAACAATAGATCTCAATTAATTAAAAAAGGAAATAATGAAATTATTTTAGATGCTTACAATGCTAATCCTAGCAGTATGAAAGTAGCCATAGAAAATTTTATACTTTTAAGTAAAAAAAATAAAATTGCTTTTTTAGGAGATATGTTTGAGTTAGGCGATGAGAGTCTATCAGAACATAAAGGTGTGGTTGGTTTATTATTAGATCAAAATGAAATAGAATGCTATTTTATTGGTAAGGACTTTTTTCAAAACAAAATAACTAAACCAAATTTCTTCTTTTTTGAAAGCTTTGAAATCTTTTCAAGTTTTATTAAGGAAAATAAATTTGAAAACAATATGATTCTTATTAAAGGATCAAGGGGTATGGCTCTCGAACGTACTTTGGAATTTATAAATTAATCGATAAAAACTCCTTCACTCTAATAAAATGAAGGAGTTTTTTATTTTATTTGATACTCATTAAATAACCAATTAAATTCTCTTTTTGATTTAATTCAAGTTTTTTTCTTAATCTATACCTTGCTAATTCTACTCCTCCTGTTGAAATATTCATGAATTCTGCAATTTCTTTTGTGGACATATTCATTAACAAATAAGTGGATAAATCCATTTCTCTAGGAGAGATAGTTGGATGCTTTTCTTTTAATTTTTTCAGGAAATCAAAATGCACATTTTTTAAGTGCTTTTCGAGATCCTTCCAGCTTTTGTCGGTGTTGACTTCTTTGATGATACTACGATTTAATTTTGTGAACTGTGCTTTGGTGCCTTCGTCAAAGGAATTGGAGTTAATATCTTTTAATTTCTGAATAATTCCGTTAAGTATTTTATTTTTCTTCACAACTTGTAAAGTGTTGTTAACCAACTCTTTATCTTTTGTAAGGATTTTAATTTGAAGCTTTTCGTTTTCTAGTTTTTCAATCTCTTTTTCTAGTTCGTACTGCTCCTGTTTTATTTTGGTTTCTTTTTCTAAATACAGTCTTCTTTGTTCTAAAGTTTCAAAATGTTTGTTCTGCCTAATTTTTATCTTTATTCTTAAACGAATATAATAGACTATGCCAATATTGATTAGTAAATAGAATAAATAGGCTAATGAATGTCTGTACCATGGAGGGTAAACTCTAAATGAAATTGAAGTTGTATCCGATTCAATACCAGAGCTGTTTCTTACTTTTACTTTCATTTTGTAATTTCCCTCTTTTAGATTTGTATATTCTTTTATGGTACTATTAGACCAAGTACTCCAATTTTCATCAAAGCCCTCCAATTGATACGTAAATTGGAGATTCTCTATGTTTTCATAAGAAGGAGATGAAAATGTAAATTTTACTTGATTAGAAGAATACGATAATTTATAGTCTTTATTTATATTTTGCCCATTTCCAAGATGTATTGTATCGCCTGGAAATGAGAAGTTTCTAATATGGGCAATCGGTTTTATTTCAGATTTGTTTTCGATAGTTGAATCGTAATGTGCAAGTCCATCTGTTAGCCCGATAAAAGTGTTTTTTGAATCTATCGTATTTATTGACACATAGTTTGATACTAGATTCCCTGTTAAGTTCGATAAAGAGGCTGTTACACGTTTGTATTTATTGTTTCCAACTTTCATCAATGCTCCCATAGATTCATTAAATACATACCATAGATTTCCATTTTTGTCTTCTGTAAGTTCTTTTATTTTTGGAATCGACTTAAATATCGTACTAATAATAGGTTCTTCAATAAATCGATCTTGTACTTTTGAATAGGTATAAAAAACATTGTTTGATTGAAAGTAGACTTTAGAATTTATTTTTTGAAGGCTACCAATTCCAGAATTTTGTTCTGAAAATCGGGTGAAAATTTTAACTGAGTTTGCTTTTAATAGATTCTTACTTAGAGTGATTTGATATACATATTCATCCTTCTTTAGCCATAAATAATTATTGTCTATTTCAAATGTGTTGGAGGATTTGTCAAGACCTAAGATTTTATTCCTGAATTTTATTCCTGAACTCGTTTTTTCGAATATGGAAAATCCATTATAGTTTGCGCCAATAAAATAATTTGGATTATTCGTAATTGGTTTGAATCTAAAATAACCTTTAGGATCTAGATTTTTAATCATTTTGCCTTCCTGTATGACTAATGCTCCCTTGTTACTGGCGCATATTAATTCTCCATTTATGATTTGTACATTCCATGCTTGAGTGGTTGTTCCGTCAACAAGTTTAAAAGATCCTTCTTTGAAATCGGTATTCCATGGATGATAAAATACTCCTTGATTGGTTGCAACATACAAATTGCCTTTATGTACAACGGAAGAATAGACTGTGCCCAAATTATAACTAAAACCAAAATAGGTTAGAAATGAATTTTCATTTACATACGCAATACCATTGTCCAATCCCAACCACAAGTTATTATTATTGTCTATAAATGAATTAAGCACAGTGTTGTTTTGAAGTCCTTTGCTGCGATTGATATGCTGAATGATATTGCCGTTTAGGTTGCAAACAATAATCCCATCTAGTACTGAATTGATTACAACGTATTTGTTTTTATAAAGGATGCATCCTAGAGAACCATTTTTTTTAATAAATGAATTAGCTTCTGTATTCCAGGTGCTTACTTTATTGTTTGCCAATATAAACAGCCCTTTATCTAAAGTAGCCATCAAAATTTTATTTTTTTCTAACTCGATCATACCCCAAACTTCCGAATTGTTTAAGGTATTAGTTCCTTTTAGGTAAGTTAGTTTATCATTTTTATACTCCATAATTCCACTAAAAATATCCTGAAAATACAATCTAGAATTAGTAAGAAAAGAAAATTGAAATCTTTTGGGAGCATTTATGATTTTAATTTTATTGTTTTTGTAAATAAAAATCATGTCAAACGATTGAAAAACAACTTCATCCTTATAAAGATGAATTTTCCAGATAAAGTCTATTCTGTTTAGTATTTTTTTATTTAACAAATCGGAAATAGAATAGTATTCCAGTTTTCCATTAGAATTGGCTTTGAAATAACCAAACTCATTGTAACAGCCTACGTATATTTTTCCTGAAGGATCTACTTTTAGGCATTTAATTGCATCTGATTTTTTTGCTTTGTATTTGTTCCAAGTGGAGCCATCAAATTGTAATAGACCGTCATTGTTTCCAAAGTATATATTACCATTTTTATCTTGATCTATATTCCAGTTTTGAGTACCTCCTTTGTATTCAGTTCTACTGTAATTTTTTATATGAGGCAGTCCAATTTTTTTTACTTGCCCTAAAAAAAATAAAGGCGTTTGTATTAATATAAATAGTATAAATAGTCTGGCAAATTTCATTGGTTGGTATTTATTGTTCTTCATTGATTAATTGTAATTGCATATAATTTTAAGTCTATAATTTGATTCAAAATATGCTTGATTTATAATTGGGCAATAGTGTTTGTAGCTGTATTTCAATACTGTTTATTGTATTTTTAGCTAAAGTATTTAATTAATCATAATTGTAGTGGTTTTTT
The DNA here is from genome assembly GCF_965234445.1 of Flavobacterium rarum (SeqCode). Taxonomy (GTDB): domain Bacteria; phylum Bacteroidota; class Bacteroidia; order Flavobacteriales; family Flavobacteriaceae; genus Flavobacterium; species Flavobacterium rarum. The sequence goes on along the minus strand of NZ_OZ248503.1, from coordinate 245,856 downwards.
TCTATTAATATTTTTTTAAGTAATTATTTGTATGATGTAAATAGCTAATAACAAAATAATTAGAATAAAAATGATGTGTTTTTGTTATGTCGCTACAACGTTATTGATGTGTTTTTGTAGTAGTTTAAAATTATCAAAGTAAAAATATTAGGCTTACTATTGCATTAAATAACTAATTAATTAACCAAAATATTCAGAAAAATGAAATTATTTAAAACATTTATTTTTTGTATTTCGTTGGTCTTATTCTCAGTTTGTGTACATGCTCAAGAGGCATCTATAAGCGGGAAAGTGATTGACGAAAAGGGCTTTCCAGTATCAGGGGCTACCATTGTCTTAAATGGAACAGCAACATCAGTATCGACAGATTTTGATGGGAAGTTCCAAATTAAAGCTCCTAAGGATGGAATTTTAACAATCAGTTTTATAGGGTATAAAACTGTTTTGGAATCGATTAATGGGCGAACACAACTACAGGTTAAGATGTATTCATCTACTCAAGACTTAAATGAGGTAGTTGTTGTGGGTTACGGAACTCAAAAGAAAAGCGTTGTGACAGGTGCTATTTCTAGTGTGAGAGCCAAGGATATCGAAAAAATCCCTAATGGTCGAATAGAGCAAGTGCTTCAAGGTAGAGTCTCTGGAGTTACAATTGCAGCTAGTTCTGGGCAACCAGGTTCTGCATCGACTATTCGTATTAGGGGTATAACTACGTTTGGTGACGGAGGTAATAACCCACTCTGGGTTGTTGATGGTGTTGTTGTTGATGCTGGAGGTATCGGTTTTCTTAATCAATCGGATATTGAATCTATGGAGGTGCTTAAAGATGCCGCATCAGCTGCAATTTATGGTACTCGTGCTGCAACTGGTGTAATTTTAGTTACAACAAAAAAAGGGAAATCTGGAAAAATCATTGTTAACTATAACGGATTTGCTGGAGTTTCATCGCCTGAAAAAACTTTGAATTTATTAAATGCAACTCAGTATGCAACTTTATTAAATGAAAAATCAGTTGCTGCAGGTGGTGCATTAGTGTTTTCTAATCCGTCTAGTTTAGGTACTGGTACAGATTGGCAAAAAGCGATATTTAATACTGGGGCTTTTCGTTATTCTCATGAATTAAGTATCAGTGGAGGAAGCGATGTTTCTAATTTTTATGCTTCATTCGGGCTTCAAGATCAAGAAGGTATTGTTTCAACTGAGATTTCAAATTATACAAAAAAGAATTTTCGTTTAAACTCTACACACAAAATATCCAAAGTATTCACTTTTGGACAGACTTTAGGCTTTACAAATCAAAAAAATGTAGGTATTGGTAATACAAATAGTGAATTTGGTGGTCCATTAAGTTCAGCAATTAATTTGGATCCAATTACTCCAATTCTTCAAACAGATCCAGTTTTGGCAAACGCAGCTCCTTATAGTACTAATCCAGTAATTAGAGACTCAAATGGTACACCTTACGGAATTTCTAGTATAGTGGGGCAAGAAATGACAAACCCATTGGCTTATGCTAAAACAAGACTTGGTGGTTTTGGATGGTCAAATGATATAGTTGGAAATGCTTATTTAGAAGCTACAATCTCAAAGCATTTTAAATTTAGATCAACTTTTGGTGCGAAACTTGCCAATTGGGGAGGAGAAGGATTTACACCTGTTTTTTATTTGAGTGCTAATTCAAATGTACTTAAAAACAGTTACAGCCAAAGTGAGAACAAGAGTTTTGCTTGGAATGTTGAGAACATTGCTACTTATTCGAATAATTTTGGTAATCACAACTTAACGGTATTGTTAGGACAAGGTTCCTATGTTGATAATATTGGTGGTGGATCAAGTGCTACAATGTTTGGTTTGCCAATTACAAGTTATCAGGATGCTTCTTTCAATTTTGACATACCGCAGTCTGATAGAAGTAGTGGTACTTATGATATGACAGAACATAAATTGACGTCCTTATTTGCACGTGTGAATTATGATTTCAAAGAAAGATATTTGTTTACTGGAATTATTCGCCGTGATGGTTCATCCCGTTTTGGAGCAAATAACAAGTTTGGAGTTTTTCCATCTTTCAATCTTGGATGGGTAGTTTCAAAAGAAAATTTTTGGAAAGAAAATGAAGTGATTAAATCTCTAAAAATAAGAGGAGGTTATGGAGTAGTTGGTAATGATGCCATTCCAGATTTTAGATACCTTTCTTTAGTAGAAGGTGGTTACAACTATTCTTTTGGAAATACAGGTGCCATTACAACAGGATATGCTAATCTTACTTTGGACAATCCAGATTTGAGATGGGAAGAAACATCACAAGCCAATATTGGATTTGAATCAAGATTTTTCAATAGCCTAAGTCTTACAGTTGATGTGTACAACAAAGCAACTAATGGTATTTTACGCCAAATAAATATTCCTGGTTATGTTGGGGTTTCTGCAAATCCAACTGGAAACATTGCCGATATGGAAAATAGAGGTTTAGAGATTGAATTAGGATACAAAAAGCAATTTGGTGATTTTAATTTTTCTGCAAATGCAAATTTTGCTTATTTAGAAAATGAGGTTACTTATGTAGCTTCTGATTCAAATTATATTGTTGGAGATGCTTCTTTCCAGTCTATGGGACCGGTTACAAGAACACAAGTGGGGCAATCCTATAATTCTTTCTACGGATTTAAAACTGCTGGTATTTTTCAAAATGACGCAGAAATAGCTGCTTACAAAAGTTCTACAGGTAGTTTAATTCAGCCAAATGCACGCCCAGGAGATTTCCGTTGGGTTGATACAGATGGTAATGGTGCTATTAATGATGAGGACAAACAATTCTTAGGAACTAATATTCCAAAATACACATTTGGTTTTACCATAAACTTAGATTACAAAAACTTCGACTTTATGGCATTTGCTCAAGGAGCTGCGGGTAATAAAATTTTCCAAGGATTACGAAGACTTGATATTGGAAATGCAAATTATCAAACGGAGGCTTTGGGTCGTTGGACTGGCGAAGGAACTTCTAATGATTATCCTAGACTTACTAATAATGACACTAATGGGAACTTTGGTAAAATGTCTGATTTTTATCTAGAAGATGGTGATTATTTACGCTTAAAAATAATTCAATTCGGGTATTCATTACCAACGAATGTAATTTCACAAATAGGCGCAAGTAAAGTTCGTTTTTACTTAACTGGTGAAAACTTGTTTACTCTAACTAAATATACTGGGTATGATCCTGAGATTGGTGGAGGAGTATTTGGAATAGATAAAGGAGTTTATCCTCAAGCACGAACATTTATGTTTGGCGCTAATCTACAATTTTAATAAAATAAAGAATTATGAAAACGATAAAATATAAATATTTTTTTATTGCAATAGCAATGGTTTCTTTAGGATCCTGTTCTGAAGAGTTTGTAGATGTATCTCCTAAGGGATCATTTCTTTCCGAAAATTATTATTCAAACGAAGAGCAGGCAACTGCTGCACTTGTTGGGGTTTATGATCCTATTCGAAAAAATTCAGGTGGATTCGACAATATGATAGCAATGATGAATGCTGGTTCTGATGATTTTTATGCTGGTGGCGGAGGATCTACTGATGGAGAAGGAATTCAAAATTTTTCTACACATTCACTGACTTCTACAAGTATACCGGGAAGTTATTGGAATGACCATTTTCAAGGAATTTTTAGAGCCAATACTCTATTAGTGAAATTGCCGAATGTTGCAATGTCGGACAACTTAAAAGCAAGATTTACAGGTGAAACAAAAGCATTGCGTGCCATTTATTATTTCAACTTGGTAAGGTTGTTTAAGAATGTACCATTGTTATTGAATCCTTTGAATACAACAAATATGTATGATGTAGAGCAAGCAACTCCAGAAGCCGTTTATGCACAAATTGAAAAAGATTTGTTAGAGGCAATTCCAGTTTTACCAACATCGGTACCTGCGACTACAGAATCTGGACGTTTAACAAAAGGTGCTGCTCAAGCTATGCTTGGAAAAGTATATTTGTTTGAAGGCAAAAAACCCGAAGCTGCTACTATTTTGGCAGAAGTAAATGGTACTCCAGGTGCTGCAAATCAATATGGGAATAAACTATTAGCCAATTTTAGTGATTTATGGGTTGTTTCCAATAAGTTTAATACGGAATCACTTATAGAAGTTTCGCATACTAGCGCAGGAAATTCTGATTGGGGATTCTGGGGTTCAGGTAGAGATGAAGGTAATACATTGAATGTTATGGTAGGGCCAAGAACTTATTCAAAAAAAGCAGGTTCATCAGCTCCAGATTTACCGTCAGGTTGGAGTTTTAATGTTGTTACACAAGATTTATACGATGCAATAAAACTGGATCCGAGATTTGGAGCCACTATTCTAGATCTTAAAGCCTTGAAAGCTGCAGGAGAAGCAGATTATATCGGAGGATATCAAGATACGGGTTATTTTTTGAACAAATTTCTCCCTCGTAAATCTGATGTTCGTACAGGAGGAGGTGCAGCTGAATTAAATTACAAGCAAAACTCTTATGTAATTCGACTTTCTGACACTTATTTAATGGAAGCCGAAGCTTTAGGTTCAGGCGCAAGAGCACAAGCATTGCTTGATGCAGTAAGAACAAGAGTTGGATTACCATCAGTTCCTGTAACACTTCAAGCAATTAAAAACGAAAGAAGAATGGAATTTGCTGGTGAGGGACTTCGATTTTTTGACTTAGTACGATGGGGAGATGCAACCAGTAAATTAGGAAACAGAGGTTTTAATGCTGGTGTAGATGAAGTTTTTCCTATTCCAACTAGAGAGCTTCAAGGAACCAAATTGAAACAAAATCCTGGTTACAATTAATAAATGTTTAAAAGGGGTTAGAACCCAAATTATTAATACTAAAAATACATATTATGAATATAAAAATAGTTTTAAATAGAAGCATTTATTTAGTGTTGGCTATTATAACATTAAGTTCATTAGGAAGTTGTCAGTCCGAAGACATCGTAGATAATGGTTTGTCTGATGCAAATGTTGATCCCGCTTTTACCATAACACCAGTAACTGGTTCTACCAATAAGTTTACATTGACAGCACAAACCCAAAATGTATTGGGTTCAAAGTGGGATCTAGACGATGGTGCTGGTACTTATATTGGCAAAATGACAGAAAATATTTTTCTACCAGATGTGGGAACTTATAAAATTACTCATGGTGCTATTGGTAGAGGAGGAATAGTCACTACCGCTACTCAAAATATTGTTATAACCACACCAGATCCCATTGCAGGAAATATTCTTAAAGGAGGAAAACTGGTAGACTCAGCTGATTGGGCAAAATGGACAGTTACAAATCCTGCTTCAAATGCTACCATGACTTTTGGTAGTAAATCGGTTACCCTAAATGCTTCTGGTTGGGCAGGAAATGGTATATATCAGGCAGTCAATGTTGTAGCTGGTAAAAAATACAAGATTGATATGGTCACTTCTTCAACTACTGGATGTAATAATACTTGGTTTGAAGTCTATTGTGGCTATTCGGTTCCTGTAACTGGAACGGATTATTCTGATGGAGGAAAATTAAGAGCCTTAAGTACTTGGGATGGTTGTGCTAAGACTGCCTTTTCTGGCAAGATATCTATTGTAGGGTGCAAACCAGAAAACAATCTAGGTATATTCACTGCTACTGCTACTGGAGTTGCTTATTTAGTAATTCGTGGAGGAGGAGAAGATATGAAAGCGGGTATCAAAATTCAAAATATTGAAATGAGATTGTCATTATAAATCGTTTTCATTAATAAAACATGCATAAAAATAAGTTTAGTTAGGTTTAGGTTTGAGTTGGTAAGATGGTCCATTCTCATTTGATTGTGGGCCATTTTTCAATTATTATTTAAAAGCTAAAAAAAGCGAAGGTTTCTATAACAACTTATAAATAAATTTCACACTTATGAAAAAATATCTATCTAAAATTAGTTTAATTATTGGCTTGAATTGTTTTTTGTTTCTTTCTTGTAGCAGTTCAAATTCTGATGAAGCTACAGCATCTACAAAACCTACAAATCTAGTGGTTACTCCTGTAATAGTTGGAGCTACAGCACAAAATCCAAATGGAGATGGTAGTGGGGTTGTAAATTTCACCTTGGCGGCAACAAATGCAACATCCTACAAAATTACCCTAGGAAATGGAGAAACAAAGGAAGTAACAGACGGAAGCTTTTCATACACCTATAGCACATCGGGTTCAAATACTTATGTGCTATATGTGTCTGCTTATAATGCCGGTCAATTTGTTAGTACTACATTTTCTATAACCGTTTTAGTCCAACCTAAATTGGTTTGGTCAGACGAATTTAATACTGATGGTGCTCCAGATGTTACCAAATGGACTTTTCAAATATGGGATCCTGGGAATGTTAATAACGAACTGCAATCATATACCAATCGCCCCGAAAATACAATTGTTCAAAATGGTGTTTTGAAAATAAAAGCCATTCGTGAAAAATATGGTAAAGGTGATTTTACTTCAGGAAGATTAGAATCCAATGGAAAATTTGATTTTACTTATGGCAAAATAGTGATTAGAGCAAAACTGCCTACTGGGGTTGGTACTTGGCCTGCTGTTTGGATGCTGGGTAGTAATATCGGTAGTGTTGGGTGGCCTGCCTGTGGGGAAATAGATATTTTAGAATCTGTTGGAAAAGAGTTGAATGTTAATCATTCCTCATTGCATTCTCCAGGACGTTCTGGAGCTACGCCAGATACAGGAACTATAAACGTGCCCAATGACAATACCGAATTTCATATTTATACCGCAGATTGGAGAGCAAGTTATATAAAGTTTTATGTAGATGACAAGTTGTTTTACACTTTTGTAAATTCAGATAAGTTCCCATTCAACAAAAACTTTTATCTAATTGTAAACTTAGCAATGGGAGGAGTTTGGGGAGGCCCAGTAGATCCTAACTTTACCTCTTCTACTTTGGAAGTGGATTATATAAGAGTGTATAATTAGAGAAGCAGTTTTATTTTTTTTTTATTGTAAATGATTAGTTTACTGAATATTGCATAAATTTATAATTGATTAATTTCTAAACAATAGAAAAAATGTCTAAAAAGAATGTAGTAGTTATAATCTGTTTTTGTTTGTTAAGTCTGTTTTTGAATGCTCAGACTCTAAATATAATGACTTATAATATTCGTCTAGATATTGACTCTGACAAAGAGAATGACTGGACGCACAGAAAAGATTTTTTTAATGGGCAGATTCAATTTTATGCACCCGATATTTTTGGAATTCAGGAAGCAAAACCCAATCAGGTGTTGGATATAGCAACGGCACTTTCACAATATAGTTATGTTGGGGTTGGAAGAGACGGAATAGGAAAAGGAGAATCGTCGAATATTTTTTATAAAACAGAAAAATTCAAAGTGATGGAATCCAATACCTTTTGGTTATCGGCAACTCCTGATGTCATTTCAATAGGATGGGACGCTGCTTGCAATAGAGTTTGTTCGTATGCACTTTTAAAAAATAAGCAAACAAAAAATATGATTTGGGTCTTTAATACCCATTTGGATCATGTAGGTGAAGAAGCAAGAACCAAAGGATTGGAACTAATACTTTCGAAAATAGAGAAATTAAATACTAATAAATATCCCGTTGTTTTGATGGGTGATTTTAATTCGGAACCCGAAACACAACGGATTATTGAATTAAAAAAAATAATGAATGACGCCAAAACCATTTCGAAAGAAAAACCTTTTGGGCCTTATGGAACTTTTAATAATTTTAAATACAACGAAGCATCAACACATTTGATTGATTACATTTTTTTATCAAAAAGCAACGCTATTACTGTGCAAAAATATGCTGTTTTATCGGATGCTAAAGACTTAAAATACCCATCAGATCATTTCCCTGTTTTTATCCAAATTAATTACAAATAAATAATGAAAAATATTCATCAATTCACAAAGTTGTTTTTTATAATAGCTTTTTCAGTCTTACATATTAGTTGTTCGTCTTCTAATGAGGGAGGAGATTCGCCAACCCCGACCCCGACTCCAACTCCTCCAGTAGTAAAAAATGAAGTTGATTTTTGGTTGACCAAAGGGGATCAGACAGCATTATTGCAAAAACAAACAGGTATTTTGGCTTTTGCAAATGGAATAAATATTTATCAAAATATAGATATAGACGATACACAAACCTATCAAACTGTTGATGGTTTTGGATTTACTTTAACTGGAGGAAGTGCTCTTGTCATCAATCAATTGACTGCACAGAAAAAGAAAGATTTATTGCAAGAATTGTTCGGTTCTGGAGACAATTCAATTGGATTAAGTTATTTAAGAATCAGCATTGGCGCATCCGATTTGAATGCGACTCCATTTACCTATAATGATATGCCAACAGGACAAACCGATGTTAGTTTGGCTAACTTTAGTCTGGCTCCCGATATGACAGATGTTATTCCGTTACTAAAGGAAATTCTTGCCATAAATCCCAATATTAGAATTATGGGTTCTCCTTGGTCTGCACCACTTTGGATGAAAGACAACAATAGTTTTGTTGGTGGAAGTTTACAACCGAAATATTATGAGGCTTATGCCCAATATTTTGTAAAATTTATCCAGAAAATGAAAGCCGAAGGAATTACAATTGATGCTATTACGCCTCAAAATGAACCATTACACGGAGGCAACAATCCTAGTATGGTAATGACAGCCCTACAGCAAGCCGATTTTATAAAAAATAATTTGGGACCTGCATTTCAATCAGCCAGTATAACCACAAAGATCATTACTTACGATCATAATTGTGATAACCCCCAATATCCAATTACGATTCTAAAAGATGCAGTAGCTTATCCTTTTGTAACTGGTTCAGCATTTCACTTGTATGGAGGAGATATTAGTGCGCTTTCTATCGTGCATAATGCGTTTCCAAATAAAGATGTTTATTTTACAGAACAATACACCTCGTCTACAGGAGCATTTGATGGTGATTTGAGATGGCAGGTCAAAAACGTGATTATTGGCTCAATGCGCAATTGGAGTAAAAATGCTTTGCAGTGGAATCTTGCCAATGATGGTGCTTTTGGTCCACATACTCAAGGTGGATGTACTACTTGTAAAGGAGCATTAACAGTAAACAGTACCGAATTGGTAGTCCGAAATGTAGGATATTATGTTGCAGCACACGCTTCAAAATTTGTTCCAATGGGGTCCATTAGAATTTCAAGTACAATTAGTGGTAATTTACAAAACGTTGCTTTCAAAACTCCAGCTGGAAAAAAAGTACTTCTAGTTGTAAATGATGGAAACACTACCGAATTATTTAATATCAAATACAATGGAAAATGGATCACTACTTCTCTGGATGCTGGAGCTGTAGGTACCTATATTTGGTAATAAATACCGCAAAAAAAATATAAAACAACCACCAAACTATAGATTATGAAAAAAATAACCACCACAGCATTAGTACTAGCTTCCTTTATTGTTTTTGCACAACATAAAAATAAATCAGAAACTCATTTTTCTACCAAAGGCAAATCAGTTTCGGTTTATACTACAGCAGAAGGTACTAATTTACGATTGTCAAAAACAGAGAATTTAACCTTTTCTAAATTGGCTCAACCCAACGAGAGACAAATTTCTGTGTTTGTAAATCCAGACAAAACCTTTCAATCTTTTATGGGAATTGGTGGAGCGATAACGGATGCTAGTGCCGAAGTTTTTGCGAAATTATCCAAAGAGAAACAACAAGAATTACTTAATGCTTATTATAACAAAGAAAGCGGAATTGGTTATTGTTTGATGCGTACTACTATTCACAGTTCCGATTTTAGTTCTGGAAGTTATACGTATATAGCAGAAGGGGATACTGGATTGAAAACCTTTTCTATTGAGCACGACAGAAAATATAGAATTCCGTTGATAAAAAAAGCAATGGCAACAGCAGGTGGAAAAATGACGGTGTACGCAACACCATGGAGTCCTCCAGCTTTTATGAAAAGCAATAAAGACATGCTGAAAGGCGGTACATTATTGCCTGAATATTTCCAGACTTGGGCTAACTATTATACCAAGTTTGTAAAAGCCTATGAGAAAGAAGGAATTCCGATTTGGGGAATTAGTACAGAGAATGAGCCAATGGCAGTACAAACTTGGGAGTCCTGTGTATATACCGCTGAAGCAGAAAGAGATTTTGTAAAAAATTATCTTGGACCAACTATGAAAAGAGAAGGTTTGAGCAATAAAAAAATTATTGCATGGGATCACAACCGTGATTTAATGGTACAAAGAGCCAACATTGTTTTCTCTGATCCAGAGGCTTCAAAATATTTTTGGGGAATGGGCTTTCATTGGTATGAAACGTGGGCAGGGGGTAATCCAATGTTTGAAAACGTAGCCAGAGTTCATGAAGCTTATCCTGACAAAAATCTATTATTTACAGAAGGATGTGTGGAGAAATTTGATGCCAAAAACTATCAATTGTGGGCGAATGGCGAACGTTATGGAACGTCAATGATTAATGATTTTAATAATGGAACAGTGGGCTGGACCGATTGGAATATACTTTTGGATGAAAAGGGTGGACCCAATCACGTGGGTAATTTTTGTTTTGCTCCGGTTCATGCTGACACCAATACAGGGGAATTAATTTACACTCCTTCTTATTATTACATTGGACATTTTTCAAAATTCATTCGCCCGGAAGCCAAAAGAGTGAGTACTGCCGTGAGCAGAAGCAGTTTGTTGAGTACTTCATTTTTGAATAAAGATGGAAAAATGGTAACAGTTGTAATGAATCAAAGTGAGGCTACGGTAATTTATAATTTGTGTGTAGGAACTCAAGCCACCGAGATTACTATTTTGCCAAATGCCATTCAGACTTTGGTGTATTAAGTTAATAGATTGATCTTTTTTTCTTATTGATTTATGTATAAAACTAATTACAAAATATAGACTAAAAGGTCAATATGGCCTTTTAGGATTGCTCCTTAAAGATGATTTCATTAACACTAATTATTTTTATTATTGGATCAATTTATGTCTGGTGAAAAAGTGTTTTTTTTTTTGATGAAAATTCTTTTGTATAATTTCTATATACTATTAACTAACCAAAAACCATGAAGAACAATAAACCAAAAACCATAACACCCCAAAAACTTAAACTTCTACAAAGCGCTATTTGCACGATACTTTTATTATTTTGTGTTCAAGTAAATTCTCAGAGACTCACAGTTTCAAATACAGGAGCCAAGATACTCAAAGAAGGAAACCCTATAACCTTAAGAGGTGTGAATTTTGGAAACTGGCTTGTTTGGGAAGGATATATGATGAATATTGAACCTGGTAAAGATATACGCCGAGAAAAATCTCCAACACAGATAAGAGGAATTTTTAAAGATTTATTAGGAAATGACGAAGCTAAAATAGTAAACTTTGAAAATAATTGGAGAAATTCATATATTACAAATGCAGATTTTGCTCAAGCAAAAGCACTAGGGTATAATGTTATTCGAATACCTTTTCCCTACAATATTTTTTGGAATTCAGCCACTGGAACGGTCAAAAAGGATGGATTTGTCTGGCTTGACAAGGCGGTTACATGGGCTAAAAATAATAATATCCACGTGATATTTGTCTTACACACTGCACCAGGTTATCAAAGTGAAGGTTACACTTGTGACAATCCTGATGGTAGACCACCTATGTTTTGGAGCGATGAGAATAATGTAACAATCGCTTCAAGTATTTGGAGAGCTATAGCAGAACGTTATCGTTATTATTCTGGTAACGAGTGGATTGCAGGTTATGACCTCCTCAATGAGCCGAGGTTAGATATCCAAGCCTTAAAAAGTAAAATATTACCTGCTTATAAAAAAATGACTGCTAGTATCAGAGCAGTAGATTCGAATCACCTTATTTTTGCAGAGGGGAATTATTATTCATCGGATTTTTATGATATGTTAGAGCGATGGGATCCTAATCTGGTTTTTTCAAACCATTACTATGGTGATCAAGGTGATGCAAATCCTAATCCGCAGTTGGATTTAATAAAGGGACAAGGAACAAACCTTAATATTCCTTTATTCGTCGGAGAGTTTGGCGAAAACGAATTAAATTGGGTTCGTGATTCTAGAATAGATTATGAGGCTGCTAACGTTAGCTGGGCATTCTGGGCTTGGAAAAGAGAATACACAAGTCGATCTATTTATACCTATCCAGGTACTCCAAAATGGGATGCCCTTACTAATTATATTAAATGGGGAGGTACTAAGCCGAGCCAAGCTGATGCGATAACGGCTACTAATGAAATTTGCAGCAAAGTATTATTAAGCAGTTGTAATTTGGTACCTGAATTGCAAGATATGCTTAGGCCCTTGGCTCCTGTGGGCAAATTAATTACGCTTAAGAACACTAGATATGTTTCTTCAAACAACAGTGTAGGAGCGGTAACAGCAAATAGAGATTTAGCACAAGGCTGGGAGAAATTTACTGTAGTGAGTGCAGGTGATAACAAAATTGCATTAAGAGACAGTAATGGTAAATTTTTTAATTCGCAAAATGGATTTTCGCCAATTACATCCAGCAGTACTGCTGTAAACGGATGGGAAGCATTTGATTGGGTTAATATAGGGGGACAAATCGCTTTAAAAGGGTTTAATGGAAAATTTGTGAGTTCAGAAGGAGGCGCATCTTCAGGTATGACTTGTAATAGAGAAACTGTATCTGGCTGGGAATCTTTCAATTACGCTTCGACTACTGCAAAATTATCAATTGAAAAGAATCAAGTAAAAGATAATGAGTTTGCTGTTTATCCAAATCCCGTTTCTGACAAATTGAATTTTAGTGTACCAGAAGGTTTTACCAAATACACTGCACAAATTTTTGACCTTACTGGAAAACAGTATTCAATCACTAAAATAGACTCAAACGAAACAACAAATTCGATAGACACAAATAATTTATCTGATGGTGTTTATGTTTTACGTTTGGAAAACAACTCCGAAGTTAAATCTTCAATTATTATAAAGAAGAATAATTAATACACAATCATTAGAATAGTAATTTTTATTCTTTTTCCAAAATAAGGATTTATTATCTGATAATTAAAACAACACATTGTAAAATAAAGGCAATTTCAAAGGTTTATGAAATTGCTTTTATTTTATAAAAATTAAATACTTTTCTATGAAATTTTTCTTATCACTACTTATTTCTTCCTTGCTTTTTGTGTGTAATTGCTACTCGCAAGGATTTTTGCATAGAGACGGTCAAAAAATTGTAGATGGTAGCGGTAAAAACATCATTTTGCGCGGTTTGGGATTAGGCGGATGGATGGTTCAGGAAGGTTACATGATTCAAACGGGAGCTTTTGCAGGTTCTCAATATAAAATAAAACAAAAAATTACGGATTTGATTGGCGAAAAAGATACCGAAGAATTCTATAAAGCCTACAAATCCAACGGAATCAAAAAGAGAGATATAGATTCTTTGGCGGATTGGGGATTTAATTCCATCCGGTTACCGATGCATTACAATTTGTATACACCTGCGATTGAAACCGAGAAAGACGGACAAATTACGTGGCTCGAAGAAGGGTTCAAAATGACCGATGATTTAGTAAACTGGTGTGCTATCAATAAAATATATTTAATTCTTGACTTGCATGCTACTCCCGGAGGACAAGGGAAAGATGCTGCAATATCCGACTATGATGATTCAAAACCATCACTTTGGGAGCGTGCTGCAAATCAAGATAAAATGGTGGCGCTTTGGGAAAAATTGGCCCAGCGTTACAAAGACAATCCGTGGATTGGGGGTTATGACATTATCAATGAGCCGAATTGGAATTTTACTGGAACGAATCAAAACGGTTGCGATGAAACTTCAAATGCACCTTTGAAAGCATTACAAGTTAGAATTACAAATGCAATAAGAGCACAAGATGCAAACCACATGATTATTATTGAAGGGAATTGCTGGGGAAATAATTACAATGGTATGTTTCCGCTTTGGGATGAAAATATGGTATTGAGTTTTCATAAATATTGGAACCAAAATGACACCGCTTCAATCCAGACGATGTTGAATTACAGAACCCAATACAACGTCCCAATTTGGCTGGGCGAAAGTGGAGAAAACTCGAATGTGTGGTTTGAAGAAGCTATCTCATTGATGGAATCAAACAATATAGGTTGGGCTTTTTGGCCAATGAAAAAAATTGAAAATTTAGCAGGTGTTACTTCGGTTACAAAACCAACGGATTACGATCAGATATTGGAGTATTGGAAAAACGGAGGGGTAAAACCAAATGAGAGTTTTTCAAAAAAAGTACTAATGCAAACTGCCGAGAACTATAAAATGGAGCATTTGACCATCAGATACGATGTCATTGATGCGATGTTCCGACAAGTGCAAACCACCGATACTAAACCGTACAAAAAACATAATTTACCTGGAAAAGTGTTTGCAACCGAATTTGATTTGGGACAAAACGGTTTTGCTTATTCTGATAAAGATGTAGCGAATTATGACGGTACTAAATTTACCCCATGGAACAAAGGAAACAAAATGAGAAACGATGGAGTTGACATTGTAGCCTGTACGGATAAAACAACCAACGGTTTTCAGGTTTCCTTTATTGAAGATAAAGAATGGTTACAATTTACACTTGATGTAAAAACGCAAAGCACTTTTGATGTTTCCGTTCGGTATTCGAGCGAAAAAGCAGGTGGGAAATTATATTTGGAACAGGATGGGAAGAAAATTTCTCAAACAATAGCACTTCCGGTTTCGGGAGGAGAAACCACTTGGAAAACAATCGTGCTTAAAAATGTAGCTTTGAAACAAGGAATCAATAAAATTCGCGTTCACTTTGAGGGAGGAAATTTTAATCTTAATTTTTTGGAGTTTAAAACGGCTAAATAAAATTAAAAAAACACTCAGCACTAAGAAAAGTTTACCGAATAAGAAATATAAGATCATATAAGTTTTTGCTTTTTCGTCATAGCTTATATGTTCTTATATTTTTTACGGTTAAAATTAAATGAAGCTAAATCAAAATAGAGCTTTAGCTTAATAGAATATAAAATTTATAATATGAAGAAATTAACAACATTAGTATTTGCATTCGTTTCAATTTTTACCTTTTCACAGCAACAAACCATTGATCAAAAAGTGGAAACTTTGCTTAAAAAAATGACACTAGAAGAAAAAATTGGGCAACTCAACCAATATACGGGGGACAATGCCGCAACTGGTCCTATAACAGTGAATACCAATAAACAAGCGGAGATTAAAAAAGGATTAATTGGTTCAATGTTGAATGTTTTGGGTACCAAATATACCCGTCAATACCAAGAATTGGCCCTGCAATCCCGATTGAAAATCCCATTGCTTTTTGGTCAAGATGTGGTTCATGGGTACAAAACTACTTTTCCAATTCCGTTAGCCGAAGCAGCAAGCTGGGATTTGGGCGCCATGGAGCTTTCGGCTCGGATTGCAGCGACAGAAACTGCTGCCTCTGGAATTCATTGGACATTTGCACCTATGGTGGATATTTCTAGAGACCCGCGTTGGGGAAGAGTGATGGAAGGCGCTGGAGAAGATACTTATTTAGGATCCAAAATTGCGTATGCCAGAGTCAAAGGATTTCAAGGAAACTTGGGCGATGTGAATTCGGTTATGGCCTGTGTCAAACATTTTGCTGCTTATGGAGCAGCCGTTGGTGGACGAGATTACAACTCGGTAGATATGAGCAACAGAATGCTTTGGGAGACGTATTTGCCTCCTTTTAAAGCGGCTGTGGATGCAGGTGCTGCCACTTTCATGAATTCGTTCAACGACCTTAACGGAATACCAGCTACTGGAAATGTGTATCTGCTTAGAGATATATTGAAAGGGAAATGGAATTTTCAAGGATTCGTGGTTTCAGATTGGGGTTCAATTGGCGAAATGGTGAGTCACGGTTATGTAAAAGACAATAAAGACGCCGCTCTTTCTGCTATTACTGCTGGTAGCGATATGGATATGGAAAGCAATGCGTATCGCTACAATTTGGAACAATTGGTAAAAGAAAATAAAGTTCCAATTGCTTTAGTAGATGATGCTGTAAAAAGAATTTTGAAGAAGAAATTTGAATTGGGATTGTTTGATGATCCTTATAAATTTTGCAATCCTGAACGCGAACAAAAGGAACTCAATAACCCAGAACATACTAAAGCAGCCAGAGAAATAGCCACCAAGAGTATTGTGCTGCTGAAAAATGAAAGAGATGTTTTACCTCTTTCCAAAGGGTTAAAAACGATCGCTTTTATTGGACCAATGGTAAAATCCAAAAGAGACAATCACGGTTTTTGGGCTGTTGATTTAAAGGATGTGGATTCGACTTACATTGTTTCGCAATGGGAAGGATTGGAGAATAAAGTAGGGAAAAGAACCAAAATATTGTATGCCAAAGGATGTGGCGTAGAAAGCAAAAGCAAAGAAGGTTTTGCAGATGCTTTGCTTGTTGCGAGTCAAGCAGATGTAATCATTTTGAGTATTGGTGAAAACTGGAACAAAAGCGGTGAAGCCAAAAGCAAAAGCAATCTGCAATTGCCAGGAGTTCAGGAAGAATTGGTCAAAGAACTTCAAAAAACTGGTAAGCCTATTGTCATTTTGATTAATGCGGGAAGACCACTTGTTTTTAATTGGATTGCCGATAATATGCCAACTATCGTTTACACTTGGTGGTTGGGATCAGAGGGGGGTAATGCTATAGCCGATGTGCTTTTTGGAGATTACAACCCTTCTGGGAAATTGCCAATGACTTTCCCAAGAACAGAAGGTCAAATCCCAATTTATTACAATCACTTCAATACAGGAAGGCCTTCAGTAAATGAAGATAAAATTTATAAATCGAGCTATATTGATTTGCCAAATTCACCAAAATTTCCTTTTGGTTTTGGGTTGAGTTATACGACTTTTGAATATTCGGATTTGAAATTGTCTCAAAAAACGATGAAAAACAACGAATCCATTACGGTTTCAGTAAACATAAAAAATACAGGAAGTGTAAAAGGAGAAGAGGTGGTTCAATTGTATTTGAGAGATCAAGTTGGTTCGGTGGTACGCCCGATAATCGAGCTGAAAGATTTTCAAAAAATCAGTTTGAATCGTGGTGAAACCAAAACCATTCAGTTTACGATTGACAATCAAAAGTTGTCGTTTTACAACAATGCATTAGAGT
Source organism: Flavobacterium rarum (SeqCode) (assembly GCF_965234445.1). Lineage (GTDB taxonomy): Bacteria > Bacteroidota > Bacteroidia > Flavobacteriales > Flavobacteriaceae > Flavobacterium > Flavobacterium rarum. The sequence goes on along the minus strand of NZ_OZ248503.1, from coordinate 228,631 downwards.
TTGTATCAGAACCGGGTGATTTTGATCTGATGATTGGGTCGTCTTCTGCAGATATTCGTTTAAGGGATGGTTTTGAATTGGTAAAATAATTATAACATGAAATATATTTTAATGTTTTTTCTAGTGCCTTTTTTACTTTTGGCACAAACCAAAAAAGATACCATCAGAGTATTTTATTTGGGAGGTCAGTCGAATATGCAGGGATATGGGTATGTAAAAGAGCTTCCGGATTCTTTAAACAAAAAAAATAAAAATGTCTTTATTTACCAAGGAAATCCTGTTGGAGATAATGATGCAACTGGAGGATTAGGGAAGTGGGATGTGCTTCAGCCCGGGAACGGAACTGGTTTTACCTCGGATGGGAAGAGCAATACACTTTCGGATCGATTTGGTGTTGAGCTTTCGTTTGCCAAAAAACTGCAAGAATTTTATCCAAACCAAAAACTGGCCATTATAAAATATGCCAGAAATGGATCCTCGATAGATAGCAGTGGAACAGCTTATTTTGGTGCTTGGGAGCCTGATTTTAGAGGTGGGAAAGGAATCAATCAATATGATTATTTTCTAAAAACGGTAAATAATGCTATGGCAGTAAAAGACATAAACGGAGATGGAGTTGAAGATGTACTGATTCCGAGTGGTATTATTTGGATGCAAGGAGAAAGTGATTCTGATAAAACGGAACGAGTAGCCAATCAATATTATGCAAATTTGAAAAGGTTGATGGAACTCATGCGAGCGACTTTTAGGAACAATGATTTGCCCATTGTAATTGGAAAAATATCCGATTCTGGTGATGATGTCGATGGAAAAGTTTGGGGTTTTGGAGAATTGGTGCAATACGGACAAGAAAAATTTGCTGTATCCGAACGCAATACTGCCATTGTACGAACGACAAGTAGTTATAAATATTCAGATAAATACCATTATAAAAGTGACGGTTATATTGATTTGGGAAGAGAATTTGCAAAATCAGTTTTTCATCTGAACAATAAGAATAATTCTAAAGGAGAGTCTTTGAACCAGTAAACAAACCAATCCTATTAAGCATAAAAGCGATACGATTCTTCTGAATTGTATCGCTTTTTTTGTAAAAGTCACCATTGGCTTTTATAAAAGTTCACTATTTCTTTCTCTTTTTGAGAATAATATCAGGGAGATAATGTGTTATTTATGAGCTTTTTAATTTACAAATGGCTTGGGTTTATTTCTAGGATAATTGATTAATTTGTTTTTAACACTTTTTGTTTTAACCAAAGTCGTATCGGTTCATCATACAATTTCAAGCAAGTATAGGAAAGAACAATAGATCCAATTAGAGTAATCAAGCCAAATGGTAATGCTTCTTGAAAAGAGGGTTTGTTACTAACAGCCCATCCCGTATAAATATAAATTAAGGGATAATGAGTTATATAAATAGGATAGGATATGTCTCCTAGAAATTTACAGATTTGAGAGGAATATTTACCACTTACTTGGCCACTTGCACCCAAGAAAACGATTAATGGAAAGAGTACAATAATACTCAAAGAATCATACAAACCATTCAGCCATAGGTGCTCACTTCCGCCAATTCTAGGCATTGCTAGCACGGAAATCGTTAATAAACTGGCCCAAAAGAAACCATTTTTGATAGTAGTTAGTTTTACGATGCGATGCAATAATATTCCACCAAAGAACGGAAAAAGCAATCTGGAAAAACCAATGTGAAGTTGTGCGGGTTCTAGTGACCAACCGCCAATGACATCACCATTTGGACTTGATACCGCCAGATGAAGTAAGAGACAACCCGACAAAAACACCAATATGGCAAGGGCAGTATTCGAAAATTTACGCACAAATAATGCATAAAGAATATTGCCAATATATTCAAAGAACAACGACCATCCAGGGCCATTAAGCGGATGCATTTCCTGCCAACCTCTTATGTCCATTGATGCCGAAACAGGAATTAATGTAAAGCCTATGAGCATTACGATTAGCATTTTCCAAATTGGCACTTCGTGTATCGTTGGCCACAGAATTGAATCCTGAAAATAGAAACAAATAGCACCAATTATCATTCCCATAACCACCATAGGTTGCAGTCGGACAAGTCGAATCTTCAGGAAATCCGAAACACTCATTTTGCTCCAACGATCATCATAGGCATAACTTATAACAAAACCAGAAAGTAAGAAGAAAAAGTCAACTGCAAGATACCCGTGATTGATAATTTGGTCTAGATGACTAGTAGCATGTGCTTCAAAAATATGGAAAGCAACCACCATAATTGCCGCTACACCTCGTAAACCATCGAGTATTGGATAATGTTTTTTTGAAATCGATGAAGTAGTTTTTTCCATATAAACGAATTGTTTTATTTAATAATGAGGCTGTCCAATAGAGACAGCCTCAAATAGTAACAACTATTAATAATCAAATATACAGGTTCTTTTTTTAATTGTTATTGGCGCTTTTTAATATAGCTTGAAGGTTTTCTTCGGTGAATTTCCCTCCTGAAAGTAACATAAATTTGTTGATTGGCATGTCGCCCAACATGGCTTGCAAAAAGGATTCCGCTTTTTTCTCTTCTTCGGTTACGGCTTTTTTATTGCCACCAGTAAAACTTTTGGTTAGCTGTTCGAAGATCACGGCACTATTTGGAGTGTTTTTGAATTCTTTAAACAATGAGTTGCGGGTAAAAACAATTTTGGCTGTTTTGGTAGATTGAATTTCAATGGTTTGTTGCAATGGTAAATCTCTTGAAGAAGATCCTACGCGAATATCAAATTTTCCTGATTTTATAACCCAATCATGAGCAATTGTGCTGTAATAAGCAAAATCACGAGAGGTCAAATGAAAGCTAACTGTTTTTTCTTCTCCTGCATTTAAGGCTACTTTTTCAAAATGTTTTAATTCATTTTCTGGTCGTGACGTTTCGGTTGTTTGTTCATGGACATACAATTGGACTACTTCTTTTCCCGCTACTTTTCCGGTATTTTTTACTTTCAATGAAATAATAATGTCATCGGTATCTTTGGCAAGCGTTGTGTTTGCTTTAACATCAGAATACGCAAAAGTTGTATAACTCAATCCATATCCGAACGGAAAACTAGGTTCGATTTTTCTTTTGTCATAATAACGATATCCAATGAATATTCCCTCACCGTAATTGGCATAACCATCTTTCGAAGGAAAATCAATAGCAGTTGGAGTATCTTCCAAGCGCATTGGGAAAGTCTCGGATAATTTCCCAGAAGGATTTACTTTTCCGGTCAACACATCGGCAATTGCGCCACCACCGGCTTGACCACCAAGATAGGCTTCAACAATTGCCGAAACGTCTTTTTTCCAAGGCATAGCAACCGCCGAACCATTCATTAAGACCACAACCACATTTTTGTTGACTTTGGCAATAGCTTCTATCAATTGATTGTGTCCCGCAGGCATATCCAAGTTTGCGCGGTCATATCCTTCGGACTCATAAATATCTGGTAAACCTGCAAAAACGATAACAGTTTCAGCATTTTTTGAGTTTAGTATCGCTTCGGCAATCAAAGTTTCGTTTGTTGCTCCATCGGTTAAATATCCATCGGAATATGAAAAAGTAGTTCCTTTAGACAGTTTTTGCAATTCATCATAAGCGTTTTCTATTTGTGTTGGTTTTACTTGAGAGCTTCCGGAACCTTGGTAACGAGGTGTTTTTCCGAATGCACCGATAATTGCAATTTTCTTAACCGAAGTGGACAGCGGTAAAATACTGTTGTCATTTTTCAATAAAACAATACATTCGCCACTTACTTGTCTCGCCAATGCATTGTGTTTTAGTTTATCAACCACAATTCCTTGCTTGTGACTGTCTTTTGCTTTAAGCGTAACAGCCAGCGTTTCAATTACAATTTCATCTAATCTGGACTCTTTCAAAGTTCCGATTTTTACCGCTTCGACGATTTTTTTATTATTAAATCCACCACTGGCAGGCATTTCAAGGTTTAAACCCGCTTCAACTCCTAATGGTCTTTCGTTCACTGCTCCCCAATCGGAAACGACGAATCCTTTGAAACCCCATTTTTCTTTTAGAACATCATTCAACAAGTATTTATTTTCCGAGGCATAAATTCCATTCAGTTTGTTATAAGAACACATTACCGTCCAGGGTTGTGCCTCTTTTACTGCCATTTCAAAAGCAGGAAAATAGATTTCGTTCAAGGTACGTTCGTCTACATTGGAGCTGTTGGACATTCTTTCAAATTCTTGATTGTTGGCAGCAAAATGTTTCATTGAAGTGCCTACGCCTTGACTTTGCACTCCATTTATAAAAGCCGTAGCAATTCGACCTGCCAAAATTGGATCTTCAGAAAAATATTCAAAATTACGTCCACCCAATGGAGAACGTTTCATATTGACACCAGGTCCCAATAAAATCTGAACATCATTGGCTTGAGATTCTATCGCCAATGCTTCTCCCATTATTTGGGCTAAAGCAGGATTCCAGGAAGATGCCAAAGCAGAGGCAGTTGGAAAACAAGTCGCTGGAACGCTATTGGTAAAATCAAAACCTACAGCTTTGCGTAAACCGTGTGGACCATCTGTCATAAATATAGAAGGAATTCCCAATCTTGGGACGGCTTGTGTGGACCAAGCCGTTTCTCCAGAACACAAGGAAGCTTTTTCTTCCAAAGTCATTTGCGAAACTAATTTTTTGGCCTTTTCGCGATAATCCGTGGTTTGGGCAAATGCCGATATAGAAATCAAGAGTCCCATAATAAGCAAGAATGTGTTTTTCATAATTATAAGTAGTTGGTTTTTAATAGAGCGCTATGTGTTAATATGACGCAATGTACATTTAATTTTAATACAAAAAACAATTTTGGTAAAAAAAACAGATTTAATTGCTGCATTAGATGAACTTTCCAGTATTTTCAAGTAAATTATTGTTTTTCTCTAAATTGCATTTTATGCCATTACTATTTTATATGCAGTATTGGTATTTGCACATTTTATGAAAATTCAGATCTAGATTTTATTGGCTATATTCTGAAATAAACAGCACTTAATTTTAAACATATAAGTCATTTAAGTATAAAAATAGTTAGCTTCTCAAAACAGGGATTAAAAGTTAATATAAGTAGCCCAATTGATTTTTGCATAAATGAACTTTTAGTTTTACTATATTATATCCAAAGAATTAAAAACTTAAATGGCTCCTATGTTTGTAAATTCAAATATAATCCTTTTGGATTTATAAATTTACAGTATTAAAGTGAAAAAGGATGGGAGTAAATTATATAACAAATAGCTCCAAGAAGTATATTCGATATAAGAAATTGCCTCATTCTTTTTTATCTTTTAGAGTCTGAACAGAATGTAAGGAATTAAGCAAGACTTAATATCCAGAATATCCAACCAGGAGAAAAGACGAAGGGAGATTCATCACTTTATAAGTAATTTTAAAACTAAAAAGTAATGACAAAAAAAGTAGTAAAGCAAGTAGTAGGAATTGATGTAGCTCAAAAAGAATTGGTAGTGACTATAGGGCGTAAATTAGATAATTTTTCGATAGAGTTATTTGGTTATAAGGTTTTTAAGAATAGTGATTCAGGTATTTTGTCATTAGTTGAATGGGTAAAAAAAATAAGTGATAATGAAATTTCTGTTCGTTATGTAATGGAAGCTACGGGTGTATATCATCAAAAATTCGCTTATTATTTAAGTGAAAATGATTATGAAGTAAGTATTGTATTGCCTAATAAAATCAGCAATTATATGCGCACTTTGGAAACAAAAACGATTACTGACAAGAGTTGTTCACAAGCTATTGCTCAATTTGGATTAGAACGTAAATTAGACCGTTGGTGCAAACCAAATAATGTGTATAAAGAATTACAGCAATTAACTAGAGAAAGGGATCAAATTGTTCAAGAAAGAAGTATTGTAAAAAATCAAATACATGCTGAGAATAGTGAAGCTGAACCCAATTTAAAAAGTTTGAATCGAATGACATCAAGGGTAAAATTTTTAAATTCACAGGAAAAAGAAATTAAAGATGATATTGCTTTTATTGTAAAAGAGAACATTGATTTACAACAAATTATAAATAGAGTTACAACGATACCTGGGGTTGGAGCACTAACAGCAGTAATCGTTTTGGCAGAAACTAATGGTTTTGAATTGATTAGAAATAAATCACAATTAGCAAGTTATGCTGGTCTTGATGTTAAGGAAAAACAATCTGGAACGTCAGTTAAGGGAAAGCCCAGGATTTCTAAAAAAGGAAATCGAAATTTAAGGAAGTCAATGCATTTACCATCATTAACAGCTGTGAAATGGGATGAAAATTTTAAAGAAATATATGCAAGATTGATTTCCAAACACGGAATAAAAATGAAAGCGTTAGTGGCAATTCAAAGAAAATTATTAGAATTGATATATGTTTTGTTCAAAAATGAAACCATTTATGATAAACAATATATCACAAAAAATAGCGTGCAAACACAGATGGTTTAAACACGCTATAGAGACTGGCTCAATGACCGTCTTAAGGGGCAAAATTAGTGAAAATTTATATTTTTATTAGGGAATCAACACAGAATCTTATATGTTTAAAAAGATATTTAAAAAAAAAGCTCTTATGTTTATTAATGCTGATTGATAGCAATCCTTATTTAATTATTTTTCTATGCCAAAAATGCATTAAATTGCGTCTTAAATAATGAACATCAGAAACAATACCACAAGTCATGTTAAAAAAACAACTGAAAAGCAGTAACGAATACCAACCTGGATTGTCAATTGATTGTGTCATTTTTGGTTTTGATGACAATCAGCTCAAAGTCTTATTAATCAAAACAGGATATAGCGACAGTTGGTCTTTACCAGGAGGTTTTGTTGTAAATGATGAGGATATTGATACGGCTGCTGTTAGTGTTTTGCATGCTAGGACTGGGCTTAAAGGTATTTTTTTGAGACAGTTTGCTGCTTTTGGTGCAGTCAAAAGAAACCAAAATCATTTCAGTAGTAATGCTTTGATGTATTTTGGAATTTCTCCCGAAGAGGAAAAATGGTACACAAGCCGCTTTGTTACTATAGGGTATTATGCACTAGTTAATTTTTCGAAAGCTATTCCGCAACCCGATAATTCAAATGAAAAAGTGGAATGGATTGATCATCTTGAAGTACCCGAATTGATTTTGGATCACAGGGAAATTCTAGATAAAGCATTAGAAACACTAAGAACCGAACTGAATTTAATGCCCGTAGGGTATAATTTACTTCCCGAGAAGTTTACTATTCCTGAGCTTCAAAAATTATACGAAACCATATTAGGTAGAACATTAGACCGCAGAAATTTTCTCCGAAAAATAACTACCATCGGCATACTCACCAAGCTGGACGAAAAGAAAAGCAACGTAGCCCACAAAGCCCCTAATCTTTATAGTTTTGACAAAGACAAATACGAAGAAGTGTTGAAAAACGGTTTGACCCAAGGTTGGTAAAAATAGCATAATTACATTTTGGGCATAACCTCGTTGCAGAACATTTATTTTTACAACACTATTTTTTTGGCAACAAGGTCGGGCTGTACTCTATATCTTTTCTTTTCCTAAAGGAGGAAAAGAAAAGGATGCCGTTTCCATCCCTTATGCGATTTCGTTTTCAAAACAGTTTTTGATTTTTTCAAAGTTTTCAGTTTACAGCAAAAAAAAACTTCTCAATTTCTTGAGAAGTTTTGTGGGCGATGAGGGGTTCGAACCCCCGACCCCCTCGGTGTAAACGAGGTGCTCTGAACCAGCTGAGCTAATCGCCCTTTCGGGTTGCAATGTCTTGCGTTATTGCGAGTGCAAATATAGACTAGTTTTCCGTTTATGCAAAACATTTTTAAATAAATTTTACTTTTTATTTTAGAAAAATATTCAGTTTACTGGTATTTAGTGCTTTAAAATGCAAAGAATTTGTATTGAAAATGATTTTGATTCTGTTTAGATGTTTAATTGAGATGCTAAGAGCGTAATTTGCTACCATTCTAAGCTGAAAAATCGGTAAATGCCCCACGGATGTCACAGATTTTAAAGATTCTTACAGATTTTTTTTTAAATATTATTTTAGCAGGCGGTAAAAAATCCGTGAAAATCTGCCTGATCAGAATAATCCGTGGGCAATTGTGTAATCGGACTTACTCCTTTCTACTGTTTTTAGCTTCTATCCAGCGCGACATGTATTTTGTGCTGTTCAAAGTGTGATGCTGTAATAAGGAACCCATAAAGTTATCCAAACGATGTTGCGATAAGTTCGAACTCAAGAATTGAATTTTGGAAGCGAAATCTTTTTCAAAAAGTTCTTTTGAATACCGCTGATTTATAATAGCAATTCCGTTTTCTTGCCCTTTATGCCAAAGATTTTCATCTTGGTACAATTGAACGGAGGCTTTTACCAAATCGGTTACATCATCCGACACAAAACCGTTCCAAAGTAAATGCCCGTGCATCGACTCGGCACCAATAGTGGTTGTAATACTTGGAGTACCACATTGCATGGCTTCAATTAGTTTTCCTTTGATGCCCGCTCCAAAACGCAACGGAGCCAAAACAACTCTTGCGTTTTGAACAACTTCATTGGCGTCAATCGCTCGGCCTTTGATGTAAAAACCTTCTTTGGGTTGGTGTAATTGCATCACTTTTTGAGAAGGGTAGGCTCCATAAATATGAAGTTCCACTTCGGGCAGTTGTTTTCTCAAGAGAGGCCAAATCGTTTCTTTTAGATACTGAACAGCATTCCAATTGGGTTCGTGAAGAAAGTTGCCGATAAATATAAAATTTTTTCTGATCTCAAAGGAAGGGAATTTTTCAAAAGTAGCTTTTGAAATAGGTTCCAGTAGAAAAGGCAGATAATACAATAGTTTTTCGTCAATTTTAAAAGTCGTTTTCAATACATCCATTTCAAATTCGGATATCATTAAAGACAAATCACATCTCAAAATACTGGCGATTTCTCTTTTTGCAATATCTTCTTTAAGTAAATCCACTAGTTCAAATTCACGTTTTTTCTTAAAGGCTTTTTGTCTGGCCAACCGCAAACAATGCAAGTCTTCGGTGTCTAATATTCGTAGGGCGTCAGGACAATTTTCGGCAATGCGCCATCCAAATTGCTCTTCCATCATAAAACGGTCAAATAAAACAATGGTTGGATTTAGTTCTTTGATAAAAATATCAAAACTAGAACAATTTAAAGTAATGGATTCTTTGGTCACATGCAGCGTAATCAAATCAAACATAAAATCACTATCCATAGCAGGACTTGCAAATGTAATTTCGAAACCTTGATTTTGGAATGCAGCGATTAATTGCAGCATTCGTCCACCTGCTGCCGACGAATTGGGTTCGGGCCAAACGGTTCCAATGATTAAAAGTTTTTTGATTTCTGGCATTATATGATTGTTTTTGAACTACAAAATAATACAATTTAGATGGTTAAATCATTATTTGAACCTAAAATAAGCAATAAAAGACTAATTTTGTTAAAGCAATTTAAAATTGGAGAATTATGTTGGGATTAAAATTGGTGACAGACCCTCGTTGGGTCAATATAGTAGAAAGTAATATTGAAGAAATATTGACAGATCACGCTTGGTGCGAGCAAAAAGCAGCTTCAAATGCCATAAGTTTAATTACGTATAATTCTGAATTGGAAGAATTAGTGACAGAACTATTGGTAATTGCTAAAGAAGAACTAGATCATTTGCAATTGGTGCACAATTTAATAAAGAGCAAAGGTCTTACTTTGGGCAGAGAACGCAAAGACCACTACGTTAACGAGCTTTTCAAATTTATGAAAAAAGATGGCAGCCGTAAAGATGCTTTGGTTGATCGACTATTGTTTTCGGCTATGATTGAGGCTAGAAGCTGTGAGCGTTTCAAAGTGCTTTCAGAAAATATAAAAGATCCAGAATTGGCTAAATTTTATCGTGATTTAATGATTTCCGAAGCAGGTCATTATACTACTTTCCTTGGTTTTGCTAGAAAATATGTTGACAATTTTGATGTTGATAAACGTTGGCAAGAATGGATTGAGTTTGAAACTTCGATAATTATCAATTATGGTAAAAAAGAAACGGTTCATGGATAATACTTTTTATGCTTATCTGCAATTATACCTAACAAAAAGAAGCGACACAGATTACACAAATTAGCACAGATTTTTCATTTTAAGTTGACTTACAATTGGTGAATTCCAATAGTTATCGGGAGTGAAAACTGTGTCAGGAAAACAGAATAATTTTTAAATTTCACATTCTAACTTCTCATCCAATTCCTTTCAAAATATGGCGTCAATCAACTACAAATCAATTTTTTTTAAGTTTTTAAAATATACTGGAATTACTCTTGTAACAGTTTTGGCTTTGATGTTTATTGCGCCTTTTCTTTTTGCGGATAAAATAAAAGAACAAGTCAAAAAAACGGCTAACGAAAAATTAAACGGAGAACTGAATTATTCAGATGCCAATGTTTCTTTTTTTACGCATTTTCCATCCTTGACATTGACTTTAAATGATTTCAGTCTTAATGGATCGGCTCCTTTTCAAAAAGAAAAATTAGTTACTGCAGATGAGGTTGCTTTTGGAATTAATTTGAGCAGTCTTGTTTTTGGTAAAGAAATAAAAATAGATCAAATTTTTCTTTCCAACTCGTTGGTTAACATCAAAGTGAACGAAAAAGGAGAGGCCAATTATAATGTTTACATTTCCCAACCAGAAACGGCTCCCAAAGAAGAAAAATCAGAAACGGGATTAAAACTAGAGGAAATTGAAATCACCAACAGTAAAATCATATATAATGATCAATCCACAAAAGTGCATATCGATGCAATTGGATTTAATTATTTAGGAAATGGCGATTTGAGTCAAGCTATTTTTGCTTTGCATTCTAAAGCGAAGATTGAAAAGCTGAATATTATATATGAAAATGAGCCTTACTTGATGAACAAAAAAGTGGATGGGGATTTAATTACCAAAATAAATACCAATTCGCTATCATTTGTTTTTGAGCAAAATGACCTTTTTATCAATAAACTTTTGGTTGATTTTACTGGAAAATTCGATTTTTTAAAAGATGGTTATGATATTGATTTCAAAATAAAATCAAACAAAAGTAACCTAAACGATCTCTTTACTGCTTTTCCTCCAAAATACATTACTTGGCTGAAAGATACCGAATTGAAGGGGAATGTCGATTTGCTTTTTATACTTAAAGGAAAATTTATTGCTTCTCAAAACATAGCTCCCGATTTAAGTTTGGATTTTAAATTGAAAGACGGATTTGTAAATTATAAAAAAAGCGCATTTCCAGTTTCCAATTTAAATATGGATATCAGTACAAAAGTGGCTTCTTTGAATCCTGAACTTTTGGATTTGAATGCAAGGAATATTTCTTTAAGCGTAGAAAAAAGTCATTTGAAGACCCAATTAAAAATGAGCGGGTTGACCACTCCTGTGGTTGATTTGGTTTTGAATTCCAACATTGATTTAGAGAAACTGAATCGTGCACTAGGAGTTTCCGATGTAGAATTGAAAGGAATGCTAATTTCCGATCTAAAAGCCAAAGGGAAGTACGACCAAAAGCAAGGGCTTTTTCCAATTACAGATGGAAGATTGAATTTGAATAATGGTTTTGTAAAAACACCCTATTATCCAAATCCAATAACCAATATCAATGTCAATACTATGATTGCGGATAAAAAAGGAACTTACAAGGATCTTTCGGTGCTGTTGAAACCGGCAACTTTTACCTTTGAAGGAGAACCTTTTTTGGTCGAAGCCGATTTGAAAAACTTTGATGATTTGAATTATGATATCAAAGCCAAAGGAACATTAAATATTAGCAAAATCTACAAAGTATTTTCGCAAAAAGGATTGGATGTGGATGGTTTTATAAAAGCCGATTTAGCGCTAAAAGGGACACAAAGCGATGCCGAAAAAGGAAATTACAGCCGTTTGCAAAACAAAGGAACGCTTGAACTTAGAAATATTAATGTGGCTACGCAATATCTTCCAAAATCATTGTTGATCAAAGAAGGAATTTTTAGATTCAATCAAGACAAAATGTCTTTCAATACCTTTTTGGCTTCTTATGGTCAGTCGGATTTTAAATTGAATGGGTATCTGCAAAATGTTTTCAATTTTATGTCGAGTAAGAAGGGTGTTTTAAGAGGTTCATTTACTTTAAATTCAAAATACATCAATGTTGATGAATTCATGTCGAGTACTGCTAAAGTTTCAACTCCTTCAACAACAACTGTTCCCAATAATGCTCCTCAAGCTACAACTGGGGAAACAGGTGTGATTTTAATTCCATCCAATTTTGATTTGCAATTTTATGCTACAGCACACAAAATCAATTACCAAGGATTGAATTTGAAAGATGGTAAAGGGGCGATAAAAATGAAAAACGGAAAAATGCTAATGCAAAATGTGGGATTCAATTTAATTGGTTGTAATGTCGCTATGAATGCCGCTTATCAAGGAATTACTCCTAAAAAAGCAGTATTTGAATACAGTATAAAAGCTACTGATTTTGATGTCAAAAGAGCCTACAAAGAAGTAAAAATGTTCCGGGAAATGGCAAGTGCTGCCGAAAATGCCGAGGGAATTATCTCTGTGGATTACAAAATAAAAGGAAGGCTGAATCAACAAATGATGCCTGTTTATCCTTCTTTAATTGGCGGAGGGATTTTGTCTATAAAAGATGTGAAAGTAAAAGGAATGAAAATGTTTAATGCCGTGAGTAAAACTACAGATCATGAAGCCATTAAAAATCCGGAGTTGTCCAAAGTGGATGTCAAAACAACCGTAAAAAATAATGTTATCACTATTGAAAGATTCAAATTTAAATTTGCAGGATTCAGACCAAGGATAGAAGGGACCTCAAGTCTGGATGGTAAATTGAATATAAAGATGAGACTGGGATTACCACCATTGGGAATTCTGGGTATTCCACTAACGGTTACTGGAACTAAGGATAATCCAAAAGTGAAAGTGGGTAGAAAAGGCGATGAAATTGAGGAAACCGAAGATACTGAAAATTAAAAAATAAAAATATCCATAATCATTATGGCATTACCAAAAATTAAGATTTGTAATTTTTGGTAATGCCTTATTATTTTAAAAGAAATAAAAAGATATTTTTATAGGACTATCCGTAATGCAGACCATGATTAATTTTTCGACACAGATTACAAAAATTCTCACAAATTAATCTGTCAAGGCAAACGCATTAAAAAAAAAGTTGACACGAATTACACTAATTTTCACTAATTTTTGTTAGCCTAAAAAATAAAATTTCACTAATTTTTTATGTATTAGGCAGATTCGTGAAATAAAATGATATCCAAATTCGTGCTAATTCGTGCTAATTCGTATAAAAAATCTTAAAATACTTTTAATGCGTTTGCCCTGATTAATTTGTGAAAATTTTTGTAATCTGTGTCAAATAAACATATTTAAGTTTTTACATTTATTTAATAAATCGAGTGATAATCTTATTGGTATTAGTTACGACAGTCATGTATTTTTATAGGGTTAAAGAATTGACAATTCAGCAACAACAAAGGTGCTTCCGCCTACATAGATAAAATCGTTTTTCGAAGCATTTTTTTGAGCTGTGCTGAATGCTTCGTTTACCGATTCATATACTTTTCCAATTAATGAAAATCGCAAAGCATTTTCTTGTAATAAAGCAGCATCCAAACCGCGTGGAATATTAGGTTTGCAAAAATAATATGTTGCATTTTTAGGGAACAGTGGTAATACTTCATCCAATTCTTTGTCATTGACAACGCCCAGAACAATATGCAAGTGTTCAAAAGTCTCCTTTTGTATTTGTTTCAAAACAATTTCAAGGCCGTTTTTGTTGTGTGCTGTATCGCAAATCACTTTTGGATTTTCACCCAATTGTTGCCATCTGCCCAGTAATCCGGTGTTTTTCACTATTTGGAGTAAACCCGATTTTAGGTTTTCGTTACTCACTTTAAAATTGGTTTGTTCGTTCAAAATGGTTATCGTTTGAATAACCGTCTTTTTATTATGTGTCTGATAATCGCCCAATAAATCAGATGGAAAGGTTTCTGAAATTAAATCCGAAGCAAAATAGATTTCAGAACTATTTTCTTTGGCTTTCGCCAAAAAAACGGGTTGTGTTTCAGTAGTATATTCACCAACAACAACTGGAATTCCAGGTTTGATGATTCCTGCTTTTTCGGTTGCAATCAATTCTAAAGTGTTGCCTAGAAACTGTACGTGATCAATCCCGATGTTGGTGATTACCGAAACCAATGGTGTGATAATATTTGTGGCATCAAGTCTTCCGCCCAATCCCACCTCGATAATGGCAATATCTACTTGCTCTTTGGCAAAATAATCAAAAGCCAATCCAACCGACATTTCAAAGAAACTCATGTCGTTTTCTTCAAAAAAGGATTGGTGTTTCTCGATGAATTTACAAACAAAATCTTCGGAAATTTCAGTGCCATTAATTTTAATGCGTTCCCTGAAATCTTTCAAATGTGGCGATGTGTACAAACCCACTTTATATCCTGTTTCTTGAAGGATAGAGGCAAGCATGTGCGAAGTAGAACCTTTACCGTTCGTACCAGCAACGTGAATGCATTTTAATTTTTGTTGAGGATTATCAAGATGATCCGCCAATATATTAACATTGGTCAAGTCTTTTTTGTAAGCCGAAGCCCCTTGCAATTGATACATCGGAAGCTGATTAAACATCCAGTTTGTGGTTTCTTGATAGTTCATTATTTTTTGATAAAATAGTTGTAAATTGAAATAATTTTCGTTTTTTTTAGTTTAATATTACAGTGAAAAATACTTTATGCAAAATTGAAATATTTTTTAGAATTAATGACCAGGAACTGTGAAAAAATAACTGATACATTTTGACTTGCTCTTTTGTGCTTTTTCTTAGTTATAAATTTTTTAATAGCCCAACTATTAAAATAATTTGTGCCTTGTAAAAGAACAAAATAACATCACCAATTCTGTACCATTTATTTCCTCACCGTTCCTTTTAAACCCAGAATAATATATGTTTAGTTTTATACAATTACAAGCTGATACTCTTGCCAATGCTGCCTCGAATGTTGTTATCGAAAAAATAGCACCCAATACCGAAATCTCCGTTTTAGGTTTCATTCTAAAAGGAGGGTTTTTTTTAATTCCCATTGCCATTTTATTATTTTACACTTTTTATGTTATTATAGAACGGTATTTGTATATTAATAAAGTGTCCAAAGTCGATCCATTACTGATGCGTGACGTACGCGATCACCTAACTGCGGGGAATTTTGATTTGGCGCGTTCCATTACCGAGCGGACCAACACTGCTTCGGGAAATGTCATCAAAGAAGGAATTTTATTAATTGGCCGTCCCATTGCCGAAATAGAATCGAATATGGATCGTGCTGCCGATATCGAAATTGCCCAAATGGAGCAACATCTGGGACAACTCGGATTGATTGCTGGTATTGCACCTACACTTGGATTTATCGGTACAATTTCTGGGGTAATCAAGATTTTTTACAGCATCTCGGTGACCGAAAACATCAGTATTGGTAATATTTCGGGAGGTTTGTACGAGAAAATGATCAGTAGCGGTTCTGGCTTAATAGTCGGAATTATTGCATACAGTGCTTACCACTTGTTGAATGGAAAGATTGATAATTATGCCCTAAAAGTGCAAAAACAAATATTGGAATTCGTGAATATTATTCAAAAAGCATAAGTCATGTCAATCAAAAGAAAAAGAAGATTTCACGCTGAAGTGGCTACTTCCTCCTTGAGTGACATTATGTTTTTTTTGTTGCTGTTTTTCCTGATTATTTCTACGTTGTCCAATCCAAATGTGATTAAGATGACCTTACCAAAGTCAAAAACCAACGAGAAAACCAACAAACAATACATCAGTTTGTCGGTCACTGAGGACAAAAAATTCTACATCGACAAAGAGCCGGTTTCCTTTGAAGAACTAGAAGCGACTTTAATGTCCAAAATAAACACCCAAAAAGACCAAACCGTAATCGTACGAATTCCGTTCAACTTACAAGTGCAGGATTTGGTCGATGTACTGCAAATAGGGGTGAAGAACAACTTAAAGTTCGTTATTGCCACTAGTCCGAAGTAAAAGTATAAAAATCAGTTGGGCGTGACCACAATAAAAAATGGGGCTACTTTAGACAATCTAGAGTTGCCCCATTTTCTATTGCGGTCGGGCTATCCACGCTACAAGGTAGCTAGTTTCTATCCCAATGTCATTAAGTTAAGCTTTGTTTTTTCTCGCCAAGACGCAAAGTTAAGAGCTGATTTCTTGGCGTCTTCGCGTCTTTGCGAGAGTTATATTTTGAAAAAGCGGGGTGAGAAACCCTTAACCTTTAGATTTGTAATATGTTTTTTTAAGCAAAATAGAATTAATTTTAAAGTAACCAAACTGACAAAGTAAACCATCTCCTTAACAAAGTAATTGGACTTATATTAAGATTAGGACTTTGTCAGTTTTACTGAAATAGAATCAGATAGTAATTCAGGTTTACAGGCCTAGTAAAGGTTTCAATTTGATTCAGTAATTGGTTACTAATTTAAAAAAAAAATCTATGAACAAATTTAAACATTTTTTAGGAATTGATGTGTCTAAGGATTATTTCGATGCTTCTATTATTATGAACGGTATAAAAGAAGACCCTATTCATAATCAATTTGAGAACTCTTACAAAGGCATGATTTCGTTTCGTAAATGGTCAAAAGAAATGGGTGCTACAAAAGAAAACACCCTAGTTTGTTTTGAGCATACAGGCGTGTACGGAAAACTAATTACCAAGTACCTACTAGCTTTTGGCTTTTCATTTTGGATAGAAATGCCTATTAAAATCATTCGCAGTATTGGCCTTCAACGAGGCAAGAATGACAAGATTGATTCCGCTAGAATCGCTTTCTATGCATTAAAAAACCAAGAGAATGCAGTAATCTATTGTGCTCCAAGTAAAACCGTCGAATGTATTAGAACTCTTTTATCACTTCGAGATAAGCTTATAAAAAGTAAAACTTCCCTGAAAAACACCTCCAATGAACTTAAAACATTCGATTTAAAACTAGCTAAAATTACAGAAAAACATCAAAAAAACGCACTGAAAGGAATTGAGTTTGATTTGAAAAATATTGAAATAGAGTTGAATAACTTGATAAATAAAGATGAAAATATTGAACGAACATACAAATTAGCAAGTTCCGTAGTTGGGATTGGAAAGGTAACTGCTTTATATCTTATATGTTTTACAAATGAATTCACAATGTATTCGACACCTAGAGAGTTAGCATGTTACGTCGGAATAGCTCCTTTTGGCCACCGTTCAGGCAAGACTATAAGAGGAAAAACAAAGGTGCATCCTATGGCTAATAAAAAACTAAAGAAGGAGCTTTGTTTGTGTGCTATGTCTGCAATTCAGTGGGATCCGGAGATTAAAGAATATTTCGCAAGAAAAGTTGCCAGTGGAAAACAAAAAATGCTCGTGTTAAATAACGTCAAAAACAAATTGATACATCGAGTTTGCGCATGTGTTAGAGAAAACAAACTGTTTAAAGTTAAAGAAATGATAGAAGTAGCATAAAATGTTCTTTTTTTATAGCTTTGTCTTGCCAAGGCGAAGCGGAAATAGGCTCTGCTGAGGAGTAACCTATCAGGAATAAACCTTTGGTGCCGACGAATAAGTCTGTAAAAGGAAGACGTTAAAATCTTCCTTTTATTATTTATTCAGAGGCTTTCAATGCCTAAAAAAACCTAAAAGCATTTTTTGAAAAAAAAATGAAATTTCACTTGTTTAGGTCATAGTAATCTTAATGACATTGGTTTCTATCCCTCACGCAAATTCCTAAAACACGAGATATTTTGGGTTGTTAATTGAACTTTTTTGATGTTGATTGTAGCGTTTCGTTTGTTATCTATTATCAATAAGTGTTTTTTCAAGCAGTTTTTTCGCAATATTGTCATTACGAGGAGGAATCTCAGTTGCGAGATCGACAAAGATTGGTGCTTTTGAATGCGTAGCTACTTGATGAGATTTCTCGTACCTCGAAATGACAAGTTTGCCAATAATTAGGGTGCAAAAAAAGTATCGCAATGACAAAAAGTATGGCAATGACGAGCGAACCTTAATTATAGGCTGATGCTAAGGAAGGTCCCTTCTAAAAAATAAAACCCGTAAATGAGCCCCGATAGAAGGGAGAATCCTTTTTTGAGCCGATTTTTCTTCGGCTCAAAAAAGATTGGAACCCCGATAACTATCCTATCGTGTGGACACATCTAAAAATAGAACACAGATTTAACTGATTGGACGGATTTACACAGATATAAATTAGTTAATACATATTTGGCCTTATATATTATGTATATTTCATACTCAAACTCTTAATTTATAACCAAAGAATCAGTGCTAATCTGTCTAATCTGTTAAATCTGTGTCCCATTATGAATTAGAATATATTTGTGTCCACATGATAGGATAACTATCGGGGGCGGGACAAGAGTTGATTAAAATCCAAAAATTCGTGCTCCGAACCTGAGCTCGATTTATAAAGTGCAAAGCTTATTTACAATTAAATTATGTCTGATAATGTTCCTGCAAGGTTTTTTACAGAACCTTGTAGGTATCTTGTTGTCTGGATTTATACCTACAAGGTTAAAAAAAACCTTGCAGGATATGCAATGAAAACCAAATTATTGAATAATCGAACTCAGGTTCCTAATTATTTTAATTCAAATTGAAATTATAAACAATTTTGCCTACTTGTTTTTCGGGAGCGTCTGAGCTGGCGTCCCATTTGGTGTTCATGGCGGCAATTCGGGCTTGATCGAGTAGGCATTTTGCGGTATTGGTTGTGCCTTTTATTCCTGCGACAGCGTTGATGGTATTGCCGTTTCTATCAACAGAAACTTCTACAACCACTTTTCCTGATTCGTTGCAGGTGTATTTTGGAGCGGGTTTGGAGAGTGCTTTTCTGTTGCCGAGCGAATAGCCAGAACCGCCTCCTGATCCTCCTCCAGAGCCACCGCCACTTCCGGGGCCGTAACCGCTACCATTGCCAATTCCGTTTCCGGTACCATTGCCACCGCCGGTACCGCCACCCGAACCGCCTGTGCCGTAATAGCCAGTTGCGGCCAAACTTCCGTTGGATTTTCCTTTGTTACCAGCGGTTTTGTCGTCACCGTCACCACCTTTTTTGGAGCCTTTTAGAATGCTGGACAAAGCATCATTGGTAGAATTGGAAACTTTAGGTTTAACCACTTCAGGTTTGGGAGTTTCTTTGACAACGACTTCAGTTTTTTTAGGTTTCTCTTTTTGCGGAATAATTACACTTTCTTCGGTGCTGTTTTCTTGAGATAAAATAGCTTCTTCAGGAATGCTTTTGGCTGGAGTTTGCTTGACTTGGTTTTGTACATTCAACACTTCGCTTTGCGTATTTTTTCCGGATCCCAAATCGCTGTCACCAAAGTTTAGGGTAGCGCCACCTCCACCACCTCCACTAGCAAGTGCTACATTGTTTTCTGGATTATAGGGTGGCCAAAAGCGAATGAAAAATAACAGCAACAACAAGGATGCATAAATGAGTATGGATAGGACTAATGATTTCTTTTGATCGTTTGAAAGTGTAGAACTCATTGTGGAATTTGAATTAAAAAAGTGTACTTGTAAAAACGTTGAAAAGTAGTAAAAATTGTTAAGACTAAAAAGCGAGCTGCTTGTTTTAAAGTATTTATTAATCAGTACAATTGGATTTATAATAAATAAAAACGGATGAAACAATATGAAAATTGTTCCATCCGAGTTAAGTATTTTTGAATTATTTGGAGTGCTATGTCAATTGTTTTAAGGCAATTTCAAAAGCAGTTGCGCTAATGTTTTTCTTGGAGCTATTCAAGTCATTTGCTTTGGCAATGGCTTTTTTGATGGTTTCAGAAGTGTCTGTAAAAATAGCTTCATCTGTCATTTGAACTTTCTTTTCCATAAAATAGGCAAAAACTCTAGCCATACCA
This sequence comes from Flavobacterium rarum (SeqCode), assembly GCF_965234445.1. Lineage (GTDB taxonomy): Bacteria > Bacteroidota > Bacteroidia > Flavobacteriales > Flavobacteriaceae > Flavobacterium > Flavobacterium rarum. The sequence goes on along the minus strand of NZ_OZ248503.1, from coordinate 208,568 downwards.
CAATTAGAAATAAAATCTGGAATCAAACTTACTTTTTGGTCTACTTGTTCCATAATGGATCCAAAGAAAATTTCTTTGTCTGCAAAAGGAACATTGGCACCACAAGAGATTACTTCGAGTCCATTGGCAATTAAACTGTCAATTTGAGGTTGAGTTACCAAACGAGAAGCTGCGCAAGGAGTGAATATTTCGGCTCCAATGGTCCAGATTTTTTCGTTGATTTCGTCAAAAGGAATCATGTTTTTGGCGATTAATTTATTTCCGTATTTGTCTAGGAAAAGCGCTTTGATTTCTTCAAAAGTAAAACCTTCTTCGTTGATTAATCCACCATCTCTATCAATAATTCCGATAATTTTAGCTCCCATTTCGGCCAAATAAAAGGCTGCAGCTGAACCTACATTTCCAAATCCTTGAACAATTGCTTTCTTTCCTATTACAGAACCTCCGTAAATATCGTAGTAATGACGCACTGCTTCGGCAACTCCATAACCTGTAATCATATCGGCAATGGTGTATTTTCTAGTTACGTCTGGAGAGTATTTTGGGTTTTCAATCACTTTTATTACCCCTTGGCGCAATTGGCCTATCCTATTGATTTTGTCTGCTTCGGTAGGTTTGAAGTGGCCATTAAAAACACCTTCTTGCGGATGCCAAACGCCACATTCTTCGGTCATTGGAATTACTTCGTGTATTTCGTCTACATTCAAATCACCACCGGTACCATAATAACTTTTTAATAAAGGAGAGACTGCTTTGTACCAACGTTGCAAAACACCTTGTTTACGTGGATCATTCGGATCAAAATTTATACCAGATTTAGCACCACCGATAGCAGGGCCAGAAACCGAAAATTTTACTTCCATGGTTTTTGCCAATGATAAAACCTCATTCATATCGAGTCCTTTTCTCATTCGAGTTCCTCCACCTGCAGCACCTCCACGTAGGGAGTTAATTACTGTCCAGCCTTCGGCCTCGGTTTCAGGATCTTTCCAGTTGAAAACGATTTCGGGAGTTTTGTTTTCGAATTTCTTTAATAAATCTTTCATTGAAAATGGGTGTTATTTTGTTAAGCAAATTTACTTTATTCAGCATATAAAAAAAATAAATTGACATTATTTGAATTATTTGATACCAATCGGTATCTTTGTGCATGAAGTCGTCAGAAATTACTAAAAGCAAGGTTTTACAGGAAGCCATTACTCTCTTCAATACAAAAGGGTATCGGGCTACTTCGTTGAGCGATATTACTTTGGCTACTGGTCTCAGCAAAGGAGCGATCTATCGTCATTTCGAGAATAAGGAACAGTTAGAAATTGAAGCGTTTCAGAATATGATGCATTCAATATTTCAGAAACTACAAAATAGAATCAAAACACAAGCAAATACCCGAGACAAATTGTTTTGTGTCTTGGAGTTGTTTCAGGGATACATCAATGAGCCATTTTTTAGTGGTGGTTGTCCTTTGTTGAATGTCGCAACTGAAGTGGATGACACTACTATGGTGCTAAAAGATAAAGCTTTGCAAGCCTTAAACGTTTTTAGAAGTTCAATAGAGACTATTGTGATTAACGGTAAAACGCATAAGGAAGTAAACGCCATTGTGAATGAAAAATTAGTGGCTATTGTGGTCATTTCGTCCTTGGAAGGAGCTATTATGATGAGTAAACTACAAGATTCCAATACCGATATAGAAGCGGTGGTCAAGCATCTAAAAAATTGGATTGTAGCTGATGTTCTATTATAAAAAAATTTATCAAAAACGATACCGATTGGTATCAATAAACACAAGTTGTTATGAAAACAAAGAAAATGATTCAAAAAATTATAGGTTTTTACTTCAATTTATTGTCGTATGTTCACCCAAAAAAGCTCCAGAAAAAAGGTTTTGCTCTTTTCTGTAACCCATTTGCTCACAAAGTGAAACCACACCAAATGGATTTTTTACAAGAAGGTTTGGCTGAGGTGATGGATTTTGAAAACTATAAAATCCAAACCTACAAATGGGGTAGCGGTTCTAAGAAAATTCTAATGGTGCATGGTTGGGCAAGTCATTCTTTTCGTTGGAAAAAATATGTGGAGCATTTGCAGCAAGAGGATTTTACTGTTTATGCTCTTGATGCTCCTGCTCATGGATTGTCAACTGGTAAATTGATTCACATTGTTTTGTATGCCAAAGTGATTGATATGTTTTTACTGAATAAGCCAGAAGTGAACTCTATAGTAAGTCACTCGATCGGGGGATTTGCCACTACCTATTATCTAGATCATTTTAAATCACATTGCATTCAAAAAGTGATTATTATGGGTGCTCCAGGTGAGGCAGCTGATTTCTTTGTCTTTTATAAAAAAGCGTTGGGCTTAAGTACAAAGTCCTTGCATATCATTGTAAAGGAATTTCAACAACAGTTGGGGCAGTTACCCAGTTATTTTTCCACCGCTAAATTTGCAGAGCATCTTACAATTCCTGCATTAATAATTCATGACAAAGGGGATCTAGCCACTAATTATCATTATTCTATACGGTTAAATAAGCATTGGAAAAACAGCCAATTGCTCTTGACCGAAGGATTGGGCCATGATTTAAAAAGTAAGGAGGTAATACAAACGGTGGTCAACTTTGTGAAATAGTTTTTTTTTTTTTGAACTATACTCTTGATTACTACTGTATAGCCATCGTTTTCTTTATAAAATGAAATATGAATCGAAAAGATGTTTTTTGCAATGTTCTTAGAATATTCTAAAAAAAATGCCGTTACTGATCTAGGATCTGCAACGGCTTTATTTTTTTGAAAAAAAAGTGTGGACTTTAATATGCTTTTGTTTTAATATTATTTTCCTAAAAGTGCATCTTTAAGTTCAGCATCAACTGGATTGTCGCTTAACCAAATACCAAAAAATGCTTTTTTGAATTCAAACCCTGGAATCTTTCCTTCTAAAACATTGTTTTTGTATACCCAAATTGATTTGTCAGTAGGAGAATATATTAAATTAAAACCATCATTTACTTGAGTGTCTTCACGATTCAAAAGTTTTTCTAATAATTCTAATTGCGTAGTATATTTAGACACATTTTCTTCTCCAACTGATTTTACAATTCCTTTTTGTAATGATTTTGATAATTTTTTTGAAGTTACAAGCGAAGAGGTGATTTGCAAACGAATTGCCATAGCTGTATCGCTGTTTATAATTTCTTTTGCATCATCAGATAAAGTACTTAGATACAATGCTTGCAAATATACTTCTGTCCACATTTTTGTACGGGATCCAAATCCATTTAATTGAAGATTTTTGCCTTCAAATTCTATTGTTCTAGAAAGTGTTATTCCATCAACTACAAATTGTTTTTGAGCATAAGTATTTGTGAATACTGCAGAAACAAAAAATAATAAAACTAAAGTAATTTTTTTCATGGAGTAACTTTTATAGAGGTTAGTATTTGATTTAAGTACTTATCAATTGTTTAAGTTGATGTTTTTATCAATATTATATTGAAAATAGACTTGATTTTCTTAATATAATTTTCTATTTGCTTAAACGTTCAAAGATAAAAAGCATTGAAATAAAAAAAACATTAAATTCCTAACAAACTGGATTTTAGTTCTTCATCAACTGGTTTGTCGCCTAGCCAAATGCCAAAAAATATTTTTTTGAATTCAAAACCTTCTACTTTTCCTTTGAAGATTTTGTTTTTTATAACCCAAATAGATTTGTCAGCAGGATTATAAGTCAATTCAAAAACATCTCCTTTAGTAATTTCTTCTGCAAGAAAGCTTTTTAGTAATTCCATTTTTGGTTGTAATGCAGTAAACTTGTCCCCAGCTGATTTTTCAAATCCTGTATGCATAGCTCTAGTCAATTTTCCGGATGAAACCAATGCAGAAGTAATTTCAATTCGAATTGACATTGCCAAATCATCATTGATGATTTCTTTTGGATCTTGTGATAGTATAGACAAGTACAATGCTTGAATATAAACTTCTACCCACATTTTGGATCGAGAACCAGCACCATTAAGTTGTAATGTTTTATTCTCGAATGTCATTGTTCTAGGAATAGTCACTCCTTCAAATACGATTTGTTTTTGAGCATTTGCTTCTGAGAATAATACTGAAACAACAAGGGTTATTGCTAATAATAATTTTTTCATAGGTTATGATTATTTTTTTTCTGAGGGGCAAAAATAATGTTAAATCATTAATATTAGCTTGTTTAAAGCTCTTTTTTTTGTTAAATATATAAATTAAAACGTTGTAGTTGATTATTTCTTATAAAAAAATAAAATCTGGGTAAATAATCACTTACATTACAAGTTTGTTAAAAGCTGTATTTTTTTTAATAATTATATAATAACAACCGGTATAACGGCGCTTATTGTTAAATAAAAATAAAGAAACTGTTAATTAGTAGTTTATTTAAAAAAAACAACCCCAGAACTATGATCGTGATTTGCGCCCGTTACACTTTGTAGTGTATTGATTTCATTTCGAAGTTTTAAAACACCTAATAAAGCAAAAATTAAGGCTTCTTTGAATTCTAGAATTTTTTTTGAAGGAATAATAATTTGCATTTTTGGCAAATAAAATTGAATGCGTTCCATCAAGTAATCATTGTAAGCACCGCCACCAGTAGTTAACAATCTTCCATCTTTATTAGGCAAAGCCAAAGCTATTTGTTGGGCAATATGCTCACTAAAGGTATTTAATTTGTCTTCTATTGGAATAGAATATTTTTCAATTATTGGTAAAACAATTTCTTTTACAAACTCAAAACCCAACGATTTAGGATGTTTTTTTTGATAGAAATCCAAATTATTTAATTCTTTTAGCAAATTAAGATTGCAATGACCACTTTTGGATATTTGCCCTTTGTCATCATAATCCAATCCCAATTGATTGGCGTAAAAATTCAAAACAGTATTAACAGGTGAAATGTCAAAAGCAATTCTTTGATTGTTTTCTTCAAATGACACATTCGAAAAGCCCCCAAGATTGATACAATAATCATATTCAGAAAACAAAATTTGGTCACCAATTGGCACCAAAGGGGCGCCTTGTCCTCCTAATTGCACATCCTGTACCCTAAAATCGCAAACAACAGTTTGTTGTGTCAGTTTTGCAATTTCGGATACATTTCCAATTTGAAGTGTAAATCCGTTTTGAGGCTGGTGCAAAATAGTATGCCCATGAGAACAAACAGCATCTAAATTTTTTAAATCGTATTTGTTTATAAAATTTACAATAATAGAGGCTAAAAGTTGAGTGTAGTTTTTGTTTAATTCTTCTAGTTGATTTTCGGTATAATCAACAGCTGTTTTTAAGATCCCAATCCAATTTGAATCGTAAGAAATTGTCTCGCATTCAAGTATTTTAAATGCCCATTTATTGTTTTTTATTTCAAATTGAATATGAGCCAAATCAACTCCATCTAGCGAAGTACCTGACATTACTCCGATAACGTTATAGTAATCTTTTTTCATAGGCCAAATTTACGATTCAAAATTGAAAAATTCATAATTTAAAATTACCTTTGGCATTATTTTTTACACAAAAACCAACCTTTATTTTATATTATTATGGATTTTAATCTAACCGAAGAGCAATTAATGATTCAACAAGCAGCGCGAGATTTTGCACAAGCTGAATTATTAGAAGGAGTAATTGAAAGGGATGAATTCTCTAAATTTCCTACAGAACAAGTCAAAAAAATGGCAGAACTTGGTTTTATGGGTATGATGGTTGATCCAAAATATGGAGGTTCTGGTTTGGATAGCATTTCTTATGTTTTGGCAATGACTGAAATTGCAAAAGTAGATGCTTCGGCTGCAGTAATAATGTCTGTAAACAATTCATTGGTTTGTGCTGGAATGGAAAAATATTGCAGCGAAGAACAAAAAATGAAATATTTGGTTCCTTTGGCCAAAGGAGATGTAATAGGTGCGTTTTGTTTGTCTGAGCCAGAAGCAGGATCTGATGCTACTTCTCAAAAAACAACTGCTATCGATAAAGGGGATCATTATATATTAAATGGAACTAAAAACTGGATAACCAACGGAGGTACTGCTTCTACCTATTTAGTAATCGCTCAAACTGATGTTGAAAAAGGTCATAAAGGAATCAATGCCTTTATTGTAGAAAAAGGCTGGGCAGGATTTGAGATTGGTCCAAAAGAAAAGAAAATGGGAATTCGTGGAAGCGATACACATTCTTTGATGTTTACAGATGTCAAAGTACCTAAAGAAAATAGAATTGGAGCAGATGGATTTGGATTTGCTTTTGCGATGAACGTATTGAATGGAGGTCGAATCGGAATTGCTTCACAAGCTTTAGGAATTGCAACTGGTGCTTATGAATTGGCATTGAAATATTCTCAAGTGCGTAAAGCTTTTGGAAAAGAAATTTTCAAACATCAAGCCATTGCCTTTAAATTGGCAGATATGTATGTAAAAGTAACGGCTGCAAAGTTATTGGTGATGAAAGCAGCTTGTGAGAAAGATGCAGGACAAGATATTGCACACTCAGGAGCAATGGCCAAATTGTATGCTTCAGAAATTGCTTTAGAAGTAGCCAATGAAGCGGTTCAAATTCACGGTGGAAATGGTTATGTTGCAGAGTATCACGTAGAACGTATGATGCGTGATTCAAAAATAACTCAGATTTACGAAGGAACTTCAGAAATTCAGCGTATTGTGATTTCTAGAGGTTTGGTTTCTTAATTGTTTTTTATGAGTATCCGCGACTAATACCTACCGATAAAATTAGCCACAGATTAAAATGATTCACACAGATTTCTCTAATAATAGGTGTAAAATCTGTGCTAATCTGTGGCAAAAGAAAACAATTGGTACACTTTGCGGACTGTCATATTGTTTTTTTACTTATAAATTGATATAGTAATCCAAACTTGAATATTCGAGTTTGGATTTTTTATTTTGAGAATGTATTTTTTTAAAGAAGACTTTGTTTATTTTTACAGTAATTGAAAACACACTCATAAATTGTTATGTACGACGAATTAAAATATTGGTACTTGAGAGATCATAAGTTGTTTTGGACATTGAGTATGTCACAAATTAAGCAGTTGTGCATTATTACCGGTTTTAAAAAAGCCAAAAAAGGTGATATTATTTACTTTTCATCCTCGGATGTGCCTCGAGTATTTTTGCTCAAAAAAGGAAATATCAAGATTGTTGCTGTCGATGAAGATGGCAATGAAACCATCAAAGACATTATTCAAAAAGGCGATTTGTTTGGTGAATTGACCTTAGAAAGTGATGCCAATTCCAATGAATATGCAAAAGCATTGACAGATGAAATTATCATTTGTAGTTTCTTACTATCCGATTTTGAAGAATTATTACTCCAAAACCCAAGTTTGGCCTTGTCGTATACCAAGTTTGTAGGCTTGAAAATGAAACGGATTAAAAACAGTTACTCCAATTTGATTTCCAAAGATGCCAAAACTAGGCTGTATCAATTTCTTAAAGATTGGGCCGAAAAAGAAGGGAAACGCACCGAAAATAGAGTCGTTATTGAAAATTATCTTACCCAAAATGATATGGCTCAGGTGATTTGTACTTCCAGACAAACTGCCACACAATTGTTAAATGAAATGGAAATCAATGGCTTATTGCTTTACAATCGCAAAGAAATAATCATTGAGGATATTACCAAATTGTAGTTTCTCTATTTATTTTGTTTGAGTTGTAAAGTAGCTGACAAATTTGTCTGAATTCTAAATGTAGTTTTGTGTCAACTTAAATGATAGAAACTATGAAAAATTTGATATGTATTGCATTACTTGCTTTTGGATTTAGTGTTTGTGCACAAAGTGATTTGCCAAAATCACCGACCGATGTTAGTCCGTTATTAATTAGTGAAAAAATCCCAGCAGCATCTTTAAAATCAGTTGATGGTAACGCCGTAGACTTAACAAAAATGTTAGCTTCCCAAAAAACGATATTGGTTTTTTATCGTGGAGGCTGGTGTCCTTATTGTAATATGCATTTAGCAGCATTGAATAATGCGGAGAAAGATTTATTGAGTTTAGGGTATCAAATTATTGCAGTAAGTCCTGATTCTCCAAAAAGTTTGAAAGCAACTGATGATAAAGACAAAATTAATTATACCTTATTATCTGATAGTGATGGTGCATTGTCTAAAGCAGTTGGAATTGCATTTCAAGCTCCAGAAAATTACAAACCAATTATTACTGAAGGTTCAGAAGGTGTGAATACAACTTTTCTTCCAGTGCCTGCTGTTTTTATTGTGGATAAAGAAGGAACGATTCAATTTGAATATATAAGTCCTGACTTTAAGCACAGAATTTCAAATGAACTTCTTGTTGCGGCGGCTAAATCTTTAAAATAATATTCCTAAGGAAAATTGTCCATCACCTTGCGGAAATCATCCATTTTATAAACTGTAAAGGGGTCGCATCTTTGCAATGTCAATACCGACAATCAATTTTAAAGAAAAATAAAATGACAACATTTACAGTTCCAACAAGATCAGAAGTTTCAGAAAATAATCAAGTAATTTTTGACAACCTACAAAAAGCATTAGGATTTGTTCCTAACTTATATGCCACTATTGCCTATTCAAAAAATGGATTAGAGCGTTTCTTAGCGTATCAAAACGCAAAAACGTCTTTGACTGGTAAAGAGAAAGAAGCAGTTAACTTAGTGGTGAGCCAAGTAAACAATTGTGTGTATTGCCAAAGCGCTCACCTAGTATTAGGAAAAATGAATGGTTTCTCCGATGAGCAATTATCAGACATCAGAAATGCAAAAAGTACCAATCCTAAATTAAATGCTTTAGTGCAATTAGCTGCTGAAATTACAGAAACAAGAGGATATGCTAAGCCAGAATTGGTGGATGCATTTTTCAAAGAAGGATATACTAACGAAAATTTAGTAGACTTAATTCTTCAAGTAAGTGACAAAACGGCTATGAACTATTTGCATAACTTAACCAAAGTTACTGTCGATTTTCCTTTGGCTCCAGCTTTGTAATTAATACCAGAAATATTTATAAAACAGTCCAATTTGTCAGTTCTAGCGGAGTCGAGAACCTATGTTGCATCTCGACTTCGCTCGATGTGACAAAAATATGATTTGACTATATTGTGTAGGTATTTGGTATAAGGTCTGTTTTATAAAGCAAAACTTTGTAAAGGTTATTAAATAAATTCACACTACAAAAAGCTCCATAATTTATGAATTATGGGGCTTTTTGTATTTTGGATTGTTGCTCCAGTTGGCGCTCCAGCAATAGTTAATGGAGTATGCTTAAACTTGCGGTTAATGACTTTTATAGTTAATGAAGTTATAGTTTTCGGATAAAAGCATTAAAATAACACTACTATGGAAAATTGTCCATCAGCTGGCGTTCATTGTCCATTTTAAATCCTTTAGAGCTGTCGCATCTTTGTACTGTCAATATCGACAATCAATTTTAAAGAAAAATAAAATGACAACATTTACAGTTCCAACAAGAGAACAAGTTTCAGAAAACAATCAAGTAATTTTTGACAACCTACAAAAAGCATTAGGATTTGTTCCTAACTTATATGCCACTATTGCCTATTCCAAAAATGGATTAGAGCGATTCTTAGCGTATCAAAATGCTAAAACATCATTGTCAGGTAAAGAAAAAGAAGCCGTTAACTTAATTGTAAGCCAAGTGAACAATTGTGTGTATTGTCAAAGTGCGCATTTAGTTTTAGGAAAAATGAATGGTTTCTCAGACGAGCAATTATTAGACATCCGAAATGCAAAAAGTACCAATCCTAAATTAAATGCTTTAGTGCAATTGGCTGCAGAAATTACAAAAACAAGAGGATATGCCAATCCAGAATTGGTTGATGCATTTTTTAATGAAGGATATACTAACGAAAATTTGGTAGATTTAATTCTTCAAGTAAGTGATAAAACAGCAATGAACTATTTACACAATTTAACCAAAGTTGAAGTTGATTTTCCATTAGCTCCAGCATTGTAATAAGTAAAAGTAAAATTTTTAAGAAAAATAAATAAGATGAAAAATATAATTTATACAGCAATTTTCGGATTTCTGTTTACTATTCAAATTGCGAAGGGACAAAATAAAAATTCGACAACGTATCATACCATTAAAATAAATGGCACTGAGATATTTTATAGAGAAGCTGGTAATAAAAATGCACCAACATTGGTACTTCTTCACGGATATCCCACTTCTTCCTTTCAGTATCGAAATCTAATCGACAATCTATCGGATAAATATCATTTAATTGCTCCAGATTACCCAGGGTATGGGCGAAGTGAACAACCAGCAATGGCTAATTTTGCTTACACTTTTGAGAACATTTCTACTATTATGGAAAAGTTAATAGATACTTTAGGAGTGCAAAAATACAGCTTGTATCTAATGGATTATGGTGCACCAATTGGCTTTCGAATAGCTGAAAAAAATCCAACTAAAATTGAATCTTTAATCATCCAAAACGGGAATGCCTATGATGAAGGTTTGGAGACTTTTTGGGAACCTTTCAAGAAATATTGGAAGAATGTTAATGACAAAGAAACCGAAAAAACATTAGCAGGTTTTCATAGTATGGATGGATTAAAATGGCAATATATGCACGGAGTTCATAATGCAACTTTAATAAGTAATGACAACTGGGAAATGGATATGCGTCATTTATCACGTCCTGAGAACAATGCTATTCAGCTGGCTATGTTTTATGATTATCAAAGTAATGTAAAGCTTTATCCAAAATGGCAAGCTTATTTTAGAAAATATCAACCTAAAACATTAATTGTATGGGGTAAAAATGATTATATCTTTCCCGCAAGTGGAGCTGAAGCCTACAAAAAAGATTTAAAAAATATTGACTTTCATCTGTATGATACGGGACATTTTGCTCTAGAGAGTTACAGTGATGAAATGACAATAGCCATAAGAAGTTTTTTAAACAATATAAACCATAAATAATAAACAAATGAAAAATTTAAAATTAGTAGTAGCGTTGTTCTTAGTAAGTTTTGGAGCATTTGCTCAAGCAGAAAGTAAAGTTTATGCCGTAGTTACAAAGGCAGATTGGTGTCCAACTTGCAAGGAACATGGAACTCGGGTTATTACAGAAGTTCTACCGCTTTACAAAGAACCAGAAGTATCGATATTAGTTTATGATGCTACCGATAATGCAACAAAAAAAGCAAGTAGTGTAGCTTTGGAAACAATAGGAATTGACAAAGAAATCACCGATAGAAATGTTACCGGCGAAATTGCTTTTGTCGATGCCAATACCAAAAAAGTAATCTCTCGAATCAGTGTAGCAAAATCAAATGAACAAATTAAGAAAGCATTTGATCAGGCTATCATCAAGAGTAAATTAAACTAATTACATTACAAACAACTTTAAAAATTAACGAAAAATGGAAATAAAAATCAATTGGCAAAAAGCCATCATAGCAGGATTATTAGGAACAGTAGCATTCGACATTGTAGGTTTTGCCTTTACGGGACAATGGTGGGATATCGCTGGAATTATTGGAGCAAAAACAGAATTAGGTTTGGCCTACGGCGTTTTGGGACATTACTCAAACGGTATTTTACTAGCCGTACTTTATGCAGGAATCGCACCTTCGTTATGGGGACCAAGTTGGGCACGTGCTTTAACATTTGTAACCGCAGAAACGATTGCTTTAGTTTGGTTATTTATGTTCCCTCTTTTAGGAGGCGGAATTGCAGGAACTAAAATTGCAGCAATAATTCCTTTTGTTTCAATGGTGAGACACTGGGCATATGCAATTCCATTAATTTATTTTCTGCCAAAACAAAATAAATAAAAAATTTTTAATTCATTTTGGAACAATCGTTCCAAAATGAATTATATTTGCATTTTAATCTTAAAAATAGAAAGCAATGTCAAACAAATTAAAAGGAAAAATTGCTGTTATTACGGGTGGTAATAGCGGAATTGGATATGCAACTGCCAAAGAATTAGTTGCCGAAGGAGCTACAGTTGTAATAACTGGTAGAAATGAAGTAGCCGTAAAAAAGGCAGCAGCAGAATTAAACGTAATCGGAATTGTATCAGATCAAAGTCATTTGGTAGCCATAGATCAGTTGGTAAAACAAGTAGAAAGTACGGTTGGTAAAGTAGATATTTTATTTATAAATGCTGGAATCGCTGCTTTTATTCCAATTGAATCGGTGACCGAGGATCATTTTGATTCTATTATGAATATTAATTTTAAAGGGGCTTTTTTTACTTTACAAAAGTTTATTCCCATTTTGAATGAAGGTGCTGCGGTAACTTTTTTATCTTCATTAAATGCAACTACTGGTATGGCAAACAGTTCTGTATATGCCGCAAGTAAAGCCTCATTAAACTCTTTGGTAAGAGCTGCATCAATCGAACTTGCTGATCGTCAAATACGGGTAAACTCGGTTAGTCCAGGTCCAATAAATACACCTATTTTTGGTAAATTGGGATTGGATGAAGAAAGTGTAAACGGGTTGGCACAAACCATGCAAAATGCGATTCCATTGAAACGTTTTGGTACAGTAGAACAAGTGGCTAAAATTGTTGCTTTCTTATCCAGTGACGATGCTGCTTTCACTACAGGTTCAGATTACCCGATTGATGGTGGACTTGGTGTTAACGCCGTAGTATAACCTTTTTTTTATCATTTATTGGAACAATCGTTCCTTAATTAATTTTGTCATCGTATATTTGCGATGGCAAAATTTTTATAATTATAAATACTATGGCAAGAAATAAAGCATTTGATGAAATTGAAGTATTAGACAAAGCGGTGGAGCTTTTTTGGACTAAAGGCTATAATACCACATCGGCTAATGATTTGGTTGACGGTTTAGGTTTAAGTAGGTCGAGTCTTTATGACACCTATGGCGATAAGCGTTCTTTATTTATAAAGGCTTTAAAACGGTACAAGCATGAATTTGCGGATGCTGTTATTACAATGTTTCAAGAAACAGAGAATGTTAAAGAAACCATTTCAACAGTCTTGCAGTTAATTATTGACCAAGATTGTCATGCCGTAAATCCAAAAGGATGTTTTATAGTAAATACGGCAACTGAATTATCTGGAACCGACCCCGAAATTGCAATTATCATTGATTCCAACAGACAAGATTTTGAAAATGCCATAGAAAACGCTTTAAAACTGGGACAACAGAAAGGGCAAATTTCATCCAAACAAGATGCAAAAGCTTTGGCAAGATATTTTATCAATATCTTTTTTGGATTACGAGTATCGATAAAGGCCAATAATAATCCAAAAATATTGAAAGACATTATGACGGTTAGTCTTTCTATCTTGGATTAAAAATTTAATTAATAGTGTACATAAATTTCATTCATTGGGAAAATTGTCCATCTCATTGCGAACATACTCCATTTTAAATTAAAGCATACTGTTGCAACTTTGTACTCAACAAAACAAAGAATTATGATAACTGAAAATAGTGTTGCTTCAATAACAAATTTAGAGTACAAAGAATATTTTGACAACGGAATTTCTTATGCTGAATACAAGGAACAAATGGCCGATGATTTGGCTACTAATTCCGATATCAAAATAAAAGAATACATCAGTTTGAATCAGCACCGCATGCATCGTGTAGAAAAAACTTTTGCAATCTCGGATACCTTAACACAAGAAGTTCAACTCTTAAAAAATAAAACCTATTGGTTGGTTTTGACCGAACATTGGTGTGGTGATGCTTCACAAATTCTTCCAGCATTGCACAAAATTGAAAGTGTGAGTGAAGGGAAAATAGAAATGAAATTGGTCTATCGCGATCAAAATCTACCATTAATGGATCAGTATTTAACCAATAACGGTCGGTCCATTCCAAAGTTAATCCAATTAGATTCTAATTTTAATGTTACTGGAGTTTGGGGACCAAGACCTGCATTTGCTCAAAAACTAGTTAAGGAGTTAAAGTCAAATCCAGCTACAGCAGCAAATTATGCAAACCAACTTCATTTATGGTATGCCAAAGACAAACAAAAATCATTAGAAATTGAAATTTCAGAACTTTTATTACAGTCTAATTTATTGTCTATAAACTCTTTATCATAATTTAAAAAATATAATTATCATGGAACAAAAACATCCACTTCCGCCATTTACTATGGAAACTGCTTTGCAAAAAGTACAACTTGCCGAAGATGCTTGGAACAGCAAAGATCCAGAACGCATTGCTTTGGCTTATACCATCGACACCGAATGGCGCAACAGAACGGATTTTATCAACGGTCGTGAAGCCGTAAAAGAATTCCTGAAAGGAAAATGGGAAAGAGAACTTGATTACAAACTCAAAAAAGAATTATGGGGCTTTCGTGAAAACCGAATGGCAGTTCGTTTTGAGTATGAATATAGAAATGCAGCGGGACAATGGTTTCGTGCCTACGGGAACGAAAACTGGGAATTTGACGAAAACGGTTTAATGCGTAAGCGTTTTGCTAGCATCAATGATTTGCCAATTGACGAGAAAGACAGAAGACTATAATTAACTCGTTGGGTGTAATTATTTTTTAAACACATAGAATCATAGAATTTATAGTGTTTGAAAAGAACTTGATAGATGTTTCACTTTTCACATAGTCAAACTATGTGAAAAATAGCACTATTTCTATTCGCCCTTTAATCATTAATTATAAATCTATGTGTCTATGTGGTTTATTTTTTTTAAAACTGAATTACATCCAACGGGTTATAATTAGTTTTAATTTAAAAAAAAAATAGAAATGAATATTCAAAACATCAGCGCTTTTTTTGTTCGTGATTTAGACAAATTGAAAACAGAAATTGAATCCTATAAGGACGAAAGGAATCTGTGGAGAATTGATAAAGGAATCTCCAATTCAGCGGGAAACCTTTGCTTGCATTTGATAGGAAATCTCAATACATATGTTGGTTTAGGTTTGGGAAAAATTGAATATGTTAGAGATCGGGATTTAGAGTTTTCTAGTAAAAATATCTCTAAAACGGAATTGCTATCTAAAATTGAAGCGACCAAAAAGGTGGTGCAAGCGAGTTTGCTTCAATTACAAGCGAGTGATTTAGAGAAAGAATTTCCAATGCATGTTTCTGATAAACCGACCACTACCGAGTATTATTTGATTCATTTAACGTCACATTTAGCCTATCATTTGGGACAAATCAATTATCATAGACGACTTTTAGAAGAGTAATTTTACAATTATTATCATGGCTAAAAATTTTGCAGAAATAGCTTTTACCAATGCTGTCAAAGAATTACAGGAAAAAAACGGCAGTCGCAAAGGATATGAACGTATGGAGAAATTCAATATCGTTGATGGACTTTCCGAAAATGAAAAAAGGTTTATCGAAGATCGAGATAGTTTTTATTTAGCGTCAATTGGCGTGAAAAACTTCCCATATATTCAACATCGTGGCGGTCCAAAAGGCTTTGTAAAAGTCATTGACAAGAACACTATCGGTTTTATAGATTTCACAGGAAACAAACAATACATCTCCGTTGGAAATGTTGCAACCAATAATAATGTCGCACTCATCATGATGGATTATCCAGCGAGAGCAAGACTGAAAATTTTTGCCAGAGCGGAAATTGTTGAATTGAAAGACAGTCCGGAATTACTTGATTCTTTTGATTTAGGCGAATATCAATACCGACCAGAACGCATAATGTTGTTTCATATAGAAGCCTACGATTGGAACTGTCCGCAACACATTACACCACGCTTTACGGTTGGTGAAATTGAAAAAGCACTAAAGCCACAACTCGAAAAAATTACCCAATTGGAAAATGAGAATCAATTGCTTAGACAAAAATTACAAGACGCAGGTTTATAAATAATTATTTAAAAAAGCGATCAATAAAATCATGTTAAAAGAACTAAAAAGAGTAGTAGTAACCGGAATGGGAGCTATTACACCAATCGGAAATTCTGTAGATGAATTCTGGAAAAATAGTATTGCAGGTAAAAGCGGAGTTGATTTGATAACCAAATTTGACACCACTCATTTTAAAACCAAATTTGCAGCCGAAGTAAAAGGATTTAATGCAAGTGATTATTTCGAAAAAAACGAAGCTCGTAAATACGATTTGTTTACCCAATATGCCGTTGCAGCTTCCGAAGAAGCGATATTGAACGCCAACATCAACTTTGAACAAGTAAACAAAGACAAAATTGGTGTCATTTGGGGTTCCGGAAACGGCGGTATTCAAACCTTTCAAGATCAAGTAGAAGAATTTGTAAATGGAGGTAAAATTCCTCGTTTCAATCCCTATTTTATACCAAAAATTATTGCCGATATTCCAAGTGGTATTATTTCAATTCGTCACGGTTTTCGTGGACTTAATTTTTCTACCATTTCAGCCTGTGCTTCTTCCAATAATGCTATTATCGACGCATACAATTATATCCGATTAGGAAAAGCAGCTATCATCATCACTGGAGGTTCTGAAGCTCCCATAAATGAAAGTGGCTTGGGTGGATTTAATGCCTCAAAAGCATTATCAACAAATAATGAACAAGCTGCAGCTGCTTCAAGACCTTTTGATGTTTCCAGAGATGGATTTGTTATGGGTGAAGGAGCTGGAGCCTTGGTTTTAGAAAGTCTCGAATCCGCACAAAAAAGAGGTGCATTTATCTATGCAGAAATCGTTGGTGGCGGAATGGCTGCCGATGCCTATCATTTAACAGGAACGCATCCCGAAGGAGAAGGAGCCTATTTAGGAATGATGGATGCGCTTGAAGATGCCGAAATTGACGCTTCAAAAATCAATTATGTTAATGCGCATGCAACATCTACGCACATGGGTGACGAAAGCGAATTGAAAGCGATGTACAGAGTTTTTGGAGACAGAAACGATTTAAATATCAGTGGGACGAAATCTATGACGGGACATTTGCTCGGAGCTGCAGGAGCTATCGAAGCAATTCTATCGATCAAAGCCATTCAAGAAAATACCATTCCGCCAACAATTAATACCAAGGAAGTCGAGCCTGAATTTGTAAATAAACTAAATTTGACTTTAGGAAAAGCACAATTCAAAGAAGTAAACTATGCCATGAGTAATACTTTTGGTTTTGGAGGTCATATTGCCACCACTATTTTTAAGAAATTTGTTGCATAATTGGGGTGTTACCCGCAAGAAAAATGCGGGTCGGGCTTTTCGCACTCGCTTTTTTGATTCATTACGTTTCACAAAAAGAGCTCACCCGAGGCTATGCCGAACTGAGCAAAGCTAAACAATGCTACAATCCCTAACACAACCTTGAACCAGAAATTATGAATCCATACAAAATTGACATACTCGCTTTTGGAGCCCATCCCGATGATGTAGAATGCGCCACAGCTGGAGTGCTTGTTAAACACATTGGCATGGGAAAAACAGTTGCCATAATCGATTTAACAGCTGGCGAAATGGGAAGTTATGGTACACCCGAAAGCAGAAAGACAGAATCAGCAACAGCTTCAAAAATCCTTGGAATTCAATATCGAGAACAACTCAATTTACCCGACGGAAGTATCGAAAACAATGAGGAAAGTCGGATCAAGATTATCCAAATGATAAGAAAGTACCAACCTGATATTGTATTGTGTAATGCCATTCATGACCGTCATCCCGATCATGCAAATGCTGCAAAACTAGTAGCAGATGCTTGTTTTCTTTCGGGTTTGAAAATGAAAGAGACTTTTGCTAATGGTATCTCACAAAATGCTTGGAGACCCAAAGCCGTTTATCATTATATCCAAGATTATTACGTAGAACCCGATTTTGTAATTGATATTTCTTTAGAAATGGACACAAAATTGAAAGCAATTCGAGCCTTTGAGTCGCAATTTGTTACAGCAAATAGTAATGACGCCAATGGAATATCTGGGTTAATCGATCAAATAAAAAGCACCAATAGTATTTTTGGGAGACCCATAAACGCAAAATTTGCAGAAGGTTTTACGGTTAACAGGTATATTGGAGTCACTGATTTTTATAACCTCATTTAAATTAAATTTGTAATAAAATAATACTATGTTAGATCGATCTACACTCACTTTAGTCAATCCGCAAAATGGAAACCTCGCCTTTAAATTATCAATATTTGAAGACAATTGCCAGTTTAAAGAGATTCAAAGACTCAACTATTTTTCTTTAATCTGGATTAAAAAAGGAAACGGTAAAGTCAACGTCGATTTTTCTGAATATGATTTTACAGAAAATCAATTATTGGCTTTTTCACCGTATCAACCATTTATGTTAAAGTCGGATGTAAAATTAGAAGGAGTTGTTATCAATTTTCATCCAGAGTTTTTTTGTATTCACAGGCATCAAGAAGAGATTTCCTGTAATGGTATTTTATTCAATAACATTTACAAGCCTCCTTATGTGACTGTTGATGAGCAATCTGGAAATATTTTGGATATGGTAGTGAATCAAATGATAACCGAAATGCAAAATACAGAGTTGGCACAATATGAATTGCTGGTTTCCTATCTTAAAATATTTTTAATAACTACTACACGATTAAAAAATCAACAGCAACCCGATGAGGAGCAAATAAATAATGATAATACAACACCATTCATCCTACAAAATTTAAAAAATTTCATCGAAACCAATTTCAAAACCAAACATTCTGCTAGCGATTATGCAGACTTGCTAAACATTTCCCCAAAAGCTTTGGCCAAGATTACCAAAAATCATTTCAACAAGACCTTAACCGATTTAATCTCGGAACGTATTATTATCGAAGCCAAAAGAGAATTGTATCTCACCAACAAAGCAGTAAAAGAAATTGCTTTTGAATTGGGATATGATGACGAACATTATTTTAGTCGCTTCTTTAAAAATAACGCTGCCGTTTCGCCTCAGATGTATCGTGATACTGTTGGTTTTAATCGCGCAAATGGTTAGTTTTAAAACTATTTTATTGGTAATGTAAACTAGCCGACAAAAACCAAACTACATAGTTATTACGTTTGTATAAATATAAATAACTATTACCATGAAAAAAACATTCCTACTTTTGATGTTCTCAACATTGATTTTGTCCTGTGAGGTAGAAGGCGATTTGACTCGTGACTTAATGCCTGTAAATGTTGATCAACAAAGCACAATTCCTAAATTACTAGGCACATTTACTTCCACTTCAGGGATTAACGCAAAAGGCAAAGTGAGTATCTTTTTAGAAAATAATCAATATAAATTACAATTAGTTGATTTTAGTATTTCTAGCGGTCCAGATTTAAAAGTGTATTTATCGAAAACCAATACCCCATCGGATTTTGTTAATTTAGGAAATTTAAATCCTACAATGGTTTATTCTGTCCCGCAAAACATTGAAATAAAGGATTACAAATTTGTTCTTATTCATTGTCAACAATACAATCACTTGTTCGCTGTTGCAGAATTAATTAAAAATTAATAGAGATGAAAAATACATTTTTAATACTTGTACTAGTTTTTATAACAACATTCTCGTTTGCCCAAGGTTGTAGCGATGCCGGAATATGTTCCATTGGAAATAGTTTCCCATCATCAGAGAAGGAGTTTAAAAACAATATTGAAATAGCAGCCATTTTTGGAGCTGGTGAAGCCGATGTGACTTATTTTTCTCCATATATATCCTATGGTAGAAAAGTCAACGAACGTTTTTCTTGGAGTAGTAAAGTTACATTTTCAGCAGCCAATGGGAGTTTTGGAACACGAGCCGCCTTTGGTGATGCTTTCTTGGTTGGAAATTATACTTTTATTGCAAAAAATAATACCCAATGGAGCGTCTTGTTGGGAAGTAAAATACCTTTTACGAGCTCTAACTTAAAGATAAATGGTTTTTCTCTTCCGTTAGATTATCAATCGAGTTTAGGAACTTTCGATTTGTTTTTAGGAACAAATTTAAATTACAAAAAATGGGATTTTAATGCAGCCATTCAAATTCCTGTTTTCAACAACAATAAAAACTCCTATTTTGCTGAATATTCTGGAACCGATGATTTCCCAAGTACAAATTTATTCGAACGTAAATCTGATGCATTATTCAGAACAACGTACACCATTAAAACGCCAAATCAAAAATTTACTTTTAAACCCAATGTTTTGTTCATTTATCATCTTGGCGAAGATAGCTTCGAAAACATTTTTGGTAAACGAGAAACCATAAAAGGTTCAGATGGTTTAACGTTAAATGGAAACTTAATCACAAATTATAAAATCAATAAACAAAACAGTATCGAATTATCATTAGCCGCTCCTTTTGTAGTTAGAGATGTTCGTCCTGATGGTTTAACAAGAAGTTTTGTTCTAGGTATTCAATATCAACATTCATTTTAGATATATGACAATAGCTATCCTCAGATCTATTTTTGAAAAATTGATTTTGCAAGAGAGATATTTTTGTATTGAAAATCAGTATTTTAGCAGTAGCTTTAACAGTCTGATAATTGCTTAATGAATACTAATCAACCTTTAATTGACCACATTTCATCAAGAATTTCATTTTCCGAGGAAGAAATTCAAGAGTTTGTGTCTTGCTTTAAAGTTACTAAAGTTAAAAAAAGACAGTTTATCATTCAACCTGATTTTGTTGCAAAATACCGAAATTATGTGGTTAAAGGAGCATTTAGAGCTTATGTTGTGGCCGATTAAGGCGAAGAACATACTATCCAATTTGCCATTGAAGATTGGTGGATTTCAGATTATAACAGTTATATCTACCAACAACCTGCCTCAATGTTTGTGATTGCCATTGAAGAGAGTATCATCTTGCAAATCGATTTTGAAAGCGAGCAAAAACTTAAAGCAAGCAATCCTAAATTCGAAACTTTTTTCAGAATAATGGCGGAACGTTCCTTTGCCGGAATGCAACGAAGATTGATCAGTAATTTGACTAAAACAGCTGAAGAACGCTTCACCGAATTTGAACAAAATTATCCTAAAATTGCCAATCGCGTTCCGCAGTATGCTTTGGCTTCTTTTTTAGGAATGACTACCCAGTATTTGTCAAAGCTTAGAAACACTAGAGTTTACAAAAAAAGTTAATCTAGTTTCACTTTTTTTATTCAACTAGTTGCTTCTAATTTACTAATCTAGTTGATTGTAAATCGGTGGATCACGGTCGCATCTTTGTAATGTCAATAACGGCAAAAAAAACTTAAATACAAAGTATCATGATCACAACAGCAAACCGAACTTTTACAGTTCCAACTCGTGAAGAAGTATCTTCAAACAATCAACAAATTTTTGATAGCTTACATAAAATGATTGGTTTTGTTCCCAATCTTTATGCGTACTATGCCAAAAGCGAAACAGCTCTTGCCGACTATTTGGCTTTGCAAAATCGTAAAAACAGTTTAAGTGGTAAACAAAGAGAGATCATCAATTTAGTAACGAGTCAAATCAATGAATGTCGCTATTGCCAATCGGCACATTCAGTTTTTGGAAAATTCAGCGGACTAACCGAAGAGCAAATTTTTGAAATCAGAAAAGGTTCTGCTTCTTTCGATGCAAAACTAGATGCATTGGTAAAATTCACAACATCAGTTGTTAAAAACAGAGGAAGAGCTTCGATAGATGCTAAAGATGCTTTCTTTAATGCCGGTTACTCAGAAGCTAATTTGATAGATGTAGTAATCGTAATTGGAGATAAAACCATCAGTAACTATATGCACAATTTGACAAATATAGAAATTGATTGGCCAATAGCAGAACAAATTTAATTTAAAAAAGTGCCTTTATTTAGGCACTTTTTTATTTTTTATGCCTAAAGTAAACTACACGACAAAACTGCTTTTCAAATCAACATAGATTTGCAGTATAAAACTAAAAACACAAAAAATAAATAAAATGAAAAAATCAATTATAATCTTATATGTTGCATTTTTATCAGCAACAACATTTGCTCAAACAGCAAAACACATCAATCTTAAAAACGGAATAGCAATTCAAGGGTATGATCCAGTTGCTTATTTTGAAAGTACCAAAGCTATTGAAGGTAAAAAAGAAATCACTGCAAAATTTAACGATGCAACCTACCAATTCGCCTCAGAAAACAATAAAGATTTATTCTTAAAAAATCCAACGCATTACGAACCACAATTTGGTGGCTTTTGTGCTTTTGGAATGTCCGAAGGGTATGAAGCTTCCATTAAACCCGAAGCGTTTACTGTTGTAGAAGACAAACTCTATTTAAATTATAATTTGAAAGTTAGAGAAGATTGGTCCAAAAACAAGGAGGCACGTATTGTTAAAGCAACTGTTAATTGGGGGAAAATAAAAAAATAAAGAATTTGTCATCAAATGTAAACTAACTGACAAAAGGTAAATAGTCATCTCAATACATTTGTACTGTTAGAAAACAACAATTAAACAAAAAACAAAATGAAAAAGATAATTGTACTACTGTTACTAGCCTTTACAACGGCTACGACTTTTGCCCAAAGCGCTACTAAACGTGCAGCAGAATATAATTTAGAAAAAAAAGTAGCAATTCAGGGCTATGATCCTGTGGGGTACCTCAAACAAAACAAAGCAGTAAAAGGCAAAGCAGCTTTGGCTACTACTTACGAAGGGGTTACGTATTACTTTTCCTCACCAGCCAATAAAGATAGTTTTGCTAAAAATCCAGCGGGTTTTGAACCACAATATGGAGGTTGGTGCGCTTATGCAATGGGAAGCGCAGGAGAAAAAGTCGAAATTAATCCCGAAACATTTAAAATTATTGATGGGAAGCTGTATTTGTTTTATAATGCTTTTTTCAACAATACGCTAAAAAGTTGGAATAAAGACGAAGCAAGTCTGAAAACAAAAGCAGAGATCAATTGGAAAAAAATAACTAAATAAAAACGATTATGAAAACATCAATCTTTATGTGGGTTTTGCGTTTAACTGCAGCCATAATTTTATTGCAAACCTTGTATTTTAAATTTACTGGGGCAGAGGAAAGTGTCTATATTTTCTCGACTTTAGGAATCGAACCGTATGGCAGAATTGGATCGGGAATAGGGGAATTGATTGCTGCTATTTTAATTCTGATTCCTAGAACAACATTGTTCGGGGCTTTAATAGGAGCAGGTGTAATGCTAGGGGCTATATTTTCTCATCTTTTTGTGTTGGGAATCGAAGTGAAAAATGATGGTGGTGAACTGTTTACTTTGGCAATAATTACCTTTCTTTGTTGTATTGCATTAATTTATTGGAATAAAAGTAAAATTGTCAACCTCTTAAAATTGAAACTATAATATGCTAATTCCATCCATAAATAATAGTCTGGACGAATTGACTGAACTACTCAGGCAATTGTCTGATGAGGAATATTCGGAACCTTGTTTTGAATTGAGTGGCTCTAGTATTGGGGAACATACTCGACATATCGTTGAAATGTTTCAGTGTTTGAACAGAAATTATGATTATGGAATTATAAATTATGATAAAAGAGACCGTAACTTCTTGATTCAAACCGATACCAAATATGCAATTCAAATGATTTTGGATATAAAGAGTAGTATTCAAAAAGAAAATAAAGATCTTGAGATTCAACAATTAATTGACGGCGATGCTATTCAAATTCAAACCAATTATTATAGAGAATTATTGTATAATATGGAACATTGTATTCATCATCAGGCATTGATTAAAGTTGCAATTTTAAAATCTGAAAAAATAACCGTAGATTCCAATTTTGGAGTGGCGCGTTCTACAATCGAATATAGAAAACAATGTGTACAGTAAGTTTTGTTTGCTCCAATGACACCATTATAATAACCTCCAATCGCGATGAAAAAATAATCCGACCGAGTGCTATTCCTCCAAGAAATTACAAACTAAATGGAAAAAACATAATCTATCCAAAAGACCCAAAAGCTGGAGGTACCTGGTATGTGGTTGATGAAAACGGAACCGTTTTGGTTCTACTAAACGGAGCTGACAAAAAGCATCAAGTCCATTTACCCTATAGTAAAAGTCGAGGTTTGATTGTGCTTGAAATGATTAGTAGCACTTCGCCAAAGCTATTCTGGAATGAAATTGATTTAGAAAACATCGAGCCATTTACCTTAGTTTTGTATCAACAAAAACAGCTTTTTCAATTGCGTTGGAATGGAGTCGAAAAATCAATCACAGCTTTGGAGATTGATAAAAATTATGTTTGGTCTTCGTCAACTTTATATTCGAAAGAAGTCCGGGAGCAACGTTCCAATTGGTTTTATTCTTTTCTAGATGCCAATCCTGAAATTACAGAAGAAAAAATGCTGCATTTTCATCGCTATACAGAAACGGATAACAACGAACATGGCTTGGTGATTAATCGAAACAATGAACTGAAAACCTTGAGTATTACACAAGCTATAATCGAGAAAAACAAAGTGGTTCTAAGACATCTTGACTTGATTGCAAACGAGGAATATTCCAAAACATTTATTTCTATTTAATAGCTTTGTCAAAGTTTTAAACTTTGACAAAGCTCATAAAACAATTACAAAATTGAAACTATTCATTCATAAACTAACCCATTGGGAATACTGGCCTTTTCAAATTGTTTATATTCCGATTTATTTTCTATGGGCCTATTATTCGATCAAGGCTAAATCTATTTTCTTTTTTAGTGCTTCCAATCCAACCATCAAAAATGGTGGTTTTATGATGGAAAGTAAAAAACAGATTTACAATTTGATTCCACAAAATTATTATCCGAAAACCGAATTGGTGAAAGCTAAAACTTCTATTGAAGCAATAAATAAAGTATTAGAAAATGCAGGAATTCAATATCCTTTTATAGCCAAACCCGATATTGGATTACGGGGTTCAGGCGTAAGAAAAATTGAGACAGAAACAGATTTAAAACTGTATTCCGAAAAAGCCAATTTTGATTTTATTGTACAAGATTTAATTCCGTTTCAAAATGAAGTAGGAGTGTTTTATGTACGCTATCCAAATCAAAAAGAAGGTAGAATTACGGGAATTGTTTCCAAAGAATTTTTAATCATTACTGGAAATGGACAATCAACGCTTGAGGAATTAATTAAGGAAAATCCAAGATACGAGCTGCAGTTGAAAGTATTGAAACAAGAATATGGATCAAAACTTAAAGATGTTTTGCCTTTCGGCGAAAAAATAAATCTGGTACCCTATGGAAATCACGCTCGAGGTGCCAAGTTTATCGATGGAAGTCATTGGATAACAGCAAAACTTACTGACACTTTGAACGAAATGTGTTTGCAAATACCCGGTTTTTATTTTGGAAGGTTGGATATAATGTACAACACACTGGAAGAATTAGAACAAGGGAAAAATTTTTCGGTGGTCGAGTTAAATGGAGCCGCAAGTGAGCCAACACATATTTATGACCCCAAAAATTCTTTGCTTTTTGCCTGGAAAGAACTCGCACGCCACATCACTTATATGTACGAAATAAGCGTAGCTAACAATAAAAAAGGACACCCGTATTTGCCTCACAAAGTTGGGATGAAAGAATTCAACTTGCATCAAAAACAGAACAAAAAAATCATCAATTTCTAAAAGATGAAAGCCTTAAAGAACATAATTATTGGATTCATAGTAAGCTTTGTAGGTTCGCTTCCTCTTGGATATTTGAATATTATTGGGGTCGAAATATTGTCAAAATTAGGAATAAACGCTTTGGTTTCTTATTTGTTTGGAGTGATTGTAATCGAAGCAGTTGTCATTTATTTTACTGTAATTTTCTCTACTCAATTGGCTCAAAACAGAAAGTTGATGAAAAGTATCGATTTCTTCGCTGTCTTTTTTCTATTGTTGATTGCTTTTGCTTTTTATACCTATTCGAATCAAACGACTCAAGAACATAATTTTTTAGAAGCTTATATTCAATATTCTCCTTTTTTAATCGGAATGGTTTTGTGCGGATTAAATTTTCTGCAAATTCCTTTTTGGATGGGCTGGAATTTATATTTGATGAATGCCAAATACATAACTTTATCCAAGAAACTTAAATTTCATTATATCTTAGGGACATTGTTAGGAACCTTTTCGGGTATGCTTTCCGTAATAGTTTTGTTGGATTCGTTATCCCAAAAAATATTGGATTATTCCAAAATTATTATACCAATTGTAATTCCGCTCTTTTTTATTGGGTTGGCTTGTTTTCAGGCTCGCAAAGTCTACAAAAAATATTTAAAGAAAACTATCCAATAGCTGGTTGGCTCATGTCATAACCCAAAATAAAATAGTTGTTATTGTTGAATTCAAAATCGCCAATAACAACCCATTTCAGTTTTTCAATATGTGCTTTTTGAGAAGGCATATTGGTTTTGTTAATGAAAGTTATACTTACTGGAAAACGTTTCAAAAGATGTGTTCTCATAAAATCAAAGAAAGGATTGATCAAACCTTTTCCTCGGTATTTTTTGTCAATGCAAATTGGGCCATACTGAAAAGTATTGCGGTCAGTCATCTCAAAATGTTTGAAAGTTAAACCCGGAAGCATTGGAGTCATGTGGTTAAAAATAGCCCACTGACTGAAATATTGCCAACTTGCAGCAAAAATATAAGCTATGATTTTGTTGTTGTCTTTTGCAATAAACAAGCCTTCTTGTAGAATGACTTCTTGCAATTGTTCTATCGAAAACGGAGTAGTTACAAATCCTGAAGCCTTTTCTTCTTCAGTCATATTCGATACTAAATAAATGCTTTGTAAAGCTATTACTCCTTCTATATCTGAGTTTTTTGCTACTTCAAATTGTATGTTTTCAATCATGTTGATAGTTCTAGTTTTTTTGCAAAAATAAGAAAAACTCTAGTGTCGTTTTTTAAAAATTTCAGTATTATTTCAGGTCAATATCTTTTTTTAGGATTTGAATTTCTTCTTTTGGCTCTTTGATTCGGACAATGATTTTGTTGTACTTCCATTCGGTGCCATTTCTATCGGCTAAAATGTCCATTTTTCCTGTTCCTTTTGAACCTTTAATTCGTGTTGACAAAGCAACTGTATTGTTGTTATTGGAATAAATTATGTTTCCTTCAAGAATCGCGAATTGATCAATTGGTTCAATATCTCCAATTAATTCTTGCACTCTTTTGTTTGAATTTGCTGACTCAATAGCTTTTTCATAAAGGGAATGATCGGAATATCCTTGAGTAATATCAGTCATAACCCCAGCTATATTTGAACTCATAAGGAATCCAAACAAAAATAAAAAAAGCAAGATCGAAAAGGGTAAAAACCATTTCCAGTTATTGGTCCACCAACTTTTTTTTACAATTAATTCATTACTCATATTTGTTGTTTCTATTTAATAATTTTTGATTTCTTTTTTTAGCCAATATTTTTCGACTCCTAAAATGTAAAGCGCTATCAAAACTTCAATAATAAAGGTCAGAATTGCAAATCCAAAATAGTTTTTGTTGAATGTTATCATAAAGGAGGTGAGCTTGGGGGAAAAGATTGTGCTTTAAGTAAGCAAAAGTTAGATTTTTATCAAAGGATAAAAATATATTTTTTAAATTTTAAAATTACAGTTTTTTAACTGTTTTGACTATTTTTGTTCTATGAAATCGCCATGACAAATTTTGTCGCAATTGAAAATCATCGAAATCTAAATTAAAGTAGTAACAGATGAGATAAACACCAATGAAGATCTAGGGATACCATATTCCAACAAAAACAATATTATCTACATATGAAAAATATTATTATTACAGGAACCAGCAGAGGAATTGGTTTGGAGTTGGCTTTACAATTTGCCAATGCAGGACATCAGGTACTAGCAATTTCAAGAAAAACAAATGAAGCTCTGCTTTTGCATAAAAATGTAAGTTGTCTTTCAGTAGATTTATCGAGTGAGGCAGAGTTGGAGCAAGTAACCAATTTTTTGTCTACTACATGGAAAACCATTGATGCTGTAGTTCATAATGCTGGGAGTTTATTGTTGCGCCCATTTTCAGAAACAACTCAATGTGATTTTGAAAATATATATAAAGTAAACGTTTTTGGTGTTGCAAATTTGACCCGTATTTGTTTGCCGTTCTTGCAAAAAGGAAGTCACGTCGTTACTATAAGTTCAATGGGTGGTGTACAAGGAAGTCTCAAATTTGCTGGTTTGGCAGCTTATAGTTCGAGTAAAGGTGCTGTAATTACCTTGTCGGAATTATTGGCTGAGGAGTACAAAGATCAAGGAATTTCGTTCAATGTTTTGGCATTGGGTTCGGTTCAAACCGAAATGCTGCAAGAAGCATTTCCAGGATACCAAGCGCCACTTTCGGCTAGCGAAATGGCCAATTATATTTATGATTTTACACTTACGGGTAATAAATATTTTAACGGTAAAGTATTACCGGTTTCTTCTACAAATCCTTAATTAAACAAATCCCAAGTTCCAAAACTCATAACGGACAACCCATAACCCATAACTCAATTTGTCAGAGACTCTTTTAAAATATTTGCCGGAACATTCCGTAAAGCCAGTTTTTGAACTGATTGTTACGCATCAAGTGCATCTCAAAATTGTCAACGAGAGACAAACCCGTCACGGGGATTATCGAAAAGGAATGAATGGTAAACATGAAATTACCGTTAATGCAAGTCTAAACAAATACCGTTTTTTGATTACATTGATTCATGAAATCTCGCATTTGGTAGCTTTTGAGAAATATGGACGAAATATAAAACCACATGGAGGAGAATGGAAACTCTCTTTTCAACGAATGATGGTTCCTTTTATTCGTCCCGAAATTTTTCCTAATAATTTATTGCCTTTGTTGGCAAGACATTTTAGAAATCCTACGGCTAGTAGTGACACAGACGCTACTTTGGCTTTGGCTTTAAAACAGTATGACCAACAGAATGATAAAAACTATATCTTTGAGATTCCTTATGGTAGTATTTTTAGAATTTCAAACGGAAAGATATTTAAAAAAATTGCAGTTAGGACCAAACGTTTCGAATGTCTTGAAGTAAGTTCCGGGCGTTTGTATTTATTTAACCCAAATGCTGAGGTAGAGTTGTTACCAGGGTAGTTGAAAATTAAATTTATGTTGACTTTATTCGCAAACCAAAAACCATAGAAAATGAACAAAAATTATTACGCAATATTGATGGCGGGAGGAATCGGATCTCGATTTTGGCCAGTAAGTACCAGAGAATTTCCAAAACAGTTTCATGATATGTTGGGATCTGGAGAAACTTTAATTCAGAAAACATTTAGTAGGCTTTCTCAAATTATTCCTAAAGAAAATATTTTGATTTTAACCCATGAAAGCTACAATGATTTGATTTTGGAACAATTGCCAATGGTCAAACAAGAGCAAATTGTTTTGGAACCAGCCATGCGAAATACTGCTCCTTGTATTTTGTATGCCTCCTTGAAAATAAAAAAAATAAATCCCAATGCGGTAATGGTTGTCGCGCCTAGCGATCATTGGATTGAAGATGAAATGCAATTCGTCGCCAATTTGCAGCGTTCTTTTGATTTATGCGAAAGAGAAGAATCATTGATGACTTTGGGGATTTTGCCAACTGCACCAAATACAGGTTATGGTTATATTGAATTTGATAAATTGGATAGCCGTTCGATAAAGAAAGTAATACAGTTTCGAGAAAAGCCAGATTTTAAAACTGCCAGAAAATTTATTCAAAGCAGAAATTATTTATGGAATGCTGGTATTTTTATGTGGAGTGTTCAATCTATTTTGGATTCATTTGAGGAGTTTCAGCCAGAGATGTACGCACTTTTTATGAAAGGGTATGATTCTTATAATACAGAAAAAGAAAGTGCTTTTATTCTTGAAAATTATTCAAGTGCAGAAAACATTTCAATAGATTATGCTATTATGGAAAACGCGAAAAATGTGTATGTTCTTCCAGCAACTTTTGATTGGAACGACCTTGGTACGTGGGGTTCACTGCATGAAAAATTACCAAAAGACGACAACAATAATGCAGTGGTAAACGCAGTTGTTTTATTGCAAAACGCTTCAAATAATATTATTAGAACAGCAATAGGTAAACAAGTAATTGTGGATGGGCTTGATGATTATATAATAGTAGATAAAGATTCTGTCTTGTTAATTTATCCCAAAAGTAAGGAACAAGAAATTAAAGGAATTGTTTCTCAATTGAAATAGTTTATAGAAAGTAAGTAGAAAAGGGTAGAAATAATTTATACAAATTATTTCTACCCTTTTCTGTTCTGTATAAATTTCTTTTATTCTTTCAAATACGCTTCTCGTACTTTTTTAAATAATTTTGATGAATAAACAAAATCTACTATAGCTTCATTTTCAGTAAGGAATATTTCTTCTTTGGTTCCTTCCTAAGCTTTTACGCCGTTTTTCAGAAATAGAATATTTTCTTCAACTTTACAGTCAAAAACTAAATAGGTTTTCACAAAAAATTCTTAGTTAACATTCTAAAATAATAATTTTTTAATTCATATTAACTTTTATTTAACCTGAATAAGCTTTAAATTTTATATTTTTAAAAGAATTATCTAATACAGTTGCGTAAAATATTAAAGTTCCTCTTATATTTTTTTAATTCTAATTTTTAAGGAGTTACAAGATGTTTTACACTAAATGTCAAATTTATGATTACAAAATAACCATAACTATGAAAAACCTGTTTTTTTTACTCATTGCAATTGCGCTATTAACCTCATGCGACAAAGACGGACAAATTTTTGCAGGCAATGACCAACTCCCTCCCGAAACCCAAACTGGGGCATACACCGTAGGTTGCCTTGTAAATAGTAAAGTTTTTTTGCCTCATGATTAGGGATTAAATTCTGGGGTAAATTGCTTCTATCAATTGATAAATGGAGAATATTATTTTAATATTACTTGTGCAGATTTTAGAGGAACAACACCCGTCGGATTTAGTGTCCAGACAAGAAAAATAAATTTAAAAGTTGGGCAAACTTATATTTTAAATAAAAATTCAATTGATTATGGAGATTTTTCAGGGGGGGAGCAATTATGATATAGGAGCTAATAATCGATATTTCACTAACGAATTGAAAACATGAGAGCTCAAAATAACACGAATCGATGTTTCTAAATCAATCATATCAGGTGTTTTCTGGTTTGATGCAGTAAACTCCAAAGGCGAAAAAACAGAAATAAGAGAAGGAAGATTTGATATGAATTACTAACACTATAAAAAAACTATATAATGAACCACAAAAACATTAGATTACTTATTCTATGCTTGCTATTTTTAAACTTTCTATTTGCACAGCAAGTAAACAATACCGAGTTTAAAACAAAAACACTCCAAGTTTTTCAGAATTTAGACAAAAATAGAATCCCACACGGTATTTTGCTGGATTTTGGGATGGAATTTACCAATCTGCAAGCCTTTAACGGCACACTTACTGATTCTACCTATACGACCTCACAAACCGTAAACGATATTTACAAAACACTCTTGATGTATAGAGTAAGAGAAGCCAACATTAGCATTAACACTATTTAAAAAACTATTAGCCAATGAAAAAACTATTTTTTTTACTCACTGCAATTACACTATTAACCTCTTGCGACAAAGACGGACAAATTTTTGCGAGCAAAGACCAACTACCTCCCGAAACCCAAACAGGCGCCAATACCGTGGGTTGCCTTGTGAATGGCAAAGTATTTTTGCCTCATCAAGAGGGTATTGACTCTCCCGTTAATTGCTTTTATCAATTTGTTAAAGGTGAATACTATTTTACTATGGCCTTTGCTGATTATAGGGGAGCTAGTATTGAATCAGTAAATATTTATACGGCAAAAACAGTATTGACAGTAGGGCAAACTTACTCCTTAAATCAAGGATATGGTCCAGATACTGGGGGTGGGGTAGAATATTATACTGACCTAAACAATAAATTTAGTACCAACTTGATAAATGTTGGAGAACTAAAAATTACACGAATTGATGTCTCAAAATCGATAGTTTCAGGGACTTTTTGGTTTGATGCGATAAACTCCAAAGGCGAAAAAGTAGAAATAAGAGAAGGAAGATTTGATTGGAATTATTAAAAAAATAGGTTGATAAACTAAAAATTACACTCTTTCGTTTTTACATTCTTGTTTTTGTATTTACAAATGCCATAATAAGACTTCAATACAAGTTTTCTCAAAACCATTTTATTTTAAATGCTATCCTTTCAAGTACGCTTCTCTAACTTTCTTGAACAATTCAGAAGAATAAACAAATTCAACAATAGCTTCATTTTCGGTAAGGAAAATTTCTTCTTTGGTACCTTCCCAAGCTTTTACACCATTTTTTAGAAATAGAATATTTCCTTCAACTTTACAGTCAAAAACTAAATAGATGTTTACAAAAAATTCTTAGTTAACATTCTAAAACAATAATTTTCCAATATATATTGACTTTTATTTAACCTGAATAAGCTTTAAATTTTATATTTTTGAAAGAATTATCTAATGCAGCTACGTAAAATGTTAACGCTACTCTTATGTTTTTTTAATTCTAATTTTTAAGGAGTTACAAGATATTTTACACTAAATTTCAAATTTATGAATGCAAAATAACTATAACTATGAAAAACCTATTTTTTTTGCTCACTGCAATTGCGCTATTAACCTCTTGCGACAAAGACGGACAAATTTTTGCAGGCAAAGACCAACTCCCGACCGAAACCCAAACAGGCGCAAATACCGTAGGATGCCTCGTAAATGGCAAAGTTTTTTTACCACATCAAGAGGGTATTTCATCTCCAGTTAATTGTTATTATCAATTTGACAAAGGGGAATACTATTTTTCAATGTCTTTCTCGGATGATAGAAAATCAAGTATAGAAACTGTAAGTGTATTTACTGCAAAAATAGAATTAAAAGCAGGACAGACCTATCCATTAAATCAAGGATACAATCCCGAAAGAGGAGGGGGGGGTGGTATTTAATTGCCGTAAATGATATTTTTAGTACTAGTTTGATAAATATTGGAGAACTAAAAATTACGAGAATAGATGTTTCAAAATCAATAGTTTCAGGGACTTTCTGGTTTGATACAGTAAACTCCAAAGGCGAAAAAGTAGAAATAAGAGAAGGAAGATTTGATTGGAATTATTAACACTATAAAAAACTATATAATGAACGAATCCTTACGCTCTAAAAACCAATTAATTACATCAAAGTTAGCTTTTAATTAACAGGTAAATAAACATAATATTTTATTTTTAATAAAAAAAATTAACCAATGAAAAACCTTTTTTTTTTTACTTACTGCAATTGTATTATTAACCTCTTGCGACAAAGACGGACAAATTTTTGGAGGTAAAGACCAACTTCCTCCCGAAACCCAAACTGGGGCAAACACCGTAGGTTGCCTTGTGAATGGTAAAGTGTTTTTGCCCCATAAAGAGGGTATTAATCCAGCATTAGAATGTAATTACGAATTTTTAAATGGTAAATTTTACTTTAATTTATATTATTCAGATTTGAGAAATGGTGGAGTCAGAACAGTTGGAGCTGAAACAAGGCAAAGTACTCTACAAGTTGGACAAACATATACTCTAAATAAAAATGTGATAAAAGATGGTGATTTTATAGGGGGGGGGGGACAATACTATATATCCTCTATTCTAACAAATAATTTTTACACAAATACAATAAATAATGGTGAATTAAGAATCACTCATTTAGACCTTCAAAACTCAATAATATCAGGTACTTTCTGGTTTGATGCAGTAAACTCCAAAGGCGAAAAAACAGAAATAAGAGAAGGAAGATTTGATATGAATTACTAACACTATAAAAAAACTATATAATGAACCACAAAAACATTAGATTGCTTATTCTATGCTTGCTATTTTCAAGCTTTCTATTTGCACTGCAAGTAAACAATACCGAGTTTAAAACTAAAACACTCCAAGTTTTTCAAAATTTAGACAAGAACAGAATTCCGCACGGTATTTTGTTGGATTTTGGAATGGAATTTACCAATCTGCAAGCCTTTAACGGCACATTTACTGATTCTACCTATACTACCTCACAAACGATAACCGATATTTACAAAACACTACTGATGTGTAGAGTAAGACAAGTCAATACAGGTTTTATTACACCTCAAGAATATGCAACCCGATGGTACACCCAACGGGTAAGTGGCGTGATGACTTTGAGCGGTTTGTATTTTAAATACAATAAATTTAATGATACCGCGTACCCATCTAAACTGAATTATAGCAACAATCAATTCTCGGATAAATTCGTAAGCAGCGTTTGGCAAAATCCGTATGACGAAAAACAACTATTTGCTATGACCCCTGCAGTAACTAGTTTTAAAGGATTGGATTTAAAAGTAAAACTACCTGCCAATCTATTTTTGTCCAACTATCCCGCTGCTGTTCAAAGCATTCAAGTTGATTTTTCGGACGGTTTAGGTTTCCGCGCAGTGCCGTATGACCAATTAATCAATGTGAGCTACAGTGTTGCCAATACCTATACTTGGCAATACAAAATTACATTAACCAGCGGTCAAACCCTTTTGAGCCATTCGAAAGTAGCGATAGAGGCAGGGTTGGATGACTTAACATCCTCTATAGGGTCTTCTACAGCCCGAATAAATCCTAGTGCCAGAACCTCAATAACAGGTTTCGAAAAAGTAAAAATTACCGCAACAACCCAATACAATAATGGCTATGGCAGTGCTACACTATACATCCGTTATGCTAATGGTGGCACAACAATAAGGAAAC
This sequence comes from Flavobacterium rarum (SeqCode), assembly GCF_965234445.1. Classification (GTDB taxonomy): domain Bacteria; phylum Bacteroidota; class Bacteroidia; order Flavobacteriales; family Flavobacteriaceae; genus Flavobacterium; species Flavobacterium rarum. The sequence continues at coordinate 173,890 of NZ_OZ248503.1, read as the reverse complement.
CACTTATTGTTGCCGAAGGTTTTGACACTGGAGTTATTCTAAACCCAGAAAATGAAGGAGGAGATAATAATATTGAACAATTTTTAAGAAATATAAATTTTTCTCAATCTTCCGTTTTACCACTAGAAATAAATTCATACGACATTATCTACGTCGATTGGAATGTTGGGGTCGATTTTATTCAAAAAAATGCTTATGTTTTAGAAGAAGTTATCAAATATGTAAATACAAAAAAAGCACAAGCGGGCAGTACCACACCCAATGTAGTTATAGGGCAAAGCATGGGTGGTTTAGTTGCCCGCTATGCTTTGCGGGACATAGAACTCAACAGGAATTTTAACCACGACACAAAATTGTATATTTCACACGATGCACCACATCTAGGAGCAAATACACCTTTGAGTGTTCAGTATTCGGCTAGACACCTGCGTAATCTGTATATAAACACCTATACCACTTATAGCTGGAGAGGTTATTATGCCAATGATCTTTAATTTTGCCGAGGGTTTTTCCAATACTATAAATGCTTTTGGTGGAAATACTAACGTTGATGTTCCCATTACTCCATTAAGAGCATTTTCCCTAGCCGATGTACCCGCTGCAAGACAAATGCAATATACTTGGGTGAGTAATACTGGATCAATCGATAACACAATTCACAGTTCGTGGCAACAAGAATTATCAAATTTAGGATATCCGCAGGGTTATGTTGGCAAGCCTATTCGTAACATAGCTATTGCAAATGGTAGCGAATGTGGCATTACACAAATTGATAATGGCAACATTATGAGCTATATAAAAGATGCTGGGAGAGATGCTTTTTTGTCCAATTATATAGGGATAATGGATGCTGTTTATGGAACTTTAATTACTCGTCCTGATATTGTTGTAGCTGCATTATTTCCCGGAAAGTCATACTGGGAGATAGATTTTCAATCCAAATATATGACAACTCTTAATCAATCTAAAAATATTTATCACGGCAGTATCAAATACAAAAAGAAAGTATTTTGGTTTATCCCAATATCCATATCTGTTACAAACATGGATGTAAATCAACCGTTAGGAATATTGCCTTATGATATTTATGGAGGAGGAATTCAGAAAACAAACAATAAACAGTTACCATTGGACAACATAGTTTCAAATGGCTTTGGGTTTATTCCTACTGCAAGTGCGTTGGATATTGGCAAAGGAACTACTGTAATTTACGATACCGAGTATCGTAAATCATTTGTTGGAGCAATTCCTCCAATAGCACCAAAAAATTCTCCTTTTCAAAATTTTGTATCAAATTTTGATATAAACAATACTACTAACAATTCAACACATATAAGTTTTAACCGTAGAAATGGCGATTGGTTAACTGCGGAACTTATTGCAAATAGTAACTCTGCAGCTTCTCCAGAATATGCAAATTGCTCTTATTTATGTTCAGGAACTACAGCACAAATGACAGGTCCAAATACTTTGTGCACATCAGCTGTATTTACTGTTCCTACTGGAGCTGCAACCTATAAATGGACAATTACTGAAGGAGCTAGTCTAGTATCATTTTCAGGAGATATAACTTCAAGTCTGTCTTTGACACATGTAGGTACAAGTTCAGGTTATGTTACTATTGCCATATCTTATGGAAACGTTGTTTGTGGAGAAGTTACTCTGACTAAAAGAATTTGGGTTGGGGAGCCTATATTTATTTTGGTTAGGGATAATAACGAATCAGAATTTTGTGATACAAAATATCATTATGTAACTTTTATTGCAAATTTGTTAGATTCAAATTCAAGCTTGCAGTTTGTTTCAATTTCTCCTAGTTCTGGTGTTACATATAATAGTCAAAATTCAATTACATTTAAATTTTCAAAAACGTATTCAGGTGTTTTTAATCCTACAATTAGAGCTGTCAACAATTGTGGTTCATTTTTAGTTGAACCTGAGGATGAAATTTATATACAAAACTGTAATTCTTTATCAGTGCAAAGTAAAGTTAATTTGCTAAATGCCAACAGTGATTTTTATTTGATTTATCCGAATCCGGCAACAGATATTATAAACATTACCATTTTTGATAAAAATAATACTCCAATTTCTGAAAATATCATAATTGCTACTTTATATGATTTAATGGGCGTTGAAAAAAGAAAAGTTAAGATTTTAAACAATACAGCTGCGATTGAGGTAAATGGTCTTAAGAAAGGGATATATGTATTAAAAATTGATATAGATGGACAAATTGAGAGCCATCAAGTGGCTATACAATAGTAAATTTGAAAATCGTCAAGGTATTACGCAAAAATGGTTTTGAGTTTTCTCAATACCATTTTTATTTTAAATATAAAAGTAAAAATGCTTATCCTTTCAAATACGCTTCTCGTACTTTTTTAAATAATTTTGATGAATAAACAAAATCTACTATAGCTTCATTTTCAGTAAGGAATATTTCTTCTTTGGTTCCTTCCCAAGCTTTGAGACCATTCTTTAAAAATAAAATCTTGTCACCTATTTCCATCACAGAATTCATGTCGTGCGTGTTTACTACTGTTGTAATGTTGTATTCTTCAGTGATTTCTTTGATAAGGTTATCAATCAAAATAGCTGTGTTTGGGTCCAATCCCGAATTGGGTTCGTCACAAAATAAATACTTTGGATTATTTACAATAGCACGGGCAATAGCAACTCTTTTTTGCATACCTCCCGAAATTTCCGAAGGTAGCTTTTTGTGGGCACCGATTAGATTTACTCTTTTTAGAACAAAATCAACGCGTTCCTGTATTTTGGAATTGCTATCGTTGGTAAACATCTTCAACGGGAAACCAACATTTTCGGCAACAGTCATGCTGTCAAACAAAGCACTTCCTTGAAAAAGCATACCAATTTCGGTGCGGATTTCTCGTTTTTCGTCAGAACTAAGGTCGGAATAAATTCGTCCATCAAAAGAAATGGTTCCAACTTCTGGAGTATGAATTCCTAATAATGATTTTAATAAAACTGTTTTTCCAGATCCACTTTGACCAATAATCAAATTGGTTTTTCCAGATTCAAAAATGCTGGAAACTCCTTTTAGAATTTTGACACCGCCAAATGATTTTTCTATGTTTTTTATTTCTATCATTTTGTTAGAAGTAATTGGGTAATAATATAATTGAGCAAGATGATGGTAACCGAAGTCCAAACAAAAGATACTGTGCTAGCTTTACCAACCTCAAGTGCTCCACCTTTCATATAATAACCATGAAAAGAGGGGATAGTTGCTAATAGCATACCAAATATAAAGGTCTTGGTAAATGCGTAAGCTATGTGGAATGGAATGAAATCTCTTTGAATTCCTTCGATAAAATCAATACTAGCTCCAAAACCGCCATAAACAGTTGCAATATAACCACCCGTTATCCCTAAAAACATTCCAATACCAATAAGGAAAGGGTATAAGAGTAAAGCTATGATTTTGGGAAATACCAAATAGTTAAGAGAGTTAACACCCATAACTTCAAGTGCGTCAATTTGTTCAGTTACACGCATTGATCCAATGCTGGATGTTATGAACGATCCCATTTTTCCAGCCATAATAATGGACATGAATGTGGGAGCAAATTCCAAAATCACCGATTGACGTGTAGCATACCCGATTAGGTATTTTGGAATAAAAGAGTTGGTTAAATTCAATGCTGTTTGCATAGAAACTACCCCACCAACAAAAAAAGAAATAAAGGCTACAATACCCAATGATCCAACAATTAAATCATCAACTTCTTTGAATATAAGTCCTTTCATAACGGACCATTTGGTTGGCTTCTTGAAAATTTCTACCCACATCAATAAATATTTTCCAATTTGGGAGGTATAGCGAATGAGCATCATAATTGTACAGAATATGGGCTAAATTACAAACTTGTTATGAGTTATAAGTTATGAGTTGGCAATTTTTTAATTAGAATAGTTTTTGTTTCATTTTTCGTAAACGATAATTTCTTACAAAAAGAGCTTGTTCTTTGGTGACTAATAATGGTGTTTTGGCTTTTTTTGCTTTCCAAAAACCTTTTATATAATCCAGAAACAATAGTGGTTTTTTCTTCATCATTGCCAATTTGGCCGATGCAATTGCCGTAATCCAAAAACCATATCCAAGAGTATAAAAAGCTTCTCCTTGTTTGTAGCGCGCCGTTTTGTTATAACTAGCACCTGTTGGCTTGAGGTGTTTTACGTGTAATGTCGAATCGGTGACTACTTTCCAATTGTAGTATTTGCAAAGCAATTCATCAACGGTGTCCCAGCCCATTGCAGGTTTTAAGCCTCCAATTTGTTGAAAGGTTTCTTTTCTATAGGCTTTCAATGCACCTCGAATATGATCTTTATCGGTTAGATTTTCCAGAACCCAATCCCCATTTTTTTCAATGTAGCAAAATCCGCCTGCCATTCCAATTGTCGGATCCGATTGAAAATGTTTTATAATAGTTTCGAAATAATTGGAAGGGAAAATTAAATCCGCGTCAATTTTTACGATTAAATCGTAATCTTCATCCAAAGTCTCAAATCCTTTTTGAAAAGCTTGAATCACCTTGCTTCCAGGTAAATGAATTGCGCTGGAAGTTTTGTTTACCAAAGTAATAAAAGGATTTTCTTTGGCAAAAGCCAGAACAATTTCGGCAGTTTTGTCGGTGGAATTATCATTGACAACGACTACTTTTTTAGGCAAAACAGTTTGCGAAATCAAAGATTGCAAGGTCAAAGCAATAAAAGCTTCTTCGTTGTAGGTTGGAATTACGATGTAATAGTTCATTTAAAAAATTTTAGATTTTAGATTCTAGATTTTAGATTAACGATTTGTTATAAAGCGTTAATTAAAAATCAAAAAATCAGGAATCGTTAAACAGCAATCTTAAATCTTAATTTTTTCCGCGTAAACAATATAGTATCTTGGAGTAAAAAATCGCAACAATGGGCGAAATCCAATTTTTTTAACGGGATGTGTGAATTTTTGGCTGTCGATAATTTTCCATCCTGTTTTTTCCAATAACCAGTCCAATTGCCAGTCTTCGAATTCGTGGTAGTGTCTGTCCCACATATCGGTTTTACTGCGATAAGCAGAAGAAAACCACAATCGTAATGGAATTGATATTACTAATTTATCCGATTTTATTTCGCTTAAAATAGTGTAGGGATTGAGTAAGTGTTCAAAAATTTCAAAAGCGGTAACCACATCTTGTTTCCCTTCCGAAAAAACGCTTTGATTTATATCTAAATCTTCGCCAGTAGTGTTTTTTACGGAATAGCCTTCTTCTTTCATGATTTTAGAAAAAGGATTGTCAACACCCAAATCGAGTATGCTTTGAGAAGTGGAGATGTGTTTTCTTAAAAATTCTAAAGTATGTTTGAATCTTTTATTGGGAAACGTTTTTTCGTACATGTTTTTATAATTTAACTATCGCCTTTGCTTTAGCGTTTGCAAATATAAAGATTCTGTTTCTTATACGGTTTGTAATAGGGTTTGTAATTTAAAATTTGTTCAATCTTGTCTTTAAAAACAAAGCCCACTGCACTAATAAAAGTGAAGTGGGCTTGGAATAAGTAAGCGTACAGCTTAGTTTAATAGCGATAGACAAAAGCATTGATGTTCATTCCGGCTCCTACAGAAGCAAAAATAACCACATCTCCTTTGTGAATTTCTTGGTCTTCGATTTGGCCTCTTATTAGCAAGTCAAAAAGAGTTGGTACGGTTGCAACACTGCTGTTTCCTAATTCATGTATACTCATTGGCATAATGTTTTTTGGAGGAGTTTGTCCGTATAATTTATAAAAACGTTGGATGATGGCTTCGTCCATTTTTTCGTTAGCCTGGTGTATCAGAATTTTTTTAACATCATCAATTCCTAAACCACTTTGATCCAAACAACTTTTCATGGCAGCTGGAACCTTGCTTAATGCAAATTCGTAAATTTTACGGCCATACATTTTGATGTATTTGGTATCTGGGTCTAATTCAGGATTGTATGATTTCCCGAAATAAAGAAAATTCGCTTCTTCGGCGGCATAAGTTGCGCTTTCGTAAGATAACATTCCAGTTTCATTGTCTGATGCTTCAATAATCGAAGCTCCAGCTCCGTCAGAGTAGATCATAGAATCCCTATCATGCGCATCGACTACACGGGACAAGGTTTCTCCGCCTATAACTAGGCATTTTTTTGCCATACCTGATTTTATAAATGCATTGGCTTGCAATACGCCTTCAATCCAGCCTGGGCAACCAAAAAGGATGTCGTAAGCGACACATTTAGGGTTCTTTATTTGTAATTTGTGTTTGACTCTTGTGGCCAAACTAGGAATAATATCGGATTGGGTTGTGCCAAATTTTACATCTCCAAAATTATGAGCGAAAATAATATAGTCGAGGGTTTCTGGGTCAATACCAGCGTTTTCTATTGCTCTTTGTGAAGCAAAGAAAGCCAGATCCGATGCAGTATAATGATCCTCGGCATACCTTCTTTTTTCGATACCTGTAATGCCTTTGAATTTATTAATTACGACTTCGTTTGGATAACCAAAGGGAGAACCATCCTCATTTAAGAAAACGTGTTCGCTAAAGTCGGTGTTGCTAATCTTTTTCTCAGGAATATAACTTCCTATACCAGTTATTTTTATTTTCATTGGGACAATTTCAAGATAAATTTCGGCTAAATTAATTATAAAAAATATACGATGGTTAAATTATTTACTATGCACGCATATAATTATGAAATATTAGATATAATGCAAAATTATTGAATATTTTTTATTGATTTTTAAAAAACATTGCGTTTAATTTTTGTAAAAGCGATAAGTAACAAAGTGTTGTTTTTTTGTGATAAAGTTTTTTTTACGAAATAACAAGGATAAATGTCATCTGATTTTCTATTTAAAGGTTGAATAATTTAAAGTGTTATTTTGTTTTAATTTCGGATGCTTTTTTTGAAAAGTATTTGTGAAATTTAATCAAGTAAAATAGCCTTTACGGGATGAATTACTACTTGAATTTTCTTAGTTAGTATTTAAATCTGGTTTCTAGGATTTAGTTGACTCGAAGATGACGCTACAAATTACTTTCTAATTTAAGTTAATATATGTCGCAGACGAGCCAAGTTGTGTACAATTAGTGCTAGATGGAAGTGGCTAAAAACACCTCACCTTTTAATATTGTAAAATAAATTATTTTATTGTTGTTATTATGATAACACCATTAGACCCTTGGGATCCGTAATAAGAAGCCTCAGCACCTTTTAAAACCCTTATTGATTTTACATTATTAGGAATAATATAATCAATACTTGATACTATCATCCCATCAACAACAAATAACGGCTCAGAAATAAAGTTTATGGAACTAACACCTTGAATAGTTATTTTGTTATCTCCCGAGACATTCACTCCTGCAACTTTGCCTCTAATCATATCATAGATAGTGTTGTAAGTACGCTTATCAGTTGAGGTATTTTTATTGGGTGATTCGGCAACTTCATATTTTTGATCTGATTCTGAATAGATAAGTGAGATATCACTTCCTTTTTTGATTTTTTTTGACTTATCAGCCTCTAAAAACACAAAACTCATCTTGTATTCATTATTATATTTAGAGGATAATAATCCGTAGGTATCAAAGTAAATATTAATGGTCTTCACTTTTGCAGGAATTAACACTTCAAAATCGCCATTCTTATTTGTTTGAACTTTGGAGTAAATGGAATCTAAATATATTTTGGCTTTTGCTACGGGTTTATTTTTAAAATCGACAACCTTCCCTGTTAGTTTATTTTGACCATAGCTCAAAATCACAAATAATAAACAAATAACGAGCAATATCTTTGAAATTTTCATAATAAGAATATTTAATTAAGAATTAGGGCGTTAATAAATTTAAAAAAATGAATAATCATTAATGTATTTAAAAATTATAACCATTTCTTCTCCGTGAAGACTCGGTTAGGAGTATTTATTTTGTCTGTTTACTATCGCTCGTGTAGAATCTGTACGTTCGGGTTTTAGAAAGATGTTTTATGAAAATTAATTTTTTGTAGTTATTACTATAGCACCTGCAGACCCGCGAGATCCATAAATAGCAGCCTCAGCATCTTTTAGAACCTCTATCGATTTTACATTGTTTGGAATCAGAAAATCAATATTTGAAACTATCATTCCATTAACAACAAATATTGGCGGGCCAACATATTTTATTGAACTAGATCCACGAATAGTTATTTTGTTATCATTTGAAACGGATACTCCAGCTACTTTACCTCTTATCATGTCATAAATAGTATTATAAGTGCGATTTTCTTTGGCGGTTTTTGTGTTTTGTGATTCAGAAACAACATATTTTTGATTTGTTTCTGAATATGCTAATGAAACATGACTCTCTTTTTTGATTTTTTTTGACTTATTAGTTTCTAAAAATACAAAACTCATATTGTCTTCATTGTTATATTTAGAAGATAATAATTCGTATTCATCAGAATAAACATTAATAGTACTCACTTTGGCAGGAATTAAAACTTCAAAATCGCCATTCTTATTTGTTTTAACTTTGGAATAGATGGAATCTAGATATATTTTGGCCTTTGCTATGGGTTTATTGTTAAAATCGACAACCTTCCCGGTTAGTTTATTTTGACCATAGCCCAAAACCACAAATGATAAACAAATAGTAAGCAATATCTTTGAAATTTTCATAATGAAATTATTTAATTAAGGATTTAGTTTGTTAAACTACAACATTTAAAATAATTATTATGTATTATACTTTGTAAATTTGTTTCGCTAGCGCGGATTTACTTTGTACGTCCGGTGTCGTTTTTGGAGCAATCCATGTGTTCGGGTTTTTGAAAGATGTTTTTATGAAAAACAAAATAGGTAGTTTAGCCCTGATGGGAGTGACATCCTTTTTTTTAAATAACCCTTTCAGTCCCGATAGGTATCAGGATGAACTCTTGAAGGGTTATTTTAAAAAAAGATACAGCGGACAGCAGGAGTGATGTTGATGAAAAACCATGAAATAGCTGCTCCTTATTTTGATCCTGACAAATGAAAACACAAAACCCTTTCAGTTTTAATGCTGAAAGGGTTTTGTATAATCTGTAATCTAAAATCTGTAATCTAACTCTCCATGTAAGCCTCAATTGGCGCACAGCTGCACACAAGGTTTCGGTCTCCGTAAGCGTCATCGGCTCTACGAACGGTAGGCCAGAATTTGTTTTCGGCGATGTAGTCTAATGGGAAAGCCGCTTGCTCTCTGCTGTATGGGAAATCCCAAGTTTCGGCAGTAAGCATGGCTAATGTATGAGGAGAATTTTTAAGTACGTTATTTTTGTCTTCCAATGAAGACGCTTCGATTTCTTTACGAATCGAAATCATAGCATCACAAAAACGGTCCAATTCTTCTAGGTTTTCACTCTCGGTTGGTTCAATCATTAAGGTTCCTGCCACAGGGAAAGAAACGGTTGGTGCGTGGAAACCATAATCCATTAAACGTTTGGCAATATCGGTAACTTCGATGCCTTTTTGTTTGAAAGGACGACATTCCAAAATCATTTCGTGAGCTGCACGACCCATTTCACCAGAATATAAAGTGTCGTAGTGACCGTTTAATTTTTCTTTGATGTAATTGGCGTTCAATATCGCGTGTTCTGTAGCTTCTTTCAAACCGTCTGCTCCTAGCATCGTGATGTAACCGTAAGAGATCAAACAGACCAAAGCCGATCCCCAAGGCGCTGCAGAAATACCAGTGATGGCATTGTCTCCACCTGTTGGGATAACTGGGTTTGACGGCAAGAATGTAACTAAGTGTTCGGCAACGCAAATTGGCCCAACACCTGGTCCGCCACCTCCGTGAGGGATAGCGAATGTTTTGTGAAGGTTCAAGTGACAAACGTCTGCTCCAATAGTTGCTGGGTTGGTCAAGCCAACTTGTGCATTCATATTGGCTCCGTCCATATAAACTTGCCCACCGTTTTCGTGGATTAATTGTGTGATTTCGATAATAGCGCTTTCAAAAACTCCGTGAGTTGATGGATAGGTTACCATCAAACAAGAAAGGTCATCTTTATGCTCAATTGCTTTTTGACGTAAATCTTCTACGTCTATATTTCCGTTTTCCAATGTTTTGGTAACGATAACTTTCATACCCGCCATAGCTGCCGAAGCCGGATTGGTTCCGTGAGCCGATGATGGAATTAAAGCAATATTTCGGTGGTGATCACCACGCGATTGGTGGTACGCACGAATCACCATAAGTCCTGCGTATTCTCCTTGTGCGCCTGAGTTAGGTTGCAAAGTGGTTCCTGCAAAACCGGTAATCACGTTTAATTGCTGTTCTAATTTAGACAACATTTCTTGGTATCCTTGTGCTTGTTCTAATGGAGCAAAAGGGTGAATGTTGTTCCAAAGTGCATTACTTAATGGCAACATCTCAGAAGCTGCATTTAATTTCATTGTACAAGAACCTAGAGAAATCATCGAGTGATTCAATGATAAATCTTTGCGTTCTAGCATTTTGATGTAACGCATCATTGCTGATTCTGAGTGGAATTTGTTGAAAACATCGTGTTGTAAGAAAGAGGATGTTCTAACTAATTCTTCAGGAAAATGATTGACTTCTGATACCATTTCGATGGTTTTCGCTTGAGTGCCATTTGTGGCAGCAAAAATCCCTACAATCGTATTAATATCGGCAATACTTGTTGTTTCGTTCAAAGAAATTGAAATGGTATTGTTGTCTATGTAATAAAAGTTTACTTCGTTTTGTTCAGCAATTGTGCGCACTTTTTGAGCATCGGCTTTGATAACGATAGTGTCAAAGAAAGCAGTATTGGTTTGTAGTAAACCTAGTTTCTCCAATTCGTTTGACAAAGTGGCTGTCAAAGCGTGAACTTTGTCTGCGATATATTGCAAACCTTTCGGCCCATGATATACAGCGTACATTCCTGCCATAACCGAAAGTAAAACCTGAGCAGTACAGATATTGGATGTTGCTTTATCACGTTTGATGTGTTGTTCACGAGTTTGCAAAGCCATACGCAATGCACGATTCCCGTTAGTATCAACAGTTACCCCGATGATTCTTCCTGGCATAGATCTTTTATACTCGTCTTTGGTGGCAAAGTAAGCAGCGTGTGGTCCACCGTAACCTAGCGGAATTCCGAAACGTTGTGTAGTTCCAACTACTACTGCAGCTCCCATTTCTCCTGGAGGCGTCAGTTTTGTTAAGCTTAAAATATCAGCAGCTACGGCTACCTTTATTTCATTGGCTGCAGCTTTTGCAATAAAAGAGGTATAGTCATTTACTTGACCGTATTTACCTGGGTATTGAAGAATTGCTCCGAAAAAGTCGGATGAGAAATCAAAAGTTTCGTGGTTACCCACCACCAATTCTATTCCGATTGGAGTAGAACGTGTTTGTAAAACCGATAAAGTTTGAGGTAATATTTCTTCGGAAACAAAGAATTTATTGGTATTGTTTTTCTTTTGGTCACGTGATCTTACGTCGAAAAGTAATGCCATTGCTTCGGCAGCGGCTGTAGCTTCGTCAAGTAGAGAAGCATTAGCGATTTCCATTCCGGTCAATTCAACCACCATAGTTTGAAAATTCAAAATAGCTTCCAGACGACCTTGAGCAATTTCGGCTTGGTAAGGCGTATAAGCAGTGTACCATCCTGGGTTTTCAAAAATATTTCTTTGAATAACCGCTGGAACAATTGCCTGATTATATCCTAAACCAATATATGACTGGAACATTTTGTTTTTGCTTCCTAGCTGCGTAATATGATTGGCATATTCATATTCGGTCATTGCTGGGTCTAAAGCAAGAGGTGTTTTTAGGCGAATATCATCCGGAAGTGTTTCATAAACCAGTTGCTCGATGGAGTCAACTCCTACGGTTTTGAGCATGTGTTGTAAGTCGGTTTCTCTCGGGCCAATGTGTCTTAAAGCAAAAGAATCTGTTTTCATGTTTGTAGTTACTATTTGTTTTTTTAAGTCTAATGGAAAAGCGGGATTGTGTAAATATTCAATTATATTTGAATTTAAGTCCAATCCAGACTATTAAGTGTAGAAATAAAAGTGATGTGTTTTTTCGTGGTGCAAAAATAAATATTAATCTCTTAATAAAGTCCTTTTTTAACTTGATTTTATAGGGATTTTTCAACTAATGAGCTGGTTTATTAACAATTGATTAATTTTGTTTAATGAAGGTTTTAAAAATTATTTTCCAATTTTACATAAACAGTAGCATACATGTTGGTTTGTCGTGTTTTGCATTGGTGCAAGTTACTCAAATTGCATTCCACATTTCACAACAAAATACGGTGGGCTATTTTGCTTTTTGGGGTACAATTGTTGGGTATAATTTTGTGAAATATGCAGAATTGGCAAGCGCAAAGAGACTACAAATGAGAAAACAACTACGTGTAATTACGGTGTTTACTTTCTGTTCTTTTATTTTGGTTGGTTATTATTTCTTTCTTTTAGAAAGCCTTACTAAAATAGTGGCTTTCATTTTTCTGGGATTGACAATGCTTTATACGCTGCCTTTTTTTCCAAATAGAAAGAATGCTCGAAATTGGGCGGGAGTAAAGATTTATATCGTATCGTTTTGCTGGGTTGGAGCGTCGGTATTTTTGCCTTTGTTGAATGCGAGTTTTTCACTTAACACAAATACTGGAATATTCTCCATACAGCGATTTTTGTTGATTTTTGTTTTGATTCTCATCTTTGAAATTATCGATTTGCGATTTGACAACCCCAATTTAAGAACCGTACCGCAACAAATAGGAGTGAAGAATACCAAGATATTGGGCTATGTTTTATTATTTATTTTTTGTGCTTTGGAAGTTTTCAATTTCAATGGCAATAACAATGTAGAATTTTTGCCATTGCAATTGAATTTTGCCATTGCTATTGTAATTGCTCTTTTTTTGGCTTTTGCAAATGAACGGCGCTCGAAATATTATACTTCATTTTGGGTTGAAAGTGTTCCTGTTGTTTGGTGGGTATTTATAAATATAACTATTCAATGAGAAATATTTTGAATTTCTAAAACCATATTTGTTGATAAGTAAATCATTGTTAAAACAGAGAAATCGTTAGTTGTTTTTAATTTAGCATTTTATAAATCAACTTAGGGAACAATTTTAAATTTCCATTTTTTTTCCTCAACACAATCTAGTTATGAAAAGACATATTGTATTCTTTATATTGATTCTTACTTTATTTGCCAACTTGTCTTTTGGTCAAAACACTGTTGAAGCTAAAGACAAAGTACTTGTTATGGATTTTGAGTCTGCTTATGTTAAAGCAAGAAAAGTTCAAATTTATTTACCTAAAGAATACGAAGAAAACCCGACCAAGAATTTTCCTGTTTTGTATATGCAGGATGGACAAAATTTGTTTGACACTCAAACTGCACATAAAGGTAGGGCTTGGGAATTAGACAAAAGTAGCCGTAATGCAATCAAAAATAATGAAATAATTCCTTGTATTATTGTAGGAATCTCAAATGTTAACACTCGTTTTTTTGAATATTTTCCTCAAAAAGCCACTCTTTATTTAACCAAAGATGACTATGTATTGATGGAACAAGGAGGCTTAGAACAAGCTAGTGACACTTCTAATTATTTGGCAGATAACTATCTTAAATTTTTAGTTAATGAATTAAAGCCATTTATAGACAAAAATTACCGTACTAAAACAGAAGCAGCTTCAACAGCCATTGGTGGTAGCTCTTCGGGTGCGCTTATTTCATTGTATGCAATTTGCGAATATCCACAAATTTTCGGCCAAGCTGCTTGTATATCAACACATTGTCTGTGTTGTTTGATAACGAGTTTATCTCTCCATCAGAGTCTATACGTACCTATTTAAAACACAATTTACCAGACCCTAAAACACACCGAATTTACTTTGATCATGGTACATTGGCCATTGATCGTTTTTATGAAATACATCAAATAAAGGTAGACCAATTAATGCTTAAAAAAGGATATATAAAAGGAAAAAACTGGGAAACTCTAAAATTTGAAGGAGCTACTCATAGTGAGGATTCGTGGAAAAAGAGGTCAAATGTTTTTTTGAGATTTTTATTCAAAGCTTAATTAATAGTCTTTCTCTTTATTTTACAATACTATGACAATATCACTTTTCAATTTACAGCATTATCATTGCCATTGATTTTTTGATATTGCTATTGCCTTGGCTTTCGTCAATGAAAAACGTTCCAAATATTACACTTCTTTTTGGGTTGAAAGTATTCCTATTGTTTGGTGGGTTTACCTTTTGTATTTTTAAAAATATACTAATTGGTGAATATAATCACTAAAAAGTATATTAATTGGTGAATACAACCATCAAAAAACATAATAATTGGTGAAAATAAAATTATTTCATTACATTTGTATAAAATTAATGTAATGATAATAAGGAGTTTAATAGATAGAATAAGAGATAGATTGAATAAAGGAAAAGCAATCGTCCTTGTTGGCCCTCGTCAAGTAGGGAAAACGACTTTGATAAATGCTTTGTTAAAGGATATCTCGTATTTGTTTTTGGACGGAGACGATTCGGTGGTAATGGATACTTTGGCGAATGCCAATACCGAAACGTTAAAGAATATTATTGGAGAGTATAAATACGTCTTTATTGATGAGGTACAGCGCATTCCAAACATTGGGTTAAAACTTAAAATTATTGTGGATCAAATAAAAGATGTTCAAGTGATTGTGAGTGGTTCATCGGTTTTGGATATTCATAATCTCACACAAGAACCGCTTACGGGAAGGAAATTTGAGTTTCAAATGTTTCCTGTTTCTTGGAGTGAATTCGAGAATAATGTGGGTTATATCAAAGCGCAACAGCAACTCGAACTGAGATTACTTTACGGAATGTATCCCGATGTAATCAATAATTTTGGAAATGAATATGAGATTCTAAAAAACTTGGTGTCGAGTTATTTGTACAAAGATATTCTGGCTTTGACCGGAATTCGAAAATCCGAAGTTTTAGAAAAAATTCTACAGGCATTGGCGTTGCAGATTGGCAGTGAAGTAAGTTACAACGAAATTGCACAATTGGTGGGAGTCGATAAAAATACGGTTAGTAATTATATTGATTTGCTCGAAAAAAGTTTTGTGATTTTTAAGTTGAATAGCTTCAGCCGAAATGTCCGAAATGAAATAAAAGCCAACAGAAAAATATATTTCTATGACAATGGCGTTCGGAATATGCTGATAGGGAATTTTAATTTTTTGGAATTCCGTCAAGACAAAGGAGCGCTTTGGGAAAACTTCCTGATTTCAGAACGTATGAAGGTATTGAGCTACCAAAATAGTGTTGCAAAACCTTATTTCTGGCGTACTACTCAACAGCAAGAAGTCGATTATGTAGAAACCGTTGCCGATGAAGTTAACGCTTACGAATTCAAATGGAAAACCAAAAAAGTGAAACTGCCCAAAACTTTTTCGGATAATTATCAAGGGAGTTTTACCGTTGTGACTGTGGAGAATTTTAGGGAGTTTTTGAAGATTAAGTTTTCTGAAACGGTTTTCAAGACCTGATTTCTATCCAAAAGAAACTGAGTCAGATGTTTTTTCAAAAATAAAAAATCAAATAATTTTCCAATAATACCAGACGGAGTTTCATATTGCAGTTTATCTGTCATTGTAGTAATTCCGTTTTGTTCTTCATATAAATGTTCATGTTTGAAGGTTTTGAATTTTCCTTCTTCCATTTCATCCACAAAATAATTGCAAAAAGACATGGTGGTAATTCGACTTTTGTGTGTGAGATAAAACCCGAAATGTTTGCCTCGCCAAGTTACTGTTTCGTCAAGATTGATTAGTCCAAAAATTATACCTGCAATAGCAACTTCTTTTGATTTACTGGCTGATTGCT
The DNA here is from genome assembly GCF_965234445.1 of Flavobacterium rarum (SeqCode). Taxonomy (GTDB): domain Bacteria; phylum Bacteroidota; class Bacteroidia; order Flavobacteriales; family Flavobacteriaceae; genus Flavobacterium; species Flavobacterium rarum. The sequence goes on along the minus strand of NZ_OZ248503.1, from coordinate 157,981 downwards.
GATGAATATCGATATTTCTGGAAACATCAAAAACAGTTTCTATTGGGGCTTTAATTTTTGTTGTGAGGTGAATGGTTGTCATTTGCTTAATAAATTTTGAAAAGTATTATCAATATTTCCAAACTTGAATTTAAAACCGTTATCTAAAAGTTTTTTCGGAATCACGTTTCTGCTTTTTAAAACTAATTCAGTTTCTGTTCGAATGAAAAAAGAGCCAATTTCAAGAAGGAAAGCACTCATCGGAATTCCAAAAGAGAAACCAACTGCTTTTCGGAGTTTCTGCATAAAATCAGAATTTGAAATGGGTTCAGGTGAAACAATATTTACAATTCCGGTCATTTCATTTTCGATTATAAAATCAATGGCTCTTGCAAAATCTTCTTCATGAATCCAACTGATGAATTGATTTCCATTTCCTTGTTTTCCGCCAAAACCAAGTTTAGCCAAAGTCTTCAACGGAATAAAAGCTCCACCATTTTTTCCTAACACAATTGAAGTTCTCAAAGCGGTTTTTAATGTATAAGGAGTTTCAGTTTTGAAAAATGATTTTTCCCAGGATAAGGCAACATTTATAGAAAAATCATTTCCAATTTCGCCATGAACTTCATCCATTTGTTTATCCAAAGAAAAACGATAAATCGTAGAAGTTGATGAATTGAGCCAGTGTTTTGGTGGATTTTTGCAATGCAAAACTGCTTTGTTCAAAATTTTAGTACTTTGAATTCGAGACAATAAAATTTCTTTCTTATTCTTTTCGGTGTAACGGCAATCTACAGATTTTCCGGTAAGATTTATTAAAACTGTTGCACTCTCAAGTTCAGATTCCCAGCCTGAAAATGTTTTGGCATCCCAGTTTACATATTTTATTCCTTCAATTGTTTGAGATTTTCCTCTGGTTAGAATGACAATTTCTTCGAATTTATCTTTGAAATGGTTTGTTAGAACTTGGCCTAGAAATCCTGTTCCTGCTGCTATGATGAGTTTTTTCATTTTATAAATTTAAAATTACTAGTAGCGCAATTATTCTATACAAAACCCAAGTGTAGGTGAGATAAAAAGGAAGATTTAAAATTTTAATTCGTCTTATATGCTCTGCAAACATTATTAAAACTGTTGTCCCAAACCAACCTAAAACCATTGTTTCCGATAAGTTCAAAAATTGATGTAGAATTAGTATCGGCATCAGTAGGATAGAGCCCATTAAAGAAACGGTCATTAAATTTCCCGCATAATTGATTAGTGTCCTTTTGTTAAATTTTAAAAGAAATACACTTTGAAAAACAATTTGACCTATAGCTAAAACAACTTCTCTTAAGATGCTTGATTTTGGTAAATACGAAATCAAATCTGAATATTTGAATAAAGCAAAAGTGGTGATCATTACTGCAAATCCGATAAAAATAAGTCTGTATTTAATATTGAAATCTGGAATACATTGTAATTTGCTTTCCTCTTTTTCTTTACTTGGAATAATGACTTTTCGATTATAAGAAACAAAAGAATACAACTTTTTCAAGATGAAATGGATTGGTTTTGCTGTTCCGACTTTCTCCATCCAAGGGAATGAAAATCCAATGACTTTCAATAAGCTATCAATTCCATAGATTACCGTTTTTCTTTTGTTGTCAATTAAAGCGATTTCATTTGCAGCACGTTTTATGTTTACAAATTTTTGTTCTTCTTGAGATAATTGGCAGAATGCTTTTCTTCCATTTTCATCGAGCATACCACTTTTTATGAAGCCAGTAGTGTATACATGGCAAAGTGGACAATCTTCGTCGTATAATAGGGTTTGGTGTTCAAGAGTTTTCATTTTCATTTCATTTTTAAACTTTCAGAAAAAAATGAAAGTTTTAATTAAATTTTTTTGTTTATAAATTATTTCATTATTTTCAAAACTAATCTCCCCAACCAGTTTTCATTAAATTCAGTCATTTTGTCTAGCATATTATCCGCTTTTAAAACAAAATCATACAATTTAGTAGTCTGATCTACAAAGTGTTTTTCTTCAGCAGTATCTTTCGATTCAATCGAGGAAACTTCTTTTAATATTTTAAGAGCGGGTTTGATTTCTCTTTTACTTCTTTCTCTCGCAATTTTTGAAGCTAATTCATCCAAATCTTTTTCGGCAGTAAAAAATTCTCTACGTTCTCCTGCTTTGTATTCTTTGTAAACAATTCCCCAATCCATTAATGCTCTTAAATTCATACTGGCATTTCCTCGTGAGATTTGCAATTCTTCCATCACATCCTCCATAGAAACAGCTTCGCTCGAAACCATCAACAAAGCATGAATTTGTGCCATGGTTTTGTTAATTCCCCACTGAGAACCTAAAGCTCCCCAGGTCTGGACGAATTTATTTTTTGCTTCTTTGAATTCCATTTTGGGTTTATTTTTTTTGTTGAGACAAATGTAAGTAAAAGTTTTTAAACTTTCAAAAATAAATGAAAGTTTATTTTTGAAAAGAAACCGAAGTACTGCTACTTCGGTTTAATCTAAAAATAAAAAAAGCTATTTCAATTTTTTAACCTGTTTGCTATTCATCAATGCTTTCATTTGGGTTATTGCAATAGCATTCAGTTGCATTAATCGTTCTTATTGTGGTTGACCTTGATGAATAAAAACCGAATTCAAGCTTTCTAAATTAGACAAAACTACCAATTGTTCGATGGTTGCCATATCTCGAATATTTCCGTCAGTATTGGGGTTCTCTTCTTTCCATTGCTTTGCTGTAATTCCAAATAAGGACATATTTAGCAAATCGGCTTCATTGGCATAAATGAAGTTTATTTTGCTTTTATCTAGGCATTCCGGGATTAGATTGGTTTTTATGGCATCGGTATGAATGTGATAATTTACTTTGGCTAAAGTGCGTTGAATATTCCATTCTAATTTTAGGCGGTCGTTTTCATCGTCTTTTAAACGTTGAAATTCTTTGATGAGATAAATTTTAAATTCAGGACTAATCCACATTCCAAATTCAAAAGCAATATCAGGATGGGCAAAAGTACCACCATATCTTCCTGTGGTTGCGCGAATCCCTATGGCATTTGTTTTTTCTGTCCAATCTTTGACGCTTAATTTGTAACTATTTAAACCGGCTTGACTTTTAATTATGGCGAATTCGCCATAATTAAAACTTGGATTATAGATGCTCTCCCAAATTCCTAAATATTCAATGGTATTTCGGTTTCTTAACCAATCTGAAATGAAAAAATCGCCATCTTTAGCTTTGAGCATATCAGTTAGCGATATAAAATCAGAATTGTCTTTTTGAATTATAGTGATTTCTTTTCCTTGAACATTTATTGTTTTACTTTTTGCCATAAATCTAAAAATCTTAAATCGTTAATCAGCAATCTAAACCAACCCCGCTCTCTTCAACAAAGCATCCGGCTTCGGTTCCTGTCCTCTAAAACGTTTGTACAAAATCATCGGGTGTTCTGTTCCTCCTTTTGAAAGCACATTTTCTTTGAACTTCTCGGCTACTTCGGTATTAAATATTCCTTCTTCCAAGAAATAATCAAAAGCGTCTGCATCTAGTACTTCTGCCCATTTGTAGCTATAATATCCCGATGAATATCCTCCTTGGAAAATATGTGAGAAGGCAGTACTCATTGCATTTTCTTTTACATCAGGATACAATTGTGTTGAAGCAAATTGCTCGGTTTCAAAAGCCTTAATTTCAGTAATATTGCTTGGATCTTGTCCGTGCCAAGCCATGTCCAACAATCCGAAACTCAATTGACGCATCGTAGCCAAACCTTCTTGAAAACTGGCACTTTCTTTAATTTTTTGCACATATTCTTGTGGAATCACTTCTCCAGTTTCGTAATGGTGTGCAAACAAAGCCAATGCTTCTGGTTCGTAACACCAGTTTTCCATAATCTGACTTGGCAATTCCACAAAATCCCAATAAACAGATGTTCCCGAAAGATTCGGATAAGTAGTGTTGGCTAACATACCGTGCAATCCGTGGCCAAATTCATGAAATAAGGTCGTCACTTCATTAAATGTTAAAAGCGACGGTTTAGTTTCGGTAGGTTTTGTAAAGTTGCACACATTCGAAATATGCGGTCTTTCGTTGATGCCGTCCTTTATATATTGTGATTTGAATAATGTCATCCAAGCGCCATTTCGTTTTCCTTTTCTCGGAAAGAAATCGGCATAAAAAACAGCAACCAACTCATTCTGTTTGTCTGTTACTTCGTAAGTAGTAACTTCTTTATGGTATTTGTCGATATCAAAAACTTCGGTAAAAGTCAATCCGTATAGTTTTTTGGCAATGGTAAAAGCGCCGTTTAGTACTTTTTCTAACTGAAAGTAAGGTTTTAGTTTTTCATCATCCAAATTGAACAATTGTTGTTTCAGTTTTTCAGAATAATAAGCCCCGTCCCATTTTTCAAGCTGTTCGATGCCGTCTAACTCTCTGGCAAATAACGATAATTGTTCAAACTCTTTTTGCGCAGCCGGTTTGGCTTTGGCCAATAAATCATTGGAGAAGGACAATACTTTTTCAGGACTTTCGGCCATGCGTTCTTCAAGGACAAAATGAGCATGCGTTTTATAACCCAAAAGATTGGCTCTTTCAAATCGCAATTGGGTAATTTTTAAAACAATTTCCTGATTGTCAAATTCGTTATTCTGAAAACATCTGGCACCAAAAGCAATCGCCATTTTTTTACGCAATTCACGGTTGTCTGCATACGTCACAAACGGAATATAACTTGGATGATCCAGTGTAAACATCCACCCTTCTTTTTCTTGTGCTTTCGCCAATGAACGAGCGGCTTCTACTGTTCCTTCCGGTAAACCTGCCAATTCCTTTTCATCAGTAAGATGCAATTCGAAAGCGTTGGTTTCAGCCAAAACATTTTCACCAAACTGCAAACTCAATTTTGATAATTCTTTGTCGATTTCTCGCAACTGATTTTTCTTGTCTTCGGGTAAATTGGCTCCATTCCTTGAAAAACTTTTATATTGTTTGTCAAGTAGTGTTGTTTGCTCTGGATTTAAGTTTAATGAATCCATTTGCTCATAAACTGTTTTTACTTTGGCAAACAAATCGGCATTCAATCGAACATCATTTCCAAATTCAGAAAGTAATGGAGAAACGTCTTGAGCAATTTTTTGCATTTCGTCACTTGTTTCAGCTGAATTTAAATTAAAAAATATACTAGAAATCCGGTCTAGAGTATCTCCGCTAAACGATAATATTTCAATTGTATTTTGAAAAGTAGGATTTTCTGTATCGTTAACAATAGCGTCAATTTCAGCTTTAGCTAAGGCAATTGCTTCTTGAAAAGCCGATAGATAATCTTCGTTTTTTATTTTAGAAAATGGCGCTGTATCTAGCTTTGTGTCAAATTGTTGAAGTAATATATTCATAATATTTTGTCTTTTTTATTTCGAATTGTAACTTTTGAAAAAATATTTTTTTTATTTTATAAAAAATAAAATAGGGAATAATTGTTAAAACTTATGTTAAACGTGTTGTTTATCGATTTTTTACGTAAGTTTGTCGAGTAATTAATTCACACATCAATTAATTGCATCGAAATTATAAACTCTTTTTGCCCCAAATCGATCGGATTTTATATTTAAAAAATTTATTGATAATACTAAATTTCCCCGAGTTTAGAGTTTACAATATCAAAAAAGCTCCTTTTTTAGGAGCTTTTTTTATTTATTTAAATTTGCAGATGATTGATAAACAGATTCTTTCAAACCTTCTTTGTATTGAATGATTTGATCAAGTACATTTTTGTTTGCACTACCAATAATTTGTGCAGCAAGTATTCCAGCATTTTTAGCTCCGTTTAGGGCTACTGTTGCTACAGGAACACCTCCAGGCATTTGTAAAATTGACAAAACACTGTCCCAGCCATCAATAGAGTTGCTGGATTTTACAGGAACTCCAATGACAGGTAATGGAGACATCGAAGCCACCATTCCCGGTAAATGTGCAGCACCTCCAGCTCCAGCAATAATTACTGAAATCCCGCGAGTATGTGCGTTTTTACTAAAATCAAATAATTTTTCGGGTGTTCTATGTGCCGATACAATATCGACTTCTACTGCTATATCAAATTCTTTTAAAATGTCTATGGCATCTTGCATTACAGGCATGTCCGAAATGCTTCCCATGATTATGGCTACTTTGCTCATTGTTGTCGTTTAATGTTGTTTAATATTTTTTAATATTGTTTAATCTGAGTTTAAAGTTGTTTAACGAAATCTGCAACTGACCACTTATTACTGACCACTAATCACTCGTATCGTATTCTTTACGTCCTCCGCAATTCTCCTCGCTTCGTTTATATCTTCATTGACAATGGTTACGTGTCCCATTTTTCGAAAAGGACGGGTTTGTTTTTTACCGTAAATGTGTGGCGTAACTCCATTCCAACCTAATATTTTCTCTATGTTTTCGTAAACGACATCTCCAGAAAATCCTTCAGCACCAGAAAGATTAACCATAATCCCAGCTACTTTACTTTCAGTGTTTCCCAATGGTAAATCCAGAATCGCGCGCAAGTGATTTTCAAATTGAGAAGTGTAACTGGCTTCAATCGAGTAATGACCAGAGTTATGAGGGCGAGGAGCCACTTCGTTTACTAAGATTTCATCGTCTTCGGTCTGAAACATTTCAACGGCCAGTAGTCCAACGTGATTGAATTGCTGTGAAACATTCAAAGCGATTGCTCTTGCTTTTTCAGCTACTTTGTCATCAATTCGAGCAGGACAAATTACATATTCCACTTGGTTGGCTTCGGGGTGAAACTCCATTTCGACTACAGGATATGTTCTTATTTCTCCCGATGGATTGCGGCAAACAATTACGGCCAATTCATTTTTAAACGGCACCATCGTTTCTGCAATACACTCCACATTAGGTAAATTGTCTAAATCGGATGTTTGTCTAATAACTTTGACACCATTACCATCGTAACCAAATTCAGTACACTTCCAAACAAAAGGCATCTCGACTCCGCTCGATGTGACGATAGATTTTAGATTTTCTAAATCGGTAAACCTTTTAAAAGGAGCGGTCGGAATGTTATTTTGGATATAAAACTCCTTCTGAATCCCTTTGTTCTGAATCAGTTTTAATGTTTTTGGTGAAGGATACACTTTTGTTCCTTCATTTTCCAATTTTTCAAGCGCCTCAAGATTGACCAATTCGATTTCGAAAGTCAAAACATCAACTTTTTTACCAAAATTGTAAACAGTTTCAAAATCCATTAAGTCGCCTTGAGAAAAATGATTGCAGGCTATTTTACAAGGTGCTTCATCGCTAGGGTCAAGAACATAAGTTTGTATATCGAATTTTCGGGTGTCAAACAATAGCATTTTGCCCAATTGTCCGCCACCAAGTATGCCTAATTTAAAAGAAGAGGAAAAATAGTTCATTTTATATTATTTTATTTAAAAATTCATCTGGAGTATATACATTAATTTCTGAAAATTTAAAATCTTTCAAATCTCTGGTTATAATGCAATCCATTGTGTTTATTGATTGTGCGGTAGTAATTTGAATGGCATCTTCAAAATCTTTATGGTTAGATTTTAAACTTTTTTTCAAAATAGATTCTGTAACGGCTATTATTGAAATAGTGTCTAATAAATCTTCAATGATAGAACGCAATTCTTTTTCGTCAACCACTCTTCTTGCAATATAATGCACTGTAGCAATAGAATGTGATGAAGAATACATTTTGATTTTATGCCGTTGGCAATAGTCGAAAATTGAAATTGCATTTTTTGAAAACGGTAATCGATTAGCAACGATATCAACCAAAATATTGGTATCAAGGAAGATATGTTTAAAAACCATATTTTTCTCTATAATGTTCTTCTTTTGCTTTTTCTTCGTCAAAATCGGGAGGAAGCGTTATTCTTCCAATCAATTTTTTTACTTTAGGATGAATATCATCTGCTATTTCTGATTTTTCTGTAAGATTTTTAAAGTAATTTTCTACCAATTCAGACAAACTTCTACCTGTTTTTTTTGCATACGATTTTGCGTCTTCAATAACGGTTTTTTCTAACGATAATGTGAGTTTAGTGTTCATATACGTGTAGTTTTTGCAAATGTACGGATATATTTTTATTTGGTATATTTTTGGAAATAGAAAAGTGTTTTTTAACCCTGATTTTGATTCGGAATATTAGGGAATTGTAGAAAATGGTTTGGAATAAGACAATTATAAAAACGTCAAATAGCTTTCGGGATTTTGACGGTTGTCTTTGAAAAGTAAAAATTCTAAAAAGTCTTTTTCTATGTTGACTTCATAGTAAAGTGAGGCGTTTTTATGTAGAATAATTTCTCTAATGTTGCCCTTATATGGTTTGCCTAAATAATTGTCTTTTAATAATAACTCTTCGATTTCATCTACCAAAATTATAAAATCGGATTCCACTTTTTCGTTCCATAAGAAAAGTAAAAAGTCTAAAATTTCAAAATAGGAACTAGTGGCATTGTGTGACCAAATGATTTTCATTTATGGGTCAATTTTATGCTTTCCATTCTTTCTTTTCTCATTTTTTTGATTTGTTCACTTGTGTATGTTTTCCCCTCACGAGCCTGTTCTTGCGACTTATCCAACAATTGATTCAGGATATTTTGTCCATATTCCGAGTTCCAACTTTTTATATTGGTTACGTCATCATAAATTCTGTCAATCATTTCTTCGGAATTTTCGTTCTGAATTTGTTCGATTAAGGCGGATTTTTTTTCTTGAAGGGTCATAGTCAATTGATTTATAAAACAAATTTACAAAATAAATAGTTGCAAAAAAGCAAAATAACTCCTTCGTAGCCCCGATGTGAGGGAAAATCCTTTTATTTTTTTTCTTTAAAAAAATAAAAGATTTGGAAGGACAGCGGGAACCAATACCAACTGAAAATGCCTAAACTTTCGCTCCTAAAATGGCTACTCTTTTTCTATTTTATTTTCTTCAAAACTTCTTTGGCAACAGCCTTGTACGCCGCAGTATGATTTGGAAAATCTTTGGTGATTATGGTTTTCAATTCGGGATGAATCCAATCAAAATGTTGGCCCAAAATGTATAAAGTACGCATTGAATAGGCTTTGGTAGCTACTTTGATATCGTTTATGAGCCAGTCAAAAGAGGTTTCTGTGATTTCTTCTAAATGCTTTTCAGAAAGTATTATTTCCTTTTTTTTATAATGAGAAATTACCAATAGCTGACAAATTTTGGCTGCAGGACGTATGGCACTTTCATCTTTAAGGTTTTTGATGTTGGAACAGAAAAAATCCAAATGTTCTTCAAGCCATTCCAATTTTTGATAACAAACAAATTCTAGAATCCAAAAGGCTTTTGATGCATTTTTGTACGAAACTTGAAAACAAAGACTAACCAACTCAGAGAAAAGCTTCGGATTGTCAAGAACTTCATTAGCGTATTTTTGCCGAATCACTCTGTATCCAGTTACATTTTTTAATTTTTTTTTGAATTCAGAGACCATCGTAAGTTTTTTTGGTTTAAAAGTACAAATCAATTGACAATTGTCAAAAGTGAAATCCCTATCTTTGCCAAATATTTTAAAACATATAACTGTGATACAACTACACGATAAACAATTTGTTCCGTTTATTTCAGCCAAAGAAATAAATTTTGCCATTGAAAAAATGGTAGCTCAAATAGAAGACGATTTTTTTGATGAAACTCCTGTTTTTGTTGGAGTATTGAATGGCTCTTTTATGGTAGTTTCCGATTTTTTAAAATTATACAAAAAACCATGTGAAGTTTCATTTATCAAATTGGCTTCTTATGAAGGAACGTCTTCTACAGAATCAGTAAAACAATTAATTGGATTAAACCAAGACTTAACAGGCAGAACTGTTGTTGTTATTGAAGATATTATCGATACAGGTAATACTTTGGAAGAATTGAAAAAGTTGTTTAAAAGTCAAAATGTTAAGCATTTTAAAATTGCAACACTATTCTTTAAACCAGATGCTTACAAGAAAGATTTGAAAATTGATTATGTAGGGATTCGAATTCCGAACAAATTCATTGTTGGATTTGGTCTGGATTACGATGGTTTAGGAAGAAACCTTCCTGAAGTATATCAATTAAAAGAATAAGCAATTAGTAAAAATCACATATTATAAAGAAATGATCAATATAGTTTTATTTGGAAAGCCAGGAGCAGGAAAAGGAACTCAGGCAGAATTTTTAAAAGAAAAATACAAATTAACACACATTTCAACCGGAGATGTTTTTCGTTATAACCTGAAAAACGACACTCCATTAGGTAAAGAAGCAAGAGTGTATATGGACGCTGGAGATTTGGTTCCGGACGAATTGACCACCAAAATGCTTATTGATGAGGTAAACAAACATTTGGATTCCAACGGAATTCTTTTTGACGGTTATCCAAGAACAATCGGTCAAGCCGAAGCATTAGATGCATTTTTACCAACAATTGGTTCAAGCGTAGCTGCTACGGTAGCTCTTGAAGCCGATGATAATATTCTGGTAGCAAGATTGTTGGAAAGAGGAAAAACCAGTGGAAGAGTTGATGATCAAGACGAAGAAAAAATCAGAAATCGTTACCAAGAATACAACGAAAAAACTGCTCCATTGATGGGGTATTATAAAGAGCAGAATAAATTTCACGCTGTAAACGGAATAGGAACTATTCAAGAAATTACCGAGAGATTGACAGCAGTTATTGATAATTTGTAGAAGCAATCTCCAGCTGTACGTTGCAAGTCCTCGTCCCGTTGTTTATTTTTCTAAAGCGCCTCATAAGCTTCTTTCAGTCGCTTTTGAGTCACTCATAAAAATTAAACAACAGGACTGTGGGCTTTTCACTTCCATCTGGGCTATGAAAATAAGATTACACAACAACGGGATGCTTTGAAATCCAAAATATAAACGAATTATCTAAACATTGGAAATAGTAATAATATTTTTTCTAATACTCTTAAATGGGGTTTTCTCAATGTCTGAAATAGCATTGATTTCGGCAAGGAAAAACAGATTGGAAACCGCAGCAAAAAAAGGGAACAAAAGCGCGCAAATCGCTTTGGATTTAGCCAATTCGCCCAATAAATTCCTCTCAACAGTACAAATTGGGATAACACTTATTGGAATACTTACTGGTATTTACAGCGGGGACAAAATCACCGCCGATGTGGAAACATTTGTAAAAGGATTTCACGTATTAGCACCGTTTTCACATTCAATTGCAGTAGGAATTGTTGTAGTAGTATTGACGTTTTTTTCATTAGTATTAGGTGAATTATTGCCTAAAAGAATTGGATTAAACCACCCTGAAGGTATTGCCAAAGCAGTAGCATTACCCATGAAAATTGTTTCGATAATCACGGCACCTTTTATTTGGCTGCTAATGTCTTCGACCGATTTTTTATTAGATATTCTAAAAATAAAGCCTACTGCCGACGGCAAAGTCACTGAAGAAGAGATAAAAGCCATTATTAAAGAAGGAACAGAAGGTGGTGAAGTTCAGGAAATAGAACAAGATATAGTAGAACGTGTTTTTCATATTGGAGATCGAAAAATCAATTCGTTGATGACCCATAGAAAAGCAGTTATGATTTTGCCTTTGCATGCGGATAAGAACAAAGTAAAGGAGTTTATGTTGAAAGAACTGCATTCTATTTACCCAGTTTATGGAGATAATCACGATGATATTGTTGGAGTAGTTAACTTGAAAAATATCTTCGCTCATTTTGAAAATGAAAACTTCAATTTGGCCGAAATTATGACAGAAGCTCCTTTTATGATGGAGCAAACCACGGCTTACAAAGCACTGGAACAGTTTAAGGAAACAGGAGTTCATTATGCATTGGTTTCAGATGAATATGGTGTTTTTCAAGGAGTAATTACTTTAAATGACATTCTTGAAGCATTAGTAGGGAATGCATCCGATTTTTATAAAGATGACTTCCAATTAATCGAGAGAGAAGACGGAACTTGGATGGTAGATGGACATTATTCACTACACGATTTCTTGACTTATTTTGAATTGGATGATTTGATAAATGATTATGAAGTTACCACCGTGAGTGGATTAATAATGACCGAATTGTCTCGTATTCCAAAAGAAGGGGAAAAGTTGATTTGGCAAAAATTTGAGTTAGAGGTCATCGATATGGATGGCGTGAAGATTGATAAAGTAATGGTTAAGGCCTTAAAAGGTTAAAATTTGGTTTAATAGTTTAAGAAGTTTAAAGTAGTCTAAAAGTTTAATAGTGTTCAAAGTAGTTTAAATTTAGTTAAAATTCAGCTAAACCTTAAACATTCTAACCATTTTCAAACATTTAAACCAGTTTTAAACCCTTAAACCTTTAAACTTTAAACAAAAGAATATGACAGAAGGGAATTTTGTAGACTACGTAAAAATTTATGTTTCTTCAGGAAAAGGTGGAAAAGGGTCTACGCATTTGCATAGAGAAAAATTTATTGAAAAAGGTGGGCCAGATGGTGGAGATGGTGGTCGTGGTGGACACGTATTTCTAGTTGGTAATAAAAGTCTTTGGACTTTGTTTCACTTGAAGTTTGCACGTCATATCAAAGCAGGTAACGGTGGAGACGGAAGTGGAGATCGTAGTACAGGAGCCGATGGTGATGACAAATACATTGAAGTTCCATTGGGAACAGTAGTAAAAGATAAAGAAACAGGAGAAACTTTATTTGAAATTACGGATGATGGAGAGAAACAAGTTCTTTCTCGTGGTGGTAAGGGAGGTCTAGGAAACTGGCACTTTAGAAGCTCAACCAACCAAACTCCACGCTATTCGCAACCAGGTTTGCCAGGTGTAGAAATGGATGTGATTTTGGAACTCAAAGTATTGGCAGACGTAGGTTTGGTAGGTTTTCCAAATGCAGGAAAATCGACCTTATTGTCGGTATTGACTTCGGCAAAACCAAAAATTGCCGATTATCCATTTACGACTTTAAAACCCAATCTTGGTATTGTAGCGTACAGAGATTTTCAATCGTTTGTAATTGCTGATATTCCTGGAATTATTGAAGGTGCCGCCGAAGGAAAAGGACTTGGTCATTATTTCTTGCGTCACATCGAACGTAATTCGACTTTATTGTTTCTTGTACCAGTTGATACACCAGACATTAAAGCAGAGTACGATATTTTGGTGAATGAATTGACAAAATACAATCCAGAAATGCTGGACAAAGAACGTTTGTTGGTCATTTCAAAATGCGATATGCTCGATGACGAATTAAAAGCAGAATTAAAAACAGAATTAGACGTTGCTTTCAAAGACGTTCCGTATATGTTTATTTCATCAGTCGCCCAACAAGGTTTGACGGAACTGAAAGACAAATTATGGAAAATGCTGAACGACTAATTTTTCGATTATAAAGAATTTAAAAAGTGTTTCCTCGTGAAGCACTTTTTTTATGCGCCTAATCCTGCCATCCACTATAGCCCTCAGTCAGTCTTTTTTTTTTGCTGGGGCTGGCAGGAGCTTCCTTTGGTCGCTCTGCCATTCCCCGCAAAAAATAGTCGACTTTCCTTCGGGGCTGTCGTTGCTGTCAGGGGCGGGATTCCAATAACCCAAGAAAGTTTATCCGAATAGAATGATAAACTAGGATGAATGTAGAATGAGCACGGAAGGCTTGGACTCGATTTTTTGTATTGTAAACCTGAGTTCGATTATTCAATAATTTGGTTTTCATTGGATATCCTGCAAGGTTTTTTTTAACCTTGTAGGTGTAAATCCAGACAACAAGATATCTACAAGGTTCTGTAAAAAACCTTGCAGGAACATTAGCAAACATAGTTTGTTTGTAAATAGGCTTTGCACTTTATAAATCGAACTCAGGTTGTGAACTATTTTTAGGGTTATCCATCTTTTCTGTCATTATATAATTCTTAAAATTTAGTTAATGATTACCTATTTGGTTGTGTTTAATGCAGTAATGTTTTAGTAAGATTATCAAATTGATTATATTCGCATCACTTAAAAAACAAATTTAAAAAGTGATTCTACCTCCTCTTCATAGAAATTAAGTCGAGACTGTCTCCTTTTTATTAAAACCAATTAAAATAGATTTATGAAAAAAATTGTATTATTCTTAACCATGTGTCTAATGGCTTTTCCTGTAAGAGCCGATGAAGGAATGTGGTTTTTGATGTTTATCGAAAGATTAAACCATAGAGATATGGCAAAAATGGGCTTGCAATTGACAGCCGAAGAAATTTACAGCATCAATCATCATAGTTTGAAAGATGCAGTAGTCCAATTTAACGGAGGTTGTACTGCCGAAATTGTTTCAAAAGAAGGATTAGTATTGACCAATCACCATTGCGGGTACGATGCTATTGCAGAACTTTCTACCGAAGAACAAAATTATTTAAAAAATGGATTTTGGGCCAAAAGCAAAAGCGAAGAATTAAAACCAAAATCATTATACGTTCGTTTCTTTGTTCGAATGGATGATGTTTCCAAAAGAATTTTATCAAAAGTAAATGATAAAATGACCGAGGCAGAACGCAACAAAGCCATTCAGCAAGAAATTGCTTTAATCGAAAAAGAAAATAACGAAGGAGGTAAATACACCGTTTCTGTTCGTCCTTTCTTTCAAGGAAACGAGTATTATTATTTTGTTTACCAAGATTATAAAGACGTTCGTTTGGTAGGAACACCAACAGAAAGTCTTGGTAAATTTGGGGGTGATACAGACAACTGGGAATGGCCTCGTCATACTGCCGATTTCTCTATGTTTAGAGTATATGCCGATAAAGATGGAAATCCTGCAGAGTATTCAAAAGACAATGTGCCTTTGCAACCGAAACACCATTTGCCAGTAAATATTAAAGGGCTTAAAGAAAATGATTATGCAATGATTCTAGGTTATCCTGGAAGAACCAACCGATGGATGCCATCAGGTGGTATTGCACAAAATGTTGGATATGCATTTCCAGCTTGGGTTGAAGGTGCCAAAACGGGTATGGATAATATGAAAAAGTATATGAGCAAAGATGCGGGTGTAAACTTGAAATATGCTTCTAAGTATGCTTCTACTGCCAATTATTGGAAAAATCGTCAAGGTATGATTGACGCTTTGACTAAAGCACAAACGGCTACTACAAAATCAAAAGAAGAAGCAAAGTTTAATGACTGGGCTAATAAACCAGAGAACAAAGAAAAATACGGTACGGTAATAGCGACTATTAATGATTATTACGCAAAAACAAATTTAAAATCACGTCACGATAATTACCTTTCTCAATTAATGAGAACGGCTACTTATGGTGCTGGTCCTTCGGTTTTAGGGAATGCTTTGATTGGATATTATAATGAAAATGAGGCTAAAAGAGCTGAGTTGCTCCCTAAAATTAATGGTTTGATTGAAAACTACTTTGGTGAATTTTACGCTCCATTAGAGAAAGATATTCTTACGGCTCAATTAAATTTATATGCTTCTAAAGCGTCTGAATATGGTTTGGCGCCTGAAGTTGGTAAAATGAAAGCTACCAATAA
Source organism: Flavobacterium rarum (SeqCode) (assembly GCF_965234445.1). Classification (GTDB taxonomy): domain Bacteria; phylum Bacteroidota; class Bacteroidia; order Flavobacteriales; family Flavobacteriaceae; genus Flavobacterium; species Flavobacterium rarum. The sequence goes on along the minus strand of NZ_OZ248503.1, from coordinate 142,473 downwards.
TGGTGACTTTACATCGGATGTGAATAAAGCAATCTCTGGGAGTATTTTTGCTAACAAAGAAACGGTTGAAGCTTTTATGAAAGATCCTAAACCAGGTATGATCGTAGTGGATCCATTATATGTTATTTCAAATGATTTAATTACCAAAATTAGAGCTAAAACAGCAGAGCAACTAAAAGCAGACGATGATTTTGCTATTGCTTACCGCAAATTAGTCGAAGGTTTGAGAGAATCTAAATTAAATACGATTCAGTATCCTGATGCCAACTCAACCTTGCGTTTGACTTACGGAAAAGTACGTTCTTTACCAGCAGATAAACGAAATGATGCCAAAGTGAATAATTATACAACAATGGCTGGAATGGTAAATAAATACAAAGCAGGTGATGCCGAATTTGATTTACCAGCTCGTTTGTTAGAATTAAACAAAGCCAAAGATTTTGGTCAATATGCTGATAAAGCAGGATATATGCCAGTCAATTTCTTGACCGACAATGACATTACTGGTGGAAATTCTGGTTCTCCAGTATTGAATGGTAAAGGGGAGTTAATTGGTGTGGCATTTGATGGTAATATCGAAGCGATGGCTGGAGATGTTATTTTTGACAAAAAATTGCAAAGAACCATCAATCTAGATATTCGTTTTGTTCTTTGGATTATTGATAAATATGCGGGAGCAAAAAATATTATTGATGAAATGACTATCATTAAATAATATTTTTCTTTTTAGATAAAAAGCCGTCTCATTTTTGTAATGAGACGGCTTTTTTATTAGTTAATCATGATAAGTATCAAATAAATACTGAAGTGTCTCATTGACATTATTGGCTTTCATGGTTGGATATTTTGTAGAAGAGTAAAGCCAATTTTCTATTATTAAATCAAAATCATCGCCAACTTCATATACAACTGGAACTCCCAATTTTTTAAGCGCCGCCGCATTGCATTCTTGTTCATAATGTTTCCTGATTGGAATAGAAAGTATTTTTTTGCCAAGATATAAAGCTTCAGCAGGCGTTTCAAATCCTCCGCCAGTAATAATTCCTTCGCATTTTATAAGACTTTTGTTGAAGTAGTCTTGATTTACTGGAAAATAGGTAACATTTTTTATGGTGTGTTTTACTTGAACATCATTTAAAAACCAATGAAACTTCAAATTAGGAAGTTTATTAAAAGCTTTTTCCAAGCAATCCTTTTGAAAAGAGGGTAAATACACAGTGATATGCCCGGAATTTTTTGGTTCGGCATTTAGAATTTCATCTTTGATGATGGGAGGATAAATAAATTCATCGTATTTGTCAAAATGCAACCCAATATTTTTTGGAGAAGGTGCATAATGTTTGAGAATCATTTCTCCCATAACACTTTTATGGTTGGGTCTGGGTGTTTTAGGAGATATAAAACTGGCTTGGTGTCCAAATTGTATCGAATGTACTTTTTGCATTTTGCAGGCCAACGAAGTAATTGAGTCAAAATCATTGATAACCACATCATAGTTTTTTAGTGGTAAAGCTGCTGCATCTTTATACATTTGCCTAGGTTTAATGTTTTTGACAATATCCCAATAATCCAAACCACCGCATTTACTGTAATGCAAACTACAGCCTTCACTTTTAAATTTTATAGGCAAATTGACATCTAGGCTGGCATTGTTGCCGCTCATGAAAAAATCAACTTCACCAAATTTTTGAAGATATGGATATAATTGAATGGCTCTGCTGATGTGACCGTTACCTGTTGCCTGAATAGCGTAAAATATTTTCATTGTTGCTGTTGTTTTAGGAAAGAATTTTGTTGACAATGTCATTAACCACTTTTTCCTCAATGGAATCACTGTCTTTGTAATGATCTTTTTTATAATGATAAAGGCTCCATTTTTGCTTTTTATATTCTAATGCAGTTAGGTTTTCTATCCAGTCCCCGCTATTTAAATACATTACTTTTCCGTGTTCATTTTCTATTTCCTTCATCTGGGGTTTGTGTATATGTCCACAAACAACGTAACTGTACTTTTTTTGGATGGCCACATCTGCAGCAGTAGTTTCAAAATTGGAGATAAAAGAAACTGCTTTCTTAACGCTGTCCTTAATCATTTTGGAATAACTTCTTTTTTCTTTGCCCAAAAGTCCCAAAAACCAATTAATTAAGCTGTTGATTAAAATCAATAAATCGTATCCTTTTCCTCCAAGTTTGGCTAGTATTTTTGCATATCCCTGAGTCGAAGAATCGAATACATCTCCATGGAAAATCCAAGTTTTTTTACCATCTAAATCAAGAATAAGTTTGTCAACCAATTCAAAATTTCCTAGAATAAAATCAGTGTATTTGCGCAAAGCTTCATCGTGATTTCCGGTAATGTAAATTACTCGTGTCCCAAGATTGGACATTTTTATAATTTGCCTTAAAACGTTCATGTGAGCGGCTGGAAAGTAGCTTTTAGTGAAACTCCATATATCGATGATGTCTCCGTTTAAAACCAAAGTTTGAGGGTTTATTGATTTTAAATATTGCAATAATTCTTTGGCGTGGCAGCCATAAGTGCCTAAATGAACGTCGCTTATGACTACTAGTGGAATTTTTCTTCTTCTTTTCATATTTAGTTTTTACGAAAGTAAGACCGTTATGTTATGTCAATGTATTCCCAGTATTATTTATATATAAAAAAACCGTCGAGTTACTAGAACAAGACGGTTGTGGAAATATTTGAATTTTTAAAATTAATTTGGGACAAATATTAATTGAAAATTTCTTCCAAAACAAAATCCAATTGTGGAAATAAAGGGCTTTTTATTTGATCTTCTTCAATCAAAGGATGTATTCCTATAAATTGTTTTTCTTTCAAAATATAAATCAAAATGGTTTTGTCGGCGGGATTCACAATCCAATATTCTAAAACACCTGCTTCTTCATACAAATCAAATTTGTATTTCATTTCTTTTTTGGAATTACCAGGAGAAAGTATTTCGATAACTAAGTCTGGCGCACCAAACGCACCTCTTTGGTCTAACTTGTTTTCATCACAAATAACACATAAATCAGGTTGTACCACTGTGAAAATTTCACTGTCATTCGTAGATTTCTTTTTGTCCAATAATCGAACATCAAAAGGAGCATAGAATAAATTATAAGAATTATTTTTGAGTCCTTTCCATATAATTACTGCCAAGTTACCCGAAATTTTTTGATGTAAAGTGCCAGGAGAAAGGCCCATTTTAGAAATTTTCCCTTTGTATAACTCAACTCTTTCATCAAACTGCCAACTGAGATAGTCTGCATAGGAATACGTTTTATCAAAATCCAATTGGTTGATGTCAGTTATCATAATTGATTTATTTGTTACAAATATAAGAAAAATTGAAGTGCGATTTTGAACGTCATTTTTAGTGGCTTTTGATTCACTCTTTCACATTCACTCTAATTCCCTTAGTATGACTGGTATATTCTGGAGCATACATACTTTCAATAGTTGAAATTCCATTAGAGAAATTTCCAGTGTTGTTTACTCGAATGTCGTTTTCCAGTACATAAGTTCCTTTGTTTATTCGGTCAAAAAAGAAATGGGTTGCAACGTCTTTGGTACTTTTATAAAACCCCAACCCTCCTTGATATTGATAGGAGGAAAGCACATCTATAGGTTCAAAACACGAAGCTCGCATGTCTTTTAAGTGAATAAATTCTACATCTTCTTTGGATGTAATAATTAAGCGAACGGTAACCAAATCACCAATCTTTATTGGATTTTTTGTTATGATTTTTTGTAATATTTCGCCTTTGTCGGTATTTTTCTTTAAATACAACTCTTTGGAAACCGACAAGTTGTTGTTCAAATTGTTTTTTATTTTATCTAAATCTTCAAAATATTGCCAGTAAACACCTCCATAACCAGGCACTTTCGATTTGTTAGTAATAGTTATTGTTGCCATATCTTTTTTGATTTCATCCGCTTTCCAGTTCAGTTTTATGTAGCCTGTCTCGGCTTCTTTTTCATTTTCGGACAGTTTTTTGCTCATTATTTTCTGCTCGCCAATCTGGAAAGTAGTATTGTTTTTTACGCTCAACCAATCAGAGCCTTGCATCAGTAACGCATACACGGCTTCGGTGGTGGCTTTTGTGGTGGGCCAATTTTTGGTTTGTTTATTTTTAAGTAACCAAACTTTCATTGCATCGACAGATTTAGTGTCTTTGTCCACTTCTGAAAAAGCTTCAATTAATAATGCTTGGGTTTCAATAGGAGCTTGGTACCAATACCAACCCGATTTGTTGGCAATCCAATACATTCCCCAATCTTCATTGTTTGAAGCGGTTTCTTTTAGACTTTCTATTATTTTTTTGGCAGATGAGGTTTCTCCAAAACGATTCAATGCCAAAGCAGTCATTCCTTTTTCATACAAAGAATAGTTTAGCCAGTTTTCCTTGGCCGTTTCTAAATAGCGCTTAGTTATTTTCTTTAAAGTATCGGAAGGCGGATACTCTTTTAAATAAAAACTGCGGGTATAGAGATAATGCAAATCGGAATTGGGATTTAGCCAAATTAATTTGTCAGTTGCTTTCAGATTTTGAGTTCTAATTTTATGATATTCTAAAAATTTGCTATCAATAAACGGAATGCCTTTTTCGGAAATGGCATCTATTTTTTCAATAGTTGCATCATCAGCATTTAATTTTGCCAAATGCCCTAATCCAGCCAAAATATGTCTGGTGATGTATTCGTTTTCGTCACTTCCGTCAAACCACGCAAATCCGCCAGAAGGTTTTTGCTTTTGTTTTAATTTGTCAAAAGTGGCTTGTTGCGTGCTTTTCATTTTTTCTAAATCAAAGAGCAAGGCCAGTTTCTTTTTCTTTTCGTCTTCACTTTGAGCGTCGTTTAGCCAAGGCGTTTCGGCAAGAATAATCGATTTTAGTTCTTCGTTTTCTTCCAGTTTGGAATTCAGTTTTCCGTTTTTTCTCCAAGTTTCAAAAATCGTAGCGATTTTTGGATTACGGGAAATGATTTCCGAAGCCAAAGCATTGGCATAAAAACGGGCGAAGGTTTGTTCGGCACATTCGTGTTCGTATTCCATTAAATATGGCAGGGATTGAATCGCCATCCAAGATGGATTGGAAGTGTATTCCAGCGTAAACAGATGGCTTTTTAAAGTAGTGGAAGTGTTGTTTTTGAGATTCTCAAATGTGTATTCTTTCTTCGAATTTTCTCTCACCCAAATCGGAATACTTTCAGTAACCAGCATATTGTTTGTCAAAACGGGCAAGATGTTTTCTTCTCCATCAGAGAAATTTCCAGCTTTTGCCAAAATTTTATATTGAACTCCTTGCAGTCCTTCTGGAATGGCAATTGTCCAACTGGCAGTTGAATTTCCAAATGCACCAATAGTGAAGTTTTTGATGTTTTTTGTATTTATCATTTTTGCATCTATGGGTTGCATAGTCGTTGCATCAAAAAGCTGTAAAATAGCAATTCCTGTTTTGGATTCTTTGGTGATATTCGAGATCTTCGCACTGATCACAATTGTGTCTTTTTCTCTAAAAAATCTAGGGAAATTAGGCATTACCATTAATTCTTTTTGAGTGATAACGCTTTTTTCCAAATAGCCGGTTACGGCATCTTTATTGTGTGCCAATAAACGAAGTTTCCAAGCAGTTAAGGCTTCGGGAGAAGTGAAATTAAAACTTACTTTCCCTTTCGAATCTGTTTTTAAATTCGGGAAAAAGAAAGCCGTTTCAGATAGATTTTTTCTTGCTTTTACTTGAGTTAGTGCTTCCAAAGATTTTTTCGTTGTAATGATGATGACGCCATTTTTTCCTTTTTCTCCGTATAAAGCTTTTGCTTTGTCTCCTTTTAAAACATCCATCGAAAGAATATCTGATGGATTGATTAATTTTATTTGTTCAGCATTCATAGGTTCTCCGTCTACTATATATAATGGATTGGTTGTTTTTCCATCAATACTTGCTGATCCTCTGACTGTAATGTCTTCAGCTTTGGCTACTACTGGTTTCACAAATTTAACTTGGTCTACTTTAGGAGGTGGAGGAGGTGATACAAGGTTGTTTTTCGTGTCTTTACGGCTTTCTTCGTTAACTGTCAATACCGCATCGGCATCTCCTTTAATTGTTTCATTTCCAACTTTTTTATCTTTAATATCATCGAAAGACATTACAAATCCATAAGTGGAGTAATTAATATCAAATCCAAACCATTTTAATAGAGTTTCTTCATTTTGAAATTCCAATGGTTTTGATTCTACATTTAGATTTTGGATATAAATATTGGTTTTATCAAATCCTAAACCGGTTCTGAAATACACGCCATTATTATTATAGTCATAAAAGTTCAATGCGCCCCATTCCGTTTTGGTAAATTGGTCTAATGAACTGTCATACATGGATGCCAAAATTTCGGCTTCCGATTTGGTATTGGAAGCATTCAATTTAAATGACCAATTTTCATTACTTCCAGGCTGGATTTTATTTCTAAAACTTTCGACCAAAAATTCCATCTTGGGTTCGTCAAATTTTAATTCAATTTCTAATTGGTCATTGAAAGCTTGATTTTCAAAAATACTTTCAAAACTAATTTTCAGGGACTTTTCGAAATCCTTTTGAAGCGGAATCGTAATGGTAGCTTGATGGTTTTCTAAAACTATATTTTTTTCATAAAAAGAACTGTTTTTATAATTAGCAATAGTATGAATATGCAATGTGTCCAATGTTGAGCGGATCTGAACGATTACAAAGCCATCTTTCTTCGGGTCTTTATTGATTTGCTCAACAGTGAATAATTTATTTGGGCTGTATTTGTCTTTGTTTTGTATAATTGAAAAATTAGAAACAGTTTCGATAGGATTTTCAAAACTGTCTTTCGCAGAAAAGACCACTTTATAATTTCCAGATTGATATTCGGATATAAAATCGAGAGCGAGTTTTTTGTCTTTTTCAGTATCTATTTTTTTAGAAAACACCAAGGTTTCTGTTGGTTTTTTGGAAGTTTCAGAGTTAATTTCGTAAGGAAATAATTTTTCAAAATCGGCATCAGGAATAGTGCTGATTTCAGGTTGTTGAAAAACTCTAGATTTGAATTTATTTGGAAACGGACTTACAAAATACAATTTGATTTCGCCTTTTACGGCTTTAAATTCACCATTCAAATTGGTGCTGTTCAAAGTGATTTCATTTTTGTTTTTCGTTTCAATGCTGTTTGGAATAGTAGCATTCAGCACCAAATTATGATAGCCCACTTTGATAGTGGTTACCGCAGTATGCGTTTCTCCGTTGATGTCGGTTACGCTTGCGTTAATTCGATAATTAAAAACAGGAAGTTGTTCCTTACTCGCATTTTTAGACGGTTTTGCAATGAAATCAATCACAAATTTTCCAGAAGCATCTGTCTTGGTTTCACTACTTACTAAAATTTCTTCGGGCTCGTTATTATAATAATTTCGGAAAGAATTCGTAAAACGAGTTATTGTATACGTTACTTTGGCATCCGAAATAGTGCTTCCCGCAAATGCTTTGGCAGTTCCTTTTACCGTAACCGATTGATTCACCTGAAAGCTTTCTTTTTTCGGTTCAAATGTTACTTCAAACTTCGGACGCTTGTATTCCTCTACTTTAAAATAAGTGCAGGAGTTTTCAAAATCTACGTTATCCCAAAATGGATGCTCGTCTTTTGTTTTAAAATAAATAACATCTTTTTTGTAATCTACAGGTTTTTCTGCTTGAATTCTAAAATTTCCTGTCAAGCCCGTTTTTGGTAAAACAAATTCACCAGAAAAGGAACCAAATTCATTTGTGGTAACTTCAAATTCTTTAGAGTTGGTGTAATTAGGATCTTGGATGGTTATTTTGAAAGAAGTATTGGGAACAACACTTGATTGGTTTTTCTTTTTTTGAATGGCAATTCCTTTGTAATAAACGGTCTGTCCTGGTCTGTAAATGGCGCGATCCAAGTAAAATTCTATCTTGCCTTTAAAGTTTTTTTCTTCGTCATTTCCAGAATAATCAGCACTATAGGCAAGATAGTTTTTATGGATTAAAATGGTGTCGTTCGCCGTTGTTAGTAAAATGGGATAAGAATTGAAATAGCTGTTTTTGTTTTCTTTTGGTTCATAGACTGCTAAGCCATCCGCATTGGTTTTTATCTCGAAATAGCTTGATTTCAAAGAGACATTTGCCATCGGTTTTCCTGTTTTTCTATCGAGAACAGTATACTGTTCTTTGCCTCCTTTTGAATTTGCCAAAACCGAAATATTCGAAACTGTGATGGTTTCGTAGCCAAATCCTTTTTTGTCTTTGGAGTCAGTTTCGCTTTCAAAATAAACCAAATAACTGCCTGTCTCCATTTGTGGCAAAAGGATTTCAGTGGTGTATTCAAAATAGTCTTTTTTGTCAATAAGGTAGTAATTTTTTGTAATTAATGGTTTTTTATTAGTTATAATTTGAGTGGCCAGACTGTCTAGTTTGTTAGGGGTATTATGAAATTCGGCAATTTTACTGTAGTTTATTTTATAAAAGGAAATCGTTAAATTGTTGGTGTTTTTATATCGAATAAAAGCTCTGGCATTCTCTTTATTGTAAATGTATTTTTGAAGTTCGACTTGAATTGTTTTTGAAAGCAGTTCTTCCTTTTTTTGAATCGCGAGTTTGTAGGTGTTCGAATTATTGTTAATAGTTAAAATGCTTTCTAATTCGGCAATCGCTTTGCTGTTGTAATCAGGATGCGTTTCCTTGGAGGCCAATCTGGCGTGGGTATTAGCCTTTTCTAATTGAATTTTTTGCAATTCAATTACTTCTTTTGTTTCTTTTTCTAAATCAATTAGGGCATTCAATAAATCTTCATCCGATTTTATAAGATAGTTGGAACAAAACAGTATGCGTTCTAATTTATTTTCAATAGTTGGTGCATCAGCTTCTAGTTTTTGATAAAATGAAAGCACTTTTTTTACATTTTCATCTTTGATAAGATCAAGATTTAATTTTAAAAAGGCATCAGTATTGCCTAAAAGAATGTTTTTATAATTTTCATATTCTTTTGGTTGAAAATTCCATTCGTATATTTTTGATTTATAAAAAGCAATATTTTCTTTTAACAAATAATCAAACAGATTTTCTTTTTTGAATTTTTCTAAAGTAAAAAAATCAAAAATAGCTTCATAATTGGTTAGTGGTGTTGTTTTTAAAACAGCTTCATTTTCCAGCGTTTTTTCGAAAATAGCATTTATTTCTATCTCTGATTTAAAATTGGCAGTTGCTTCAGGAAGATTCTCATCAACTGCCGTCGCTATAGAATCAACAACTACTGCCACTTCTTCATCTAAACTGACTGAAGTATCACCGTAATAGGAATACTCGCTCAAACATTTTCCGTAAACCAAATTCAAAATTGCTTGAGACGGAATACTTACTTGCTTAATTTGGGATTTTAAATTATTTAAAATTTTAGTTTGTGCATTTTCATCCACAACTTGTAAATACTTAGACGAATAGAAAAAACACTTAATAATTTGGACTTCTTCTTTTTTGGCGAACGCCTTTTTGTAAATTTTAGCAACAATTTGATTGGCCGTTTTTATTTTGCCTTCATTTTCATTTTTAAGGACTTTGTTCCAGTCTTTTTCGTATTGTTGGGCAAATAAGGATGTTGATATAAAAAGAAGAATTAAATAAATATTTTTCATAATAGGTTTTAAGTCGTGTTGTCTCCTTTTTTATATAAAAAAAAGTCGTTTTTATTAAAAATAATTTTCGTACAAATTACTAATTTTTACTTAAAAACAAATTATACTTGTTCCATTTTCTTATTTTTGAACAATGAAAAAAATATTGATTTTATTTTTGCTATTTCCTTTCCTAATTTTCGCTCAAACCAATTTCGAAAAAGGAGAGAAATTGTTTGTTGATGGAAAATTCGAACAAGCAAAACCATTGTTTGAAAGTTATATTAAAAGCAATCCTAACCACCTAAAAACTATCGAATATTTAGGGGATATTTCAGGTCAAGAAAAATCTTGGGACAAGTGTATTGAATATTATAAAAAACTTAAAATATTAAAGCCATCTGAAGCCAATTATTACTACAAATATGGAGGTGCATTGGGAATGAAATCTTTGGAAGTCAATAAATTCAAAGCGTTAGGAATGATTAGTGAAGTTCGTTCTTCTTTTGAAAAAGCCATCGCTTTAAATCCAAAACACTTAGAAGCGCGTTGGGCATTAATCGAACTGAATCTGCAATTGCCTGGAATTGTTGGCGGAAGCGAATCCAAAGCCATAAAATATTCAACAGAGTTACGCGAATTATCTCCAGTTGATGGGTATTTATCCCGAGGTCATATTGAAGAATATTTTAAAAGATATGGACAAGCCGAACAACAATACAAAAGAGCGGTATTAATTGGCGGATCTAAATTGTGTTACCAAAAATTGGCCGATTTGTATAAAAACAAAATGAAACAACCCGATAAGTCCAATACCGTTTGGGAAGAATATAAAAACAGAAAACAATAATTAAATCGAGTAGTCGGTTAAAGATCAAAGATAAAAAGTACTATAAATGAGAACACATTTCATTGCCATAGGCGGAAGCGCAATGCACAACCTAGCATTGGCATTACACAACAAAGGATATCAAGTTACGGGAAGTGATGATGCTATATTTGAACCATCAAAATCTCGTTTGGATAAAAAAGGAATTCTGCCAGCCGAGTTGGGTTGGTTTCCTGAGAAAATCACCACCGATATTGAAGCCATAATTCTTGGAATGCATGCCAAAGCTGATAATCCGGAACTCTTGAAAGCTCAGGAATTAGGACTTAAAATTTATTCGTATCCAGAGTTTTTATATGAACAGTCCAAAAATAAAACCCGTGTCGTAATTGGTGGTTCTCACGGAAAAACTACTATTACTTCGATGATTTTGCACGTGATGCATTATCACAATATTGAAGTCGATTATATGGTAGGAGCGCAGCTAGAAGGCTTTGATACAATGGTTCATCTTACCGAAGAGAATGATTTTATGGTTTTGGAAGGCGATGAATATTTGTCTTCACCAATTGACAGAAGACCTAAATTTCATTTATACCAACCAAATATTGCCTTGATTTCGGGAATTGCTTGGGATCATATCAATGTTTTTCCAACCTATGATTTTTATGTAGAGCAATTTGAAATTTTTATTGATAAAATTACAAATGGCGGGATTTTGGTTTACAATGAAGACGATGCCGAAGTAAAACTTGTTGCTGAAAAAGCAACAAATCCAATACGAAAATTGGCGTACCATACTCCAAAATACACCGTAAATGATGGCGTAACTTTATTGGAAACACCAGAAGGTGCAATGCCTATAGAAGTTTTTGGCGCTCACAATCTAAATAACTTGGCTGGAGCCAAATGGATTTGTCAAAATATGGGTGTAGATGAGGCTGATTTCTATGAAGCGATTGCCAGTTTTAAAGGTGCATCCAAACGTTTGGAAAAAATTGCCGAAAGTAAAACCAAAGTGGCTTACAAAGATTTTGCCCATTCACCTAGTAAAGTAGCAGCGACTACTAAAGCGGTGAAAGAGCAATATCCAAATCGTACAGTAGTTGCCTGTTTGGAATTGCACACCTACAGCAGTTTGAATGCTGAATTTTTAAAAGAATACGAAGGTGCCTTAGAATATGCCGATGTTGCCGTAGTTTTCTATTCTCCGGATGCGGTTAAAATCAAACAATTGGAAGAAGTAACGTATGACCAAATTGCCAAGGCTTTTAATAGAGAAGATTTAATTATTTACACGAATCCAGCAGCTTTCAAAGACTATTTGTTTAATCTAAATCTGGATAATTCAGCTTTGTTGTTGATGAGTTCTGGGAATTATGGAGGACTGAACTTTGATGAAGTAAAAGGATTAATTGAATAAAACACCATGGGAGATTCCATTAGAATTGTAAAAACGACCAGCGAAAACCCTGATTTTTTATCGTTGATAAAGACATTTGATGTATACCTGTGGGATCGTTACCCCGAATTGAAAACCAATTATTGGGGAAATAATATCATTGAATTGAATCGTAATGTTGTTGTTATTTATTTGGATGAAAAGCCCGTTGCTTGTGGCTGTTTTAAAAAATACGACAAAAACACGATAGAAATTAAGAGAATGTTTGTTGCTCCAGAAGCTCGTGGATTGGGTTTAGCCCAAAGAATATTACAGGAATTGGAGCAATGGTCACTAGAATTAGGATATTCGATTTCTATTTTGGAAACCTTGTATAAACAGCAAGAAGCAATTAGTCTGTATCAAAAAGTAGGATATGAAATTGTAGATAATTATGAGCCTTATGTGGGTTTGGAGAATAGTATTTGCATGAGAAAACAAATAGTAAGGATTGATTTGTAAAAGAGGTAATTTAAAATGGTGTATATTTAAATCTTTATGGAATTATGATTTTAGACGATTCTAATTCCCCCTTCGGAGGGCAGGGGGCTTTTCCCATTACCAATTGGTCCGAAGACGACAAGCCACGTGAAAAATTAATGCTCAAAGGCAAAAGTGTTTTGAGCGATGCCGAATTAATTGCAATACTCATTGGATCGGGAAGTCGAAACGAATCGGCGGTAGATTTGAGTAAACGAATTTTGGCCAGTGTCGATCATAATTTGAATGCTCTAGGTAAATTGTCTATTGCACAATTGATGAATTTTAAGGGTATAGGAGAGGCCAAAGCCATTTCCATAATTGCCGCAATGGAGTTGGGAAGACGAAGAAGAAATGAAGATGCAATTGAGTTAACAAAAATAACTTCAAGTAAAGCTGTTTTTGACATTATGCAACCCATAATAGGAGAGCTACCTCACGAAGAATTTTGGGTTTTGTTTTTGAATAATTCCAACAAAATACTTTTCAAAACACAACTGAGTAAAGGCGGAATGACAGGAACAATGGTTGATGTTCGAATTGTTTTTAAATTGGCTTTCGAACAAAATGCAACGGCAATAATTCTCACGCACAATCATCCTTCCGGAAAATTACAGGCCAGCGATGCCGATATTCAAATAACCAAAAAGATTAAAACCGCAGGTCAACAATTGGATATTCCAGTTTTAGATCATATAATTATCACAGAAACGGGGTATTATAGCTTTGTTGATGAAGGAATATTTTAAATTACATATATGAAAAACAAAATAACCGATATATTCTTCGACTTAGACCATACACTATGGGACTTTGATGTCAACTCAGAGTTGGCTTTTCAAGCTATTTTCAAAAAGGACCATCCCACAATTCAAATTGCTGATTTTATAGAAAAGTATGCTCCGATCAATCAAGCCTGTTGGAAATTATACCAGTATGATAAAATAACTCATGCTGAATTAAGGTATAATCGTCTTAAACACACTTTTGACGCTTTGGAATATTTTGTTTCTGATGAACAAATAGAAAGTATTGCCCATGATTATATTCAGTTATTACCCGAAAATAATCGCTTGTTTAATGGAACAATCGAAGTGCTGGAATATCTAGAAAAAAAGTATAAATTGCACATTATTACCAACGGTTTCGCCGATGTACAATACAAAAAAATTAACAATTCAAATCTTGGAGGTTTTTTTAAAACAATAACCAATTCCGAGATGGCGGGGGTTAAAAAGCCCAATCCTATAATTTTTGAATATGCCCTTAATTCGGCAAAAGCCAATAAAGAAAACAGTGTCATGATTGGAGATTGCCTAGAAGCAGATGTGCAAGGAGCATTAGATGCAGGATTAGACGCCATTTTTTTTAATGACAAGAAAGTACAAGCAAAACAACATATTAAACAAGTAACTCATTTATTAGAACTAAAAAAATATTTATAAATCATGAAGACTAAATTTCTATTCTTATTATTTCTTATTTCAAGTTATGCTTTTTCTCAATCGATCAATGATTATGTGGCAGTAATAGTTCCTGTAAAGTATGATTTTGTTAAAAGCGAAAATCAATATCGACTCAATACATTAACAAAGTTCAATTTGCAGAAAGCAGGTTTTGAAGCTTTTTATACCAATGAAAACACCTCAAATCAATACAATGATAGATGTAAACTTTTGTATGTAGACGTTTCGAAAGAAAACGGATTTATGACGACTAAATTATTCATAACTTTCAAAGATTGTAATGGTAAAATTATCTTCAAATCCGATATAGGAAAAAGCCGTGAAAAAGATTTTGAAGTTGCTTATACTGAGGCATTGAATATGGCTTTTGAGTCTATTTATGCATTGCAATACAAATATAATAGTGCTGCAATTGGCCAAAATCCGGGAATAGTTTCTCCAGTAATTGTACCTGTTGCTGCTACAGCTGTAGTTGCTGCTGTTGCTGTAAATGTATCAAGTGGTAGTGCAGAAACAGATGGGAAAGTGTTATTTGCCCAACCCATTAAAAACGGATTTCAATTAGTGGATATTACTCCAAAAGTAGTTATGAAAGCCTATAAAACTACAAACCCATCAATTTATATAGCTTCCAAAGAAAATACACAAGGGGTTATGGTTCTAAAAGAAAACCAATGGTTCTTTGAATATTATGAAAAAGATACTTTAATGTCAGAGAAATTAACAGTAAAGTTTTAATCAGCAACAATTTTCAACTTCAATTGCAATATTTCTAAATTCATAAAATTGCTATCTCAAATCTCAATACCCGTATTTGTCTTTCCATCTGTTTTTAAGGAATTCACGAGTCGTATTTTCTCTTGAATTAGTCCCTGGAACATAAATAGGGGTATTGCTTAGAGCGTCTGGTAAAAACTCTTGCTCTGCGAAATTGTTCGCATAATCGTGAGAATATTTATAGTCTTCGCCATATCCTAATTCTTTCATTAATTTGGTAGGCGCATTACGCAAATGAATGGGTACGGGCAAATCTCCAGTTTGTTTGACCAGTTGTTGTGCCGTACCAATCGCCAAATACGAAGCATTACTTTTAGGCGAAGTAGCCAAATAAATAGCACACTGACTCAAAATAATTCGGCTCTCTGGATAACCAATTGTCGATACAGCCTGAAAAGCATTATTAGCCATAATAAAAGCAGTAGGATTGGCATTCCCAATATCTTCACTAGATAAAATCAACATTCGTCTGGCAATAAATTTTACATCTTCGCCACCTTCAATCATTCGAGCCAACCAATAAACCGCCCCATTGGGATCACTGCCACGAATCGATTTTATAAAAGCCGAAACAATGTCATAATGTTGTTCACCACTTTTGTCATACAAAACCGTATTTTGCTGCACCAATTCAAAAACACGTTCGTTGGTAATCAAGACTTCGTTATCAGTCGAAGCGTTTACGACCAGTTCAAAAATATTTAATAGCTTTCGTCCATCACCTCCGGAAAGTCGCAACAGCGCTTCTGTTTCTCGCAGTTCAATCTTTTTTGAGGCCAAATGAGCATCCATTTTCATCGCTCTTTGTAGTAAAAGCTCCAAGTCGGCTTTAGTAAAAGCATTCAGAATATAGACCTGACAACGAGACAATAAAGCGGGTATCACTTCAAAACTCGGATTTTCGGTAGTTGCGCCAATTAATGTAATCCATCCTTTTTCGACAGCAGCCAACAATGAATCCTGTTGCGATTTACTAAAACGATGAATCTCATCAATAAACAAAATTGGGTTTTTGGCTGTAAATAACCCACCACTTTGTTTCGCTTTTTCAATTACATCCCGAATGTCTTTCACCCCAGAGTTAATCGCGCTTAATATGTAAAAAGGACGTTTCGACTCTTGAGCAATAATTTGCGCCAAAGTAGTTTTCCCTGTTCCTGGAGGTCCCCAAAATAGTAACGAAGGAATAATCCCTTTGGCAATTTGTTGTGTCAACGAGCCGTTGGGTCCTACCAAATGCGATTGACTGATATAATCTTCTAGTTTTTGTGGGCGTATGCGTTCTGCGAGTGGTGCTTCCATTAATTGATTTTAAAATCTGAAATCGTTAATCTTCAATCAAAAATCTAACGATGGTAAAATTAAACATTCTATTTGTATTTCAGTAGCTATTTCCAGCTGTCCACTATATCTTTTCTTAAGGTGAAGAAAAATAACCTTAAGAAAAGGATGCCGTTTCCATCTGGGCTAGGGCATGCGTTTTCATAATAGAAATTATTTTATATGACAAAATAGCACTAAATTGCTTTTGGATACATTTTTGATTTATTTAAAGTAAAAAAAACTAAAATTCTAATTTGTCTAACTAATCTAAGAAGTCTAACAATCTGAATTGTCTAAAAAAATGGAAGAAAACCAATTTAAATTCACCAATGCCGTAATAGGAGTGCCACTTTTTTTTGTATTGTTCTTGTGGTTTATTTATTGGTTGGAAATTCGTTTTGGTTTCGATTTCGATCATAACGGAATTTTACCGCGAACTTTTTCCGGTTTGCAGGGCGTTGTTTTCAGTCCGTTCATCCATTCCAATATTGAACACCTTTATAATAATTCGATTCCATTACTAGTGCTATTGGCCGCTTTGTTCTTTTTTTACAGCAAAGAAGCAGTTGGAATAGTAGTATACGGAATTTTATTTTCAGGAATCCTTACATGGATTATCGGAAGAGAAAATTACCACATTGGAGCTAGTAGTTTAATTTACGTATTGGTTTCTTTTATTTTTTTCAAAGGAATCCAAACCCAATATTATCGATTGGTAGCCTTGTCTCTTACCGTTGTAGTGCTCTATGGCGGTACGGTTTGGTATGTCTTTCCGAAAGTCGATGAAGCCATTTCTTGGGAAGGACATTTATCCGGTTTAATTGCTGGTTTTGTACTTACTTTTTTATACAAAAAGGCAGAATTCAAAAAAATACTGAAATACGATTGGGAACGACCAGATTATGATCCGTCACAAGATAAATTCATGCAGCGCTTTGATGAAAATAGCAATTTTGTCAATCCGCCAAAACCTGAGATTATTGATGAAACTCATTCTGAAATCAATCCTTTTTTTATTTCTAACTCAAATGTGATTTATGATTTTATCGAAAATAAAGAGGTCATAAACGAAAAAAATGAATCAAAACCGGAGCTTTGATTCATTTGTGTTTTTCACTCCCCCATTTGGGGGCTGGGAGGCTAGCTTCTCTGACGGACTGCTTCGTACAAAAAAGCACCACAAGCCACTGAAACGTTTAGAGAGCCTATAGTTCCAAACATTGGTAATTTAGCCTTCTCGTCAACTATTTTTAGCACTGATGGATTTACCCCTCGATCTTCAGATCCCATAATAATGGCTACAGGTTCATTCAAAGAAATATCATATATGTTTTGATCCGTTTTCTCAGTTGCGGCTACAGTTTTAATACCGCTAGCTTGCAATAAGAAAATAGCATCTTTTATGTGTTCAACTTTACAAATCGGAATGTTAAACACAGCACCTGCCGAAGTTTTTACAGTATCGCCATTCACTGGAGCCGAACCTGCTTTCTGAACAATAATTCCATTTACACCCGTACATTCTGCTGTTCTAATTATAGCACCAAAATTACGAGCATCCGAGATTTGATCCAAAATTAAAAACAAAGGTTTCTTACCGTTATCAATAACTGTTTCTATTAAGCTTTCCAAATCAAAAAAGGAAATAGGGGAGATGGTGGCAACTGCACCTTGGTGATTGTTAGGAGTAAGCCTGTTAAGTTTTTCAACTGGTACATAAGAGAAATTGATATTGCCACGTTTCATCACTTTCATCAAGTCTTTCATTAGTTCGCTACTTGCTTCCTTCTGAATATATACTTTATCAACTGTTGCGCCCGCTTGTATGGCTTCAATTATTGCTCTAATCCCAAATATTTGATGTTCTTTTTCCATAGTGCAAAGTTAGGTAAAAGGTTTGTAAAAAAAAAACCACCAGCTAGGTTGGTGGTTTTGAGTTAATATTTTTTCCTTTATTCAATAATTATTTTCTTTTCCTCTTTTCTATCTCCATCAATAACTTTTAGTACATAGATTCCTGGGTTTATATTTTTTAATTTAATTTCTTCGTTAAAACTAGATTTATTCGGATATTTTTCATCAAAAAGTTTTCGTCCTAATAAATCGTATACACATATTGAAATGTTAGCTGTGGATTTGCTGTTAAATTGAATGTTAAGTGTTCCTTTGCTCGGATTTGGGTACGACATAAAAGAGTCGATTTTGAAATCTTTTTCGCTCAAAGAAGTGAACTTTTTAGTGCAGATTGTTAGTGAAGCGTTGTCTATTTTACCAATATCGCCATTGCTTGGATCTCTAAATCTCAAAGTCCATTCGTTTTGAGGGTTTTGCCCGTTTAATATATTTAACGGTTCAGCAGGGCTAACTTTTTGAACGGCTGTATTCGAACATGAAATTGGATTTCCTTGATCGTCAAAGTTTAGCTTCAAACTAGAATTTCCACAATTTTTATTTAAAAGTTTTACAATAGTTCCTTGAGAGCTTATCAATTCTATTTCTATATCTGACATAAATGTATGTGTTACACCAATGTTTACAGTTACATTTGTAATGGTATCCAAGCCTGATGGAACTGTAATTGTTTTTGACATAAAGGTTTTGGTTTCTGGAATATCATATGGAGCATCAAAGGTATAAGTATTACAAGCTGAAGTAACATTGTAACCAATTGCAAATACTGTTTTATTAACTGTGTAGTAGATATTGTTTACAGGTTCTATTAAAAGTCTACAATTTGTAGTTTTTATATCTGGCACAGTTATTTCTTCAATCCCGTCATTAGGTGTATTCGAAGCTAATGATATTGGAAACGTCATTCCTCCATCAGTTGAAAGTTTAATATTCACAGTAGCTGAACCATCTAAATTTTCTGAACCATTTACGTTCCAAGTTATTCTTTCAGTAGTGTTTTGAGTCCATCCGATATCGCTTGTACTTTGCGATGTAAATTCAAAAGGACCTGCATTTTCACTTATTGTAACAGTTGTGAAATCTGTAGCTGTTTGGGCTGTTTTAGATATTGCGTTATCTCTTGCTGTTAGTGAGAAGTTAAGCACTCTGCCTATTGTAGAAACAGACTCCCATTTTGTAGACAATTTGTTGGCTAGGACATCTTTTAATGCTGGCATATACCTGATTGGTGTGCTACTCGGGTATAAAGATCTAAAAAGTGGGCCGTCAATTTTGGTAGAAAAAACTGTACTGTTAGCATCAATTTGCGTTATTGCACTATCGTTTTGTTCCCAACAATAAGAAACGTTGTCCCCTTCTTGATCCGTTCCGGTTCCTTTAAGGACGAATGCTGTTCCTTTTGGTATAGTATGGTTTAACCCAGCATCGATTAATGGAGGATTATTTGTTGTTTCTTTATCAATTGATGCTTTTGAAGAAAGGTTACTTTGAATCTGAAGAATACTATTTACACTGTAATAATCGTCTGAATGCATTTGTACATTATAATTAGTTACACCAGCATAGCCCATAATTGTTGAGCCACTTCCAGGCTCAATGTTTGCACCAGTACCTTCAATTTTATGAGAGAAAGTGTGATTAGCTCCTAATTGATGTCCCATTTCGTGGGCTACTATATCAATATCAAAGAAATCACCAATTGGAGGAATATTTCCTGGGGCAGAGTAACCGCTACCTTTTCCTCTTGGAGCATTGACGGTAGGGTTTTCACAAATGCATCCAATGCAACCAGCATTGCCACCACCACCAGAACCAGCAAATAAATGCCCAATATCGTAATTGTTGTTTGTAATTACCTTAGTTAGATTTTCTTGTAATTCTATATTCCATTTTGCACCTAGTGGATTATCTGCCCCTAAAGAAGCATCAGAATAGGGATCCGTATTTGGATCTAAATAGATGATTTGATTGTTATTAGCAATGATTTCGAATTTTACTGCAAAATCTTTATTAAGGACACCGTTAACTCTTGTCATTGTGGCATTCATACCCCCCAATACACCTTCGACAGTATTGCCAAAATGGCTTGAATATTCTCCATTGCAGGATAATGCTAAACGGAATGTTTTTAATGTTTTATTATTTGCTTTAACTCGATTGGTTATTTTGTTGTTTAATTTAACATCATCCGTTGAACATGTAAAAGGTAAACGCTCGGTTGTTATACTTTCAGAATTTGATAAGACGTAAATTGACTTATCTCCTGAGGATTGTTCGATAAATTCGGATCCGCTATCTGCTCTAAGTGTCATGGTTTGAATTCCATTTTGTGATATGCTAAAGTGAATTGTTGCAGTAGGATCATTTATTCCAATTCCTGCATATGCTCTAATATTAGGGTATAATTTTTGTAATTCAGGAGCGAAATTCGAAGATTCCCACACATTAAATTTCTCTAATTCACCTTTTGTGTTTGGGAATTCAATTTCATTACCCTTTTTTTTGCTGTCTTGGACTGCAGTTTCTGAAAGTATTTGTAATAGAAGAGTTTTATTTAATTCATATTGAAGGGTTTTTTCTGAATTTTTTAGTGCTGATTTGTTACTATTTATTCTCTTCCAAAGTGAATTGGTTTGTGCATTATTATAGATTGAAAATAAGACAAAAAATAAGAGGAGTATTTTTTTTTTCATATTTTAATATTTAATGTTTTTTTTGTACTATGTAATTTGCATATTTTCATTGGTGTTTATATCATCGGTTACTATCTTATTTAGGTACTCGATAATTTTTAATTGTGACCAATTTAAGTTAATGCTAATTTCGTAGCTTGTTAATATTTTTTTAATTTATGGAATATATAACGATTATATTTAGATCGTCTAACTTCACGCTAATAAAGATTATAGCTACAAAATTAGTCTGCTCTATTTTGTCAGTTATTAAATGTTAAAACAATTTAATTTCTGAAAAAAAACCATCACTAATTAAAGTGATGGTTTTATTTTGATTTAAATCAAAAATCTAATATTCGTCTTCTTTGAAACCAGTTCTTTTATGACCTTCATAAGATATGATTGTTCCTGGAGGATCATAACTAAATTGAGCTTTAAAAGTAATTTTATCTACTTTGTGTCCAGCTTTAGAAAGGCCAGTACCTTTTTCGATCTTTCCGTCAGTAATAGTTACTGTACTTTTTGGGGTACCACTTACGTCTAAATCCAATAAGTTTGGAGATGCTGTAGCGCTAAAAGTTCCATCATTATTTATGATCATTTTACATTTTATTGCATAACCGTCACCGTGATCATCGATCCACATAGTGTTGTCATTAGCTGCAGTGTTATATGTGTAATGGTGTACGTGCTGTGCTAAAATTCCAGATGCATCAGAAATATCAATATACCAATCTCCAGCAAATTGTTCTGTTGTTGTTCCTCCAGGATTTGGGTCACCTCCCTCATCACAAGATGAGAAAGAAGTAATCATAAGAATACTAAAAAGTACTTTTACAATATTATTTTTTAATTTATTCATTTTTATTGTATTAAAGTTGAACTTGAGTTAATTTAGCTATAAAAGTGTAAGCTGTTGGTGCGGTCCAAGTAGTTGTAAGTACAACTTCTTTAGTAGCTGCGTTAACAGTCAAGTCTTTTATATTTGCTACTCCACCAAAACCAGAATTGGTTAATGGATTTCCAGGGTATGTAAAAGTATTTGTTGCTATGTTTCCAGTAATTGTCCCTCCTGGAGTTATATAACCTATACCTAAACCTCTTCCGTATTCGTACCAACCTCCAAATGCATCTGATATTTGAAATGTACCATTTGCGTTTTTCCAAATATAAATATATTTTATATTTCTGTAATTTGCACTTGGAGTAGCTCCATTTCTGCTTATGGTACAAAGATAAACGCCTTCAATACTGTTTACTAAATCTCCAGTTTTGTATACAACAACTTTACGAGATGCAGTTGCAAAAAATCCATCTTTATTTGTTGCGGTATATGTTTGTATGTATTCATCAGGTGTGTTTGTATCAAGTGTTTTTGCACCTCGATATTTACCTGTAAATGTACTAACATTTGGAATAACTTTACCTCCTTCTGTAGAAACGCATCCTAAATCTGAATAAGTTCCACCTTGTGGTACAAAAACTGTTGCAGCTCCATTTAATTCGAGCAGAGGGTAATTTGTAACTGTTGATACATTTGCTGTGTCATCAGTACTACAAGCAATTGCTAAAAGACTTGTAAATATAATTGTGATTATTTTTTTCATTTCGAATATTTTTAATTCCACCATATTTTAGTAGTAATTGGTACTAAAACAGGTGTGTTTGGGTTAGCATTTCTTTCTGATATAGGATACACCAATCTTTTTGGAAATAATCCATTAGTAATTCCAGCTTTTGAATAAACGATTTGACCAGCAATGTATCCTGGTTTGTCATGATAAAGTGCTGATGTTTTTGGGTAACCTGTTCTATTTGTTTCCAAAAATGCTTCAAATCCATTACCAGGAAAACTTGCAATCCATTTTTGAGTAATAATTGTTTCCAATTTTTGATCAAAAGTTCCTGTAGATGGATATTCATAACCTCCACCTGCAGCTACAAAAGCAGATCCATTTAATGCATATCTTACAAAATTAGCATTTACGGCAGCATCATACAACGCTTTGCCAGATGTATTGTTTCTTTCTAATGCTTCTGCCTGAAGTAATAAACTTTCTTCTATTGTCATTAAATAAGCCGGAGTAGTTGGTTTTAATGTTACAACAGCAAAGGTAGCTTGGCCAGCTGGATTGTTTAGATCGCCTTGATTTAATGAATTTCCTACAGCATAATACTTACCTTTTCTTGGGTCAACTTTTGAATCGAAATAAGAAGCTAATGTAGTACTCATTCTTAAGTTTGTTGCTGTGTTTAATTGCCTGTTGTTTGATTCATATAGCGGATTACTTAAATCAGGGGCATCTGTAAATTGATCCATACCAGCATCAATATTTAAAAATTGTACTCCGGAGTTTAATAGTTGAGTAATACCAGCTTCAGCAATTGCTTTTCTAGAGCTATTGGTTTGTCTCATGTAAATTTTCAACTTAAGTGTATTCGCTAGTTTTACCCAGTTATTCATAGCTCCATCAAATATTAAATCATCTTTTCCTGGAGTTTCTCCTTTAGATTCAGACAAATTTTTCGATAAAGCAATATTTAAATCATTTAGCATTAAATCATAAACTTCAACTCCGGTATTAAATTTTGGCGTTAAATTATTTATATTATTTGCTTCAGTATAAGGTATGTCGCCATATATATCTGTTAAAACTTGTGAAGCTTGAACTTCTAGAGTTGTAGCAATTAAGTAATAATTCCAATTACCTTCATTTAAAGCTCTTCTCTTTACGTTCCTAATGTCTCCTAATGCATCATACATAGCATTCCAGATATTGTTGTAATCTGATGTTCCAATTGCATAAGTATCAATTTCTTTATATTGATTCGCTGCATTACTTTGTGTCCAGTATTGTGACCACATACCTCCAATTATTGCTAATGACGCACCTTCTGCACCAATAATTCCTGTAATTCCTGCAGGTAATTGGGAAGATAGTGGAGCACTACTTGGATTTAATGAATCTGGATCTCTATTTATGTCTAAATCTGAACAACCTACTATTAAGATTGATAAGACTATTATACTTGCTATTAATTTTTTCATTTTTCTTTAATTTAGAATGTTAATTTAAGAGATGCCCCATATGAATATTGTGAAGGGTTTGTACCAAATTCACCTTGCTCACTTCCTAAACCAGATCCGAAAGTTGATAATTCTGGATCAACATATGCATTACCATCTGGCGTCCATAATGCTAGATTTTTACCATAGATACTAAAAGAAGCATTTGATAATCCTAATTTTTTAGTTAAATCAAATGGTACATTGTACGTTAATGATACGTCTCTTAGTCTTACAAATGTTTTGTCAATAACATGTGAGTTTTCAGTAGCAGCATTATTTGATGGGTTGTAAAAATCTGTTTGACTTTCAAACGAAACAGCTGTGCTGTTTTCTTGATAACCTGTAACATTTCCAGAAGCATCTGTAATTTCGTTAACAGAATTTGGAATTACAAAAGTATTTCTATCATTATAAGTAGTTTCAATACCGTTTCCTGTAAAATGAGATAATCTCTTAGTATATGAATACATTTCACCCCCTTGTTTCCAATCGATATTAAAAGCTAAAGATAAATTTTTATATGCAAATTTATTTCTAAATCCCATAATGAAGTCTCTTTGTGAGTTACCTATTTTTTGTTGATCATCACTAACTTCGTAAAAACCGGTAGTTTTGTTTACAATGTACTTACCATCGTCTGTTTTTCTTGGTACAAAATTTTGAAATTCTCCAATTGGTTGGCCTTTAACCGCATTCCAACTTACACTGTAATTTGAAGCTAATTGTAATTTTTCTACTCCTCCAGCTATGTCTGTTACTTCAGAAATGTTTTTTGTAAATGTTGTTCCAAAATCCCATTTGAAATTTTCATATTGTAAAACTGCTATATTTAATGCAATTTCAACACCCTTATTTTGGATGTCTACAATGTTAGCTGTTTGACTAGCAAAACCTGTTGAAGTAGCTAATGGTCTAGCAAAAAGTACATCAACTGTTTTCTTGTTGTATACGGAAGCATCTAAATTTACTCTTTTAGAAAATAAAGCTGCTTCAAAACCTAGTTCAAATTCGTCGGTGATTTCAGGTTTTAATTGTGAGTTTCCAAGATTTCCTGCAAATTCGTAACCATTAACTCCTCCTATTGGTAAAAGTATTTGACCAGATCCTGCATTGGCAACACCTTGTATTAAAGTTGATTCTGTTTGATAAACTCCTGTGTCATTTGCTATTTGTGCATAACCTGCTCTTAGTTTTAAATAATATTCAGGAGAATCTAATACGATACCACTGATCGCGGCAGATGGATAAAAATATGAGTTGTTGCCTTGAGGTAAAGTTGAAGTCCAGTCATTTCTACCTGTTAATGTCAAAAATACTACATTCTTATATGATGTTTCTAATGAACCAAATACAGAGTATGACTTTCTTAAAGTATTACCTTGAGTCACTACTGGTTTAAGAGAAGTGTTAGATAATTCATAATAATTTGGAATATCTAAATTTGTAATAGAAGCTTGTAAGAATGATGATTTTCTTTCATTGGTATTTAAACCTAACATTGCATTTACGGTGAAGTCTTCGGCTACTTTTGAGTTAAAGTTGAAATTCAAGTTGTTGTCGAATTCTGTATTTTCATTTGTAGATTCTGTAACTCCACCAACTACTTCAATAGTACTTGCTAAATCTTGTGCTGATCCATCAGCATAATTTATTTTTGCGCCGTATGATTTTATTGTTTCTAGACGATAATCACCACCTCCTTGGTAGCTTGCAGAAAACTTATCATTTATTTTGTAAGTAAAATTAACATTACCAAACAATCTATTTCCATCAATATTAGTACTATTTTCATTTACTGTCCAATATGGATTACTCGCATATGGTGTAAAAAAGTTACTATTATTATTGAATGGATTATTTTTATAGTCTTTTAAATCTACAATACTAATATCCGTTGGCATTTGTAAAAGCTCTTGAGTAAGCGTATTTCCTTCTCCAGAAGCTGAACCTTGACCAGTGTTAACAGCATTTTGTATTTTTCTAACATAGTTAATGCTAGTTTTAACACTAATTTTATTATCTGTTATCCCTGCATTAAGTCCAAAAGTTTTACGCTTGTAAGAGTCTGCGGAAGTTGGGATAATACCGTCAGAATTTACATCAGAATAATTTAAAGAGAAGTTTGAGTTTTCTCCACCGCCACTTAGTCTTAGACTATTGGTATATGTGGTACCCATATCGTAGAAATCCTTAATATTGTTTTCTAACGCAACATACGGTTTTATTTGTTGAGAATTATCTACAATAGAACCCCAAGGTCTTATTTCGCCATTAAAGGCAGGTCCCCAAGAACCGTTTTCATTACTAGCATTGTTACCAGGCTGATTATTTGACCATGATTTGCCATTCCAACCTTGTCCAAATTGATTTTGAAAGTGAGGAACTCTTGCAACTTGTGAAAAATCAGTTGATGTTAAGAATTCAACTGAAATTTTAGATTTATTCTTAGCTGATTTTGTTGTGATTAAGATAACTCCATTAGAAGCTCTTGAACCATAAAGTGCCGAAGCAGCGGCACCTTTAAGTATAGACATACTTTCTATGTTGTTTGGATCTAAATCACTTACCCCATTACCTCCATCAAATGATCTACTTGTTCCAGATGATCCATTTGAGCTATTGTTTATTGGTGTTCCATCTACAACATATAAAGGGCTTACGCTACTTAAGCTGTTAAAACCTCTTATAACTACTTTTGAAGATGCTCCAACTTGTGCTGGTGCTACAATATCAACACCTGCAACTCTTCCTGAAAGAGATTCAAAAACATTAACATTGGTAACTTCTGTTAAGTCTTTTGCGCCTACATTAGCTGTTGCGTAACCTAGGGATCTCTTTTGTTTTTTAATACCCAAAGCAGTTACTACTACACTCTCTAATTGAGTTGCGTCACTTGAAAGTTTTACATTTACTGTAGTAGATGCGGCACTTTTTTCTGATGATTTCATCCCAACATAACTAAACACCAAAATATCGCTTGGTGCTGCTTTGATAGTATATCTTCCATCAAAATCTGATTGTGTTCCATTTTTTGTTCCTTTGATCAATACACTAACACCTGGTAAAGGCATTCCTGCATTATCGGAAACAATTCCTGAAACAGATCTTTCTTGCGCAAAAGTTAGTTGCGCCACAAGTACTACTAGGAGTACTAAGAATCCATTGAACTTTAGTTTCATTTTTAAATATTTTGAATTAGTGAGGCAAAAATCATAATAAATTGTTAACTATCCTAATATCTTAAAGTCTTTTTTTTGTTAAAGCTAAAATTTAACATTATAACTTATAGTTATGTTTGTGTTATAAAATTTCAATTCTTGTTTGTTTGTCTTTCCATTTGTAATTGAAAATTTCAATAGACCACTTGTGGTTTCTACGCCTAGGCCTACTCCGATTCCTAAAAGTCTTTTGTTTTTGTTTTCCTTTAAAGTATTGGTTGGATCCTCATAATAACAGTAATCTAGAATCGAATTAAAATACAATTTTTGTGATGTCAAAAGTTTATATTCGGACATCAAAGCTATCAATAAGTTTGATTGTAGTGAATTTTCTGCAAATCCTCTTATGGAATTTATTCCTCCAAATCGGAAAAGTTCGTTGATTAAATAGGTTTTACTTTTTAGATAATAATTCTGAAATTTTACATATATAATATTATTCTCATTAATATAAAAATTATTCATTATGTTAAAATTTACATAATTTTGTTTTATTGATGAGTCCGTAACATTAGTTCTTTTACCTGTTCCAAAGGTTAGTGTTAAATAGTTTTTTATCGGAAAAAGGGTGTTTTTTGTTTCGCTATTTACTATTTCAAAAGAAGAGGTGAAAAATGTGTTTTTATAATCCTTTAAATTTGTTTCATTGCCGTTTTGAATATCACTAGATTCGGTTGATTCAAATCCGAAGTAAAATCGTTTGTTGTAATTTAGAAAATATCCAAGTTGCAAAGCTGTCTTTGTATTTTGAAAAATACTATCTTGTTTTAAAATATTGATTTGTCCCTTGATGCCAATCGGGCTTTTTAATAGATAGGGTATGTCTAGCTTGGCATTAAAGGTTTTTTGATTTTCTCCGTCATTTTTCCAATAGATAGACAATTCTTCTCCGTTTTTAAGTGCGTTGGTTAATGTTAGATCTAGATATCCATTCAGTTTTATTTTTTCTCTTTCGGTATTATTAAATCCTATATAACCATCAAAACTATTTGCTTTCTTTTTTTCTATATAAATAAATACTTTGGTTGTGTCTTTTGTAAATAATATTTCAGGATATTTAGTTTGATTAATGAATCTATATTTTTCAAAATCATTTTTTATATTCTCTACCGTTTCTTGATTAAACACCGAATTTTTGTATTTTTTGTTGACTTGCTTTTCCGCGCCTTTTGGAAATATATTTATCTGAGATGGATTTTTGTAATTTAGTATTATGGCGTTTAAAGTTCGTTTATATCCGGTGTTTATAAGTAAATCTGCATATAGTTTTTGATTTTTTTCTATAATATTACCCAATTTTACTTTTGCAAATGCATAACCATTTTTCTCTAATTTTTGTGTAATATGTTTTAAAAAAGGTTCAATTTGAGAATATGTTAATTCGATAGAGTCCTGTTTTAAATCCTCTAATTGTGCTAGGATTTTATTTTTAGTTGCACCTATATATATATGGATATTTTTTATTTTTTTTTCTAATTTAATTTGGACTTTGAAGACACTGTCGTTTTCTTTCTTTTTATAAGTTATAATGTTATGTAGATAACCTATGTTGGTGAGTTTTATGCGTATTGTTTTTATTTCTTCCTCACTTTGGTGTAAATTAATGTGTTTTGAAGAGTATCCAATTGAATCTATAATTTTTGTTTCGCGAATTGAATTGCCAAAAATTTTTAATTCAAAATTTTGACTTTCTATGCTTAAGCTGTAGAGTATGATAAAAAGAAAGAGAATTTTTTTTTTCAATTTTTTTATTTTTTTTTATTAAACTATTGCAAATATCAATTGTTTGGGTGAAAAATCATAATGAATGGAATGAGTATATTTGTTTTTAAGCTTATAATTGAATTTTTACCGTTAAGTTTTAAGTTGAGAAGTTATTTATTTAATAAACAATATTTTACTTCACTGAAAAATTAATCAATTATGGTTTGTAGAGTAAAATATATTTTATACATTTGCAACCCCGTAAAAAGCGGGAATTTAATATAATAAGAAATTTTTAGTATTAATTATGCCAACAATTCAACAATTAGTAAGAACAGGAAGAACTCAGATAACTAAGAAGAGTAAATCGGTTGCTTTAGATTCTTGTCCTCAAAGAAGAGGGGTTTGTACGCGTGTTTACACTACAACACCAAAAAAACCAAACTCTGCAATGCGTAAAGTAGCGCGTGTACGTTTGACAAATGGTAATGAAGTAAATGCCTATATCCCTGGTGAAGGACACAATTTACAAGAGCACTCGATAGTATTAGTTAGGGGTGGAAGGGTAAAAGATTTGCCAGGAGTAAGATATCACATCGTTCGTGGTGCGCTTGATACATCAGGAGTAGCAGGAAGAACGCAAAGAAGATCTAAGTACGGAGCAAAACGCCCAAAAGAAGCAAAAAAGTAATTTAAAACGTTAAGCGTTAGAGGTTAGAAGTTAAGGGTTAGAAGTTGGATACGTAAGTTGATGGCCTATAACGCATAGCATTTAGCGGATAATTTTTAACCTTTTATTAAAAAAAAGACATGAGAAAAAGAGCGGCAAAGAAAAGACCACTTTTACCAGATCCAAGGTTTAATGACCAATTGGTAACACGTTTTGTGAACAACTTAATGTGGGATGGTAAGAAATCAACAGCTTTTAAAGTTTTTTATGATGCAATTGACATTATAGAAACTAAAAAGCAAGATGCAGAAAAACCTTCATTAGAAATCTGGAAAGATGCTTTAACAAACGTTATGCCTCACGTAGAAGTACGTAGTCGTAGAGTAGGTGGAGCTACATTTCAAATTCCAATGCAGATTAGACCAGACAGAAAAATTTCTATGGCTATGAAATGGTTGATTCTTTATTCAAGAAGAAGAAACGAAAAATCAATGGCACAAAGATTGGCTTCAGAATGTTTAGCTGCGGCTAAAGAAGAAGGAGCTGCTGTTAAGAAAAGAATGGATACTCACAAAATGGCAGAAGCTAATAAAGCATTCTCTCACTTTAGATTTTAATTCTTAAAGAAATGGCTAGAGAACTTAAATATACGAGAAACATAGGAATTGCTGCTCACATTGATGCTGGTAAAACAACAACAACTGAGCGTATATTATTCTATACAGGAAAATCACACAAAATTGGTGAAGTACACGATGGTGCTGCAACAATGGACTGGATGGCACAAGAGCAAGAAAGAGGTATTACAATTACTTCTGCTGCGACAACTTGTGAATGGAATTTTCCAACTACTCAAGGTAAAATTTTACCTGAAACATTGCCTTATCACTTTAATATTATTGATACTCCAGGACACGTTGACTTTACAGTTGAAGTAAACCGTTCTTTGCGTGTACTTGATGGTTTGGTTTTCTTATTTAGTGCTGTTGATGGTGTTGAGCCGCAATCAGAAACTAACTGGAGATTGGCAGATCAATACAGAGTTCCGCGTATTGGTTTTGTTAATAAAATGGACAGACAAGGTTCTAACTTTTTGATGGTTTGTCAACAAGTAAGAGATATGTTGAAGTCAAATGCAGTAGCGATCACTTTGCCAATTGGTGAGGAGAATGATTTCAAAGGTGTTGTGGATTTAGTTAGAAACCAAGCTATTGTTTGGGATGATGCTGGTATGGGAGCTACTTACGAGGTTGTGCCAATTCCAGAGGACATGCTTGACGAGGTAAAAGAATACAGATCGATTCTTATTGAGGCAGTAGCTGACTATGATGAGAATTTGCTTGAAAAATTCATGGAAGATGAAAACTCTATTACAGAGGAAGAAATCAACATTGCATTAAGAGCAGCTGTAATGGACATGGCTATCATTCCTATGATTGCTGGTTCTTCTTTTAAAAACAAAGGGGTTCAATTCATGTTAGATGCGGTATGTAAATATTTACCGTCTCCAATGGATAAAGAAGGTATTGAAGGGATTCATCCTGATGATGCTGAATTATTAGAAGAGGATCAAACTAAAATATTGCGTAAGCCAGATGTTAAAGAGCCATTCGCTGCTTTAGCTTTTAAAATTGCTACTGACCCATTCGTAGGTCGTTTGGCTTTCTTCCGTGCTTACTCAGGACGTTTAGATGCAGGTTCTTATGTTTTGAACACTCGTTCAGGAAATAAAGAAAGAATTTCTCGAATCTATCAAATGCATGCTAACAAACAGAACCCAATCGATTACATTGAGGCAGGTGATATTGGAGCAGCAGTTGGATTTAAAGATATCAAAACTGGAGATACATTGTGTGATGAAAAACACCCAATCATTCTTGAGTCAATGAGATTTCCAGCGCCAGTAATTGGTATTGCTATTGAGCCTAAAACTAAAGCTGACGTAGATAAAATGGGTATGGCTTTGGCTAAATTGGCTGAAGAGGATCCTACGTTTACTGTTAGAACAGATGAAGCTTCAGGTCAAACTATTATCTCGGGTATGGGTGAGCTTCACTTGGATATCTTAGTAGATAGAATGAGACGTGAGTTTAAAGTTGAAGTGAACCAAGGTGAGCCTCAAGTTGAATACAAAGAAGCTTTTACTAAATCAGCTCAACACAGAGAAACATACAAGAAACAATCTGGAGGTCGTGGTAAATTCGGTGATATCGTATTTAAATTAGAGCCTGCTGATGAAGTTGACGGTAAAGCTGCTGTTGGTCTACAGTTTATAAATGCTGTAAAAGGTGGTAACGTTCCTAAAGAATATATTCCATCTGTAGAAAAAGGTTTCCGCGAAGCTATGAAAACTGGTCCTTTAGCAGGATACCAAGTGGATAGTTTGAAAGTAACTTTATTAGACGGATCTTTCCACCCTGTGGATTCTGATGCACTTTCTTTTGAACTTGCGGCAAGAATGGGGTATAGAGAGGTTGCTAAAGCTGCTGGTGCAGTTATATTAGAGCCAATCATGAAAATGGAAGTGATTACACCAGAAGAAAACATGGGGGATATCGTAGGTGATATTAACCGTCGTAGAGGTCAGGTGAATGACATGGGAGATAGAGCTGGTGCTAAAACTATTAAGGCTGATGTGCCATTATCAGAAATGTTTGGATATGTTACGACATTAAGAACGCTTTCATCTGGTAGAGCAACATCAACAATGGAATTTTCACACTACGCTGAAACACCTTCTAATATTTCAGAAGCAGTTATCAAAAAAGCAAAAGGAAACGCATAATCTTTAAGAAAATGAGTCAAAAAATCAGAATAAAATTAAAATCTTACGATCACATGTTGGTAGACAAGTCTGCTGAGAAGATTGTAAAAACGGTAAAAAGCACCGGTGCAGTTGTTACAGGACCAATTCCATTGCCAACACACAAAAAACTTTTTACAGTTCTACGTTCTCCACACGTTAACAAAAAAGCGAGAGAGCAATTTGAAGTTATGTCATACAAGAGATTAATTGACATTTATTCATCTTCATCGAAAACTATTGATGCTTTAATGAAACTTGAATTGCCAAGTGGAGTTGAAGTTGAAATCAAAGTTTAGTTACTTTAAGAGTAAAAAGGAACGCTGTTTTTAAGTAAAAAATATTTTTTTGGTTTGTATGCAAATAAGTTATACATTTGCACCCACTTAAAAAAATAGGATTTGCTTAAAAGCTGCGTTCTATATTTATATTTAATAATTAATAATTAATATTTATGTCTGGGTTAATTGGTAGAAAAATCGGCATGACTAGTATTTTTGATGAAAACGGGAAGAATATTCCTTGTACAGTAATTGAAGCTGGTCCATGCGTTGTTACCCAAGTCAGAACCAAAGGTGTTGACGGGTATGAAGCGTTGCAACTTGGTTTCGATGACAAAAACGAGAAACATTCCACGAAAGCGGCTTTAGGTCACTTTAAAAAAGCGGGAACTGTAGCTAAGAAAAAAGTCGTTGAATTCCAAGATTTCGCAACAGAACAAAAATTAGGAGATCTTATTGATGTTTCTATTTTTGCTGAAGGAGAATTTGTAGATGTACAAGGTGTGTCTAAAGGTAAAGGTTTTCAAGGGGTTGTAAAACGCCACGGTTTTGGTGGTGTTGGTCAAGCAACTCACGGTCAACACAACCGTTTAAGAGCGCCAGGTTCTGTAGGAGCTTCTTCTTATCCATCTAGAGTATTCAAAGGAATGCGTATGGCTGGACGTATGGGAGGAGATAATGTAAAAGTTCAAAACCTTAGAGTTTTAAAAGTAGTTGCTGAAAAGAATCTACTTGTTATAAAAGGATGTGTTCCTGGATGTAACAACTCTTATGTAATCATTCAGAAGTAATGGAAGTAAAAGTATTAGATTTCAACGGAAAAGATACTGGTAGAAAAGTTCAACTTTCTGATTCAGTATATGCAATTGAGCCAAACAATCACGCAGTATATCTTGATGTAAAGCAATATCTTGCTAATCAAAGACAAGGAACGCACAAAGCTAAAGAAAGAGCTGAAGTAGCGGGAAGTACACGTAAGATTAAAAAACAAAAAGGTACAGGTACTGCTCGTGCGGGTAGTGCAAAAAATCCATTGTTTAAAGGTGGTGGAACAGTTTTTGGGCCAAGACCAAGAAGTTATTCATTTAAATTGAATAAAAGCTTAAAACGTCTTGCTAGAAAATCTGCTTTTTCAATTAAAGCAAAAGAGTCAAACATAATTGTACTTGAAGACTTTAATTTTGAAACACCAAACACTAAAAATTTCATTAACGTTTTGAAAGCTTTAGAGTTAGAAAATAAAAAATCACTGTTTGTGTTGGGTGATACGAATAAAAACGTATATTTGTCCTCACGAAATTTAAAGGCGGCTAATGTCGTAAGTAGTTATGAATTAAGTACTTACGCTATTTTAAATGCTAATAATTTAGTGCTTTTGGAGAGTTCTTTGGAAGTAATTGAAGAAAATTTAAGTAAATAATAGGATATGAGCATCATAATTAAACCTATAGTAACGGAAAAAGTAACCAAAGAAAGTGAAGTTTTAAACCGTTTTGGATTCGTTGTTAACAAAAAAGCAAACAAAGTGCAAATTAAGAAAGCTATTGAAGCTGCTTATGGAGTAACTATTTTGAGTGTTAACACAATGAATGTTAGACCAGACAGAACTACTAAATACACTAAAAGTGGTTTAATCAGTGGAAAGACAAATGCTATTAAAAAAGCAATTGTACAAGTACAAGAAGGAGAAACAATTGATTTTTACAACAATATCTAAGATAAAATGTCAGTAAGAAAATTAAAACCTATTACCCCAGGTCAGCGATTTAGAGTTGTGAATGGTTATGACGCCATTACAACTGATAAGCCGGAACGCTCTTTGATAGCGCCGATAAAAAACTCTGGAGGTAGAAATAGTCAAGGAAAGATGACCATGCGTTATACGGGTGGTGGTCACAAGCAGAGATATCGTATTATTGATTTCAAACGTACAAAAGAAGGAATTCCAGCTACAGTGAAATCAATCGAATACGATCCAAATCGTACTGCGTTTATTGCTTTATTAGCTTATGCTGATGGTGAGAAAACTTATGTTATTGCTCAAAACGGATTGAAAGTAGGTCAGAAATTAGTTTCTGGTCCAGAATCTCAACCGGAAATTGGTAATACATTACCTTTAAGTAGAGTTCCACTTGGAACTGTTATTTCTTGTATCGAATTGAGACCGGGTCAAGGAGCTGTAATCGCTCGTTCTGCTGGAACATTTGCTCAATTAATGGCAAGAGATGGAAAATATGCAACAATTAAAATGCCTTCTGGAGAAACAAGATTAATCTTGTTAACGTGTTCGGCTACAATTGGAGCGGTTTCTAATTCGGATCACCAATTAGTTGTGTCAGGAAAAGCTGGTAGAACAAGATGGTTAGGAAGAAGACCTAGAACAAGACCTGTTGCAATGAACCCTGTCGATCACCCAATGGGTGGTGGTGAAGGACGTTCTTCTGGTGGACATCCACGTTCAAGAAATGGAATACCAGCTAAAGGTTATAGAACTCGTTCTAAGAAAAACCCGAGTAATAAGTATATCGTAGAACGTAGAAAGAAATAATAAGATATGGCACGTTCATTAAAAAAAGGACCTTTCGTTCATTATAAGTTAGACAAGAAAGTTCAAGAAAACATTGCAGGTGGGAATAAAGGAGTTGTTAAGACATGGTCTAGAGCTTCTATGATTACTCCAGACTTTGTTGGGCAAACAATCGCAGTTCATAACGGTCGTCAATTTGTACCAGTTTACGTAACAGAAAACATGGTAGGTCACAAATTAGGAGAATTTTCACCAACTAGATCTTTTAGAGGTCATGCTGGAGCAAAAAATAAAGGTAAAAAATAAGAAGCAATGGGAGTTCGTAAAAGAGAAACAGCAGATGCGAGAAAAGAGGCAAATAAGTCTTTAGCTTTCGCAAAATTGAATAACTGCCCTACTTCACCTAGAAAAATGCGCTTAGTAGCGGACTTGGTAAGAGGTCAGAAGGTAGAAAGAGCACTAAACATCTTAAGATTTAGTTCTAAAGAAGCTTCAAGAAAATTAGAAAAATTGGTTTTATCTGTAATTGCCAACTGGCAAGCAAAAAACCCTGAAGCTAATATGGAAGAAGCTGGTTTATTTGTTAAGGAAATCCGTGTAGATGGTGGAATGATGTTGAAAAGACTTCGTCCAGCTCCACAAGGAAGAGCACACAGAATAAGAAAACGTTCCAATCACGTAACAATCGTGTTGGGAGCTATCAATAACACACAAAGCAATTCTTAAGCAGCATGGGACAAAAGACAAATCCAATTGGAAATAGACTTGGTATCATCAGAGGATGGGACTCAAACTGGTATGGTGGAAATGATTACGGTGATAAACTTGCCGAAGATTATAAAATCAGAAAGTATATCCACGCTCGTTTATCAAAAGCTAGTGTATCGAAAGTAATCATTGAGAGAACTTTGAAACTTGTAACCGTTACTATCACTACTGCTAGACCTGGTATAATTATCGGAAAAGGTGGGCAAGAGGTAGACAAGTTGAAAGAGGAACTTAAAAAAGTTACTGACAAAGAGGTTCAAATCAACATCTTTGAAATTAAAAGACCTGAACTTGACGCGTATCTAGTTGCTACAAGCATCTGTCGTCAAATCGAAAGCAGGATTTCTTACAGACGTGCAATCAAAATGGCTATTGCTGCTTCTATGCGTATGAACGCAGAAGGTATCAAAGTTTTGATTTCTGGTCGTTTGAATGGTGCTGAGATGGCTCGTTCAGAGGGTTTCAAAGAAGGTAGAATTCCTCTATCAACTTTCAGAGCCGATATTGATTATGCGCTTGCTGAAGCACATACTACTTATGGTAGAATGGGGATCAAAGTGTGGATCATGAAAGGTGAAGTTTATGGAAAGAGAGATCTTTCTCCACTTGCAGGAATGGACAAAAAACAACCTGGTGGTGGTAAAGGTGGTGATGCTCCTAGAGGAGATAGAAAGCCTTTTAATAAAGGTGGAAAACCAGACGCTCGTAAACGAAAGTAATTTTTAAACTAAAGAAAAATGTTACAGCCTAAAAGAACAAAATACCGTAAGGTACAAAAAGGTAAAATGAAAGGAAATTCTCAAAGAGGACATGAACTTTCTAATGGAATGTTTGGTATTAAATCTGTACATGAAGATGGAATGTTCTTAACCTCTCGTCAAATCGAAGCTGCGCGTATTGCTGCAACTCGTTTTATGAAAAGAGAAGGACAATTATGGATCAAAATATTTCCAGACAAACCTATCACTAAGAAACCTCTTGAGGTACGTATGGGTAAAGGTAAAGGTGCAGTTGAGTATTGGGCTGCCGTTGTTAAACCCGGAAGAATTATGTTTGAAGTTGGAGGTGTACCTTTGTCAGTTGCAAAAGAGGCGTTACGTCTTGCAGCTCAAAAACTTCCAGTAAAAACTAAATTCGTCGTTGCTAGAGATTTCGAAGCATAATCTATATTATATTATGAAACAATCAGAAATAAAAAATCTTTCTGCAGCGGAGTTGCAAGAAAAATTTAGCCAAACAAAGAAGGCTTATGCTGACTTAAAAATGGTTCATGCTATTTCACCAATTGAGAACCCACTTCAAATTAGAGGTGTAAGAAGAACAGTTGCAAGATTAGCTACCGAACTTACTAAAAGAGAGTTGCAATCATTGTAATCTGCTGAAAGATGGAAGAAAAAAGAAATTTAAGAAAAGAAAGAGTTGGTGTTGTAACTTCTAACAAAATGGATAAATCTATTGTTGTTGCACAAGTTACTAAAGTAAAACACCCATTATACGGTAAGTTCGTGTTGAAAACAAAGAAATTTGTTGCACATGACGAAACAAACGACTGTAACATAGGAGATACTGTAAGAATTAGCGAAACGCGTCCTTTGAGTAAATCAAAATGTTGGAGATTAGTTGAAATCCTAGAAAGAGCTAAATAATTATGGTACAACAAGAATCAAGACTAAAAGTAGCAGATAATACGGGAGCAAAAGAAGTTTTAACTATCCGTGTTTTAGGAGGTACCAAAAGAAGGTATGCCTCTGTTGGAGACAAGATTGTAGTTTCTATAAAAGATACAGCACCTAACGGAAGCGTTAAAAAAGGAGCTGTTTCAACTGCAGTTGTTGTACGTACCAAAAAAGAAGTGAGAAGAGCCGATGGTTCATACATTAGATTTGATGACAACGCATGTGTGTTATTAAATGCTGCTGGTGAAATGAGAGGAACTCGTGTTTTTGGGCCGGTAGCAAGAGAACTTCGTGAAAAACAATTCATGAAAATTGTATCATTAGCACCAGAAGTGCTTTAATTCGTTTTTAAGATGATAAAGCTAAAAATAAAAACTGGAGACATCGTAAGAGTAATTGCTGGAGACCATAAAGGTGAAGAAGGTAAAGTTTTACGTGTTTACCGTGAGAAAAACAAAGCAATTGTTGAAGGTGTAAACATGGTTTCAAAACATACGAAACCAAGTGCAAAAAGCCCTCAAGGTGGTATTGTAAAAAAGGAAGCTTCTATACAAATATCTAATATATCACTAATTGATCCTAAAACTAAGGAAACAACTAGAGTTGGTATCAGAGTTGAAGGAGATAAGAAAGTAAGATTTTCAAAAAAATCTAATCAAGTACTATAGTAATGGCATATATACCTAGACTAAAAGAAGAATATAAGAGTAGAGTTATCTCTGCTCTTAAAGAAGAATTCGGTTACACAAACGTAATGCAAGTTCCAAAATTGGAAAAAATCGTTTTGAGTAAAGGAGTTGGTGCAGCAGTGTCTGATAAAAAATTAATTGACTATGCAGTTGATGAGTTAACAAAGATCACTGGACAAAAAGCAATATCTACAATTTCAAAGAAAGACGTTGCGTCTTTTAAATTGAGAAAAGGGATGCCTATTGGAGCAAAAGTTACTTTGCGTGGAGAAAGAATGTATGAGTTTTTAGATAGACTTATAACTTCGTCTTTACCACGTGTTAGAGATTTCAGTGGTATCAAAGCTACTGGTTTTGACGGAAGAGGAAACTACAATCTTGGTGTTTTGGAGCAAATCATTTTCCCGGAAATTGATATTGACAAAGTAAACAAAATATCAGGTATGGACATTTCTTTTGTAACTACTGCAAAAACTGATAAAGAAGCAAAGTCATTGTTGGCTGAATTAGGTTTACCTTTTAAAAAGAATTAAGATATGGCTAAAGAATCAATGAAAGCCCGTGAGGTTAAGAGAGAAAAAACGGTTTTAAAGTATGCTGAGAAAAGAAAAGCTTTGTTAGAAGCTGGAGATTTCGTAGGTTTGCAAAAATTACCGAAAAATGCTTCGCCAGTTCGTTTGCACAATCGTTGTAAATTGACAGGTAGACCAAGAGGGTATATGCGTCAATTCGGTATTTCGCGTGTTACATTCCGTGAGATGGCTAATAATGGATTGATACCAGGTGTTAAAAAAGCATCTTGGTAGAAAAATATTCAGACGCGAGTAATCGCGTCTGATTTTCACATTTATAAACTGGTTTCAGGTTCGATTAAATTTAATCGAAAACCGTTACCGCAAATCAATACTTATGTATACAGATCCTATTGCAGATTATTTGACGAGAGTTAGAAACGCTGTGGCTGCAAACCACAAAGTTGTCGAAATTCCAGCATCTAATCTAAAAAAAGAAATAACAAAGATCTTATTTGATCAAGGTTATATCTTAAGTTACAAATTTGAAGACAACGCTGTTCAGGGTTCAATCAAAATCGCTTTGAAGTATGATAAAGATACTAAAGAGTCTGTAATTAAAGATATCCAAAGAATTAGTAAACCAGGTTTACGTAAATATTCTGGTTCTACAAAAATACCAAGAATCCTTAATGGATTAGGTATTGCTATTGTTTCTACGTCTAAAGGTCTAATGACTGGTAAGAAAGCTAGACAATTGAATGTTGGTGGCGAAGTAATTTGTTACGTATACTAATTTTAAAGACGAAAGTAAGATGTCAAGAATAGGTAAAAATCCTGTAACAATACCAGCTGGTGTAACTGTTTCAGTTGCTGAGAATATTATTACGGTAAAAGGAAAAAATGGTCAACTAACTCAGGAGTTTTCGGACGTAACTGTTAAAGTTGAAGGAGATCAAGTACTAGTGGAAAGATCTTCTGATCACAAAGATCAGAGAGCAAAACACGGTTTGTATAGATCTTTAATCAATAATATGATTATTGGAGTATCTGAAGGTTTTACAAAATCTTTAGAATTGGTAGGAGTTGGTTATAGAGCTTCAAATCAAGGACAAAAATTGGATTTAGCATTAGGTTTTTCACACAATATTATTTTAGAAGTTGCTCCAGAAGTAACACTAGAAACAATATCTGAAAAAGGTAAAAATCCAATCGTAAAATTAACATCATTTGACAAACAACTTTTAGGTCAAATTGCGGCAAAAATTAGAGGTTTCCGTAAGCCTGAGCCGTACAAAGGAAAAGGTGTTAAATTTGTAGGTGAAGTATTAAGAAGAAAAGCAGGTAAATCAGCTTAAAAAATAACATTATGTCATTAACAAAACCTGAAAGAAGACAAAGAATTAGATTCAGAATTAGAAAAACGATTAGTGGTACTGCTACAAATCCAAGACTATCTGTTTTTAGAAGTAACAAAGAAATTTATGCTCAATTAATTGATGATGTAAACGGAGTTACTTTATTGGCTGCTTCTTCAAGAGAAAAAGAAATAGGAAAAGGTACGAATATTGAAGTTGCAACTGCAGTTGGGAAACTTGTAGCAGAAAAAGCTTTAAAAGCCGGTATAGATGTTGTAACATTCGATAGAGGAGGTTATTTATATCACGGTCGTATTAAATCATTAGCAGAAGGCGCGAGAGCGGCTGGACTTAAATTCTAATATAGTATGTCTAATAGTAAATACAAGAATGTAGAGCTAGTAAAACCAAGTGGTCTTGAATTAAAAGATCGTTTGGTAAGTGTAAATCGTGTTACTAAAGTTACAAAAGGGGGTAGAGCTTTTGGTTTTTCTGCTATTGTAGTTGTAGGTGATGAAAATGGAGTGGTTGGACACGGATTAGGTAAATCTAAAGATGTTTCTGAAGCAATTGCGAAGGCAGTAGAAGACGCTAAGAAAAATTTAGTAAAAATTCCTTTGAATGGTCAATCAGTTCCTCACGAACAAAAAGGTAAATTTGGTGGTGCACGTGTATTCTTAATTCCTGCCTCTCATGGTACAGGAGTTATTGCCGGTGGAGCTGTTCGTTCAGTTCTTGAATCAGTAGGAATTCATGATGTATTATCTAAATCACAAGGATCTTCAAATCCTCACAACGTAGTTAAAGCAACTTTTGATGCTTTATTACAAATGAGAAGTGCTTATACTGTTGCAAAACAAAGAGGCGTTTCTTTAGAAAAAGTTTTTAAAGGTTAATTCAAGGAAATTATGGCTAAATTATTAGTAAAACAAGTTAGAAGCAAAATCAACTGTCCTCTTACTCAAAAAAGAGGTTTGGAAGCTTTAGGTCTACGTAAAATGGGACAAGTTGTAGAGCATGATTCAAATCCTACAATCCTTGGGATGATAAATAAAGTTAAACACTTAGTTTCTGTTGAAGAAGCTAAATAACAAATACTGTTATGAATTTAAGTAACTTACAACCTGCTGAAGGTTCTACACACAATCAAAATAAAAGATTAGGTAGAGGAGAAGGTTCTGGTAAAGGTGGTACCTCTGCAAGAGGACACAAAGGAGCAAAATCTCGTTCTGGTTATTCTAAAAAGATTGGTTTTGAGGGTGGTCAAATGCCTCTACAAAGACGTGTGCCTAAGTTTGGTTTCACTAACATCAATCGTAAAGAATACGAAGGTGTTAATCTTGATACTCTTCAATTATTAGTTGATAATGGAGTAATTACAGATACTGTTGATATGACAGTTTATGTAGCTAATCGTCTTGCTACCAAAAATGAAATCGTTAAGATTTTAGGTAGAGGAGAATTGACAGCAAAATTAAAAGTAACTGCTCACAAATTTACTGCTACTGCAAAAGCTGCTATCGAAGCTGCTGGTGGAGAAGCTGTAATCATGTAATTTTTCAATTAAGATGAAGAAATTTATTGAATCAATAAGTAATGTTTGGAAAATAGAAGAACTAAAAAATAGAATTCTTATTACTTTAGGTCTACTTCTTGTTTATCGTTTTGGTGCTCATGTAACACTTCCTGGAATTGACGCAACTCAATTAACAGGATTAGCTGGGCAGACAAAAAATGGATTAGGATCTATTCTAGACATGTTTACCGGAGGTGCATTTTCTAAAGCTTCAGTTTTTGCTTTAGGGATTATGCCTTATATTTCTGCATCTATTGTTGTGCAACTTATGGGAATTGCGATTCCTTATTTGCAAAAACTTCAGAGTGATGGAGAGAGTGGTAGAAAAAAAATCAATCAAATTACCCGTTGGTTAACTATCGTTATTACTTTAGTTCAAGGGCCAACTTATATCTACAATCTTTATAGAACTTTACCTAGTTCGGCATTTTTATTAGGGTTTAACTCTTTTGAATTCTTGTTTTCTTCTGTGGTAATTTTAGTTACTGGTACAATTTTTGCTATGTGGTTAGGAGAAAAAATTACAGATAAAGGAATTGGAAACGGTATTTCTCTTTTGATTATGGTTGGAATATTAGCAAGGTTGCCACAAGCTTTTATGCAAGAGTTTACAACAAGAGTTACTAATAATAATGGAGGCCCAATGTTATTGGTAATCGAAATCATTATTTGGTTACTTGTTATCATTTCTTGTGTATTATTAGTAATGGCAATTAGAAAAATCCCAGTGCAGTATGCACGTCGTACAACTTCTGGTGATTTCGAGCAAGATATGATGGGTGGTAACAGACAATGGATTCCATTAAAGCTTAATGCATCTGGTGTAATGCCAATTATTTTTGCACAAGCAATTATGTTTATTCCTGCAGCTGTTGCTGGTTTATCTAAATCAGATGCGTCACAATCTATTGTTGGTGCTTTTAGTAATATGTTTGGATTTTGGTATAACTTTGTTTTTGCAACTTTGATAGTTGTATTTACTTTCTTTTATACCGCAATTACAGTACCTACTAACAAAATGTCTGATGATTTAAAGAGAAGCGGTGGTTTTATTCCTGGTGTAAGACCTGGAGCTGAAACTTCTGATTATCTTGATAAAGTGATGTCATTGATAACTTTTCCAGGATCTTTATTTCTTGCTTTGATAGCTGTGTTCCCAGCGATTGTTGTAAGTCTTATGGATGTTCAACAATCTTGGGCAATGT
Source organism: Flavobacterium rarum (SeqCode) (assembly GCF_965234445.1). GTDB lineage: Bacteria > Bacteroidota > Bacteroidia > Flavobacteriales > Flavobacteriaceae > Flavobacterium > Flavobacterium rarum. The sequence continues at coordinate 99,861 of NZ_OZ248503.1, read as the reverse complement.
TTTTTGGAGGGACTTCATTGATAATTATGGTTGGAGTTGCAATTGATACAATTCAACAAATTAATTCATACTTGTTGAACAAACATTATGATGGTTTGATGAAAACTGGTAAAAATAGAAAAGCAGTAGCTTAACTTATGGCAAAACAATCAGCAATAGAACAAGACGGATCTATCATTGAAGCATTATCAAATGCGATGTTCCGTGTAGAGTTAGAAAATGGACATATTGTAATTGCTCATATTTCTGGAAAAATGCGAATGCATTATATCAAGTTATTACCTGGTGATAAAGTGAAACTAGAAATGAGTCCTTATGATTTGTCAAAAGCAAGAATTACTTATAGATATTAAAGGATATTCACTATGAAAGTTAGAGCATCAGTAAAAAAGAGAAGTCCCGAGTGCAAGATTGTGCGTAGAAAAGGGAGATTGTACGTAATAAACAAAAAGAATCCTAGATTTAAACAAAGACAAGGATAATTATGGCAAGAATAGCAGGGGTAGATATCCCAAAAAATAAGAGAGGTGTTATAGCACTTACCTACATCTTCGGATTAGGAAATAGTAGAGCAATTGAGATTTTGGAAAAAGCTCAAGTTAGCCAAGATAAAAAAGTTCAAGACTGGAATGATGACGAGATCGGAGCAATTCGTGAAGCGGTATCAGCGTTCAAAATTGAAGGAGAATTACGTTCTGAAGTTTCTTTAAACATCAAACGTTTAATGGATATTGGTTGTTATAGAGGTATCCGTCATAGAACTGGTCTTCCTTTAAGAGGACAAAGAACTAAAAACAACTCTAGAACAAGAAAAGGTAAAAGAAAAACTGTTGCTAACAAGAAAAAAGCAACTAAATAATAAGTAATATGGCTAAAGCAACTGCAAAAAAACGTAAAGTTATCGTTGAATCAACGGGAGAAGCTCATATTTCTGCTACCTTCAATAACATCATTATTTCTTTGACAAACAAAAAAGGTGAAGTTATTTCTTGGTCTTCAGCTGGTAAAATGGGTTTTAGAGGTTCTAAAAAGAATACTCCATATGCAGCTCAAATGGCAGCAGAAGATTGTAGTAAAGTAGCTCTTGAGGCTGGTCTTAAAAAAGTAAAAGTTTATGTTAAAGGACCAGGTAACGGACGTGAGTCTGCTATTCGTTCTTTGCATAATGGTGGAATTGAAGTTACAGAGATTATCGATGTTACTCCAATGCCTCACAACGGGTGTCGTCCTCCAAAAAGACGTAGAGTTTAATACTCAAAATTTATAATAGTATAACCTAGATTGAATATAGATTATCGAAGGATAAGACCTGAATTCATAATCTCAATCTTAAACAATTTAAAATGGCAAGATATACTGGTCCTAGTACAAGAATCGCTCGTAAATTTGGAGAAGCGATTTTCGGAGACGATAAAGCTTTCGAAAAAAGAAATTATCCACCTGGACAACACGGGATGGCTAAAAAAAGAGGAAAAAAATCTGAATATGCTGTCCAGTTAATGGAAAAGCAAAAAGCTAAATATTCTTATGGAATTTTAGAAAAACAATTCAGAAATTTATTCGAAAAAGCATCAGCTACTAAAGGTGTAACTGGTGAAGTATTGTTACAATTGTGTGAGGCAAGATTAGACAATGTTGTTTTTAGAATGGGAATTGCTCCATCTAGAAGAGGTGCTCGTCAAATCGTTTCTCACCGTCACATTACAGTAAACGGAGAAAATGTAAATATTCCTTCTTATCACTTGAAACCAGGTGATGTAGTTGGTGTTCGTGAAAAATCTAAATCTATAGAGGCTATCGAACGTTCTTTATCTAATTCAAGTCATGTTTATGAGTGGATTACTTGGAATAATGAAACTAAATCAGGTACATTTGTTACTGTCCCTGCTAGACTTCAAATTCCTGAAAACATCAAAGAACAATTAATCGTAGAGTTGTACAACAAATAATAATTGACTTAGTCGAAATTTATGGCAATATTTAATTTTCAGAAGCCCGATAAAGTTATCATGATCGATTCAACCGATTTTGAAGGTAAGTTTGAATTCAGACCTTTAGAACCAGGATACGGATTGACCGTTGGTAATGCACTTAGAAGAGTTTTGCTTTCAGCATTAGAAGGTTATGCAATTACATCTGTTCGTATAGAAGGTGTAGATCATGAGTTTTCTACTATTTCAGGAGTTGTTGAAGACGTTACCGAAATTATCCTTAATCTTAAACAAGTACGTTTCAAACGTCAAATTGAAGATATCGATAATGAATCAGTTACTATATCTGTTTCTGGTAAAGATCAATTAACAGCTGGTGATTTTCAAAAATTTATTTCAGGTTTCCAAGTTTTGAATCCAGAACTTGTAATTTGTAATTTAGATAGTAAAATCAAACTGAATTTCGATTTAACTATCGAAAAAGGTAGAGGATATGTTCCTGCTGAGGAAAACAAAAAACAGAATGCTGCAATAGGAACTATTTTTACTGATTCAATTTTTACTCCTGTAAAAAATGTAAAGTATTCAATTGAAAACTTCCGTGTAGAGCAAAAAACAGATTACGAAAAATTAGTTTTTGAAATTAAAACTGATGGTTCAATCAATCCAAAAGATGCTCTTACTGAGGCTGCAAAAGTTTTAATTCACCATTTCATGTTGTTTTCTGACGAAAGAATTACACTAGAGGCTGACGAAATTGCACAAACAGAATCCTATGATGAAGAGTCATTACACATGAGACAGTTGCTTAAAACTAAGCTTGTAGACATGGATCTTTCTGTAAGAGCATTAAATTGCTTGAAAGCGGCTGAAGTTGATACACTTGGAGATTTAGTATCGTTCAATAAAAATGACCTAATGAAATTCCGTAATTTCGGTAAAAAGTCTTTAACAGAGCTAGACGAACTAGTTGCTATTAAAAATTTGAACTTCGGGATGGATTTAGCTAAATACAAACTAGATAAAGAATAATCTAATCCCGATTAATCGGGGTTAAATTTCATAAAGCAATGAGACACGGAAAAAAATTCAATCACTTAAGCAGACAGACTGCACATAGAAGTTCTATGTTGGCTAATATGGCTTGTTCTCTTATAGAGCACAAACGTATTAATACTACTGTTGCTAAAGCAAAAGCGCTTAAACAATTCGTTGAACCGCTTATAACAAAATCAAAATCTGATACTACACACAATCGTCGTATCGTCTTTTCTTACTTACGTAGTAAATATGCAGTTACTGACTTGTTCAGAGATGTAGCGGCTAAGGTAGGTGACCGTCCAGGTGGATACACTCGTATCATTAAAGTTGGAAATCGTTTAGGAGATAATGCTGATATGGCAATGATCGAACTAGTAGATTTCAATGAACTTTACAATGGTGGAAAAAAAGAAGTTGTAAAAGCAAAAAGCCGTCGTGGTGGAAAAGCTAAAAAAGCTGATGAAGCTACTGAAGCTCCAGCCGCTGAAGCTGAACCTTCTGCAGATGCTGCTGAATAGTTATGAAAATAAGTATTCAATAATATTAAAGGATAAACTATTTTATAGTTTATCCTTTTTTTTTGTTTTTTATTCTTTACGTTAAAAATAAAAATTAAATAAAGAATCATTTTGTAAATACTTCTTTATTAGTTTTTAATTTAGGAACATTAAGGATTAATTTTGTTATAATATATAATTTGATTTATAATCAGTATAATTATTTCATAAAATCATTGCGTTCACTGTTTTAAAAAATTAAATTTGCAAAAAAAAATATATGTTTTATTGGGCGCTTAAAAAACGTTATGTAAAATAATCTAAAAAAATTGAAATTAAGTAATGAAATATACAACACGAAAAAGCGCTATTCTTCTATTAAGTGATGGAACCATATTCCATGGAAAATCTATTGGTATTACTGGGAAAACTTTTGGAGAAGTTTGTTTTAACACTGGTATGACTGGTTATCAGGAGATTTTTACAGACCCTTCATATTTTGGTCAGTTGATGGTAGCTACAAATGCTCATATTGGGAATTATGGAGTAAATGAAAAAGAAGTTGAATCCAGCAGTATTAAAATTTCGGGATTAGTATGTAAAAATTTTAGTTTTAATTATTCTCGGGAAGATGCTGAAGGAAGTCTAGAGAATTATTTTATCAAACAGAATTTGATTTGTATCTCGGATGTGGATACTCGAGCTTTGGTAAGTTATATTCGCGAAAATGGAGCTATGAATGCTGTAATTTGTACAGACGATACATCAGTAGAAGAATTAAAAACAATGTTGAAAGCAGTTCCTAATATGAAAGGATTGGAATTGGCTTCCAAAGTTTCTACGCTTGAACCTTATTTTTATGGAGATGAAAATGCTACTTATAAGATAGCTGCTTTGGATTTAGGGATAAAGGAAAACATACTTCGTAATCTTGCAAAAAGAGATTGCTATATTAAAGTATTTCCTTATGACTCAACCTATCAAGAATTAGCCTCTTTTAATCCACACGGTTTTTTCTTATCTAATGGTCCTGGTGATCCAGATCCTTTAGAAAGCGCAATAAAAGTTGCTAAAGAAATAATTTCAAATGATAAGCCGTTATTCGGTATTTGTTTAGGGCATCAAGTGATTGCTTTGGCTAATGGTGTATCAACTTATAAAATGTTTAATGGACATCGAGGGATTAATCATCCAGTTAAAAATATTATAACAGGTAAAGGAGAAATCACTTCTCAGAATCATGGATTTGCTGTTAACAAGGAAGAACTAGACAATCATCCCGATTTAGAAATTACACATTTGCATTTAAATGATGAAACTGTTGCTGGTATGCGAATGATAAATAAAAATTGTTTTTCAGTACAATATCACCCTGAAGCAAGTCCTGGGCCGCACGATTCTTCTTATCTTTTTGATCAGTTTATTGAAAACATAAAATCTGTTCAGGACTAAAACGTTATCGTTAATAAATAAAAGGATATTAACGTTTTTGAAATAAAGACTTATGATTTATTTTACTTAATTTTGAGTAAAATACAAATTAATAACATAAAAAATAAGAATAATGAGTATTATTATTAAAATTCACGCAAGGCAAATTTTTGATTCAAGAGGAAATCCTACAGTAGAAGTTGATGTAGTTACTGATAATGGAGTATTAGGTAGAGCTGCTGTTCCTTCTGGTGCTTCAACAGGTGAACATGAAGCTCATGAGTTACGTGATGGAGGTAAAGCTTTTGTTGGAAAAGGTGTTTTGAAAGCGGTTGAAAATGTGAATACTAAAATTGCTGAAGAATTATTAGGCACATCTGTTTTTGAACAAAATTTGATTGATCAAATGATGATTGATTTAGACGGTACTCCAACTAAATCAAATTTAGGTGCTAATGCAATCTTGGGAGTTTCTCTTGCTGTTGCAAAAGCTGCTGCAAATGAATTAGGATTACCTTTATATAGATATGTAGGTGGAGTGTCAGCAAATACATTGCCATTGCCAATGATGAATATCATCAATGGAGGATCTCATTCTGATGCGCCTATTGCTTTTCAAGAGTTTATGATTATGCCAGTTAAAGCAACTTCATTTGCTCAAGCTTTACAAATGGGTACTGAAATTTTTCACAATCTTAAAAAAGTTTTACACGATAGAGGTCTTTCTACTGCTGTTGGTGATGAAGGAGGATTTGCTCCAACTTTGGCTGGAGGTACAGAAGATGCATTAGATACAATTAAAAAAGCTGTTGAAATGGCGGGTTATACTTTCGGAGACGAAATTATGATTGCTTTAGATTGTGCTGCTGCAGAATTTTATGTAAACGGTAAATACGATTATTCTAAATTTGAAGGACCAACGGGTAAAATCAGAACATCTGCCGAACAAGTTGATTATTTAGCTGAACTAGCATCTAAATATCCAATTATTTCTATAGAAGATGGTATGGATGAAAATGATTGGGATGGTTGGAAATTGTTAACTGAAAAAATTGGAGATAAAGTTCAATTAGTTGGTGATGATTTATTTGTAACCAATGTTAATCGTTTGTCAACTGGAATTGAAAAAGGAATTGCAAATTCAATTTTGGTAAAAGTTAACCAAATTGGAACTTTAACTGAAACTATTGCTGCGGTAAATATGGCTAAAAATGCAGGTTATACATCTGTAATGTCTCACCGTTCTGGCGAAACAGAAGATTATACCATTGCAGATTTAGCAGTTGCATTAAACTGTGGTCAAATCAAAACAGGTTCAGCTTCACGTTCAGATCGTATGGCAAAATACAATCAATTATTACGTATTGAAGAAGAACTTGGGAATTCTGCATATTTTCCTGGGAAAAATGCGTTTAAAATAAAGTAATACCAATAGAATTATAATAATTAAGCCATTCAACATACTTGAATGGCTTTTTTATTGAATATTTAACAAATTGAATCGTCAATTAGTTTTTAAATTAGTGTGGAATTCATTAGATTTGATAAATTATAATTTAAAATTTTATTTCATAAAAGATTATGTCAAAAATAGCAATATTAGAAATAGACGGTAACAAGTTTGAGCTTCCTGTTATTGTTGGTAGTGAAAACGAAGCTGCGGTAGATATTAGTAAGTTACGCGATATTTCAGGAGTAATTACTCTTGATCCTGGTTATAAAAATTCAGGTTCATGTAAAAGTGAAATTACTTTTTTGGATGGAGAACTTGGTATTTTAAGATATAGAGGGTATTCTATAGAAGAATTAGCAGAGAAATCTCATTTTCTAGAAGTTTCATACTTAATTATTTTTGGAGATTTGCCATCTGCTGAACGACTAGAACAATTTGAAAATGATATTCGTAAGTACACTTTGGTAAGTGAAGAAATGAAAATTATTTTGGATGGATTTCCAAGAACCGCGCATCCAATGGGTGTGTTGTCTGCTTTGACAAGTGCTTTAACTGCTTTTAATCCAAAGTCTGTAGATGCTGATAATGCAAAAGAGATGTATGATGCTGTTTGTAAAACAATGGCGAAATTTATGGTAATTGCAACTTGGACTTATAGAAAGAGTATGGGTTATCCATTAAACTATTATGATAATACAATTGGTTATGTAGAGAACTTTTTGGATTTAATGTTTAAATTGCCTACAGGGCCTTATAAAGCAAATCCAATTGTAATTGATGCATTAGATAAATTATTTATTCTTCATGCAGATCATGAGCAAAACTGTTCAACATCTACTGTTAGAATGGTAGGTTCTTCGCATGCAGGGCTGTTTGCTTCAATATCTGCTGGAGTTTCTGCTTTATGGGGACCATTGCATGGAGGTGCAAATCAAGCTGTTCTTGAGATGTTGGAAGAAATTCATGCTACTGGTGGAGACGCTGATAAATATTTAGCGAAAGCGAAAGATAAAAATGACCCTTTTAGATTAATGGGTTTTGGACACAGAGTTTACAAAAATTTTGACCCAAGAGCAAAAATCATCAAGAAAGCAGCTGATGAAGTACTTGCTACTTTAGGAGTTGATGATCCTATTCTTGAAATTGCCAAAAAATTAGAAATGTCTGCTTTAGAAGATGAATATTTCAAATCGAGAAATTTATATCCAAATGTAGATTTCTATTCAGGAATTATATACAGAGCTTTAGGGATACCAACTGATATGTTTACTGTTCTTTTTGCAATTGGTAGATTACCAGGTTGGATTGCTCAATGGAAAGAAATGAGAGAGAATAAAGAGCCAATTGGCAGACCAAGACAAATTTATACAGGATATCCTTTGAGAGAATATCCAAAATCATAAAGATTAAAATTCAATAAAAAGCTTCACAAATGGTGAAGCTTTTTTTTTATCTTTGGAAAAAAGTTTAAGGAAATGCTAGAATTAAATATTAAAAACGAAACTTCCAAATTAAGAGTTGTAGTATTAGGTTCGGCTGTAAATAATGGACCAACACCATCCGCTAATGAAGCTTATGATCCTAAATCTTTGGAGCATATTTTAGCCAATACTTATCCGGTTGAAACAGATATGGTTCTAGAGATGGAAGCGTTTAATGCTGTGTTTCAAAAATATGGAGTAACTGTTTTGCGACCTGAAATGCTAGATAGTTACAACCAAATATTTACAAGAGATATAGGTTTTGTAATTGATGATACTTTTATAAAATCAAATATATTACCAGATAGAGAACGAGAATTGGATGCTATTCAATTCGTAATTGAACAAATTAATCCTTTAAAAGTTGTTCGTCCGCCTGAAGAAGTGCATATTGAAGGAGGAGATGTAATGCTTTGGGGTAATTATGTTTTTGTCGGGACTTATAAAGGGAGTGATTATGCGAGTTATATTACTGCAAGAACCAATTGGCAAGGAGTGGATTTTTTAAAAGAGTTGTTTCCAAGCAAGATTGTAAAGGAATTTGATTTGGTCAAGTCCAAGATTGAAGCTCGGGATAATGCTTTGCATTTGGATTGCTGTTTTCAACCCGTGGGAAAAGATAAAGGAATAATATATAAAAATGGTTTTAGAGAAGAAGCGGATTATATGTTTCTGATAGATTTATTCGGAAAAGAAAATTTGTTTCATATTACTAGAGATGAAATGTATCATATGAATTCTAATGTTTTTTCGATAGATACAAATGTTGTTGTTTCCGAAAAGAATTTTACTAGATTAAATAATTGGCTACGTGAAAATGGTTTTATTGTCGAAGAAATACCCTATTCTGAAATTGCAAAGCAAGAAGGATTATTACGTTGTTCTACTTTGCCCTTAATAAGGGAGTAATTAGTTATCAAGATTCTAAGAAACTAATTTTTTAAGATTTTAAGTTGACAAAATATAAAATTAAACAGTTTTACTAATATTGTTAATTAAGATTAATAGATTTCGAGAAAGATTTTTTAGAAAAAAATAGAATCTGAGTGTCTAAATAAGAATCCTGAGAAGATTATAAGATTAATAATTTGGGTTTATGGTTTAACTTTATAACATGAATCTTTTAAACTAAATAATATGAAACAAACAACAAACTCCATTTTGATGATACGACCAGTTGCATTTCGAATGAATGAGCAAACTGCAGTAAATAATTATTATCAAAAAGTATTAGATGGTCTTTTGCCAGCAACAGTTAACGCAAAAGCGCAACAGGAATTTGATGTTTTTGTTGAAAAACTTCGTGCTGTCGGTATCGATGTAACGGTTGTTGATGACAGGGAAAACTCGGATACTCCGGACAGTATTTTTCCGAACAATTGGATTTCTTTTCATGGGAACGGTGATGTAGTTTTATATCCAATGTTTGCCGAAAATAGAAGACAAGAGCGTCGCGAAGATATTTTGGATACATTAGAAGAAAAAGGATTCATAATAAATAATATCATGGACTATACTTCTGCAGAAGAAGATGGTTTTTTCTTGGAAGGTACTGGAAGTTTGGTTTTGGACAGAGAAAATGGAAAAGCATATTGTGCACTTTCTCCAAGAGCAGATGAAGAGTTATTTATTGAGTTTTGCGAAGATTTTGAATTTTCACCAGTAATTTTTGAAGCATATCAAACTGTTGATAGTGAACGTAAGTTGATTTATCATACTAATGTGATGATGTGTATTGGAGAAACCTTTGCGGTTATTTGTGCGGATTGCATTGATGACAAAAAAGAACGCAAAATGGTTCTTGACAGTCTAAAAGGAGATGAGAAAGAAGTGATTTTGATTTCAGAAGATCAAGTGAATAATTTTGCTGGGAATATGCTTGAGCTAAAAGGGATGGATGATAGAAGATATTTAGTTATGAGTGCTTCTGCACACCAAAGTTTGACTAAAAAACAAGTTGCCCAGCTTGAAGAACATGTTACTATTTTGAGCTCTAGTCTTGATACCATTGAAGCCTGTGGAGGTGGAAGTGCTAGATGCATGATGGCTGAGATTTTCTTGCCAAAAGAGTAAGTTTTAAATCCCAATAAAAAATTCCAATTTCCAATAACAAAATTGGAAATTGGAATTTTTTTATTGATTTTTTGAGTATTACATCAAATTTCCTTTGATGATATTGATAATTGCGCTAACAATGTATTGAATTCCAATTGCAATTACTATAAAACCAACTATTCTGGAAATGGCAACAATTCCAGAAGCACCAAGCAATTGTGCTAAAAAATTAGCGCTTCTAAGGATAATAAAAATAACAATAGCAATTGCCAAAATTGCACCTGTAGCTATAATAAGTTCATTTGTAGCATGGTGTTCTTGGTAAAAAGCAATGAGTAAGGATATTGATCCAGGTCCAGCAAGCATTGGCATAGCCAAAGGTGTCAATGCAATGTCATTGCGTTGTTGTGCATCTGTTTCGATTTTTTTATTGATTCCTCGTTTTTTGTTAAATTTCCCAGATAACAAAGAGAATCCAGAACTTACAATAATTAATCCACCCGCAATTCGAAGAGAGTCAATACTAATTCCAAAAAAACTTAAAACATATTTACCTACAAAGAATGAAATAAGAAGAATCAAAAAAACATTTATGGCAGTCCATAATGAAATTCTAGAACATTCTTTTTTGGAATCACCATGTGTTAAACCAACAAATATTGGAACAGTACCAATTGGGTTAAGAACGGAGAATAATGCAGCAAATAAATAGATGAATAAATCCATGCGCTTTTAATTTTTTATTGTAAAAATACACTTTTTTAGAGAATTAGATATGTTTCTGTGTTAGGATATTGTTTTTATTGCTAATTATATATTTCAATAGCCTTAATATATTCTTGATATTTATAGTAAATTAATACGGTATGCAAACCTATTAGTCCAACTAATTGTGGGCACTTGCTCCTTTTTGATTACTTTTGCATTATATATAGAAATAAAATGATAAAAAATAAAAAAACGCTTATTCTTGGAGCAACTACAAAACCTGAAAGAGCTGCGTATAAAGCAATTGAATTGTTGGTGAGTAAAGGGCATTCCGTTCTAGCTTTAGGACAAAATATGGGGGAAGTTGCTGGCGTTAAAATTAAAACAAAAGTTATACCCATTAAAAACATAGATACAGTAAGTCTTTATATCAACGCTACACGTCAAAGAGATTATTATAATTATATAGTTGAAGCAAAACCTAAACGTGTTATTTTTAATCCAGGCACTGAAAATCCAGAGTTTTATCAATTATTAGAATTAAACAATATCAAAGCCGAAGTTGCCTGTACATTAGTATTGTTGACATTAAATAAGTATTAATTTTTGGATCTTTTTCCAGCTGTCCACTATATCTTTTTTGGTCTAGTCCCGTTAGAAAAAAAAACGGGACTGGACCAAAAAAGGATGCCGTTTCCATCTGGGATAAACCATCAGTAATTATGTTTTTTTTAATAGATATAGTTGTATTTTTTCAAACATTTGGCACTTGTTTTAACTTGACCAATAGAATTTTATCTTAGAAAGAAATATTAAAGGTGACTTTTAAAATAGATTCAATTTTCTAAAATGCAATTTATCAAATTGCTTACTTTTGTATCCATGGAATTTTCTTCAAAATTAATAGAAAAAGCAGTTAATGAAATGTCTCAGTTGCCTGGAATTGGTAAGAGAACAGCATTGCGACTGGTTTTACACATGTTAAAACAACCCAAAGAGCAAGTCACTTTTTTGTCTCAGGCTTTGCTGTCTATGCGGGAAGAAATTAAATATTGCAACAGTTGCCATAATATTTCAGACAGTGAAACTTGTGAAATATGTGCCAATAAAAATAGGAATCATCAAGTTATCTGCATAGTAGAAGACATTCGAGATGTAATGGCTATTGAAAACACAGGACAATTTAGAGGAATATATCATGTTTTGGGAGGAAAAATTTCGCCAATAGATGGAGTTGGACCAAGTCAATTGAATATTAGTTCTTTGGTCGAAAAAGTAAAATTGGGTCAAGTAACTGAAATTATTTTTGCATTAAGCTCTACAATGGAAGGGGATACAACCAATTTTTATATCTATAAACAAATTGCGGAAAGTTCAATTATTGTTTCGACAATTGCAAGAGGTATTTCTGTTGGAGACGAATTAGAATATGCAGATGAAGTGACTCTAGGTCGAAGTATATTGCAGAGAGTACCTTTTGAAAAATCATTAAAAACCAATTAAGCCACAATGCTTTTAAAATAATAATTGAAAATCAGTTAAAATATATTTTTCTTCTAATAAGTAGTGATTTAGGTTCTTGGTAACCAAAATTTAAATGTTTTCGGAAGAAAAACTATATTTGTTATTAAATCATTAAAAATGAACAAAAGATTATTCTTTATATTCTTATTTATCAGTGTTTTATTTACTTCTTGTATTCCAGTAAAGGATTTGGTTTATCTTCAAAACAAAGGAGATTCCTCAAATCAAGGAGCAATTGCTATGGTAGAATCAAAACCGTATCGCTTGCAAACGCATGATGTTTTGAGTATAACTATTAAAGCATCCGATCCTAAATTGGTAACTATATTTAATCCAACAACTGATGGAACTGCTTCAAGTCAATCGGAATCGGGTTTGTATTTTGATGGTTTCACTGTAGATGACCATGGTAACATCAGAATGCCAGTATTGGGAGAGATGAATGTTATGGGATTTACTTTGGAAGAAGTGCGAATTAGCATTGAAAAACAATTGTTAGCAGATTATTTCAAAGAAAATGCCAGTATTTTTGTGGTGGTTAAATTAGCAGGTTTTCGATATACTATAAATGGAGAAGTTGGTAGCACGGGTACCAAAACTTTATTTCAAGAAAAGGTTAATATAATGGAAGCTATTGCAAATGCTGGTGATATTACTACTACAGGAGATCGAAAAGCAGTTACTATTATCAGACAAACCCCAAATGGAACAGAGATGAAAGACATTGATTTGACAAACAAAAATGTAATGAATTCTCCCTACTACTTTTTGCAACCCAATGATTATATTTATGTAAAACCACTCAAACAAAAGACTTGGGGTACAGGAAGTACTGGGATTCAATCTTTGACAACTATTATAACACTTTTGTCATTGTTTACTACTTCATATTTACTGATAAAAACGATAAAATAAGATCAAAATATGTTAGATATTAAAGATTTTTCGGTTTTTGAAAATCAACCAGGTTTTGATTTTAAGGGTTTTTTATTAAAAATCTTAAGTTATTGGAAATGGTTTTTGGCTTCAGTTATTATTTCGCTTTTTATAGCATATCAAGTAAATATTAGAAAACAAAAAATTTACGGAATAGAAACTCTTATTTCAATAAAAGAAGAAACAAATCCATTATTTACTTCCAACACAAGTTTGGTATTTAATTGGGGGGGGACTTCAGATCAAATTCAAACTATTTCGACAACACTTCAATCGCGTTCACATAATGAATTGGTTGTTTCCAAATTGCAATTTTACATCGATTATTTGGTTCAAGGAAAATATATTTTGGAGGATGCTTATGGGGCAGTACCTTTTTATTTGGATATAGACAAAAAACAAGGTCAAGTAACAGGAAAAGCGATTGGTATCAAATTCTTGAGCGAATATGAATATCAATTAAGAGTTCCTTTTGAAGGAACAATGGCATCATTGATTCATTATTCTGATAATAGTTATAGCACAACCGCAGTTGCAGAAGGGGAATTTGTAAAAAAATATAAAGTAGGAGAGTCAGTAATTTTGCCTTTTTTAAATTGGAAATTGCAAATAAAAGACAATCCAGGTTTTTATAAAGGAAACGAATATTTTGTTCAATTTAATGATTTTGACGGGACGGTTTCGAATTATAGAACTATTAACGTAAAGTCGGATGACAAAGGAAGTTCTATAATTACTCTTGGCATGCAAGGAACCAATAAAGCTAGAATGGTGGAGTACTTGAATGCAACTGTCAATATGTTAATCAAAAGACAATTGGATGGCAAGAATCAGTTTGCAAACAATACAATTCATTTTATTGATAGTACGCTCGTCGCCATGGAATCCAATTTGAAAGAAACGGGTAATGAGTTAAAAACATTTAGAAAAGACAAAAATATTTACGATATAGAAGAAGGAGGAGGAGCTAAATTTTCTGAGAGAATTGTAGATTTTGACCTTGAGAAAGATGCTGTAAACAGAAAACTTACTTATTATAACTCGTTAAAAGCATACTTAAAGAATAGTGTCGATTATTCAAAACTACCAGCACCTTCTGTTGCAGGAATTGAAGATCCGAATATAGTGGTAAATGTTTCAAAATTAATTGCATTATCTACTCAAAGATCTGAAATGGCTTATGCGGTAAAAAGTGAAAAAATATTTCGGGATTTTGATAATCAAATGGAATCCATCAAAAATGTTTTATTAGAAAATATTATAACAGCAAAAGCTTCTTTACAATATGATTTGGCAATGGTGGGAAGTAAAATTAACCAAGCCGAAAGTAAAATAAAGAGCCTTCCGGATGACCAACAAGAGCTTATTAAAATCAAAAGAAAATACGACTTAAATGATAATATTTACAATACTTTTCTTCAAAAAAGAAGTGAAGCCGATATTGTAAAAGCAGCTAATTTATCGGACATTCATTTTATAGATCCTGCAAAAGATATTGGAGGAGGTTTAATAGGACCAAAAACGGGTGTAAACTATATTTTGGCGCTATTTTTGGGAATCTTACTCCCACTAATAGTGATTATTGTGTTGTTTTTCATTTACAATACTATTCATAATCCTGAAGATATAAAGGCGCTTACAAGTATTCCATTAATCGGGATTGTTGGAATGCAATCCAAAAATATGAGTTTAGCTGTTTTTGAAAAGCCTAATTCTGCATTGTCAGAGTCTTTTAGAGCGATTCGTTCTTCTTTGCAATTTTTGTACAAAAAGAAAAATGTAGCTGGGGCCAAAACGTTGATGATTACTTCTTCGGTAAGTGGTGAAGGAAAAACATTTTGTTCCATAAACATTGCTACTGTATTTGCTTTAAGCGAAAAAAGAACCGTGATTGTTGGTTTGGATTTAAGAAAACCTAAATTGTATGAAGAGTTTAATTTGCTTAATAATGTCGGAGTTGTTAATTATATTATCAAACAAAAAAAGTTAGAGGAAATTGTAAATCATACTTCAGTTCCTTTTCTCGATGTAATTCTTTCTGGGCCAATACCTCCCAATCCATCCGAGTTAATTATGAGTGATGGTATGTCAGAATTAATGGAAGAGCTTAAACAAAAATACGATTACATCATTTTGGATACACCTCCTGTAGGTTTGGTGGCAGATTCACTTGAATTGGCACAATATTGTGATGTTACTTTGTATATTGTAAGACAAAATTTCACCAAAAAAGAAATGATTACGTTGTTGAATAATAGAGCCAATCGCGGTGAACTTCAGAATACAAGTATTATTTTGAATGGTTTTGAAAACAAAGCCAAATATGGAGGTGGATACGGTTATGGATATGGATATGGAAACGGAAACTATTCAAACGGATACACTGAGGTTGAAAAAAAGAAAAGCTTCTTCGATAAAATATTTCTAAAATAAGTAAATTAAAATTTACACCTTTAAAACAATTTGAAATGCATGTTAACGAAAATAAGTCAATATTAATTACGGGTGGTGCTGGATTTATTGGGTCTAATTTATGTGAGTATTTTTTATCCAAAAATTACAAGGTTGTTTGTTTGGATAATTTTGCGACTGGTCACCGTCATAATTTGAAAGATTTTTTAAATAATGGCAATTTCAAACTTATTGAAGGTGATATCCGAAATTTAGAAACATGCCAACAAGCTGTACAAGGGATAGATTATGTTTTGCATCAAGCAGCATTAGGTTCTGTTCCAAGGTCAATAAATGATCCAATTACAACCAATGATGTTAATGTTTCCGGATTTTTGAATATGCTTGTAGCAGCAAGAGATGCCAAAGTAAAACGTTTTGTCTATGCAGCGAGTTCATCTACGTATGGTGATTCTATTGGGTTGCCAAAAGTAGAAGACATTATAGGTAAACCGCTTTCTCCTTATGCTATTACAAAATATGTAAATGAATTGTATGCTGAGATTTTTAGTAGAACCTACGGATTGGAAACTATTGGTTTGCGTTATTTTAATGTATTTGGAAGAAAGCAAGATCCTAATGGAGCTTATGCAGCTGTAATTCCAAAGTTTGTGATGCAATTGATGCAACATGAAAGCCCAACAATAAACGGTGATGGGAATTACTCCCGTGATTTTACCTATATTGATAATGTAATTCAAATGAATGAGTTGGCGATGACTACAGAAAATCCTAAAGCGGTAAATACAGTTTATAATACGGCTTATGGAGATCGAAATACTTTGAACAATTTAGTAGACTATTTAAAAACCTTTTTAGCCGAATACGATCCAAAGATTGCTACTATTGAAATTGAATATGGACCTAATCGAGCGGGTGATATTCCACATTCGTTGGCTAGTATTGATAAAGCAAAGTCAATGTTGGGTTATAATCCAAAATTTTCTTTACAAGAAGGTTTGAAAGAAGCGGTGGGTTGGTATTGGGAGAACCTTAATGGGAAATAGATTTTAGAACAGAGAGTAAAGAATAGAGAATAGAGAATAGAGAATAGAGAATAGAGAATAGAGAATAGAGAATAGAGAATAGAGAATAGAGAATAGAGAGTAAAGAATATAGAGTAAAGAATATAGAAATTGTTAGCAATATGAAAATTACAAAAATTTGTTGCATCGGAGCGGGATATGTTGGAGGGCCAACAATGGCCGTTATTGCACAAAAATGTCCGCATATTCAAGTTACAGTTGTCGATTTGAATGCCGAAAGAATTGCGGCTTGGAATGATGAGAATACAGATAATATTCCAATTTACGAGCCTGGATTAGACCGTATTGTTGCCGAAGCTAGAGGAAGAAACCTATTTTTTTCTACCGAAGTGGATAAGGCAATAGAGGAAGCTCAAGTCATTTTTATATCTGTAAATACGCCTACAAAAACTTACGGAAAAGGAAAAGGAATGGCTGCTGATTTAAAATATATTGAATTGTGCGCCAGACAAATTGCTAGTGTTGCCAAAAGTAATAAAATAGTAGTGGAGAAATCTACTTTGCCAGTACGAACTGCCGAGGCTATTAAAAGTATTTTGGATACCACCGGGAATGGAGTGCAGTTTCAAATTTTGTCAAATCCAGAGTTTTTAGCAGAAGGAACTGCAGTTCAAGACTTATTGAATCCAGATCGTATATTAATCGGTGGAGATTCTTCGGAAGAAGGTCAAAAAGCCATTCAAGCTTTAGTAGATGTATATGCTAATTGGGTGAGTCCTGAGAAAATATTGACTACCAATGTTTGGTCATCGGAGTTGTCAAAACTGACGGCCAATGCCTTTTTGGCTCAAAGAATATCGTCAATAAATGCCATGTCTGAGCTTTGTGAAAAAACAGGAGCTGATGTAATTGAAGTAGCCAAAGCAATTGGAATGGATAGCCGTATTGGGTCTAAATTCCTGAAAGCTTCAGTTGGATTTGGAGGTTCTTGTTTTCAAAAAGATATTTTGAATCTGGTTTATATAGCAAAATCATACGGATTGAACGAAGTGGCCGATTATTGGGAACAAGTTATTATTATGAACGACCATCAAAAACGTCGTTTTTCTAATAATATAGTGCAAACATTGTACAATACTGTTGCCGACAAAAAGATCGCTTTTTTGGGCTGGGCTTTCAAGAAGGATACCAATGATACTAGAGAATCTGCTGCGATTTATGTTGCTAATGATTTGATTTACGAACAAGCCAATATTGCAGTATATGATCCAAAAGTATCTCATAAAAAAATACTTTCGGATTTGGATTATCTAGAATCTAGAACGGCTAATGAGAATGCTAAAAGGGTTCTAACTTTTGAAGATCCTTATTTGACTTGTGAGAATGCGCATGCCATCGCCATACTTACAGAATGGGATGAATTTGCAAACTATGATTGGCAAAAAATATATGATGGTATGCAAAAACCTGCTTTTGTATTTGATGGTAGAAATATATTAAATAAAGAAAGATTAGAAACAATGGGATTTATATATCAAGCCATAGGTTCTTGATCAGTTGAAATTGCAATTGAATAGCGCTTAAAACAAACATTTAGTATTAAATTAAGCACCACCAAAGACAGTGATTTCTAAATTGCATAGTAAATTTAGAAAGAAGATTTTTATTGACTATTAGTTGTTTACAGTTATAGTTTTTAGAAATCTTTTTTTTTGCTTTGTCGGAAGTGTTTTTTGATTTTATTCGATTCTTATTTTTTGTACATTTGTGTGCTTAATTCAGAGGAAAGTTGTGCTAAATTTTCGGAAGTTCATTTTCTAATAATCTGTTTTTTATAAACAAAATTTTTAAAGTTAACATTAGTTTAAGAAATTGAATAAAGACATAAAAATTGCAGTAATAGGTTTGGGTTACGTTGGTTTACCTTTGGCACGATTGTTTGCCACCCATTTTTCGGTTGTAGGATTTGATATCAATGTAACCAGAGTTGAAGCTCTTCAGTCTGGAACAGATAGTACCCTCGAGGTGGATGATGAAACTTTGCAAAAAGTGTTGGTTTCAAAACCAAGCAATCAAAAAGGATTGTATTGTTCTTCGCAAATTAATGACATTGCCGATTGTACTTATTTTATTGTTACCGTGCCTACGCCAGTAGACAAAAACAATCGTCCCGATTTGACTCCTTTGTTCAAATCCAGCGAGACTGTTGGTTCGGTTTTAAAAAAGGGAGATATTGTTATTTATGAATCTACCGTTTATCCGGGTGT
This sequence comes from Flavobacterium rarum (SeqCode), assembly GCF_965234445.1. Lineage (GTDB taxonomy): Bacteria > Bacteroidota > Bacteroidia > Flavobacteriales > Flavobacteriaceae > Flavobacterium > Flavobacterium rarum. The sequence goes on along the minus strand of NZ_OZ248503.1, from coordinate 81,100 downwards.
AACCGAAGAGGAATGTGTACCTGTCCTGGAGAGAGTTTCGGGATTGCAATTCAATGTCGACTTCTTTGCAGGGTATTCTCCAGAACGAATTAATCCAGGTGATAAAGAACATACCGTTGAAAAAATATTGAAAATAACCTCAGGTTCCACTCCTGAAATTGGTCAAAAAGTAAATGAATTATACCAATCGGTTATTCTAGCAGGAACTCACCTTGCTCCTTCTATAAAAGTGGCTGAAGCTGCCAAAGTAATTGAGAATTCGCAACGCGACATCAATATTGCCTTTGTCAATGAGTTGGCCAAAATCTTTAATCTTCTGGATATTGATACTGCAGCGGTTCTTAAAGCTGCAGGTACAAAATGGAATTTTTTACCCTTCAAGCCCGGTTTAGTTGGTGGACATTGTATCGGAGTAGATCCGTATTATTTGGCACAAAAAGCACAAGAAAAAGGCTATCATCCTGAAATAATTTTGGCCGGTCGCCGTTTGAATGACAGTATGGGCGATTATGTGGCCTCGCAAGTGGTGAAACTGATGATCAAAAAAGGAGTGACTATCAACGGTGCAAGATTATTAATGCTTGGAATTACTTTCAAAGAAAATTGCCCAGATGTACGCAATACCAAAATCGTAGATGTAATCAAAGCATTGGAAGATTATGGAATCGAAGTGACTGTTTTTGATCCTTGGGCAAATCCTTCTGAAGTGCAACATGAATATGGATTGACGATGCTCAATGAGGTGCCAAAAGCCACTTATGATGCAGTAGTCCTTGGTGTAGCCCATGCTGAATTTTTGAATTTGGAAATTAATTCGTTAAGAGAAAAATGCAGCATATTGTACGATGTTAAGGGTGTTTTGACGGACGGGGTTGATGGGAAGTTATGACAATTTCAATGGCAATAGCAATGACAATGACAATAGCAATGTCAATGACAATTTGATAGGATAAAGAGAATAGAATAAAGAGAATAGAATAAAGAGAATAGAATAAAGAATAGAGAGGATAGAAAATAGAAATAACTGAAAACAGAAAGTCAACATATCGAATTAAAATCGAGCTTCAATGATGAGGTAATTGTTACTTTGGTGGCTTTTGCCAATGCTGAAGGAGGAAGCGTTTATGTAGGTGTGGATGATAATGGTGTAGCGATTTCTAATTTTAAAATAGGAAAAGAAAGCGCTCAACAATGGACAAACGAAATAAGAAATAAAACCATTCCGTCCATAATACCCGATGTTACAGTGGAGGAGATTAATGGTGTATCGGTATTGGTTTTTAGTATTCAAGAATTTCCGATTAAGCCTGTGGCCTTCAAAGGGCGTTATTACAAAAGAGTCAAAAATGCCAATTATCAAATGAATTTGCAAGAGATATCCGATTTGCATTTGAAGACTTTCAACAGCAGTTGGGATTATTATCCTTCTCCTCATTATGATTTAGGGACTATTGACTTGGATAAAGTAAATCGTTTTATTGAATCCTCCAATGGAATTCGGGAGAATCAAATTCAAGATGATCCGCTTACGGTGCTTCGGAAGTTTGAAATGCTGAAAGAAAATGGACAAATTGCCAATGCCTGTCATTTGCTGTTTTCCAAAAATGAAGTTTTTGACGCCACAATTTCAATAGGCCGGTTTTCTACAGAGACGAGTATCAAAGACAGTGTGGTTTTGCGATCGGATTTGTTTACAGAAGTAGAAGAGACATTAGTATTTGTCAGAAAACACATTAATAAAAATTATATTATAACGGGAGATCCCAAAAGGGAAGAACGTTGGGAATATCCTTTGGACGCTTTGCGTGAAATTGTCATAAATATGATTGTGCATCGCGATTATCAAAATGCAGGGGATTCCATTATTAAAATTTTTGACCATAAAATTGAATTTTACAATCCCGGAGGGTTAGGAAACGGAATGACTTTTGATGAATTGCGTGCTGGGACTTATACTTCTTATGCCAGAAACCGAAAAATTGCCGACCTGTTTAGGGAATCAGGTATTATAGAAAAATACGGATCGGGTATCAAGCGCATCACCCATGCATTTGTGAATTACGGTTTGACGGCTCCAACTTTCGAAGGGTTTCAAAATGGTTTTCGCGTAACGGTTTATGCCAATGGAACTGAAATAAACGATGGCGTTATAAATGTCGGTGTAAATGTCGGTGTAAATGTCGGTGTAAATGTCGGTGTAAATGAATTGTTTATTCTTATTGAAAAAAAGCCAGGGATAAATGTATTAGAAATGAAAGAGCATTTTAAAGTTACTCAACGAACCGTAGAACGTTGGGTAAAGCAATTAAAGGATGACCATAAAATTGAATTCAGAGGCGCTCCAAAAACGGGAGGGTATTGGGTGATTGGAAGTTAGAAGTCAGATTTTAGAGGGTAGAATGGAGAAAATAGAAAACATAAAGAAATAGTTAAGACAATATAAAAATATAAAAATGAAAAAGATACTTATTACAGGAGGAGCGGGGTTTATTGGATCGCATGTCGTAAGAAGATTTGTGCAAAATTATCCAAACTATCAAATATTTAATTTGGATGCCTTGACCTATGCAGGGAATTTGGAAAATATTAAGGATATCGAAAAAGAACCGAATTACACTTTTGTAAAAGGAGATATTACCGATGAAAGTTTCATTGATACTTTGTTTCAAAACCAACAATTTGACGGGGTAATTCATTTAGCTGCCGAATCTCACGTCGATCGTTCCATTGAAGATCCTTTGGCTTTTGTAAAAACCAATGTGATTGGAACAATGAATTTATTGAATGCAGCCAAAAAACAATGGCTAGGTAATTTTGAAGGCAAACGCTTTTACCATGTAAGCACCGATGAGGTTTATGGTTCGCTAGGTGCCGAAGGATTGTTTACAGAAACTACCGCATACGACCCAAATTCACCGTATTCAGCTTCCAAAGCAAGTTCAGATCACTTTGTTCGCGCTTATGGAGAAACCTATGGATTGCCGTACGTAATTACCAATTGTTCTAATAATTACGGTCCTTTTCATTTTCCAGAAAAATTGATTCCGTTGTTTATCAATAATATCATCAACAACAAACCATTGCCGGTTTATGGAGATGGAAATTATACTAGAGATTGGTTGTTTGTAAAGGACCATGCAGTGGCTATTGACCTCGTTTTTCACGATGGTAATAATCATGAAACCTACAATATTGGCGGATTCAACGAATGGAAAAACATTGATTTGGTTAAAGTATTGTGCCAAATAATGGATCAAAAACTAGGAAGAGCTACAGGTGAATCGGTTAAATTAATCACTTACGTAAAAGACAGGCCAGGGCACGATTTGCGATATGCTATTGATGCCTCCAAAATAAACACCCAGTTGGGTTGGAAACCGTCAGTAACTTTTGAGCAAGGACTAGAAATCACTATCGATTGGTATTTGAATAATCAAGACTGGTTGAATAATGTGACTTCGGGAGCGTATGCTTCTTATTATGAGAAACAGTACTCATAGAAGGATTTTAGATTTCTGAATTTTAGAATAAAGAGAATAGAATAAAGTGAATAGAATAAAGAGAATAGAATAAAGAGAATAGATTGGGTTTTGTTTGTGTATAAAATAAACACACTCCCAGCCCCTCTCGAGAGGGGAGTTAGGAGTGCTAATAAGAAATGGTTAGTTAAACAATTGTAAATTTAACACATCGGATTTTTTTAGAATTTGTTTTGAAAAGTAAATGCTTTGATGATTACGGGGTCTGATTCCCCTCTTGAAATCGAAGATTCAACGACTCCATTATAAAATATAAAAATGGAGTTATAGGGGTTAGGGGTGTGTTTTGTAAGGATGTGAATAGTTAAAAGAAAGATTGAATTACGTATATAAAGGAATAAATAATAAAAAAAATATGAACTGGTACGTAGTTTACACCAAACCCAAGTGGGAAAAGAAAGTTGCGGAACGCTTGACTGAAATAGGGATTACAGCCTATTGTCCTTTGATTACCAAAATCAGTCAATGGTCGGATCGCAAAAAGAAAATTGAGGTGCCATTATTTAATTCCTATATTTTTGTGCAAGTCAACGAAAAGGAACGCAATGTAATATTCGAAATTACAGGTGCCATACGCTATTTGTTTTGGTTAGGGAAACCCGCCATTGTAAAAGACCAAGAGATTCAAGCCATTCAAGATTGGTTGAATGTGCCTGATACTTTTGAAATCATGGTAGACAAATGGCAAAAAGGAGATAAAATCGTACTGGAATCAGGACCATTTATCACACAATCTGCGGTAGTGCAGGAGGTAAAACACAATCATTATGTACTCGTTTTGGAGTCCTTAGGATGTGTTCTTAAAGTAGAAAAGAAAATAAAATGAGTATTTTTTTATAAAAATTTACTAAAAAAACAACTAAAAATTAGACTAACAGTTTGATATTTAGCAAATAATAGGATATAAAATTGTATTATATAATCCAAAAAAAAGCAACAAATCAGTAGCTAAAAAAGAGCGTAAATTCTGTTTTTTTAGTTTAAATTTGCCAACTCTTGATATTAGGTGAACCAAAATGGGACTCACCGCGGCGAAGCCGTGTAAAGTGGTTTCTTTTTTATAAGATAATTAGTCAAAATACTGAATGTTGGTTTCAAGAGGTGAGTTGAAGGTTATGAGTTATGGGTTTTCCACTCGGCAGTATTTCCACTCAACTCAGTTTATATTACGCTACTTCAAAAAACTAATTGAAAAATCTTTTCTGGAAAAAATAGTAGAAAACAATAACCCACAGGTTTTCTTTGTTTTTTACCAGATATAAGAATAGATTTAATTTCTTATCGGTAAAAAAATAAATTAAATGATCAAAAAATTAAATATAATATGAGAAAAATAATTACAGTAATTGTCCTTTTTATAGCCCTTTTTCAATCCAGTACCGTAATGGCGCAGGATATCTTAAAAGGGAGTGATCTAAGTACCGTAAGAGTAGATTATTTATCGGATGGAGATATCGCAAAGATAAAATCGCAATTGCAAAGTAATAACGTATCCATAGACCAAGCAGAATCTTTGGCCTTGTCTAAAGGTATGAGTGTTGCCGAATTTGCAAAGTTAAAAAAGCGTTTGACACTTACAGAAGGATCTAAAGCTACGGCTGATCCGAAAACAAATAAAAAGCAATCAAAAGCTACCGATTTTGAAAACGAACCTGATGACAGTGAAGATACCGATCGAAAACAAGAAAAAATAGATAACAAGAAAGTTAAGGATGACTTAAATTCGCTTGTTTTTGGCTCTGAGTTGTTCGATAATCCCACTTTGAATTTCCAACCCAACTTAAAATTGGCTACTCCTGTCAATTATGTTTTGGGACCTGGTGACGAATTGCAAGTGAGCGTTAACGGAGTGCAAGAATTTAATGACAATGTACCCGTATCTGTAGAAGGAAAAGTCAACATACAATACGTAGGACAAATTGCTGTTTCCGGGATGACTATTGAAGCGGCCACCCAAAAAATAAAAGGAGCTATTTCTAGAATCTACAGTACCGTTCGTAACGGACAATCTCAAGTTAGTGTAAGTTTAAGTCGTATTCGTACCATCAAAGTAACTATCATAGGAAGCAGACAACCTGGGAATTACTCCATTTCCTCTTTGGCAACGGTTTACAATGCCTTGTTTTTAGGTGGAGGACCCGGTAAAAACGGAAGTTACAGAAATATTGAATTGATTCGAAACAATAAAGTTTATAAAAATATTGATATTTACCGTTTTTTGGTAAGTGGAAACCAATCGGATAATGTGGGTTTAAAGGACAATGATGTTATTCGTATTCCAGCCTACACCAACAGAGTAACAGTAGAAGGCGAAGTAAAACGCCCTGGTATTTTTGAAATGAAAAAAGGGGAGAATTTCTCCAATTTATTGAATTTTGCTTCGGGATTTAATGAGTTTGCCTATACCGCATCTGTGAATGTTTTGCAAAAAACAGGAAAAGAATTCAAGGTTGCCGATATTCAAGCGGCACAATACAGCAGTTACACGCCTTTGAATGGAGATGTGTACCGTGTTTCCAAAATTTTGAACCGTTTTGAGAACCGAATCATCATCAAAGGAGCAGTATTCAGACCGGATACGTATTCCTACTATGAAGGAATGCGCGTTTCCAATTTGATTCGTCAAGCCGAAGGATTAAAAGAAGATGCCTATTTAAAGAGAGCCCGAATCGTTCGTTTGAAATCGGATTTGACTTATGAAAATGTAAATATTGATTTATCCAAAGCAATGTCTGGTGATTTTAATGCCGATATTGCTTTAAAGAAAGAAGATGTAGTAACGGTGTACTCTATTTTGGATTTCAAAGAAGAATACAAAGTAACGATTGATGGTGAAATCAAAAAGCCAGATGTGTATGATTATCAGGACAATTTAACCCTAAACGATTTGATTGTTGCAGCGGGCGGATTGACTGGTTCAGCCTCTAAACGTGTTGAAATCGCGAGAATGATCAAAGCAGAAAATATAGACGATACCAATCCAAATAGAGTTGAATTGTTTACTATTGAAATTACACCTGATTCGAATGAGCAGGCTAACAATTTTGATCTAAAACCTTTTGATGTAGTTAATATCAGAAGAATGGCAGTTACCGATAAACCCGAAATGGTGATCATAAAAGGTTCGGTTGCCTATCCAGGGAAATATGTTTTGGCTAACAAAAAAGAAAAGATTTATGACGTTATCCAAAGAGCAGGCGGATTAACATCAACTGCGAGTTTGAACGGAGTAAAAATCAAAAGACCCATAAAAGCGACACAAATTGAAGATTTAGAAAATGTGAGTTTGAATTTGGGTAAAAAAGACAGCATCCAAAACAAATTGGAAAAGAAACTCAAAGAAGATTTAAAATATGCTACCATTCCAGTAGATTGGGCCAAAGTGTCCAAAAATCAAACCGGAAATGCGAATGTAACTTTATTGCCTGGAGACGAAATAGAAGTTTCGGCTTTCAATGAAACCGTTAAAGTGGCAGGAAATGTACTTTTGACTTCAGAGATTCCGTACGTAGAAGGTAGAGGTTTTAATTATTATTTGGATGCAGTAGGAGGTGTTGATGCCAAAGGTTGGAGAAAGAAAGCTTATATTATTTACCCTAATGGGAAAGCGTCAGTATCACATAATGTTTTGTTGTTTTTTAGATCCAATCCGACAGTAGTGCCAGGATCACAAATTGTGGTACCCGAAAAGCCAGAAGCCAAGAAAATGAGTGCTGGAGAATGGGTGAGTATTGCCTCTGTGCTGGTGAGTATGGGAGTTTTGTTGGTTACGGCTATTAAACCGTAGTTTTGAGTTGTGGGTTTTCGGTTATGGGTTGTGAGTTATCTGTTATGAGTTATCTGTTTAATGAGTTTAAAAGTTTAAAAGTTTAATGAGTTTAAAAGTTTAATGAGTTTAAAAGTTTAATGAGTTTAGAGAACAGAGAACAGAGAACGAACAACCGAAAAAGAAAACAAAACACAAAAGAATATATTTGTAAATTTGTATAGGGTAAGATTAAATAACTTTAGTAGAATTAAAATAATAAAATAGTGATAATTTAATAAACATTGAATTATGAACGCAATAAATATAAAAGTATATCCAAATGATGATTCTCAAATAGAAAATTTGAAAGCGGTTATGAAAGCTTTTAAAATTAAATTTAAAGTGGTTGAAGAAAAACCGTATAATCCAGAATTCGTAAAAAAAATACTGAAAGCTCGTGAGGACTCCAAGCAAGGGAAAGGTGTGAAAATCACTTTGGAAGAGTTGAACAGTTTATGGAAATAATTTTTTTGCCGTTAGCGGAACAAGATTTAGCCTACTGGGTTAAAACTGGTAATAAAGCTGTTTTAAAAAAGATATCGGCTTTATTGGAAGATATTTTAAAGCATCCCTTTACAGGAATTGGCAAACCCGAAGCCTTAAAGCACGAAATGACTGGTTCTTGGTCCAGACGAATAACGCTGGAACATCGGTTGGTTTATGAAGTAATTAATGAAGAGGTTATTGAAATTCAATCGGCTAGAGGGCATTATTAGAAGAAAGAATACAGAATAAAGAAAACCGTCTTCACGATACTCCCGATAGTTTGCCTATCGTGTGGACACAACTCCAAAATTTGGGCGTTGAATAAAGGAATTTAGTATAGTAATTCCTCTTGACAACGGTTTGATTATACCATAGCAAACGGTTTCAACCGTTGGAGACAATATTAGGGGGAATTCAATATCGAAAAAAAATGTTTATCGATACGTTACCCACGGTTAATCTCGCAAACTATTCAATCGTGTGTACACAAATTATTATGCGTCATAATGGTACACAGATTGGACAGATCGGCACTGATTCTTTAAGCATAAACTAAGAATTAGGATGTGAAATATACATAATATTTGAAGCTATATATGGATTAACTAATTTTTATCTGTGTAAATTCGTTTAATCTGTTTCATCTGTGTTCCATAATTAGATGTGTCCACACGATTGGATAGTTTGCGGGAAGAAGTGACCCCTTGGTCCTTCGATAAAAATTCAGGAGGAACTCGGGGCAGGCTGATTAAAAGAAAACGGATAACCAATAACGGACAACCGAAAACAGATAACATAAAACCGACAACAGAAAACCGACAACGGAAATATGGAACAACAAATACCCAATGACGAGATTTCGTTAAAAGAACTTATTGAAAAGGCTAAGGAATGGTATGCTTATTTGCTGTCCCAATGGAAAATCATTGTATTGGCAGGTGTAATAGGTGCTGCTTTGGGAGTAACTTATTCTTTTATCAAAAAGCCAATTTATACTGCTACATTGTCTTTTGCTTTAGAGGATGAAAAGTCAGGAGGAGGTTTGGGAGGCGCTTTAGGCTTGGCCAGTTCCTTTGGGATTGATCTTGGAGGCGGTGGCGGAAGTATCTTTACGGGTTCTAATTTGGCTGAGTTGTTCAAATCCCGTACTATGGTAGAACAAACCTTAATGACTCCTGTTACGGTAAACGGGAAAGTAATTTCCTTGGCCGAAATGTACATTCAAAATAATGAGTGGAGAGACAGCTGGAATGACAATCCCAAATTCAAAAACATCCAATTTTTGCCTGATACCAAGCGGAAGTATTTCACCAGAGTGCATGACAGTATCTTGGGGGTGATTTACGGGAATTTGTCCAAAGGGTCTTTGTCTGTGGCTCAAAAGGATAAAAAAGTCGCTATTATATCCATGGATGTAGCTTCTACTGATGAATTGTTCTCCCTTTATTTTTGCGAAGCATTAGCCAGACAAGTAGGTAAATTTTATGTAGATACCAAAAGCAAAAAAGCGAGAATGAATATGGAAATTTTGGAACGCCAAACCGATTCTATTCGTGCTGAACTCAACGGAGCTATTACTGGAGTGGCTGTAGCCAACGACAATACTTTTATGTTGAATCCTGCACTCAATGTGCGTCGCGCCCCATCGGCTCGTAGACAGGTAGATGTGCAGGCGAATACGGCCATACTTACTGAGTTGGTCAAACAAACTGAACTAGCAAAAGTAACTTTGCGTAAAGAAACGCCTTTAATCCAAGTGATTGATCGCCCTATTTTGCCGTTACCCAAAGAACGTTTCGGAAAAGCCAAAGGTTTGGTGATTGGTGGTTTTTTGGCTGGGTTTTTGACTGTGTTGGGATTGATTGTGAGAAGGTTGTTGAGGGAGCTTCAGGTTTAAATTTGTTTCAGGTTTAAATTGTTTAACCACAAAGTTCACTAAGAAGACACAAAGAATGCTACCAATTGATATTTTGGAAGAGGAAAAGTAGAGCATATTGGCACTGCGAATCAAAGTAAGTTAATTAAGGTTAAAAATTTATTAAAACTTAATTACGTAAAAATAAAAAACTAAAATTAATCGAAAACTGACAACCCACAACCGAAAACTGACAACAGATTTAAAGTCGTAACTTTGTGGTGGCTATTATTTAAAAAATAGGTCTAATTTTTAATAGGTTTTAAAATGGGAACATTAATAAAAAAGATTGAGGAAATAAAAGCATTATTTCCGGAAGAATGGGTTTTGATTGGGAATCCAAAAATGGACGAATCGGAGTTACATGTACTTTCGGGCATTCCCGTATTGCACAGTAAGGACAAGAAAGAAGTTTGTTATTTAGGCAAAAGTAAAACAAGTGATTATAAAACAATCACACTGATTTTTACAGGAACATCCGATGCGGCAAGGACTTTAACGGGAATTTTTAGAGGAATTAAAAAATGAAGTATCATTTTGAAAGGATGCCTGATTGTGGTCTTATTGTTCTAAGTGTCACTTTAGACGGAAAGAGTAAATTCAGAATGATTTTGGATACGGGATGTTCGAATACTACTATTGATAGTAACGCTTTGTATTTGTCGGGTTATGAGCTTAAAGATGCAATTGAAGTTGTACAGATAGAAACTGCAAATGGGTTAGTGGAATCAGAAATTTATGAGATAGGATCCATTCACTCCCTCGGGATTCACAAAGAAAAATTACAAATACAAGTTTATGATTTCTTGGCACACGGAATTTTTTCTAACTATGACGGGCTTTTAGGCTTAGATTTTTTGGAAGGTTATAAATTTTGCGTCGATACCCTAAGAGATGAAATTACTATAGGTCTCTAAATAAATAACATGGATGTACAAGCCACTACAGCGATTCTCACTGAACTGGTCAAGCAATCTGAATTGGCTAAGTCACTTTAGGTAAAGAAACGCCTTTGATTCAAGTAATTGACCGACCTATTTTACCATTGCCGAAAGAACGTTTCGGAAAAGCCAAAGGTTTGGTAATGGGCGGATTTTTGGCTGGGTTTTTGATGGATTTGGGATTGATAGTGAGACGATTGTTGAAGCATTTGGATTTGTAAACTATTTTGTGTGATCAGTTAATTCAAGCTGAAACTTGTAACAAAACAACTAAAAGCCAGATAATCCACAACCTAAAACTGACAAAAGATAAGAGAAAAATGAAAACAGGAATAACTTTTAGTGCCTTTGACTTATTTCACGCAGGCCATGTAAAAATGCTCGAAGAAGCCAAACGTCATTGCGGTTATTTAATAGTTGGATTGCAAACGGACCCTACTGGATCGTCCCGATAAAAACCAACCCGCACAAACAGTGGTAGAGCGTTACATCCAATTGAAGGGCTGTAAGTTTGTCGATGAAATAGTGCCTTATGCTACCGAACAGGATTTGGAAGATATATTGCAGTCCTTTAAAATCGATGTACGTATTTTAGGAGATGAGTATAGGGAACAAGATTCTACAGGGAGAATGTATTGTGAAGCGAAAGGCATTGAATTGTACTTTAATACACGAGATCATCGATTTTCGAGTTCTGGGTTGCGGATAGAAGTGCATCAGAAGGAGATGAATAAAAAATGATAATTAAATATATATAATCAGGAAGATATGTTAGATAATAAAACAATTTTAATAACAGGAGGAACGGGTTCTTTAGGTAAAGCACTTACGTCTCATATTTTTAAAAATCACCCAAATATAAAGAAACTTATCATTTTGTCCAGAGATGAACAAAAGCAGTTTCAAATGGCTCAAGAGTTTCCTGAAAGCCAATTCCCGCAGATTCGTTTTTTGTTGGGGGATGTAAGAGATGAACAAAGATTGGTGAGAGCTTTTCAAGGTGTAGATGTTGTAATACATGCTGCTGCCATGAAACATGTGCATTTGGCTGAATATAACCCGGATGAATGTATAAAAACTAATATCGGAGGAGCTCAAAATGTAATTCATGCGGCTTTGCAAACAAGTGTTAGTAATGTTGTGGCATTGTCAACGGATAAAGCCTGTGCACCGATTAATTTGTACGGTGCTACTAAACTAACATCAGATAAATTATTTGTAGCGGCTAACAATATCAAGGGAGCTAATCCTATAAAGTTCTCAGTTGTTCGTTATGGAAATGTGATGGGGTCTAATGGTTCTGTTATCCCATTCTTTATGAAAAAGAGAACAGAAGGAAAGTTGCCTATTACTGATGCGACCATGACTCGTTTTAATATTTCATTACAAGGCGGTGTTGATATGGTAATGCATGCTATTGACCAAGCTTGGGGTGGTGAAATATTCATACCTAAAATACCTTCTTATAAAATTACAGATGTAGCAGAAGCAGTCGCTCCTGAATGTACACTAGATATTATAGGAATACGCCCAGGCGAGAAAATTCATGAAGAGATGATTACTTCTTCAGATTCTTACAATACGTATGACTTAGGTAAATATTTCACCATATTACCTTCTGTTCCTCACTTTGATCTTGAAGATTTTATCAATGCTTTTAATGCGGTAAAAGTTGAAGAAGGATTTAATTATAATTCAGGGACTAATACCGAATGGGAAACTGTAGCTGGTTTAAGAGAACTGATTAAAGAACATGTAGATTCAAATTTTTAGTAAATGATTGATAAAGCAATACCTTACGGTCGTCAAAATATTACACAAGATGATATTAATGTTGTTACAGCAGCACTACAATCTGATTATTTGACACAAGGTCCTAAAATTATAGAGTTTGAAAAAGCTTTTGCTGAATATGTTGGAAGTAATTATGCTGTTGCTGTCTCCAATGGAACTGCTGCTTTGCATTTATGTACTTTGGCTTTAGATGTAAAAGAGGGAGACAAAGTGATTACCACACCAATTACTTTTGCGGCTTCGGCTAATTGCGTTCGTTATTGTGGCGGAGAAGTTGTTTTCTCGGATATTAATCCCGATACCTATCTTTTGGATATTGAAAAAGTAAAAACTTTATTAGAAGCGTCTCCAAAAGGTACTTACAAAGGAATCATCCCTGTTGATTTTGCTGGAAGAGCGGTAAATTTAGAAGCGTATAGAAAGTTAGCAAATGAATATAATTTATGGATTATTGAGGATGCGTGCCATGCTCCTGGTGGTTTTTTTGAAGATGCCAATAATAAAATTCAAAATTGCGGTAATAGTAATTTTGCTGATTTGGCCATTTTTTCTTTCCATCCAGTGAAACATATTGCCTGTGGTGAGGGCGGAATGATAACTACTAATGATGAAATCCTGTACAAAAAACTTTTGGCTTTGCGTACACACGGCATTACTAAAAATGAAGATGATTACATCAATTCTGTAGATTTTGCAAATGGAACAGTTGCCGTAAGTAGTGTTTATCCTGCTTGGTATATGGAAATGCAAACCCTCGGATTTAATTATAGACTAACTGATTTCCAAGCTGCTTTGGGAACTAGTCAGTTGCAAAGAGCAGATGAAGGTATTTTAAAAAGAAGAGAAATTGCAGCTACATATGAAAATGCTTTTAAAGGAAAGTCGTTTATCAAAGGACAATCTGGAGTTGTAGACGGTCATGCGTATCATCTTTATGTTATTGAGGTGGAAGATCGACTAGGTTTGTATAATTATTTAAGAGAAAATAAAATTTTCGCTCAGATACATTACATCCCTTGTCATTTGATGCCATATTATAAACAATTTGGATGGAAAGAAGGTGATATACCTAATGCAGAAGCCTATTACAAAAACTGTTTGAGTTTGCCTATGTATCCAACTTTGACCGTTGAAGAGCAAAAGTTTGTTATTGATAAAATTCAAGAATATTATAAAAAATAAATTATGAAAATTCATTATTGTTCTAAATGTTTGTTTCCTGAAACAAAACCAGATTTGTTTTTTAATGAAGAAGGTGTTTGTTCTGCTTGTGTTGCAGCTGACCAAAAAGATAATTCAATTGATTGGAAACAAAGAGAAATTGATTTCAATACGATTATTGATAAATATAAAAAAGGGCCGAATGAAATTGGTTACGATTGTTTAATTCCAGTAAGTGGAGGTAAAGACAGTACGTATCAAGCCTATTTTATGAAAGAAGTTTGCGGACTAAATCCTTTATGTGTTTGTTTCGAAACAACAAATCTAACGGCAGTAGGTCAAGTGAATATTGACAATATTTCAAAAATGGGTATTGATGTAATTTATTTTAAAAAGAATTACAAAGCTTATAAAAGTATGGTTGTTGAAGGATTTAAAAGAGTTGGCGACGAGATGTGGCCAAATCATTTAGGTATTTTTACGATTCCGATTCATATAGCTGTTAAATTTAATATACCGTTAGTTATTTGGGGTGAAAATCCGCAACAAGAGTATGGTGGTCCAGTTGAATCTATAGAAAACAAACATCTAAACAGAAAATGGTTGGAAGAGTTTGGAGGATTATTAGGGAATCGAATCCAAGATATGGTTGGGGTTGATGGTTTGACCGAAAAAGATTTAACACCTTATTTCTATCCTTCGGATGAAGATATTGATAGAGTAGGTGTGGTAGGATTGTTTTTAGGACACTATTTCTTTTGGGATGCCCAAAAGCAACTTGAAATTGTGAAAAAACACGGTTTCGCTGTAAAAGTAGACGGACCTGTTGAAGGAACATATACTAATTATGAGAATCTGGACGAAAAAATGCACGGTTTACATGATTATTTAAAATATGTAAAATATGGTTTTGGACGCGCAACGGATCATGCATGTATTGATGTTAGAAACAACAGATTGACAAGAGAAGAGGGCTTGAAATTAGTTAAACAATATGATGGAAAGTATCCTAATTATGGTGTTGATGAATTTGTGAAATACTCAGGTATGACAAAAGAAGAAATCGATGTCATTTTAGACTCTTTCACAAATCCTGTTTTATTTGCTCAAGACGAAAGCGGGAATTTCATAAAAGATGCCCAAGGAAATTTAGTGAGAAACTTTGATTTTGAATAAATAATGGTAGCAATAATTGATTACGGAATGGGTAATGTAGCTTCTGTTCAAAAGGCTTTGAATTTTTTAAAAATTGAGAATGTGATTACTGACGACCATGAGGTAATAAAAGAGGCTAAAACTATTTTCTTGCCTGGTGTTGGCTCTTTTGCTCAAGGAATGAAAAATCTGAACGATAGAGGTTTGGTTGAATTGCTTACCGATGAGGTTATTGTGAAAAAGAAAAATTTCATAGGAATTTGCCTAGGAATGCAGTTGATTATGGAAAAAGGGATGGAACCTTTTGAATGTAAAGGTCTAGGTTGGGTAAAAGGAAGTGTCGTTAAATTTGAATTGCAAGATTTAAATGTCCCTCACATGGGTTGGAATAATATTCAGGTTTTGAATAAGACCTATTTTAAAGAATGTCAAACAGACGATTTTTATTTTATTCATAGTTATCATGTCGTTCCCGAGAATAAGAAAGATATTGCTACAACTGTTAATTATGGTTTCGATGTGGTTGCCAGTATTCAGAAAGATAATATTTTTGCTACACAATTTCATCCTGAGAAAAGTCAAAATGCAGGATTGTCACTTTTAAAATCTTTTTTCGAAATAAATGCTTAAAGTACGAATAATACCTATTTTAACCTTTAATGGTTTTGGTTTAGTTAAAACTAAAAAGTTTTCTAATCCCAGAATGGTTGGGAATCCTGTGCAAGCGGCTAGAGTTTATAATAGTCGTGGTGTTGATGAATTAGTTTTTGTAGATATTTTTGCTAGTTCACAAAAGCGAAAAATCAATTTAAAACTCGTTGCTGATGTGATAAAAGAATGTTATATGCCTGTGGCTATTGGTGGCGGTATTGAAACAATTGAGGATATAAACAATTTGCTGAAAATTGGTGCAGATAAAGTTATAATAAAAACTAAGGCTTTATTGGATGCAAAATTCATCGATGAAGCGGTTGCTTTTTTCGGAAGCCAATGTATCTCTATTGCTATTGATGCTTATCTAACTCCTAGTGGGTACAAGATTTTTAATAAATTAAACATAGAAATTTCTTTAAAAGATTTTGTTAATCAGATGATTTCCTGTAAAGTAGGGGAGTTTGTAGTTACTAGTGTTGATAATGATGGAATAATGGATGGTTTTGACATTGATTTGATAAAACAAGTGTCTCAGTTGACGAATATTCCAATTATTGCTACTGGTGGTGGTGGGTTGATGGAACACTATAATGAGTTATTCTCACAAACAAAAGTACAAGCGGTTGGTTCTGCCAGTATATTTCATTTTACGCAGTTTACGCCTTTGGATATAAAAAATGAATTGAAAAGTATTGATATTCCAGTTAGAATATAAAATAAATTGAACTTGAAAAAAATCGCCATTATTCCCGCTCGTGGTGGAAGCAAACGTATTCCGAACAAGAATGTAAAAGACTTCTCTGGAAAACCCATTATTGCGTATGCTATTGAAGCAGCTTTACGTAGTGGTTTGTATGACGAGGTAATGGTTTCAACAGATAGTGAAGAAATTGCAGAAGTAGCTAGTAAATATGGAGCAAAAACGCCATTTATTCGTAGTGCTGACAATAGTAATGACTTTGCTACAACGGTTGATGTATTGTGTGAAGTATTAGACTGGTATAAGGATAAGAACATTCTATTTGAATATGCAACTTGTATTTATGCCTGTGCTCCTTTTGTAAATGTTAAAGTCTTACAGGATTCTTTTGATATGTTGATTAAAGAAAATTGTGATTGCGTATTCCCAGTTTTGGCGTATTCACATCCAATCCAAAGGGCATTAAAAGTTTCTGACTTGGGTAAAATAGCCACTTTTGATGATTCTAATTCCAATGCAAGAACTCAGGATTTGGACAAAGCATTTCACGATGCGGGGATGTTTTATACTTTTGATGTGAAGAAATTAATGGTAAATAAAAGTTTACGCACACAAGACACTTTTGCAATTGAAATTGATGAACTTCATGCCCACGATATTGACACAGAAAATGACTGGATTTTGGCAGAATTAAAATTTAAATTATTTCCGAATGAAGTCGTATAGTTGTTTAGAAAAACAAATTATTGAATTGGGCAATTTTAAAATTGTTCCGTTGCGTTACGAGAATCGTTTGGATATTTTGAAATGGAGAAACGAGCAAATTTATCATTTACGACAAAGCAAACCGCTTAGTGTTGAAGACCAAGAAAATTATTTTAACACAGTAGTTGACAAACTCTTTGATGAGGAGCAACCCAATCAAATTTTATTTTCTTATTTAGAAAATGATGTATGTATTGGTTATGGTGGTTTAGTGCATATCAATTGGATTGATAAAAATGCAGAGATTTCATTTATTATGAATACAGCATTAGAAAAGGATAATTTTCATACCAATTGGACTAACTATTTATCACTTATAGAAAAAGTAGCTTTTGAGGATTTAAAATTTCATAAAATCTTCACTTACGCTTTCGACTTACGTCCTCGTTTATATCTTGCATTGTTAGATGTCAATTTTATTGAAGAAACTCGATTAAAAGAACATTGTTTTTTTGATGGGAAATATATAGATGTAGTGATTCATTCTAAAATAAATAATAAATGTTAAGTTTTCGAAAAGCAACTTTAGCCGATACAAAGCTCTATTTTGATTGGGCAAATGATTCGGATGTTAGAGAGCAATCATATAATTCCACTGCTATTGATTTTGAAAATCATAAAAAATGGTTCGAAAGTAAAGTAGAAGATGATTCGTGTATGTTGTTGATTTTTCAAAATGAGGAAAAGTTAAATATAGGACAAATTCGCATTCAGAAAGAAAATGAAGAGGAAGCTTTGATTGGAATTTCTATAGCTTCGGAATATAGGGGAAAGGGGTTAGCAAAGGAAATACTACTTTTGGCATCCGATTATTTTTTAGAAAACAATAAAGGCTATTTGATAAACGCCTATATAAAAGAACAAAATAAAAGCTCGAAGCAAGCTTTTGAAAAAGCAGGATTTGAGTTTAAAAATATAATAAAGTATGAAAACTGTAATAGTTTTCATTTTACAAAAAAAGTTTAAAATGCAAATAGATAATTTTATAATAAACAAAGAAAGCAAGGTTTTTATCATTGCCGAGCTTTCAGCCAATCATAACGGTAGCATTGCTACTGCTATTGAAACTATCCGTGCAGCAAAACGTGCAGGGGCAGATTGCATTAAACTGCAAACCTATACCGCCGATACTATTACAATTGATTGCGATAAAGAGGATTTTTTGATAAAAGGCACCATTTGGGAGGGTAAAAACCTTTACAAATTATATCAAGAAGCCTTTACCCCTTGGGAATGGCACGAAGAAATTTTTAGAGTTGCTAAAGAAGAGGGAATCATCTGTTTCTCTTCTCCATTTGATAAAACAGCGGTTGATTTCTTGGAAACTCTAAATGTTCCGGCTTATAAGATAGCTTCTTTTGAGATTACGGATATTCCTTTGATTGAGTATGTGGCTTCTAAAGGGAAGCCAATCATTTTATCTACAGGTATTGCAGAGCAAGCAGATATTGAATTGGCTTTGGATGCATGTAGAAGAATGGGTAATTATGATATTGCCTTATTAAAATGCACCTCTAGTTATCCTGCTCCTATAGATGAGGCGAATATGTGTATGGTAAAAGATTTGGCTGAGCGTTATAATGTTCTTAGTGGGCTTTCAGATCATACCATGGGAGCAACCGTTCCTGTCGTAGCGACTTGTTTTGGTGCTAAAATCATCGAGAAGCATTTTATTTTGGATCGCTCCATAGGTGGTCCAGATGCTTCTTTCTCCATGAATGAAGAAGAGTTTACCGCTATGGTCAAAGCAGTGCGAGAAGCCGAAAGTGCTATCGGAGTTGTGGATTATACTTTGACGGAGAAACAATCTAAAGGAAAAGATTTTTCTCGTTCTCTTTATGTGGTTGAGGATATGAAAGCTGGAGATTTGATTACAGAAAAAAATGTGCGTTCTATTCGACCGGGGTTTGGGTTGCATCCTAAATATTATAATGAAATATTGGGGAAAAAAATGACTAGTGATTTGAAGAAGGGTGCAAGAGTAAATCTAGAATATATTAAGTAACATTAATATTCTCTAAAATTTTAAAAATACTCTCTTAGATTAATGATTATCTATCAATTGCGAGCCATTCAAAAAAGCAGATAATCTCCTTAGTCATGAAAAAGAGTAAGACTTTGTTTAAATGCATAACTGATAGACTCGGAAGCGATGCATGATAAGTATTAATAGTACAAAACTCCAAGAGAAACTCGGATAGGAATCGTCTTTGCAGTTAAAAGAAGTAATCGTGAAGACTGTCAAGTGATATCTTAAGAGAATGAAGCTTAGATAAATAATATAACTTCTGACGACTACTTGAAGTATTATTCAGACATATACAATAATAAATGAAGATTAGGTGTGCAATAATTGGTGGTAAAGGTTACATTGGAAAGCATCTTGCATTCTACTTGCAGCAGAGAGGAATTTGCTCGCAAGTGTATGACATGCTGGATTGTGACGAGATAAACTTCAAGAAGATAGATATTTCTAGCCCAGAATCTGTAGAAAAAATAGATCTGAATGTGGATTATATTTTCATGTTCGCTGGTCTTACGGGCACTTACAATGGGTTTGATAAGTATCAGGTATATAATTCAATCAATGAAATTGGCTTATTAAATCTGCTCGATGCTATTCGTAAATCTAAGTACAGGCCAAAGATTGTTTTCCCTTCAACTCGGTTGGTATATAAAGGTTTAGACAAACCCTTAAAGGAAACGGATGAGAAGGAGTGTAAGACCATCTATGCGGTCAATAAAATAGCATGTGAGGGTTTGTTGCAGGCATATAACGCAAGTTTCGACATTCCGTATACCATCTTTCGTATTTGTATTCCATACGGTAATCTTCTCTCTACCGACTATTCTTTTGGGACAGTAGGCTTTTTCATTAAACAAGCAAAGGTGGGTAATGATATTACCCTCTATGGAGGTGGCACTATAAAGCGCACATTCACTCATATGGAGGATCTTTGTTATCAGATAGTTGAAGGAGCGTTTAATCCAAATAGTAACGAAGAAATATATAATATAGGTGGAGAAACACTTTCTTTGCGTGAAGCCGCTGAAATTGTAGCTCGAAAGTTTGGCACAAAGGTAGTGGATATTCCTTGGCCTGAAAAAGACCTTCGCATTGAGAGCGACCATACCTACTTTGATGATTTAAAGATACAGGAGCTACTTAATTTGAAACCATATAGACGACTTCAAGATTTTTCAAATGATATTTAATTTATAGCAATATGAGAACAAGAAAAGTAGAAGATGTACAATTAGACTTCCTAGTCTCTGCCTTCAGTCATGGATCATTCATGAAAACGCAGGACATACTTTTTTGGATGAAACAGCAGAATGACGCAGTCGTTTCCAAAATACAGCAGATTCCAATCAGCGAGTTGAAAGGTTGGAACTATTGTAATGACCGTATTGGACATAATTCAGGTAAGTTTTTCAGCATCGATGGTATTCGTGTCAAGACCAACTATCGAAACATACCAGAGTGGGATCAGCCTATTATCAATCAACCTGAGATTGGTTTCCTTGGTTTTGTGGTGAAGAAGTTCAATGGTGTTATGCACTTCCTAATTCAGGCAAAGATAGAACCTGGGAACCTAAATATAGTGCAATTGTCACCTACACTTCAGGCAACTCGTTCCAATTATACACGGGTTCATGGAGGAGATTCACCTAACTATTTGGAGTATTTCAATGGCGAAAAGAATGTGATGGTTCTTATTGATCAATTGCAGTCAGAGCAAGGTGCTCGTTTTCTTCATAAGCGTAATCGTAATATCATTGTTGAGGTTGACGAGAATGAAGATGTTCCTGTAAATACTAACTTTATTTGGGTATCGCTTGGTCAAATTAAGGAACTACTTAGGCATGATAATATTGTCAATATGGATAGTCGTACCGTAATATCTTGTATCAAATTCGGTAGTTATTCTGAACATTCATTAAAATTGATGAGTTCAGTAAAGAATATGGCGGGCATAGAGTCGGAAAAGCCAGATTCATTTCTCTATTCAGTTTTGAGCGAAACTAACCACCTTCTAGATTTACAGGACATTATCCATTGGATTACATCACTAAAGTTTAAGTATGAGCTTGAGGTTAAGCCTATTGGTATATCAGAAATGCAGCATTGGGCTTACGATGGTAATACTGTTAGTCATGAAAACGGAAAGTACTTCGATGTGATAGGTATGCGTGTTGAAATTGGAAATCGAGAGGTCATTTCATGGGATCAGCCGATGATTCGTTCAGCACAGGAAGGTATCATTGCTTTCATTGTAAAGAAGATAAATGGAATATATCACTTCCTTGTGCAAGCAAAACTTGAATCAGGCAATTTTGATGTGGTTGAGTTGGCTCCCACAGTTCAGTGCTTGACTGGTAACTATAGAAAAGGAAAGAACGAATATACCATCCCATATTTGGAACAAGTTCTAAATGCACCAAAAGAGAACATTTGGTACAGCAGTTATCAAAGTGAAGAAGGGGGGCGTTTCTTCCAAGAGCAGAATTTGAATATCATTGTAGAAGTTGGTGATGAGTTCCCAATTGAGGTTGATGAAAATTATTGCTGGATGACACTCAATCAAATGCTCTCATTCGTTACGTATAATAATTATTTGAACATTGCTGCACGTTCATTGCTTTCAACCATAAGTTTTTATTAATATGATTAGAATTGGAATTATATGCCCTTCTGAAATTGCATTAAGAAGGTTTTTGCCTGCATTAAAGAAGGCTTCGGATAAGTTTATTTTTGCTGGAATTGCCATTGCAAGTCCAAAAGAGTGGTTCGGGGATTTGTCTAATGTATCTAATGAGCAAACTGAGCAACAGCAGGCTAAAGAATTTGAAAAGGCATCAATCTTTGATTGCAAGGTTTTCAATTCATATGAGTCAATAATCAAGTCAGATGAAATTGATGCTATCTATATTCCTCTTCCACCTGCATTACATTTTAAATGGGCAAAGTTGGCATTAGAGAATGGAAAACATGTATTTATGGAGAAACCATTAACTTGCTCATTGGCTGATACTGACGAACTGATTTCAATTGCATCAAAGAAACATCTTGCATTACATGAAAACTATATGTTCTTCTTCCATGATCAACTTCTGGCGTTACAAGATGTGATAGCTTCAGCTGAAATAGGAGATGTTCGTCACTACCGCATCTCGTTTGGCTTTCCACGTAGAACTGCCAACGACTTTCGCTACAATAAAAAACTTGGAGGAGGGGCTCTTCTTGACGCAGGAGGTTACACCATAAAGTATGCTACCTATCTGCTAGGTGATTCATCTCGCATATCAGCTGCCAATGTAAACTACCTACCCGAGTTCGAGGTGGAGATGTACGGTAGTGCTACAGTTGTTAATGCAACAGGACAAGTTGCTCAGCTGGCATTTGGAATGGATAACGACTATAAGTGCGACATAGAGATTTGGGGTAGCCAAGGAAGTATCACAAGCGGTCGCATTCTTACTGCACCTGCAGCATTCGTTCCAACGTATACCATCAAGAAGAATCAAGATATTGAAACACGCGAACTTCCATCTGATGATGCCTTTCTTAAGTCTATCTTATACTTCTTTAATTGTATTGAGAAAGCATCAATACGAGAAGAAAACTATGTTATTTTACACAAACAGGAAAGTCTGATGGATGAATTCAAAAGCTTGGTGATTCTAAGAGGATAGTATGAAAGATAGATTAGATGTTATCACAGCTTATAAGGGGATAGCTATAATGATGGTAATAATGGTGCATTCTTATATCCGCTTCGATATACCTAATTCATTGTCATTTATAACTAGATTTGGGCAAATGGGATGTCAGATTTTTTTTGTCATTTCTGGATTCAGCTTGATGTTATCTTGCGATAGACATCAATATGGCTTAAAGGAATTCTACAAAAAGAGATTCTGGTCTATAGCAATTGGTTATTGGCTGACAATTGCTATCTATGCTTTATTAGCTTTCGGTAGCCTTCATTTTTTTGGTTCCAATTTGTTGGGAACCAGTATAAAGGGCTTAGATTATTTAGCAAATATATGCTTACTGCAAGGGGTGTTTTCATCATCAGCTAACAATCAGACAATTAGGGGTGGATGGTATATTGGTACTCTAATAGTACTTTATCTATTATTTCCTTTGATTAGGTTGTTATTCAAGAAATATACTCCCCCTTTAATCATGATAGTTTTATCATCGATATGCATGATGATAATAGTCGGTATTTCTATGATTGGCGAAAAATGGTATTGTGGGAACAATAGTTTTACATACTATAGTTTTATTAACCAGTTACCGTATTTCATAATAGGAATGTCATTATATCAAGCAAACAAAGAAGAAAGAAAGTGTAAAAACTCATTATTGGCAGGAATTATCCTTATGATCCTAAGCATCTATATCTTCAATTCAGATTTGCAGTTTGCTTTTGTGATAGAACCGACACTGTTTAGTATGTCAATCTATTTCCTTTTAATAGATGCATTGAGCAGAAAGTCTAATAGAACGTACCCAAAGTTTTTGATGAAGTTTGGAGACTTGAGTTATCCTATTTTTCTTACTCATTTTTTTGTCGTATACGAGATGGCATCTGTTGTGAAGATAGTTGCTCATAGGTTTGTTGAATTTCCTGAATGGATTATTTACCTGTGTTGGTTACCGATAGCATACGTGATCGTTTATATTACAGCTTACATATTTAATCTATTACTAAAAAGGATTAGAGTTATTGCTCAAATTTAGAGTTATGAATAAAATTTTAAAATTTCTAATATCAACTGATTGGTTAAAGACAATTAGAATAAATATGCATTATTTCCCCTTGCGGGATGCAATTAAGTTACCAATATTGATTGGGAAACGTACGGCTATCAATAAGATGAAAGGAGAAATTATTTTTGAATGCCCTATCAAAACCGGTCTTCTTAAAATAGGGTACAAATACATGGGAATGCAAGATCATTCTTATGAAAGAGCAATTTTAGAAGTTGAAGGTACAATAAGAATTAAAGGAAAAGTTTCATTTGGTAAAGCGTGCAAAATAAGTGTTTTACTTGGGGCTGTATTGTCTGTTGACGATGATTTTCTTTGCACTGGGGGTAGCACAATAGTTTGTAATCATTTGATAGAAATCGGAAAGCATGTACTTATGTCGTGGGACGTTCTTATGATGGATACTGATTTTCATAGTATTAATAGTTTTGATGGCGTCAAACTTAATATGGACCAACCAATACAAATCGAAGATAATGTTTGGATTGGCTGTCGTTCCACAATATTGAAGGGGACTCAATTACCACACGATAGCGTACTCGCGGCTGACTCGTTGATCTCGAAGTGCTGCAAAGAACCGAATAGTCTTTATGGTAATCTGGGTGTGATATTGAAAAGAGAGATCCAATGGTCACGTTAGTCCTAAAATTAATCAAATTAGTCATTTATGAAACTTAATATTGGACGCATTAATAAAATGTTAAAGACAGGAGGACGATCGCAGGAAGCCGTTAGGAATATTTTATTATCACTAGGGACAAAAGGTATTTCAATAATAACGAGCTTATTGGTCGTTCCTTTGACTATCAGTTATGTCAATCCTACACAGTATGGAATTTGGTTGACATTATCATCCATTGTAGCTTGGATCAGCTACTTTGATTTAGGATTAGGAAATGGTTTCCGAAATCAATTTACCAAAGCCCAAGCAAAAGGAGATGTAAAGCTTGCTCGCGAGTATGTTAGTACGACATATTTTGCTGTAACTTGTATCGTGCTTGCAATATTTATAGTAGTAATGATTGCAAATAAATACATTTCTTGGGACACGCTATTAAAAGTAGATGTGGGCTATAGGGTGGAGTTACACAGAGTATTCGCAATTATTGGAACGTTCTTCTGTCTGAATATGGTGGTCCGTTTATTCGGTACGTTATTGACAGCTGATCAAAAACCAGGGGTAGCATCAGTTATCAATTGTATAGGGGATGTATGTTCACTCGTTGCTGTATTTGTTCTAACTAAGGTATCGGATGGCAGCTTAACTTCTTTGGCGCTTTATTATTCAGGTGTCACTTGTCTCGTTATGCTTCTTTCCTCTCTTTATGCATTCATTTTTACCAAATATAGAAAATATGCGCCTACCCCAGCTTATATTAGGCCAAAACTAATAAAGAATGTTCTTTCGTTAGGAGTCCAATTCTTTATTATATCAATAAGTATGCTTGTGTTGTTTCAGGCGATAAATATTATTATCTCAAGAGAAATAGGGCCAGAGGCTGTCACGCAGTACAATATCGCCTTCAAGTACTATAATATTCTTCACATGATCATGACCATTATTATAGTGCCTTTCTGGTCTGCTTTCACTGATGCGTACTATAAAGAAGATTTTACTTGGATGAGAAGCACAGTCAAAAAGCTTGAAGTGTGTTGGTATCTGGAAATAGTGTTGGGAATTATTATGTTGTTTGTAGGACCTTTCTTTTTCAAACTTTGGGTTGGAGATAGTGTTTCGGTAGATACAAAGCTTTCAATAGCCATGTTAATTTATGCAGTAGTACAATCAATAGGTGCAATCTACATGAATATACTGAACGGACTTGGAAAGATAAGAATACAACTTATTATTTATTGCCTTTTTGCTGTAGTTGCATGGCCTATACTGGTCATGTCCTGTCGTCACTTTGGACTTTCAGGAGTATTACTTATACCTTCAGCAGTGTTTATATTTCAAGCGATATTGGGGAAGATCCAAGTAAAGAAGTTAATCAATAAAAGTGCTAGTGGCATCTGGAATAAATAAGTAATTATGAATGTATTTGTTACATTTTCTAACGCTCCATACTTCAAGCAGAGAGACTTGAATGCTCGTTGTGCAAGAAAATATGGAAAGTTTGATAAGATAGTGGTGTATGATATCGATAAGGATATGGATGATGAATTCAGGAATCTACATTTAGATATCTTGTCAATAAAGAAAGGAGCAGGTCTTTGGCTGTGGAAAGTATATTTCATCAATAAGGCATTTAAAGAAGAATGTTCTGAAGGAGATGTGCTTTTTTATCTTGATGCAGCAGCTTTTTTTTATCGATCTGCGAGGCCTCTTATCAACAATATGATTGGGGATATATTTGTGGCTCAGGTTCCATATTTAGAGGAATCGTTTACAAAAAGAGAGGTGCTAATGGCACACAATATGGACACTGAAGAAGTTAGAAAAAGCCGTCAGTTTCAAGCTTCATTTATTGCCTTTAGAAAATCGGCAGTTAGTAAAAAGTTCTTGGATGAATGGCTGTGTTTAGCTTCGAATTACGAGTTGATTGGTCCCGAATGTGACCAAAAAATTCAGTATGAAACTTTTTTCGAACATCGTTATGATCAGTCGATTCTTAGTGTCCTTTGTAAAAAAAACAATATAAAACCTTCTGATGATCCAACATTTCAGGGATGGCAAGGATACCCATTTATGGATGGTTTGCCATATAAAGGTATCCGGAGAAAGAAAAACAATCCTGTGTGCATATTCTTGCATAGAAATAGGGGTGACTATATGTTGATTAAAATTCTGATAAATGGGTTGAATCACCTATTCCCATACATAAAGAACAAAATCAAAGGAAAAATGCCAAAAGCTGAATAGATGTTTAAAATTGTAAATTATTTACACTTAAAGGATATCGGTTGGCTTGAGATGTTATTTGCACTCTATCCAATACTCAGTGCTTATTCATGGGGAATAGTCCCCTTGCATTTAGTAATGCCGCTCATCTTGATACTGATTTCAATAAAGCGCTGTCGTGGTCATTTTTTAAAAAGCAGAATATATAAACCAATTTTAATTTTCTTAGGTTTCTATATTGCTCATGAAATAGTGTGGCTATTTGTTATGAACTCAGTTCGGTTCTATTTCATAAATGCTGCCATATCTGGCATCATATGCTTGGGTTCTATTAACCTAATATTCCCAGCTATTGACAAGAAGAAGCTTATAGTTTCAATAAATTATGTGGCGATTTTAAGTATCTTGGGTTTGCTGTACCATGTGCTTCTAACCAGAATGGGCGGATCGGTAGAACCTCTGAAGCTACCATTAATAGGTTTTGACTTCACTCGACTTGATGAATTAGGAGATAGACCATCTTCTTTCTATATGGAGCCTCAGGCATTTGTGTCGTTTATGCTTGTTCCTTTATTTTTGGCATTGAAAGAAAATAAATTGCTATGGGCAGGCATAATTATTATTTCATTATTTTTATCAACATCTTCCACAGGTATCACCATCTCATTTATTCTGCTTCTGTTTTATGTATTTACTCAGAAGCTTAAGTTATGGCTAAAAATATTAATGATCATAGGAGGTATGGGATTGGCTTCTCTTCTTGTGAACTCTTCCTTTTTTGAGGTCGGTATGAGAAAGATAAACAATACCGATATCGAGTCAGATGTACGTTTAATCAATGGACTTTTCGTTGTTCAAGAAATGAATCTTTCAGATTTTGTCTTGGGAATTAGATATGCTAATCCTTATGATTATTATCTTGCTGGTAATGTTAGTAACCCTTTTGTAATGGTAAGTGATAATGGTATGTTTGTATCTTCTTTTTGGCTCGTAATTATTAGGTTCGGTATAATTGGCTTACTATTATATTTAAATATATTCTTTAAAATTATTAAAAATTATCGAGATATCCTTCCGTTCATACTATGTATATTCATTCAATTGTTTTCTAATTCTGACATGATTGGGTCGGGTTTCCTATTTCAATTCATTTTTATCCTATCATATATACAGTATAATAGAGGTGATTCGAAGATAAAACATAAAATCAAAATAAATAATGTGGAATAATATGAAAGTTGTGCATATTGAATCAGGTTTAGGTAACCAGATGCTCAGTTATTGTGAGTATTTGGCTTTAAAAAAGATGAATCCAACTGATGAATGTTACGTTGAATTAATGGTATACAGCATTCCGGAGTGTAATGAAACAATATGTCAGTGGAATGGATATGAATTGAACCGTATCTTTGGCATAGATGCTCCGAATATTAAGGACAAAATGACCAATGATGAATGGAACACAGTTTTTGCTAAAGTTAGAGAGAGTAAGTTCTGGAGTAAGGACTGGAACTTTCCAAAATATATTACGGAATCACTGAATACCACTGGATTGAATTTGAAAAATATTAGGGGTGACTTTGAGAGTGATGAATTTGACAAGGGAAAAAGTAGGGGCACTCTGAAAAAACTTCGTTATGAGTTTTTTAATTCTACGCGTTTAGGGGTTTCAATTAAACGTGCTATTTATAAAGCCCATGCAGAAAAATATATTAAAAGAGCAGATAATCAAAAGAATATTTTTATAGCAACAGATGAGAATATATTAACCGGACAATGGCTTACTTTCCGTTATAAGTCTAACGGGATTGAAAAGATTAAGGATGAAATTGAACAGGCTTTTCAGTTCCCTCAGTTCACAGATTCTAAGAATAAAGAGTTTGCAGAATTTATTGATAGTCATAATACTGTCTTTATCCATGCACGACGAGGCGATATGCTTTCTGCTAATGGTTGGTGTTATAAATACGGTTATTTTCGAGATGCTGTTAATTATATTAAGAAACGTGTTAATAATCCCGTATTTGTTTTTTTTACAAATACTGAAAGTGTAGAATGGTGTAAGAACAATAGTGATATTTTTGCATTGAATTACAAAAAGGATAAAGTATTTTTTGTCGATTGGAATAAAGGAATCGATAGCTTTAGAGATATGCAGTTGATGTCTCATTGCAAACATGGCATAATTACAGATAGTTCATTTGGATGGTGGGGGACATATTTTATCAAAAATCCAGATAAGATTACGATTTCTCCATCTGTTTTGCTAAATACCACACATACAATATAGTCAAATGAAAATATTAGAACTAGGCCCATACATCCTTATTCAGGGACACAAACATGGAATGAAGAACCAAAGTGGATTCGCTTACATGTTTCGAGATATAGTGGATATGTTGGCTGATCAGCATGAGGTATACGTGATGACACAGTCTATATTGACAGATGAAATGCATGTGGGCAAATGGGTCTTGTTAAAACGAAATATTTTCACCATTTTCTGCAATTTCCGCTGGAAGTATTTTGTAACAGCATTAAAGTTTGGAAATAAGTTTGGAATGAACTTTAACCAGAGATTGAAGGTTATATTCTACTTCCTCTCCGCAGGTCAAGTTGAAGCCGTTATAAAAACATATCGACCGGATATAATCCACATACATAGTGCTGACATATATACTGTTCCTTATTTTATGGCCGCAGCAAAGTTCAATGTACCAGTTATTTGTACCCTTCATGGATTGGTGTCATTTAACGAGATGATTAGTGATAAAATGCATAGGAGAATAGAAGACATCTATCTTCAGATGGTCATCGAGAATGGGTATGATGTTTCAGTAGTTAGTTCGGGGATGTTAGATAGAATAACATCTCGTTATGGAATAAATAAAATACGCGTGATATTGAACTTTTTCTCAATTCTAGATAACTACCTGTCTAATATGTCGTTGTGTCGGGGAAAGAATGATGTTAAAACGATCGTTTGCGTAGGATCGCTTACATATAGAAAAAATCAAATACAATTACTAAGAGTACTTCCTGTCATCCAAAAGTATTTTGCTGATAAATTCGAGATACAGCTTAATATTATTGGCGATGGGGAAGATTGGGATATGCTGCATACCTATGTTAACAATAATAAACTTAGTGGCGTATTATTCAATGGCCGATTGCAAAAACCAGATGTCTATGCAAATATTGAGGCTTCGGATTTGTTGGTATTACCAAGTATTGATGAAGGCTTCGGCCTTCCGATTATTGAAGCATACAATTTAGGTATTCCAGTTGTTACATTCAACGATCTTGACGCAATCAATGACTTGTACAGTGAGGATTGTATGGTTTTCGCAAGGGACCACAAAGATGAGACTTTAGCAAAAGCAATAATTGATGCACTTGGTCGAAAATGGGATAAGGACTCAATTAAAGTGTTCTCAAAAAAATTCTCAGCCGAAGTCATTAGCCAGCAGTATGAAGAATATATACAAAAAGCCACAAAAGCATTAGATAAAAGAGATATAGATAAATTTATTAATAAAATTTTGTCATAATTATGAGTCATATAAAGAATCAATATTGGCTGAAAAAAATTGTAAATAGACTAGGCTTGTATATTGATAACATTTCTGCAACTTTTACATCTTGCTGTAGAATAGTTTTAATGAGTTCATTCTCAACAGCGATCAAAACAAAAGAGATGTCGGAATTTAAACAGTCTAGTAAATGTTGTATCTTGGGTAATGGACCATCGCTAGTAAATGCGTTTAGAGATAGCGAAGTTATGTTAAAAGAATGTGATGTTTTCTGTATGAATATGTTCTGCATGTATGAGGGTTTCACTACCATCAAGCCTACTTTTTATTTTCTGATTGATCCAGACTATTTTAAGCCATATAATGAATTTCTAGAAAAAGAGTTGAATAATTTAATCTATAAATTAAATAATGATGTGACTTGGAAAATGTATCTGATGGTTCCAAATACAGCACCGAAAGGCAAACTTTTTTCAGAATTAAGGAATCCTAACATTGAAATAAGGTATTTAAATATTACAGCAGTAGACGGTTTCAAAGGCTTCAGACATTTAATCTACAAATATAGAATGGGAATGCCTAAATGTCAGACTGTCATTAACTGTGCATTGACAACTGCAATCAACATGCAGTATGAGGTAGCCTACTTATATGGAGCTGATCATTCTTGGACCGCAGATCTTCGAGTCGATGATGAAAATGTTGTTTGTTATGGAGATCGTCATTTTTATGAAAAAGGACTGAAAGTTCATCGATATAAGCAGGAGTTCAATATGTGCACAATGTTGACTGCTTTTGCAAATATGTTCAAGTCGCACTACCTAATTGAAGTTTATGCTCAACACAAAGGTGTAAAAATATTCAATTGCACTAAAGGGTCTTTTGTGGACGCCTACGATCGTTTTTATGATTTTTCTAAAACTAACTAGCTCAATGAATTTATCCTACTTATACTCTAAAATTTTCAAACGCTTGCATGGCAAGAGCGTTTTGAATTCTAGCGTGCATTCTTCTTCTGTAATCTATAGCGGAAGTAATATTTTGAATTGCAAGATAGACAAATATTCTTATATTGGATATGATTGCCAATTTGTAAATACAGAAATGGGTGCTTTCTGTAGTGTTGCAGATCATGTCTATGTAGGTGGACCAGAGCATCCTATGAGCTGGGTTTCTACATCTCCAGTTTTTGAGGATGTAAAGCATAGTGGGTCCACAAAACGTTTCTCCCTGTTTAAGGTTGACAATGTTGTCATGACAACAATAGGCAGTGACGTATGGATAGGTCATGGCGCAACAATTAAAGCAGGAGTAACAATCGGTCATGGTGCAGTTATTGGTAGCAATGCCATGGTAACAAAGGACGTTCCACCTTATGCTATAGTTGGAGGTGTGCCCGCCAATGTGATAAAGTATCGTTTTGATGAAGACATTATCATAGATCTGCTGAAATCTGAATGGTGGACACTAAGTGATAATCAGATTTCAATAGTCGCTCAATTCATAAAGAATCCAAAGACATTCATTGAGAAAGTAAAGGAGCTTGTGGATTTAGAAAAAATCTGATTCAAAGGGAAAAGCATATTAATTAGGAACACTAAAGTATATTTAATAATATATTGTTAATGTCAATTCGAGTATTTATGAAAATATCAATTATCACAGTCGTTTACAATAATGAAAGAACAATCAAGGATGCTTTAGAATCAGTTCTTGGACAAAGTTATGAAAATATAGAATATGTAATTATTGACGGTAATTCAAACGATAATACAGTTGGCTTAATAAGTCAATACAAAGAAAAATTAGGATATTTTATATCAGAGAAGGATAATGGTTTATATGATGCGATGAATAAAGGAATTTTAGCTTGTACAGGTGATGTGATTGGGATTTTAAATTCAGATGATTTGTATCAAGATTCAGAGGTCATTGCAGCTGTTATGGAAGAATTTATTAATGAAACAGCGTTAGACATAGTTTATGGTAATTTGGTGTATGTAAAAAGTGAGGATACCAATAAAGTAGTTAGAAATTGGAAATCTAAAGCGTATTACAATAATTTTTTTGAGAATGCTAATGTTCCACCACATCCTTCATTATTTGTTAGAAGTAATGTGTATAAAAAAGCAGGTTTTTTTGACTTAGATTATAAGCTAGCAGCAGATTATGAATTTATGCTAAGGGTATTCAAAAAACATAATTTTAAAGCTAAATACATTAATAGATTAATTACTAAAATGAGATTGGGTGGAGCCACCAATCAAAGTTTTGCTAACATAGTAAATCAAAACAAGGAGATATTAAGAGCATGGAAGAATAATGGTTTATATGCTCCATTTTATTTGATGCCTTTAAGAATAGTAAAACGTTTGTCGCAATTTATTTAATGTTTTATATGAAAATATTATTAACAGGTGCAACAGGCTTTTTAGGGAAAACCATAGTAAAAGAATTGTCTAAAGAGAATTCTATTTTTAGTTTATCTAAGTCTTCGGGTGTTTTCAAGGTTGCTTTAGAAAATGAAGTGCCAAATTTTGAAGAAAAATTTGACTTAGTTGTTCATGCAGCAGGAAAAGCACATTCTGTACCTAAAACGGAATCAGAAAAAATTGAATTTCATAAGGTAAATGTTATCGGCACTGAGAATCTGTTAAAAGGTTTGGAAAATTCAGGAGTACCTGAACAATTTGTTTTTATCAGTTCAGTTTCGGTTTATGGTCAGGAGTTTGGAATAGGAATAAATGAAGATCATAAGCTAGAAGCGAAAGACCCTTATGGTTTGAGTAAAATTGAAGCAGAAGCATTGGTAATGGAATGGTGTAAAAAAAACAATATCGTTTGTACTATTTTGCGTTTGCCATTGCTAGTGGGAGAAAATCCTCCTGGAAACTTGGGGGCAATGATAAAAGCAATCGATAAAGGGTATTATTTTAATATTGGAGGAGGAAAAGCTAGAAAAAGTATGGTGTTGGCACAAGATGTAGCTGTTTTTATTCCTAAAGTTGCCCTTGTTGGAGGAACTTATAATCTGATGGATGGTTTTCATCCTGATTTTCACGCATTGAGTAGTGCCATTTCAAAAAAGAAAAATAAAAAAATTCCGTTTGATCTACCTCTGGTTGTGGCTAAAGCATTTGGACTTGTCGGGGATTTATTGGGTAATAAAGCGCCAATAAATTCTGCTAAACTAAAAAAAATCACTTCTGATTTGACTTTTGATGACACTAAGGCTAGGCAGATTGCAGGCTGGAAACCACAAGGGGTTTTGGATTATCTTAAAAAAAATGAGATTTAAATTCGCTTAAATTCAGAACGCTTGCAAAAGTTAACCGAGAATTATGTGGTAAGCAATGCGAAGATCGTTAACGCTTTAGGAAAACCATTACCCGTTGCACCTATAGAAGGATTGATAAGGACTTTTGAGTCGTTTAGGCGTTAGTTCTCGATACAATTTTTAAAGCAAAAAGATTTTTTTAAACAAGAATATTTGGAATGCTTTAAAAATCACTCGAACTGACGGGTTCTCGATACATTTTCTATACAATTGCTGTCGCATTGCACAGAAAACACTCGAACTGACGATAGCGCAGGAACTACTCGAACTGACGGGTTCTCGTTTTGATAAGGGTAAAACCCCAACAAATTCCTTGAAATTCAAAAAAACACTTCTTATCTGCCTTTTGATGACACTAAGGTAAGAGAGAAATTGGGCAGGAAACCACAAGAGGTTTTAGAGTGGTTTGCAAGTAATTGTAAAGAAATTTAGTCTAGGAAGTGTTTGTTTTGTAAATTTGCAGTATAGAATTTTAAATTATGGATAAAGCTATGTTAATGAAAAGAGAAGATATAGTAGTACTACAAAATCTATTAACAGTAAAAGAATTGGTCGATGTTGAGAGGATTCCTACGGTCTTTAAAAACGATTTTCAAATGTATTTTTTTGGAAAAACGTTGGTAAAAGAAAATAATGTAGTTTTTGCTTATCCTCATGATGTAAAAATGTGGGTTTCCTTTATATTCAACAAATACAAATAGCATTACTTCATGTTACCAGACTATTTGCAAAAATTCAACGACACACTTGTTTCTTTTCAAGTTAAATTTCCGAGAGAAAGTTGGACTGACGATTTTAAAAATCGTTTGGTAAATGATTATACCTTTTATTCAGCCAGAATTGAGGATGAGAAGCTCCAATACGGTGATACTATAAAATTCCTGAATAACGAATTGGTACGTGTCGAAAAAATGGCATCCCTACTGAATATTTCTAATCATAAAGATGTTTTAAAGTCGCTTATTGATAAATACGAAGATTTTGAATTAACAGCTGATACAATCAAAAGTATTCATTAAGATTTGATGGGTTCAGAATTGTGTAGGGAGACTGAATTTCGTCCTCATTTGGTTGGGGAATATAGAAATATACCTACAATTGGCTCGCGGAAACCCTTTTATGAAGATAAAGAATATGCTCCTCATTATAATTTAGAGATAATAATGTCATCTTACTTAGAGTTATTTAATAATCGTTTTAAGGCTATTAATAATTCTAAGCAGGAAACCCATTTAATCACTGCTCTAGTTTATTTTCATAATAAATTTCTGAATTTAATTCATCCTTTTGCAGATGGTAACGGTAGGGTGTGTAGAATAATTATGGGAATTGTAATGATGAAAAATAATTGTCCACCAGTTTTTCCTCATATTCTGGAGGAAAGTCACCGGTTTGAGTATGTTTCTCAAATTGTAGCCTGTGAGAAGTTAAATTCAGACGAGCCTTTAATAAAGTTTTTGGCTGAAGGAATGACAATGACAATGCAACAAAAAACAGATGGCGTTTTTTAAAATGACATATAAGATACTGTCAAAAGGAGATGGGAACAATAAAGAATTGTTTTGAAGTTGAAAAATAAAATATAAATTACAGAAAAAAATAAAAAAATGAAAATAGCACTTGTAACAGGGATTACTGGACAAGACGGATCGTACTTGGCTGAGTTATTATTAGAAAAAGGTTATGTGGTTCATGGAGTGAAAAGAAGGGCCTCTTCTTTTAATACCCAGCGTATTGATCATATCTATCAAGACCAGCATGAAACCCATGTGAACTTTAAGTTGCATTATGGTGATTTGACGGATTCTACCAATATAATTAGAATTATTCAAGAAGTACAGCCTGATGAAATCTATAACTTGGGAGCTATGAGTCATGTTAAAGTGTCTTTTGATTCACCAGAATATGTGGCTAATGTAGATGGAATTGGAACCTTACGTATCTTGGAAGCGGTTCGTATTCTAGGTCTGGAAAAGAAAACCCGTATCTATCAAGCCTCCACATCCGAATTGTATGGTGGGTTAGCAGAAAATAAAAATGAAAAAGGGCTGTATGATGAGCATTCTCCTTTTTATCCGCGTTCTCCTTATGGAGCCGCTAAGATTTATGGTTTTTGGATTACCAAAAACTACAGAGAAGCTTATGGTATGTTTGCTACTAATGGAATTCTTTTTAATCACGAATCACCACGTAGAGGAGAAACTTTTGTTACTCGAAAAATTACTATGGCCACAGCAGCAATAGCTCTAGGACAACAAGAGTGTTTGTATTTGGGGAATCTGGATGCGCAACGCGATTGGGGACATGCCAAAGATTATGTGGAAGCTATGTGGCGTATTTTGCAACAAGATGTTCCTGAGGATTACGTAATTGCTATGGGTGAAACTACCTATGTGCGTGATTTTGTAAGAATGGCATTTGCCGAAGTCGGTATCGAAATAGAATTTAGAGGTGAAGGAGTTGACGAGAAAGGCTTTGTAAAGGCTTGTACAAATCCAGGGTATGCTATTGAAATTGGGAAACAAGTGATTGCTGTTGATCCTCAATATTTCCGTCCTACAGAGGTAGACTTGTTAATAGGAGATCCTACTAAGTCCAAAACAAAACTAGGTTGGGTACCTAAGTATGATTTGGCGGGATTAGTGAAAGAAATGATGGCTTGTGATGTGGCGAGAGTTCAGAAAGAGCGAATGTTGAGAGAAGCAGGGTATAAGTGTTAAGAATTGGTTTGAGTAATTTTTATTGAATTAGAAAATAGTAATAACCTTTGTCAATCCCGATAATTATCGGGATAAACTTTGACAAAGGTTCTGTAGTATAAAAAGGATATGAACAAACAAGATAAAATATACATTGCAGGTCACCGTGGTATGGTGGGTTCTGCTATTTTGAGAGCATTGCAAGCCCAGGGATACAGTAATTTTTTGCTGCGTACTTCGGGGGAATTGGATTTGCGTAATCAACAAGCGGTTTCTGATTTTTTTGCAGCAGAAAAACCGGATTATGTTTTTTTGGCTGCTGCCAAAGTAGGAGGGATTATAGCCAATAATACTTTTAGAGGGGACTTTATATATGAGAATTTGATGATTCAGAACAATGTGATTCATCAGGCTTATGTCAATCAAGTAAAGAAGCTGATGTTCTTGGGGTCGTCTTGTATTTACCCAAAGTTGGCTCCTCAGCCACTGAAAGAAGACTACTTATTGACAGGTCTTTTGGAACCTACCAATGAGCCGTATGCAATTGCCAAAATTGCAGGTATCAAAATGTGTGATGGATATAGAGATCAATACGGTTGTAATTTTATCTCCGTAATGCCAACGAATTTATACGGACCCAATGACAATTATGATTTGAATAATTCTCATGTCTTGCCAGCGATGTTGCGCAAGTTTATCACAGCGAAACGCAATGGTGATGCATCCGTAATCATTTGGGGAACGGGTAGCCCGAAACGAGAGTTTTTGCATGCTAATGATTTAGCTGACGCTTGTTTGTTTTTAATGGAAAATCACAATGATGCAGGATTGGTCAATATTGGAATTGGAGATGATATTTCAATTTTGGATTTGGCCCATTTGGTAAAAAAAATAGTTGGATTTGAAGGAGATATTCTAACGGATACCACTAAGCCTGATGGAACACCACGAAAGTTGATGGATGTTTCCAAACTGAATGGTTTGGGCTGGAAGGCTAAAATTACTTTGGAAGAAGGGATTCAGAAGGTTTATGAGGAAATAAAGGATAGTGAGTGGGAGTAGTTTTCGGTTTTTGGTTCTCGATATAATTTTTAAAGCAGATACTTTTTTTTATAATAAAAACATTTGGCGTGCTTTAAAAATCACTCGAACTGATCTCTCGATAAAAACTCGAGACAGGCTCGAACCTTTGATAAAAACTCAGGAGGTATACTAGACAAGCTTTTCTGAAACTCAACTGACGTCTCTTCGAGTATTTTTTAGCCTAAAAAAAAAGGGTATGGTTTTACGAAAGTTTGTTTGCTAAAAAATGTATCGAGAAGGGTTCTCGATATGAATTAAAAAGCTATCGCATTTTAATTCTACTCGAACTGACGATAGTATAGAAATCACTTGAACTGATCTCTCGATAAAAACTCGAGACAGGCTCGAACCTTTTATAAAAACTCAGGAGGTATAATAGACAAGCTTTTCTGAAACTCAACTGACGTCTCTTCGAGTGTTTTTTAGCCTAAAAAAAAAGGGTATGGTTTTACGAAAGTTTGTAGGCTAAAAAATGTATCGAGAAGGGTTCTCGATATGAATTAAAAAGCTATCGGTTCTCGATATAAATTAAAAAGCTATGGCATTTTAATTTTACTCGAACTGACGATAGTATAGAAATCACTTGAACTGATCTCTCGATAAAAACTCGAGACAGGCTCGAACCTTTTATAAAAACTCAGGAGGTATAATAGACAAGCTTTTTTGAAACTCAACTGACGTCTCTTCGAGTGTTTTTTAGCCTAAAAAAAAAGGGTATGGTTTTACGAAAGTTTGTAGGCTAAAAAATGTATCGAGAAGGGTTCTCGATATGAATTAAAAAGCTATCGGTTCTCGATATAAATTAAAAAGCTATGGCATTTTAATTTTACTCGAACTGACGATAGTATAGAAATCACTTGAACTGATCTCTCGATAAAAACTCGAGACAGGCTCGAACCTTTGATAAAAACTCAGGAGGTATACTAGACAAGCTTTTTTGAAACTCAACTGACGTCTCTTCGAGTGTTTTTTAGCCTAAAAAAAAAGGGTATGGTTTTACGAAAGTTTGTAGGCTAAAAAATGTATCGAGAAGGGTTCTCGATATGAATTAAAAAGCTATCGGTTCTCGATATAAATTAAAAAGCTATGGCATTTTAATTTTACTCGAACTGACGATAGTATAGAAATCACTTGAACTGATCTCTCGATAAAAACTCGAGACAGGCTCGAACCTTTGATAAAAACTCAGGAGGTATACTAGACAAGCTTTTCTGAAACTCAACTGACGTCTCTTCGAGTGTTTTTTAGCCTAAAAAAAAAGGGTATGGTTTTACGAAAGTTTGTAGGCTAAAAAATGTATCGAGAAGGGTTCTCGATATGAATTAAAAAGCTATTGGTTCTCGATATAAATTAAAAACTATGGCATTTTAATTTTACTCGAACTGACGATAGTATAGAAATCACTTGAACTGACTATTTTTGTAATTAATTTTGAAAACATGAAGATTTCCTATGTCTATATACTAAAATGTTCTGACGATACTTATTATGTTGGAGTTACAAGTAATTTAGAAAGTAGGATGTTTAAGCACACCACTGGATTTTATCCAGAGAGTTATACCTCTAGCCGACGACCATTAGAGTTGGTTTTTTATTGTGAGTTTACAGATATTAATATGGCAATTGACAAGGAAAAGCAAATTAAGAAATGGTCACGAGCCAAAAAAGAAGCGCTGATAAATGGTGATTTTGAGGCGTTGGTGAATTTGGCAAAGAAAAAATTTGATAAATAACGACGCTTCGAGAGAAGGGTTCTCGATATGAATTAAAAAGCTATCGCATTTTAATTCTACTC
Organism: Flavobacterium rarum (SeqCode); assembly: GCF_965234445.1. GTDB lineage: Bacteria > Bacteroidota > Bacteroidia > Flavobacteriales > Flavobacteriaceae > Flavobacterium > Flavobacterium rarum. The sequence continues at coordinate 42,109 of NZ_OZ248503.1, read as the reverse complement.
GAACTGACGATAGTACAGAAATCACTTGAACTGACGGGAGTGTAGAATTCTACTCGAACTGACCTTTCGATAAAAATTCAGGGCGGTCAAGGGAGACTGTAATGTCATTCTTTATTGCTTTTTTAGAATGAAAAAAAATGACTTTAATAAACAAATCCATAGAGGAATAACAATGATAGAAAATAAAAGTAACAACTATGTCTTAATTATGGCTGGTGGTGTAGGGAGTCGGTTTTGGCCAAAAAGCCGTAACCATTTCCCGAAACAATTTATAGACATATTGGGAATTGGGAAATCATTGTTGCAGCTTACTTACGAGCGATTTGAGAAAATTTGTCCAAAAGAAAATATTTATATATTGAGTAATCAACAGTATTTGGGACTGATACAGGAACAACTGAGCGGTATAGCCATAAACAATGTTTTACTGGAACCAAGTAGGAATAATACAGCTCCCTGTATTGCTTATGCTTCCTATAAAATATTGAAACAGAATCCAGATGCCAATATAGTGGTGGCACCCTCGGATCATTTGATTTTGAAGGAAACGGAATTTTTAGATAAAATTACGCAAGCTTTGGCTTATACTGCTACAAACGATGCGTTGGTTACTCTGGGGATTAGCCCTACACGACCGGATACCGGTTACGGGTATATCAATTTTAAAAAAGAAGGGATTGATGGTGTTCATAAGGTTGCCTGTTTTTTAGAAAAACCTATTTTGGAAAAAGCACAAGAATATTTGTCCAGTGGTGATTATTTATGGAATGCTGGGATTTTTATCTGGAGTGCTCAAAGTATTCAAAATGCTTTTCAGAAATATGCCCCCGAAATAGATGTCTTATTTGCAAAAGGGAATAAAGTTTATAACACTAGTGCTGAGGCAGATTTTATAAACGAAAATTATCCTAAAAGTCCGAATATTTCTATTGATTATGCCATATTGGAAAAAGCGGATAATGTTTATACCATTCCCGCTGACATTGGTTGGTCGGATTTAGGCACTTGGGCTTCGTTGCATGAAGTAGCTGAGAAAGACGATGAGAATAATTCTTTGAGTGTGGATCATTTTCATCTGGAAGATACTAACAATTGTATTATTCATTTGCCCAAAGGGAAAGCCGCCGTAATTAAAGGACTAGATGATTTTATCGTGGTCGATGATGGTAAAGTGTTGTTGATTTATCCGAAAGGAAATGAGCAGGAGATAAAAGCGGTTGCTGGGAAGATGGTGGTAGCGTTTGGGGATGGGTATTTGTAGTTTTCGGTTTTCGGTTGTGGGTTATCTGTTAGCTGTTGTGGGTTATCAGTTTTGAGTTCTCGGTTGTCTGTTTAAAAAGGTTTAATGGTTTCACTGTTTAAAGTTGTTTGAGTAGCGGTGTGCGATTGGATTATGGTGATAGTGAAGGTATTTCAATTCAAAATGTTGAATTACTTGATTTGATTATTGGAGCGGAGTTCGTTGTGAGGACGCTTCCTTTTTCAGTAGGACAAGATTGTGGAATGATCCATTTTATTAAATAAAAAATAGGTATGTCAGAAAATAATAAAATCCCTCAATTAATAAAAGGAGGAATCCATACGGATCACAGAGGGGAGATTTCCTTTGTGAATGCTATGAAATTTGAGACTATTGAGCGGTTTTATATCATTAGTAATTCGGCCGAGAGTCCTTTGCGAGCTTGGCAGGGACATAAAATAGACAACAAATATTTTTATTGCATTCAAGGTGTGATAAGAGTGCATTATGTAAAAATAGACAATTGGGAATCGCCTTCGAAAGATTTAAAAGTTGAAAGCGTGACACTCAGTGTCTCTGAAAGCAACGTTCTTCATATTCCAGAAGGTTATGCTAATGCAATAGAATCGCTGGAAACGGGGTCTAAATTGATTTCTTTTTCGACTTTACAGCTTGACAGAACTTCGGAAGATGATGTGCGGTTTGATAGTGGGATGTGGTTGGTTGGTTGTTAGCGGGTGTCGGTTATCAGTTATCGGTTATCGGTTATCGGTTGTGAGTTTAAAGTTTAAGGTTGTTTAAAGGTTTAAACACTAAGTTACGAATTTAAATACTTAAGTTTTTTTGAATTTTAGTGCTGTGAATATTCTTTTCTGTATTCTATTCTCTATATTCTTTATTTTAAAATCTGCAATCTTTCTATACAATCTTCTTTTCAAAATATAATATTACAATATGAACATCGAACAAACTTTTATTAAAGATTTAGTTATACTGACTCCTGACGTTTTTGAAGACGAAAGGGGTTATTTTTTTGAGGTCTACAACAAAAGTAAATTTAGTGGGTTGGGAATCGACATTGATTTTGTGCAGGACAATCAGTCTTTTTCACAAAGAGGAACCTTGAGGGGTTTGCATTATCAGAATCCCCCTTTTGCACAAACCAAATTGGTTCGGGTGCTGCAAGGGGAAATTATGGATGTGGCGGTCGATTTGAGAAAAGATTCACCTACTTATGGCAAACATTTTGGAATCAAATTGACCGCCGAAAACAAAAAACAATTGCTGGTGCCTCAGGGGTTTGCCCATGGCTTTTCGGTATTGAGTGAAACAGCAGTCGTATTATACAAATGCGATCAGTTTTATAACAAAGCCAGTGAAGGAGGAATTCGTTTTGATGATAAAACCTTAAATATCGATTGGGGAATGGATTTATCGGATGCGATTGTGTCTGAAAAGGATTTGGTTTTGCCTGATTTTGCGGGGTGTAATAGTGAGTTTTAATTGGTTTTTGGGTTAGTTCCTAGAATTTGTTTGCCAGACTATACAGAATAAGGTCTGTTTTGTTTAATAGGACGAACAGTTTATGTTTATTTTTGTACAATGTATTATACAAAATACATCTATTTTTGTATAGTGTGTTATGCAAAATAAAACTATATTTGTATATTGAATTATACATTATGGAAGATTTATTTAGAAAATATACCAAGAGGTTACTGAGAGTCGAAACTAATTTTGTTAGGAGTTTTATTGATGATATCAATTGGAATGCTCGTTTAATTGGGATTAAGGGAGCTAGAGGGGTTGGAAAAACCACGTTGCTTCTACAATATATGAAGCTTAATTTTAGTGATAAATTGGAGGAGTCGTTGTATGTAAGTTTAGACTCTTTTGGTTTTAATGATTGGACATTAGTTGGTTTAGCAGATGATTTTGCGAGGGGTGGCGGAAAGTACTTATTTTTAGACGAAGTGCATAAGTACGAAAATTGGGCTCAGGAACTAAAAAACATTTATGACGACCATCCTGAGTTGAAAGTGGTGTTTACAGGTTGTTCGTTGTTGCAAATATTGAATGCTCGTGCTGATTTGAGTCGAAGAGCAATTGTCTATTATATGCAAGGTTTGTCTTTTAGGGAGTATCTCGAAATGCAAACAGGGCAGAAGTTTGATAAAGTAGCATTGGAAGATGTTTTAAAAAATCATTTAAACATTGCGACATTGATAAACAGCAAGGTTAAGCCATTTCAATATTTTGAAAATTATTTGAAGTACGGATATTATCCGTTTTACAAAGAGGAACCTGATTTATATGAGCAACGATTGGAAGAGGTTATAAATATGATGCTTGAAATTGAGTTGCCATTATTGCGAGGGGTTGATTTGGGCTTTGTTCCTAAAATCAAACAATTGTTGGCTATAATCTCTGAATCGGTTCCTTTTATACCTAATGTGAGTAATTTAAGTGATAAAATTGGCATAAATAGAGCTACTTTGATGACTTATCTGCATTATTTGGAAGAAGTTGGTTTGACTATTAACTTGCAAAAAGAAGCTAAAGGGACTGTGAAATTGCAAAAACCAGCTAAGATTTATTTAGAAAACACAAATTTAATGTTTGCACTTTCTTCGTCAAAAACTAATATTGGTAATGCTAGAGAGACATTTTTCGCAAATCAATTAGGATATAAAAATAAGTTGAGACATCACGAAAAAACTGATTTTTTTGTAAATGATTTATACTCTTTCGAAATTGGCGGAAAGGATAAATCCAGAAAACAAATTGAAGGTCTTGAAAATGCCTTCATCGCAGGCGACGATATTGAATATGGTTTTAAAAACAAAATACCATTGTGGTTGTTTGGTTTTTTGTATTAGAGACAGTAGATGTCGGTTATGAGTTATTGGTTACGAGTTTGATTCGTGGGTTTTTTTAGCTAAACAATTAAATAATTAATTCAGTTAACCCGTTGGGTGAAATTCAAATAAAATAAAAATTTAACCACATAGAATCATAGATTAATGCTAAATAGGCAAAAGAATAAATAGAAATAGTACTATTTCACACATAGAATAGCTATGTGGATAGTAAAACGTCTATTTTTTTCTTTTAAAAACTATAAATTCTATGTTTCTATGTGGTGAAAAATAATTTCACCCAACGGGTTCAGTTAAATAAAAAAAGGGATTAAATATAGGTTGTTCTAAATAGGAATGACCACTAAGAATAAAAAGAATGGAAAAAATACTAGTTACCGGTGCCAATGGGCAATTGGGTTCGGAATTAAATGTTTTGTCCAAAAACTATGGTCTTTTCGAATGGGTTTTTACTGATAGAGACGAGTTGGATTTATGTGATTTGGAAAATTTAGTCTCTGAATTATCCAGAATTCAACCAAATTATATTATCAATTGTGCCGCTCATACTGCTGTGGATAGAGCCGAGACGGAGTTTGAACTGTCGGATGTTTTGAATCATAAAGCCGTTGCTGTATTGGCAAAATGGAGTGCGAGTAATGATTGCAAGCTGATTCATATTTCAACGGATTATGTTTTTGATGGTACTGCGGCTACTGCATTGACAGAATCGGCTCTAACAGGTCCGATAAACGTATATGGACAAACTAAATTGTCGGGAGAAAAAGCCTGTCAACTTGAAAATCCTTCTGCGATTATCATCAGAACGTCATGGGTTTACTCGAGTTTTGGAGCCAATTTTGTAAAAACGATGTCCCGATTGATGCGGGAAAGAGACTCTTTGAATGTGGTAAATGACCAAATTGGGAGTCCAACTTACGCCGCCGATTTGGCTCAAGCCATAATGACGATAATTACGCATAATAACTGGCAAGCCGGAATTTATAATTTCTCTAACGAAGGAGAAATCAGTTGGTATGAATTTGCTTTGGCGATTCAGGAAATTGGTGGTTTTGATTGTGCTGTCAGTGGAATTCCCTCTTCGGCTTATCCAACACCCGCTCAGCGACCGCAATATTCTTTATTGGATAAAACTAAAATAAAAAATACATTTGGAGTTGTTGTTCCGGGATATAGGGAGAGTTTGGTGAAGTGTATGGAGCAACTAATTGATACGAATTAAAAACTAATTTAACGAATTCTTCTAATGGATGAAATACTTTTTAAGGAAGAAAGTTTTAAAATTATTGGTGCCTGTATGAAAGTGCATCGTTCATTAGGAGCAGGATTCTTGGAGGCGGTTTATGAGGAAGCATTGGAGAAAGAATTTTTAATCCAAAATATTCCTTTTAAAAGACAGCTAAAATTGGAATTGTATTACGAAAATGTGAAATTGAATAAGCACTATAGAGCGGATTTTGTTTGCTATGATGGTATTATTTTAGAAATTAAAGCTGTAGTCCATATTCCAGATACATTCTATGCGCAGTTGAGAAATTATTTAAAATGTACCAATATGGAATTGGGTATGCTAATTAATTTTGGTATGCCATCATTGAATTATAAAAGAATAATTAATTTGAAAAATTCGGATAAATTCGTAAAATTAGAATAACTATGAAAGGAATAATACTTGCCGGAGGATCTGGTACCCGATTGCATCCGTTAACGCTTGCCATGAGTAAGCAAATGATGCCTGTTTATGACAAACCGATGATTTATTATCCGTTATCGACTTTGATGATGGCGGGAATTCATGAAATATTAATTATTTCTACCCCACATGATTTGCCTAATTTCAAGAAATTATTGGGAGATGGATCTGCTATTGGTTGTCAATTTAGTTATGCGGAGCAAGCGATTCCGAATGGGTTGGCTCAGGCTTTTGTGATTGGAGAGGAGTTTATTGGTTCGGATTCTGTTGCGCTGGTTTTGGGTGATAATATTTTCTTTGGAGCCAATATGCACGAATTATTGCAGTCGAACACCAATCCAGAAGGTGGCGTTGTATTTGCTTACCATGTTTCGGATCCGGAACGATATGGTGTTGTTGAGTTTGATAAAGACTTTAAAGCACTTTCTATAGAAGAAAAACCACTGGAACCTAAATCAAATTATGCTGTGCCAGGATTGTATTTTTATGACAATTCAGTGGTAGAAATTGCCAAGAATATCCAACCCAGTGCCAGAGGTGAATATGAAATTACCGATGTGAATAAAGTGTATTTGGAAAAAGGTAAATTAAAAGTAGGAATCTTAAGCAGAGGAACCGCTTGGTTGGATACCGGAACTTTTAATAGCTTGATGCAAGCGGGACAATTTGTTCAGGTTTTGGAAGAACGTCAAGGATTAAAAGTAGGCTGTATTGAAGAAATTGCCTGGAGACAAGGTTTTATAACCGAACAACAATTGAGAGATTTGGCAGAGCCTTTGAAAAAATCGGGATATGGCGAATATTTATTGGGGCTTTTGAAATATAAAATATAGTCTTTTTTCTGTTGTCAGTTATGAGTTCTAGGTTGTGGGTTAGTTAAGAGCAGAGAATAAAGAATAAAGAATAAAGAATAAAGAATAAAGAATAAAGAATAAAGAATAGAAAATAGAGAACACCTTATATGATGACCTACATTGCCTTACTAATTTTATTCATCGGGATTGAATTGATTTATTTCAAGATTGCCGATTATTACAATATTATAGACAAACCCAATAACCGTTCTTCGCATACGTCCATTACGTTGCGTGGTGGAGGAATCATATTTCCAATTGCGATTTTGATAGCTTTTTTACTGGGATATGTTTCTTGGTCGGTAACCGTTGCGGTGATTTTGGTTGCGGTGGTTAGTTTTATAGATGATATAAAACCCTTGTCGCAATTGCCTCGGTTTGCTTCTCATGCCATTGCCATAGCCTTGGTTTTTTATGATTTGAATCTCTTTTCACAAGCACTTTGGCTATTGCCGATTGTTTTTGTCTTAGTGATCGGTTGGGTCAATGCGTTCAATTTTATGGATGGCATCAATGGAATTACAGTGTTGTATGCCTTTGTAGCTATCGTTAGTTTTTCTTTTTTGGAAATCAATCAAGAAAGCCTTCCGTTACTATGGACTATGGGATTGTCTTGTTGTGCTTTTGGGATTTTTAATGTTCGCAAAAAAGCTAAAACATTTGCCGGAGATGTTGGAAGCATCAGCATGGCATTGTTTTTGGGTTATTTTATGATAAAAACGATTTTGGTTTCGGGTCAAGTTGGATACCTCCTTTTTCTATCCGTATATGGAATTGATGCTGTAATTACCATTTTTACTAGACTCAAAAAGAAAGAAAATATTTTGGAACCTCATCGGTCTCATTTGTACCAATATTTGGCCAATGAATTAGGGTATTCTCATATTTTGGTTTCTTTTGTGTATGCTTTTATACAGCTTTTAATAAATGCTTTATTGCTTTATCTGGATTCCAAAGGAAGTTTGTCGATTCCTGTAGTGATTGCCTTTTTATTGTTTCAGATTTTGGTCTATGTTTGGATTAGAAACAGCGTTGTACAGAAAGTTAATTTGGCAAAAAACGACTAATTATTTGCCTAATCATTTAATGCATTGGTTCAAAAAGAGTATTTGGGCGTTACCCCGTTGACAAAAGGGGCTTGCTTATTGTACCGCTTATTCAGCCCCTTTTCTCAACGCCGTCGGGCTATACATGCTACTTTGGTAGCTTATTTCTATCCCTCACGCAAGTTCACGGATTAAAAGATCTTTTTTGCTCTTTCCAAATTGAAACAAATTTCTATATAAATTCCTTTCCATTTGAAACTAACTCCAAAACGAATTTTCGACATAGTTTTTTCAGTACTAATCCTTTTTTTATTTTCATGGTTACTGCTTCTATCTTGGTTTCTAGCCATTGTCGATACCCAAACCAATGGGGTTTTTAAGCAAGAGCGCATTGGACAATTTGGAAATATATTTAAAATCTACAAACTTCGAACGTTTCAAATCAATCCTAATGGCGATGATGTTGCTATTTCAAGAATAGGCCAAATGCTTCGAAATTATAAACTGGACGAATTGCCTCAATTGATTAATGTATTGAAAGGGGAAATGAGTATTGTAGGGCCAAGACCAGATATAGAAGGGTATTATGATGTGCTGGAAGGCGAGGAACGAAAGATATTGGAATTAAAACCAGGATTAACAAGTATGGCTTCATTGAAATATTATAATGAAGACGAGATTTTGGAGAAACAAGACTTTCCACTTGAATATAATGATGTCGAACTTTTTCCGGATAAAGTGAAGCTGAATTTAGAATACTACTACAATCAGAGTATTTTGAGCGATTTGAAAATTTTTTGGAGGACTTGTAAGAGAATGTTTTTGAAAAATTAGAAGCTCTGCTTTGGAAATTTTAATCAATTCACTTGTTAATATAGAGTAGTAGCGGTTTGTTTTTTGAATAATAAAAACATATTGTGCTAATAAATAGGTTATTGATGCCCTTATTAATGTATTTAATCTGTTCTTTAAATTCAAAGGATCAAATTTAATTTTGGAACCATAATAATTGTAAATTTGTAATTAGGACTTTCTCCTTTTTTGAAAAATATAAATTATAAAACATGAACGAAAACTCCTTGTATTCTGGATTTTTTTCGAGAGCTAATTTAAGATTGAGCATGCGTAATCTAAGCTACTTACCAAGGTGGATTATTGTAATGATTGATTTTTCGGTTCTGATTATTACTTTTTTCTTTACCTTACTTATTTTTAGGGGTACAGGTTTGAAATACATCAATACAACACACGACGTGTTTTTTATATCTTGTTTTTTCGGAATTAATATTTTCTTTTTTTGGTTGTTTAGGACCTACTCAGGAATTATTCGACACTCATCCTATATTGATGCGGTAAAGCTTTTGTTTTCGCAGATGTCGGTATTGGTCGTTTTTTTGGTTTTTAATTTTGCTTATGAGTTATTGTATGATGAGAGAGTATTCTTAACTACAGCATTATTTATCAATGTGGTGCTTTCCTTTTGTGGTTTGTTTTTGTACCGTGTAGTAGTCAAGCAAACTTTTGAGATGTATTTGGCTGAGAAAAGTGCAACCAAATTAATTAGAACCATTATTTACGGAACAGATGCCAATGCCATTTCGGTTGCCAATGCCTTAAAATTTGAAACACCAACTCGTTTTAAAATTGTCGGATTTGTGGATCGTAACAATCAAAACGCATCCAAAAGAATGTTGGATTTACCCATTTTGGTTCAGAAGAAAAAACTGCCTTCTTTGATGCGTTCTGTAGGTGCCGAAGCAGTGATTATGGCCGATAAAAGTTTGGGTAAAGAGGAGCAATTAATAATTGTGGATCAATGTTTGGAATTTAATTACAGAGTTTACACCGTGCCTTTGATTACCGACTGGGAAAACCAAAAGGAGATTTCACAAAAGGTAAAGAATATTCAAATTGAAGATTTATTAGAAAGAAAACCAATTGTATTGGATAATAAATCCATTTCAAAACAGCTCAAGGACAAAACGGTATTGATATCTGGAGCTGCAGGATCTATTGGTAGTGAAATTGCGCGTCAAGTTTTGACTTTTAATCCAAAAAGGGTCATTATATTAGACCAAGCCGAAACACCTTTGCATCATTTGAGTCTTGAATTAGAAAAAATACATTCAAAAGCAAAAATACACAATGTCATTGCCGATGTTCGAAATAAAGAAGCAATGAACAGAGTATTTAAATATTATAAGCCACAAGTAGTCTATCATGCAGCGGCTTATAAACATGTTCCATTGATGGAAGAAAATCCTTCTCAAGCGATTTTAACCAATGTAGAAGGAACCAAAATTTTAGCTGATTTGTCTTGTATACACAATGTAATTAAATTTGTTATGGTTTCTACAGACAAAGCGGTTAATCCGAGCAATGTTATGGGCGCTAGTAAAAGAATTGCAGAGAAATATGTACAGTCATTGCAAATTAAAAATTTGAAAGAGAATAACATGACTACTACAAAATTTATTACCACTCGTTTTGGGAATGTTTTGGGATCAAATGGATCTGTAGTGCCACTATTCACTAAACAAATTGCTAGTGGAGGGCCTGTTACTATTACCCATCCCGATATTATACGTTATTTCATGACTATTCCAGAGGCTTGTCAGCTGGTTCTAGAAGCTGGTGCAATGGGGAATGGAGGTGAGATTTATATATTTGACATGGGTAAACCCGTTAAAATATTAGATTTGGCTAAAAAAATGATCAAATTGGCAGGATTTGTTCCAGATAGAGATATTAAAATCGAAATTGTAGGTTTGCGACCAGGGGAGAAATTATACGAAGAATTATTGAATGATACGGCAAAGACAATACCTACCTATCATGAGAAAATTATGATTGCCGAAGAAATTCAGGATGAGTTTGAAAATTTACATACAGAAATTAATGAATTAATTGGAATAGCCAATTTCTTTGACAACGATGATATTGTTACCAAAATGAAAGTGATTGTCCCAGAATTTATTAGTATGAATTCTACTTTTGAAGTTTTGGATAAATAATTTTTTGCCCGATTTAAAAACGATTAACTTATTGAAAGACCCCATTTGACGGGAAATATAAAAAAAAGTTGTCCCTTTTTACCGCAAAAAAATGTCGTAATTACTGTTTTTAATACCTACAACAATACGTTGTTTTATAAATTAATATAGAAAAGTTTACAAAGTATTTTTGTAAACTTTTTTTGTTTATAATTGTTGTTCTTTCAGTTTGAACTTGAATATTTCTAAAATTAGACAAGAGTAAGCTGGTTAAAACATGATTTTTGAAAAGCAGTACAATTGGTCAAGTTCAGGTAAGTAGAGAACATGTGGATTTACATGTGCAAATAGGTATCAGTTGTGAAGCTAAATGTTTTGATAAGTTTTTTTATAATGGATATGAGTTATTGAGCAAGTTTTTTACTTTTAGGTGATTAAAAAGGATTATAACATTAAATAGCAACTTAATTCGTGTTAAAATTAATTATTGATGTTTTTCATGGTTTAAAAACGTATTTAAACATAAAATAAATATTCTAGATAAAAAATAATGATAAATTTGCGCCATTAAAATTTTGTAAGCATTCATGTGACTTGCAATGGCGAAGCAGTTTTAATCAAGCAACATTTGTATTTTACAATAAATCACTTTTTACAAAAAATTAAAAACCAAGCTTAGGTTTAAGCTTTCAATTTTGATGTCCTTACCTGATGAATCTGGGTTAAAGTAGAGCGTAATCCAAATTAGATCTTATATGCTCTTTTCTAATTTGTTACATTTGCATTTTATTTAAATCTGTGAAAATTGTATGTCGTAAATTTCACTTTTAGTTTTCCATAAAAATGAACACTAGTAATACCCCAAATACCGATTGGCTGTTTGAGATAACACCCAAAAACAAATTCTTTTCTTTAAACTTAAAAGAAGTTTGGCAATATCGTGATTTACTCTTTTTATTTGTAAAAAGAGATATTGTTACCGTTTACAAACAAACGGTTTTAGGGCCACTTTGGTACCTGATACAGCCTTTGTTTACCTCGATTACCTTCACTATAATATTTAATAATGTTGCAGGTATTGATACTGGAATAGTGCCTCCATTTTTATTTAATTTGGCTGGGATCACCGTTTGGAACTATTTTACAGCCTGTCTCAATGGAACTTCGGATACCTTTAGAAGTAATGCAAATATTTTTGGGAAAGTATATTTTCCTAGGATTGTAGTGCCCATTTCGATAGTAATTTCCAACTTGTTGAAGTTTGGGATACAATGTGGCATCTTTATTGTTTTTTATCTGGTTTATTATTTTCAGGGAGCCACTATTAGTTTGAATCCAAGTGTAGTGTTCTTTCCAGTATTGATTGTAATGATGGGGGTTCTTGGATTGGGATTGGGAATGCTCATTTCATCACTCGTTACAAAGTATAGGGATTTTAATCATTTGATTGGTTTTGGGGTACAATTGTTGATGTACCTCTCGGCTGTAATGTATCCAATGGCTTTGTTGAAAGAAAAACTGCCTTCTTATGGTTGGCTGGTGCAATACAATCCACTAGCTTATGTCATAGAAACCACTCGATATATGTTGCTGAATGTGGGTCAAATTTCATTTTTGGGATTGGGATATACTTTTGTAGTAACGGTAGTTGTGTTTTTTGTGGGACTATTGATTTTTAATAAAACAGAGAAGAGTTTTATAGATACGGTATAAGGAAGTTGACGTTTATTAGTTAAGAGCTGTTAGTGTATAGTAAATAAAAAATAACGTAATTTTGCTATAGTGTTGAACTGAAAATAAAAACCATGAGAATAGCGGTTGCACAAAAAAAATTCATTTATGAGTATTGGAAGGAAAAAGAGCCTTCTAATCAAGTATATCTATTTGGGTCTAGAGTGGACGATTCTAAAAAAGGGGGTGATATTGATATTTTGGTATTGTCGGATAAAAAATTACATCATACGGACTTATTTAAAATGAAACAATTGTTTTTTTCTAAATTCGGTCAACAAAAAATGGATGTAGTTAGTTTTACAAAGAATGATGAAAGCGTATTTAAAAAACATGTTCTGAGTTATGCAAAATTATTAAGCGATGAATGAATTATTTCAATTGGCATTTGCAGCATCGTATAAATCCTTTAGCGTTGCAATGGAAGGGCTAGCCAAGTCTTTTGAACATTGTCGGGCAATTGGTATAAAAGAAAATTATGCTTTTGAAGAAACTGAAGCTTTCGATGCATTGATTATAAAATTAACAAGGAATTCGGATGTTTTCTTCCAACAAATAGTAAAAGGATTCTTTAAGTTAAAGGGAGAAGATAATTTGTTGTTTATTGATAGACTTAATTTGTTAGAAAAGATAGGTGTGATAGAAAGTGCCGATACATTAATGGAGCTAAAAAGTTTTAGAAATCAAGCGGTACATGAATATTCGGCTGTTGCATTTCAGGAATTGTATGAAGAAGCATTACAATTGACGCCTTTTTTTCAAAAAACCGTTTCCGATTTTAAGGATTATTTGAAACAGGAAAGTATACTCTTCTAAAATCACTTAAAAGAATAATAATGTAAGCTTTTTTCATACCAATTGTCGCTACGCTTTGGCGACAATTGAGCTGGTCTCATTTTAAGCTATTATGTCACAATTATAAAAGTTGGGTAATCCAATGCACAATGAATTTTACCTACTAATCGGGGCAACTGCTATTAAAAACAAACTGACTTTAGTGACTGATAATGAGTCGGATTTTCAAAATTTGAACAGCATTAAAATTGAAAATTGGGTTGTACGATAATTAATTAAGCAAATCCCAACAACCTCTAACCTCTAACTTCTAACCTTGAAAGACATAATTTTAAAAGCCGAAAACATTTCCAAACAATACCGCTTAGGGACAGTGGGTACGGGAACTTTGAGTCACGATTTGAACCGTTGGTGGCATCAAATACGTGGTAAGGAAGATCCGTATCTTAAAATTGGAGACACCAATGACCGCTCTACCAAAGGAACAAGCGAATATGTATGGGCTTTGCAAGACATAAATTTTGAAGTAGAAAGGGGTGAAGTTCTAGGTATCATTGGGAAGAATGGAGCCGGAAAATCTACCCTATTAAAAATATTATCAAAGGTTACGGCACCTACAACTGGAAGCATTAAGTCCCGCGGGCGTATTGCCTCGCTGCTTGAAGTGGGTACGGGTTTTAATCCGGAGTTAACCGGTAAAGAAAATATTTTTTTGAACGGAGCGATTCTTGGAATGACCAAAAAAGAAATAGCCTCCAAGTTGGACGAGATTGTTGAATTCTCCGGTTGCGAGCGCTACATAGACACCCCCGTAAAGCGTTACAGCAGCGGAATGACCGTGCGTTTGGCTTTTGCAGTAGCCGCTTTTCTAGAGCCTGAAATTTTAGTGATTGATGAGGTATTGGCTGTAGGGGATGCCGAGTTCCAGAAAAAAGCCATAGGCAAGATGCAGGATATCTCGCGAGAAGGAGGCAGAACTGTTTTGTTTGTAAGTCATAATATGGCGGCGGTGAAGAGTTTGTGTACAAGGGGGATTCTGATAGAAAAAGGGAAAGTTGAATTAATAGGAGATATTAATTCTATTATTAATTCCTATTTGATTAATAATTCGGATTTTGATTCTCAATGGATTAGAAAATCCAGCGTGACAAAGGAGTTATACTTTGATGAAATTAATATTCAAAATTCAAAATCAATTATAACAAATCAGATAGCTACTGGAGAAGATTTCACAATTAATATTTATTTGTCTGCAAGTAGTTTGGTTAAAGGGTCGACAACTTCAATAAAGTTTGTTAATATGGAGGGGATTCCAATTTTCACAACTTCATTAAACGATTTTAATAATATAGAGGAAATCAATGTAGGTAAGTATAAGTTGGTCGTAAATATTTCTAAGAACATATTAATGCCAGGTACATACAAATTGACTGTAGCAAGTTTTATTTCAAGGAAAAAATTGTTTGATATTGTTGAAGATAAACTATCTGTTAGAATTGAAGATTTGGGCATAAAAAAGAGTGATCTTGATAGAGAAGGATTCGTAGTGCCTAATTATAAATGGGAAATTTTTGAGTTAAAATCATAGTATGAAAGTAGATATATATTATAGTTTCATTTATAATCTATTATTGAAAAACTATAAGTTCAGAGATAAGGGAAATAAATTAGGTTGGTTATGGAGGAAAGTTTGGTTATTGTCATCTAAAAAGTATTCAGGAGCTGTTTCAACTAAAATACATGGTTATGAATGTAAGGTGAACAATGGTAATTCATATCCATTATTTGCAAGATTGTTTAGAAATTATAATAATCCCTTAATACAACTTACAAGTACAGTTTATAATTCAATAAATAGAGAATTAGTAGTTATTGATGTCGGGTCAGCAACTGGAGATACGAACTTACTTTTAATTAAAAACTTACCAAATACAATAGGTTCATTTTTTTGTATTGAGGGTGATTATGAGTTTTATAACTATTTGGATAGTAATAAAAAATATTTTCCCAAAACATCAATGTATAATATATTATTAAGTGATATTAATGACAAACAAATCAATAACCTAGTGAAAACACATCTTGGTACGGCAAGTGCAATTGGAGAAAGTAAAGTCAAATCTATTAGTCTAGATTCTTTATTGCTTGGAGACCTTAGTGATAATGTTGATATTTTAAAAGTTGATGTGGATGGGTTTGATGGAGTTGTTTTAAAAGGGGCTTCGAAAATACTTAGTAAATTTAAACCATATGTAATATTTGAATGGCATCCAATTATTGTTAAAAACACAAATAATTCTTACTTCCAACATTTTGAAGTTCTAAAATTGCAAGGGTATAATCGTTTTTTGTGGTTCAATAAATATGGAGAGTTTAGTCATTTTGATTTTGATTGTACACCTGAAATAATTGAAGCATATGTAAAATTATGTTTGAGAAATATTCATGACTTTGATTGGCATTATGATATAATTGCAATTCATAAAGAATCTAAAATTGATATTTTTGAGATTGCAGAATTGAAAAAGGCTAAAGCTATTAAATCAAGATTTTGAATAAATGAAAGTATTACTTGATACTACTTGGATTGGGAGTCATTATAAACAAAACTCTATGCATGGAGGATTACGTGTTATCTATGAACTAACCAAGCAATTAGAAAATTCAGTCGAAATAGAATTGTATTACTCTTCAAATAAATATCAGAGAGAGATTATTGATAATCTTATTATGTATTTAAAAGAGAATAAAATAGAGAATATTTCTAAAAAATTAGTAAATAATCAATCAGATTTATTTAGAATTCTTCACAGTCTAAATTTAAAGATAAAAGGAAAGTTGAATAATAATTTGAATATTTTAAAGCCTTTAATTTCAAATCCGTACAATAGTAAAATTTTAGAAATGATTGACATTTATCATTCACCAATGGAAGCTATACCAGAAGTAATAAAAAAATATGGAAATATTAAAAGGGTCTTTACTTCACATGATTTAATGCCATTTACTAGACCTGATTTAGCACCTATTAGATTCAAAGATGTTTTAAAACCTGCTTATGATTCCATTGATAGTCAAACAAAAGTTATTTGTGTTTCAGAGTTTACAAAATCAGAATTATTAGAATACAGAAAAGATTTAAACGAAAATCAAATTGATGTAATTTATTTGGGGATTGATCGAAATATTTTTTTTCCAAACAATAACAAGGAGGGTTTGTCTTTGATTTTTGAAAAATATGATTTAGGTTTTGAGAAATACTTTCTTTGTTTAAATAGAAATCAGAAATATAAAAATACCGAACATATTATTAACTCCTATATTAAATTAGTTAATCAAGAGGAGCTTAATGATATTGGACTAATTCTTATTGGAACTTTTGATTCACTTGAAATAAAAAAAATGTTGTACGAAAAGTGCAAAAACTATAAAAACATTATATTTATTGAGTTCGTTCCAGATAATGAGTTATCCTTGTTTTATTCAAATGCTTTGTGTTTTTTGTACATGTCACTTTATGAAGGATTTGGTTTACCTGTAATTGAAGCAATGCAATGTGGAACGCCAGTAATTTGTTCTAATCAAGCTTCATTGCCAGAAGTTATTGGAGATTATGGTATTTGTATTGATCCATTTGATCCAGATTTATTATGTTCTCATATGCTAAATTTGCTACAGAATTCTAATTTGCAAAAAGAACTTATTATAAAATCAATAAAGAGATCTAGTTTTTTTTCATGGGAGAAAAATCTTTCCGAAACAATATCAGTGTATAAAAAAGCATTAAATGAATAATTCTAAAATAAAACCCATTGCAATATATCTGCCTCAATTTCACCCCATTCCTGAAAATGATGTATGGTGGGGAAAGGGTTTTACTGAATGGACAAATGTTACCAAGGCTCAGCCAAGATTTGAAGGCCATTATCAACCGCATTTACCAGCAGATTTGGGTTTTTATGACTTGAGATTAGAAGAAGCGCGTTTAGCCCAAGAGGAATTAGCTAAAACTTATGGTATATATGGTTTTTGTTATTATCATTATTGGTTTAATGGGAAACGGGTTTTGCACGAACCTTTGGATCGAAAAATGCAAAATCCAAAAGAAGATTTACCTTTTATGATGTGTTGGGCTAATGAAAATTGGACTAGGACTTGGGATGGGGCTGATCATCAAGTTTTATTACACCAAGAATATAGTTTTGATGATGATTTAGAACATATTCAACATTTGATTACATATTTTAAAGATGATCGATATATAAAAGTAAATGGAAAACCTATTTTTATAATTTATCGTCCAAGATTATTTCCGGATATAAAAAAGACATTAGCAATTTGGAGAAAAGCAGTTCAAGATGCTGGTTTCTCTGATATTTATATCGGATTTGCACAAAATAAAGAGCATTCGTTTTTGCCAGAAGAAATGGGTTTTGATTTTGGATTTCAGTTTCAACCCAGTTTTGGAACACAATCTGATGGAATAACCTATGGTGTTTCTTTATTTAAATCAGCAAAAAACAGAGTCAAAAAGGCACTTGGTTATAGAATAAAGAAAAGGTTTAGAATGAAGATGGAGGCTTTTGACCATTACTTTGATTACAATAAATATATTGAAAATCAAAAAGGGCTAGGATTTAAAGGTAATGTTTACCCGGGTCTTACCCCTATGTGGGACAATTCAGCAAGACGAAAAGAAAGCCCCTTTATATTACATCATTCAACACCAGAGAAGTATAAAGCGTGGTTAAAGTACATCAAAGAAAATTATCCGTGGGATACTGTTCCTGAAAATTTTTTATTTATAAATGCTTGGAACGAATGGGCGGAAGGAAATCATTTGGAGCCGTGTCAAAAATGGGGAACGGCTTATTTGGAAGCTACAAAAGAAGTACTGAAATAATGCTAGCAATAGTAATTTCATATTACAAATTTACTTTCTTTGAAACTTCTTTACAATCGTTGGCTAGTTGGCGACACCATTTTTATATTAGAAATCACAACAAAAATCTTTAAACGTATTGATAACAAACTGTATATTTTGCAAAAGTTATAAACGTATCAAAAACTTTTGATGGAAAAGTGTACATTGAGAATTTTATTTTTTTGAATGAGGTGTCAACGTATTAATGTAAATGAACTAAAAAAGCATCAATGCATTGATATTTATATTGGTAACGATGCCGGACTAGAGGAATTTACAATGCTAAGAGTAAGGGGAGATTTTAACGAATAGTATAATCTAAATACAGGAAACAGATAAAATAATTTCCGATTTTTGTAAACCCTTGAATATTGAAATCATTTTTTGATCCAAATGAAAATTATGACAAATTCACTATTACCAAATGATTATCACCAAACTATTTTGGAGATTAAGGAACGAATCAATGAAGCTCGTTTCAAAAGTTTCAGAGCTGTAAATACCGAAATGATTTTGATGTATCTCGAAATAGGAAAGGTGATTTCTATAAAAGTTTCAAGAGGTTGGGGGAATTCTGTTGTTGATAAGTTATCTATTGATTTACAAGCCGAATATCCAGGAGTTAAAGGTTTTTCTTCTCGTAATTTGAGAAGGATGAAGCAAATATACGAACAATGTGGTGAGAATGAAATTTGGCCACAGCTTGTGGCCAAATTGCCATGGGGACAAACGGGTTTGATTTTTTCGAAATTCAAGCAGGAAGATGAAATTTCATTTTACCTTCAAACCTGTGTAGAACGGGGTTGGAGTAGAAGTGTTTTGGAAGAGGAAATTCGATTTGATGCTTTCTCAAAATGGCAATTATTTCAGAATAATTTTCCAAAAACAATTCAGGAAAATCAATTGGTAGAATACCGTCTTGAATTTAGAGACGAATATGATTTGTCTTTTTTAGAACTCGAGGACATTCATACAGAGAGACAACTTGAAAATGCAATGGTGCTGAATATTACCAAAACATTAGGTCGTTTTGGGGCTGATTTTGCTTTCATGGGAAGGCAATTTCGATTGGAATTGGATGATAAAGACTATTTTGTGGATTTGCTTTTTTACCATCGAAAGTTAAAATGTATGATTGCCATTGAACTCAAAGCTCAAGAGTTCAAACCAGAACATAGCCAGCAGTTGAGTTGGTATTTGCATTTACTCGACAAAACCGTAAAATATGAAGATGATAAACCGAGTATTGGAATATTACTTTGCAAAAGCAAAAGCACCATTACGGTTGAATACGCTCTAGAAATGCTGAACCAACCAATGGGAGTTGCAACTTATACTTATACACAATTGCCAGCTGAGATTGCGCAATATTTGCCTAATGAAATAGATTTAAAACAGCTGATGCAAGATGAAGAATAATAAAAAAATTGGTATCGAACAATGCTCGCTATAGTAATCCCATATTATAAATTTACTTTTCTCGAAGCTACTTTGCAATCCTTGTCTTTGCAAACTTGTCAAGACTTTAAAGTCTATATTGGCGATGATGCTAGTCCAGAAAATCCTTCAATATTGTTAGAAAAGTATAAAGGAAAGTTTGATTATGTTTACCATCGGTTTGATAATAATTTAGGAGGAACTTCACTTACACAGCAATGGGAACGGTGTATTGCATTATCAGGTTATGAAGAATGGATAATGATTTTGGGTGATGATGATGTTTTAGGGTCGAATGTTGTGGAGGCCTTTTTTAATAACCTAAAGGAAATTGAAAAAGAAAGGATAGCTGTAGTGCGATATGCAACTCAGGTTATTGATGAGAGTGGAGTTTCTATTTCAGGGCTTTGCATACATCCGAAACTGGAAAAAGCTACTGATTTTATAATAAAGAAAATAAATAAAGAAACCAGAAGTTCACTTAGTGAATATGTTTTTCAAAAAGAACAATTGATGAAAATAGGTTTTAAAAATTTTCCCTTGGGTTGGTATGCTGATGACATAGCTATTTTAGATTTCTCAAGCTATAATTTAATTTATTCAATAAATGAATCTAGATTATTAATACGTTATAGTAACTATAGTTTATCAGGAAACGATTCCAATAAAAAAGAAAAAGATATTGCTAAATTCAGGTTTTTTTGGGTATTGTATTCTCAAAAAATAGATAAATTTAGTCCAAGTCAGGTTTCGGTACTAAGAAAATATCTAATAGCTTCTTTTTTAAATAGAATTTTTATTAAACATTATTTGAAAATTTTATATTATTCTATAAGCAAAGGTTCATTTGGATTATTTGTAGAATTAAATTACAGGTTACTCAATTCTTTTAAAAATGGATTTAAAATTAAACAATAATTTGGTATCTATAATTATCCCTACATACAATCGTGTCCATCTAATTAGTGAGACGCTGGAAAGCATAATAGCGCAAAGTTATAAAAATTGGGAGTGTATTATTGTAGACGACGGGAGTACCGATACTACAGATACCCTTATTGCCGATTATGTAAAAAAAGACAATCGGTTTCAATATCATCAAAGACCAATAGATAGGGAGAAAGGAGCTAATGCCTGTAGGAATTATGGTTTCGAATTGAGTAAAGGCGAATATGTTAAATGGTTTGACAGTGACGATATTATGCATTCTGATTTTCTAGAGAAACAGGTTGAAGTTTTAGAGAATAATAGTGATTTAGATTTTTGTGCAAGCCAGTCTTTGACTTTTTATAAAGATTCTACAGATCAATCAAAAAATGAAGCTAATAGGAATCCCAAAGATAGCCTTGTCTTAAGTTATCTAGTTAAAAATCATTTTTTTTTTACTGGAGCGCCTTTATGGAGAAAAGAATATTTTTATCAAAAGGAATTGTTTGATGAGAATTTAACTGATTCACATGAATCAGATTTTCATTTTAGAATGTTGCTTTATTTCCCTGAGTATATTTATTTAAAAGATTTTCTTTTTTCTATCAGAAGAGGAAATGAAAGCATTACTCAAAATATTGAAAATAAAAAAGCAAGTCTAGATTCAAAAATTATTTTTTTTTCTAAAGCCAGAAAATTAGTTAATGAACAATATGTTGAAGATAAGGATTTGATAAATGAGTATTTGACTTTTAGAATTTCGATTGCTATTTATGAATTATGCATGTTTAATTCTAGAATAGAGATTTTAACGCAAAACAAAAGAAACATAAGAGTTTTAATTTTTCAAAAAAGAATTAAAACTGAGTCTAGAATTAAATTGAGTATTGGCTTTATTTTACTTCTTTTTTTAGGTAAAGGGTATAGTTTTCTTAAAGGGAATTTAAATATTAGAGAAGAAATTATAAATTAATTATGCGAGTAGGTTCCAATCCATACAAAGATAAAATTCAACCTGTATCTGATTATTTTCATCAGGTTATTATTCCTGTTTATATCCCCAATCAAGAGGGCTATTTTAAAGATAGTTTTGAAATATTGACACTTTGTTTGGATTCATTATTTAAAACAATCCACAGTAAAACATTCGTTACGATTGTCAATAATGGAAGTTGTATAGAAGTTGTAGATTATCTGAATAATTTGTTTCTTAAAAATATAATACAGGAAGTAATTCA
This sequence comes from Flavobacterium rarum (SeqCode), assembly GCF_965234445.1. GTDB lineage: Bacteria > Bacteroidota > Bacteroidia > Flavobacteriales > Flavobacteriaceae > Flavobacterium > Flavobacterium rarum. The sequence goes on along the minus strand of NZ_OZ248503.1, from coordinate 20,352 downwards.
TACTACTAATATTGGAAAACTTAACGCCATTTTAAAAGGAATTTCGGGAAATAATTTTCCTTTGATTACAATTTCGGACTCCGATGTACTTTTCCTGAATGGATGGCAAGAGGCCAGTTATTCTGTTTTTGAAGCTTTTCCAAAAGCAGGAGCTGTTTGCCCTACACCATCTTCACGTTCTTTGAGAACTTATACTGCCAATGTGTATTGGGATTTATTTTTCTCGAATAAAGTGAAATGTACCCAAGTAGTAAATCCAGATGCATTACAAATGTTTGGATTAAGTGTAGGGGACGTCAATTTTTATAATCTGGTTCAACTAAAAAAATATTTGACCGTAACTAATGCAGATAAGAAAGCGGTTGTAGGTGCTGGACATTTTGTTTGTACTTATAGAGCAGAAGTCTTCAATGATTTAAAAAGTAGATTTACAAAATACAAATTAGGAGGTAATAGTGAAGGACAATTTTTGGATATTCCCGTTGTAAAAAAAGGCTTTTGGCGATTGTCAACTGCAGATAATTATGCCTACCACATGGGGAATGTTATTGAAGATTGGATGTTTGATACAGTTTCTAGATTAGAGTTTAATGATAATGTAAGTAATTTTAAATTAAAATCGATTCGACCAAGTTCTAAATTGGCTTATTTTATGAAAAGCAGATTGTTTGCCAAATTAATCTTGAACAAAAAAATAATGCGGTATTTTTTAATATGGAAGGGGTTTACAAAACAAGAAGTCAAAAAGTATTTGAAATGATTAACAAGCAATTTAACATGTTTACCAAAATAATTAGTTTCATATTTTTATTTATTTTCTCAAGTAGTTTTCGTAAAATTTATTTTTTCAAAAAAAACATTGTTAAAAGACAGAACTACAATTTTCAACATCAAACGGAAGGGAGTTTTTGTATAAAATTTTCAAATGGTTTAAATGTAATTTGTAGGGATTCTACATATAGTGATTACCAGGTTTTTAATCAAATATTTGTTGAAAAAGAATATAAGTTCATATCAGATTTTATGAGATTTCATAGAGTTGAATTTCCCATTATTATTGATTGTGGGGCTAATGTAGGATATACTTCATTGTTTTTTTTTAAAGCATTTTACCCCGCAAAAATATTTGCGATTGAGCCATCTACAGAAAATTGTGCGATGATAAAAAGTAATATTGCTTTAAATAATTATGAAGATAATTTTGAATTAATGTGTTATGGGATTCATTCAGTTGACGGCAAGTTTTTGGATTTAAATAATGATTTTAGAGACGGCAAAGATTGGGCTTTTACGACAAGTCCAACAAATAAAGTCACAAGTTTAAAAGCAATTACAATTGATAAAATTATTAAAGATTATAATCTTGTTTTTGTAGATTTTATTAAGATGGATATTGAAGGTGCAGAACAATTTGTATTTGAATCTATTGAAAGTTGCTCTTTTCTTAAAGTAACCAAAATAATTTCGATTGAGGTTCATGAAGAGTTTGTTTTAAAATCTAAAATTGAAAATATTTTAGAGTACTATAATTTTATGACACTTGAATGTGGAGAATTAACAATTGGTATTAATAAGAACTTTTTTTAAATGGATAAGCCATTAATTACAGTAGTGATACCCGTATACAATGTGGAGCTTTTTATTGACCAAACTTTAATTAGTATTTTGGATCAGAGTTTTGTAAATTATGAATGTCTTTTTATAGATGATAAATCTACAGATAATACTGTTAAGATTATTCGAAGTTACAATGATCCAAGAATCAAAGTTATATTAAAAAAAAAAAACACTGGATATACAGATAGTTTAAATTATGGAATTAAAATAGCAAAAGGGGAGTTTATTGCGCGAATGGATGGTGACGATATTATGGATAAGTATAGATTTGAAAAACAAATTGATTTTCTTAAAAAAAATCCAGAGGTAGGAGTTTGCGGTTCTAATTATATTGTATTTCCAAGTGATAAGTATAAAATATTAAAGCAGTCTCATAAAGATATTTTGACCAGTTTGTTCTTTGAATGTGAAGTCGCGCATCCATCTGTTATGATTAGGAAATCAGTTTTAAGTCCTGAGGATAATTATGAAATTAATAAAGAGCCAGCTGAGGATTATAATTTATGGACAAAATTGATACTAAAAACCAAATTTCACAATATACAAGAACCTCTTTTGTTTTATCGAGTTCATCATAATCAAGTGTCAAAAATTAAGAAATCATTGCAAATTGAGAGTGCTTTCGAAGCAAGATTCTTTTTATGGAATTATTTTTTGAAGTCGAATCAAATAAGTTTTGATTTTTTTAAGGATATTTTTAATGACAATTATACGGGCTCTTTGTTTAATTTACAGAAACAGCTAGAAAGTTTGAAGTTGATAGAAATGGAAATATTAGAATCTGACGAATTAAATATTGAAATTTTAAAAAGAAGAATTTATGATCTAAAAAAATTCAAAGTCAGAGGGTATTTTTTTAAAAACAAATCGATGAGTATTTCTCAAATCCCTATTTTACTATTTAAATATCGCAGCTTTTTTTCTTTTTTGGATTTTATAAAAATAACGTATACTACTATAAGATATGACAGAGCCAATAGTGATAATATTCACATTTCGAAATAGGGATCAAAGTAGAGTTGAAAATTGTTTTCAATCTTTATTAGAACAAACCAATTTAAATTTCAGAGTAGAATTTGTAGATTATGGTTCAAAACAAAATATTGCTGAACAAATTAAGTCGGTGGTTGAAAAGTTTAGCTTTACTAATTATAATTTTTTGCCTTATTTGAACCAACCTTGGAATAAATCTAGGGCATTAAATTATATTATAAAAAGTGTAAAAGAGTCTTATTTTTTAGTTGCAGATATTGATATGGTTTTTCATCCTGAATTTGTTGAAAAATTACATAAATTAAAAAACGAGTCTCAAATTACATTTTTTAAAGTTGGGTATTTATCAAAAAGCGAGAGTGCTGTAAGTAAAAGTTTTGATTTGTATTCAATAAAGTTAAATTCAAAAATTGATGCAAAAGGTATATCATTGTTTCCTACTAATTTGGTAAAAAACATCAATGGTTTTGATGAGTTTTTTCATTTTTGGGGAGCCGAGGATGTAGATATTCATTTTAGATTGGTAAATAATGGTTTTACTTCAATTTGGTATGATAAAGAAATATTATTGCTTCATCAATGGCATCCATCCTATATGATGCGACAAAGGAATAAATTGACAAAAGAACTACAAGTAGAAAACATAATAAGAATTAATCATGAACATTTGAAATTTAATTTGACAAGTTTATCAAATGTTAATTCTAATTCATGGGGAGAAGTTTATTCTCAGGATGATTTTGCAAATTTAAGTTCTTATTCAATTTCTGCAATTTTTGGAACTGAGAAGGAAGTTGTAGATCATTTTTTATATGGGTATTTACATTCTTTTTCCAATCAAATTATTGCTGTTCGTTTCAAAAGTAATGAAGTCAGTAAATTAAGGAATTTTGTAAAAAAATGTTTAGGCAGAAAAGTGATTACTCATTATTCATTGAAACAAATAAATGATAAGATTCTACTTCATTTAATTTCATATTATAGAAATAATTTATACACTTTAGAAATTGCAGATAATTTTGAATGGATTGATTTAAAACTAAAAATTAACTAAAATGCCAAAAGTAATTCTACTATCACAAGTTGCCCTGCCTTTTTCTGAAATTGGCAGTTGGACTACTTTATACAAAAATTATCTGCAAGGCGACCATTCTATAGATTATATTGTTTGTCCTGAGCCAGAAGAAAAATGGGGTACAGTGAGTTATAGTTTTGTTGTAAATGACAATTTCACTAAGATAAAGCAAAAATGGACAAAAAACCCCTATTTGGGCTATCTCAAAGCCCTTGAAAGGATTATGGTTTCCAATGAAAAGTATATTATTCAAATTGTGGATAATTTTGGGATAGTCAAACCATTGGTGGCTTTTTTGAACCAAAAAGGGATGCGAACCAATTGTTATCTTCAATTTTTTTATCATGGATTTGCCCCTTTTTACGGTAATTTTGAAAGCAGATGGTTTTATGAGAACATTCAGGAAATGGTCTTGTTGACTCACGATTCGTATAAAGTTCACAAAGAACTTTATACCGTTTTGCCCACCCGTTTTTCGGTATTGCACAATGGGATTGATACGGGCAATTTTTTTTCGCTTTCACAAAAGAACAAGTTGACTTTAAAAAGCACGATGGGAGTAAGTGATAAAACTGTATTTGTATGGTGTGCTCAAGATCGTCCCAAAAAGGGGCTACATCTTTTGCTGGATGCCTGGAAAAGGGTGAATGAAAAAAGGCAAGATATCGTTTTATGGGTGATTGGTAGTGAAGCGAAATCTGCTCAAGACGGAGTAGTGTATTTAGGACTAATTCCCAATAAAGAATTGGCTGCTTATTTTCAAGCTTCAGATTGCTATTTATTTCCCACGCTTTGGCATGAAGGATTTGGTCTCAGTTTGATTGAGGCCCTGCACTGTGGGAATTATTGTATAGCTTCTGCTTTAGGCGGTGTCTCTGAAGTATTACAATATGGTAAATTTGGAAGATTGATTGAAAACCCACATTTTGTATCGGAATGGGAAGGGGCAGTTGAGGAGTTTTTAAAGAAACCGTCATTCTTTGAGAAGATTCCAGAAAATTTATATAGTTCTGAAAGTTGGAATCATGGTATGAATAGTATTATAGATAATGCTAAATACAGTATGCAATAAATGAAAAACATTGCAATCATTCCTGCCCGTGGCGGTTCAAAACGCATTCCAGAAAAGAACATTCAATTGTTTGGAGGTATGCCATTATTGGTGCATTCGATACAGTATGCTTTGGCAAATAACGAAATTATTGATGATGTGTATGTTTCTACTGATGATGATGAAATAAAAAAAATAGCAATAGAAAACGGAGCTAAGGTGATCGATCGACCAGCTACTATTTCTGGAGATTTGGAGCCGACAGTTTCGGCATTGAAACATGTTTTAGAGTCTCTTGGATCTGATGTTGAGAATGTTTTTTTACTGCAACCTACAAATCCTCTTCGACCAGATAATTTGCTAAAAGAAGCTTTTGAGATCTATAAAAAAGGTAAATATGACAGCCTTTTTACCGTTACCAGAAATCATCAGAAATTCGGAAAAATAATTGAAAATAAATTTCAACCCTTTAATTATACTATTGGGCAACGTAGTCAGGATCTTGAACCTTTGTTTTTTGAAAACGGACTGTTGTACATTACAAAAGCTTCTTTGATATTACCTCTCGATTTAGCCTGTCCAGAGCGAAGTCGAGGGGCTCTAGCTGACAGCAAAATTATCTCAGAAAATGCTTTTCCATTCGAAGTAAACCATATTTTTGCAAATGTTGATATCGATACGAAAGAAGATATGGAATATGCAGAGTATTTGTTAAGAAAACACACCCCCAGCCCCTATAACTCCATTTAATATTTTATAAAGGAGTCGTTTAATCTTCGATTTCAAGAGGGGAGTTAGGAGTGCAAATAATGAACTGAACGGTATATAGAAATGACATATAAAACCTTAAATTTGAATGTTAGCAGTGACATATTCCCCTCTTGAGAGGGGTTAGGGGTGTGTTTTGTGATTTGACAGAGGTTTAAAGTAAAAATTAAAAAATGAAACCATATATAGAAATTGCAGGAAGAAAAATAGGCCCCGATTATCCACCATTAGTAATTGCTGAAATAGGTATTAATCACGAAGGCTCTTTGCAAGTAGCCAAAGAAATGGTCGACGCTGCTCATAGAGCAGGTGTTGAGGTAGTGAAACACCAAACCCATATTGTGGAAGACGAAATGTCTGGAGCTGCCAAAAAAGTAATTCCAGGCAATGCTGATGTTTCCATATACGAAATCATGGAACGCTGTTCGTTGAATGAAGCAGATGAATGGGAATTGAAAAACTACGTTGAGAGTAAAGGTATGATTTTTATCTCAACCCCTTTCTCTCGTGCCGCTGCCGAACGACTGAAAAAGTTTGATATACCTGCTTATAAAATCGGATCGGGAGAATGTAATAATTATCCGTTACTGGAACATATTGCTTCGTTTGGGAAACCTGTTATTTTGAGCACGGGAATGAATACCATTGAAAGTATTCGCAAAGCGGTGGCCATTTTTGACAAACATAAAGTTCCTGTTGCATTATTACATACCACTAATTTATATCCAACACCCATACATTTGGTGCGTTTTGGAGCAATGATGGAAATGCACAATGCCTTCCCCGATAAAGTATTTGGATTGAGTGACCATACGTTGAATAACAATGCTTGTCTGGGGGCAGTGGCTTTGGGAGCGAGTATTTTGGAACGTCATTTTACGGATCATATGCAACGTACTGGTCCGGATATTGTGTGCAGTATGGATGAGCAAACCACCAAAGAACTGATTGTAAGTTCAAATGAAATTTGGCAAATGCGCGGTGGTGTCAAAGAGCCTGCAACAGAAGAACAAGTGACTATCGATTTTGCTTTTGCCACCGTTTGTGCAATAGATGATATAAAAAAAGGAGAACTATTCACGAAAGAAAATATTTGGGTGAAACGCCCCGGAACAGGGAAGATTCTGGCTGAACATTTTGATTCTATTTTGGGTAAAAAAGCGACTCGAGAAATTGATAATGATGTTCAGTTGACTTGGGATGATATTGAATAATTCATGTCTAGTTAACCCTTTCAGAGTTCGAAACTCTGAAAGGGTTGGTTGATTATAAAAAAAATAAATGAAAAAAATCGTATTTCTAACGGGTACTCGAGCCGATTTTGGTAAAATAAAATCATTGATTTCAATTTTGGAAGATCAACCTGAATTTGAGGTTTTTGTGGCGGTAACGGGTATGCATTTACAGGAAGAATATGGTTATACTTTGTTGGAAATTCAACGTTGTGGGTATAAAAATATACACACTTTTCATAATCATACCAATGAAACCACTATGGATTTGACTTTGGCCAAAACCATCGAAGGACTTTCTAGTTATGTAAAAACGGTGAAGCCAGATTTAATTCTCGTACACGGGGATCGTGTAGAGACTTTGGCAGGAGCCATAGTTGGGTCTTTGAATAATATTTTGGTAGCCCATATTGAAGGTGGAGAAGTATCGGGAACGGTAGATGAATTGATTCGGCATAGTGTAAGTAAATTGAGTCATATTCATTTTGTTTCAAACACGGAAGCGGCCAAAAGGCTTAAACAAATGGGAGAAATCGCAGCATCTATTTTTACAATTGGTTCGCCAGATATTGACGTGATGTTTTCAGATCAACTTCCAGACTTAATTGTTGCCAAAGAATATTATCAATTGTTTTTTGAAAACTATGCAATAGTCATGTTCCATCCTGTTACTACCGAAATAAAGGAAATGGAGGACTATGCAACTCATTTTGTCAATGCATTATTGGCGGACAGACATAATTATATTGTTGTTTTTCCCAATAACGATTTAGGAAGCAAAACGATCTTGGCAGCTTATGAGCGATTAAAAGGCAATTCGAGATTCCGAATTTTTCCTTCCCTGAGATTCGAATATTTTTTAACATTATTAAAAAACAGTCAATTCATTATAGGGAATAGTAGTGCCGGAATTCGAGAAGCTCCGTATTATGGTATTCCTATTATCAATATTGGTACACGCCAACAAAACAGAGCCGTACACGCTGATATTATTAATGTCGATTATAATGAAAAAAACATTTCTGAAGCCTTAAGGATAATCGATTCACATCAAGTACAACAATCAGATGATGATTTTGGGCAAGGTAATAGTGCCGAATTATTTCTAGAATCGCTTCAAAAAGAAGCCTTTTGGAAAATGAATCATCAAAAACAGTTTAGAGACAGATAATGCAAAACAATAAAATAGTCATCCTTTTACCCGACGGAATTGGTCTTCGTAATTTTGCGTATTCCGATTTTCAGGCTATTGGAGTACAAGAAAATTTCGAAGTTGTTTTTTGGAACAATACTCCGTTTGATTTAGCCCAACTGGGTTTTAAAGAGATCAAAATTCAAAATTCAAAATCACATCCGCTGACGGAGACCTATAAAAATGCCCGTAAACAAATAGAATTAAACCTTAATATCCGAAGAACCAAGGATGCTGTTTATAATACGTATCGATTCCCTTTTTCGTATGCTACAACTATAAAAGCGATAAAAAGCGGTGTGACGCAGTTGTTGTCATTTACCCATTCTTCAAAATACGGATTACTACGTATTCGAAAAAAGATTAAAGAAGAAGAGCACAAAACCATGTATTACCACCAATGTTTGGAAACGCTGCAAAAAGAAAAACCAGCGCTGGTTTTTTGCACCAATCAGAGGCCCATGACGGCAATTGCACCAATACTAGCAGCACAAGAATTGGGTATACCTACGGCTACATTCATTTTTTCTTGGGATAATTTGCCCAAGGCGACTATGGTGGTAGAAACTGATTATTATTTTGTCTGGAGTGATTTAATGAAAAAAGAATTACTCTTTTATTATTCCTATATAAAAGAAGAACAAATTTTTGTTACTGGGACTCCGCAATTTGAATCTCATTTTGACACGAATAAGTTGCTCTCTAAAGAAATTTTTTTTAAGCAGAACGATTTAGATTTGGATAAAAAATATATTTGTTATTCGGGTGACGATGTAACGACCTGTCCCGATGATCCGAAATATCTCGAAGATGTTGCTAAGGCTATTCGAGAATTAAACAAAAAAGAGCATTCATTGGGTATTATTTTTCGACGCTGTCCTGTTGATTTTTCAAATCGATATGATGCCGTTTTAGAAAACTATAAAGATGTAATCATGCCAATTGCTCCACTTTGGAAAAAAACAGGAGATGGTTGGAATACTGTTTTACCTACTCAAGCTGATATCGATATACAAATGAATACTATAGCGCATACGGAGTTAGTGGTTAATTTAGGTTCTTCAATGGTATTTGATTATGTGTCTCACAATAAAGCTTGTGCCTTTATCAATTATGATGTTGCTACTAAAAAAATCAAAAATTGGTCGGTAAAAAAAATATATGATTATGTTCATTTTCGATCTATGCCTAACAACAATGTTGTTTTGTGGATAGATAGTCCAGAAGCCATTGCAGGAATAATAGAAAAAGCAATTACAACAAATTCTTTGGTTATAGAAAATGCACAAGAATGGTTTCAAATTATCAATCAACATCCTCCACAAGAAGCTTCGATACGTATTTGGAAAGGAATTAAAACCATCATTTCTAAAGAATAATCCTTTTCTTTGCGTATAAATTAGAATACAATTTTTTAAAATCAATTATGTTTTTCAATTCCCTGGCTTTTGCCATTTTTTTGCCCATAGTGTTTTTCTTGTATTGGTTTGTTTTTAATAAAACAAAAAGCACTCAAAATGCGCTCCTTATCGTTGCCAGTTATTATTTTTATTCCTGTTGGGATTGGCGGTTTTTGTTTTTGTTGGTTTTCTCTACATTTCTAGATTATTATACCGGGATTCAAATTGAGAAAAGTGCCAACGAGAAAGGACGAAAATTTTGGTTTTGGCTGAGTATCATAATTAATTTAGGATTCTTAGGGATTTTTAAATACTATAACTTTTTCTCTGCTTCGTTTGCACAAATGTTGACTTCTGTTGGGTTCAAGGCGAGTCCTATTTTACTGGATGTCATATTACCAGTTGGAATTTCATTTTATACATTTCACGGATTATCCTATGTGATCGATATTTATTATAAACGAATTAAAGCCGAATATAATTTTGTCGATTATTCGTTGTTTGTGAGTTATTTTCCGTTATTGGTGGCGGGTCCTATTGAGAGAGCAACTCATTTATTACCTCAGGTTAAAGTTAAAAGAGAATTTAATTTGGCTCAAGCCAAAGAAGGAATCTGTCAAATTATATGGGGATTGGTCAAGAAAGTGGTTATTGCCGATACTTGTGCGACGTATGCCAATGCTATTTTTGATAATTACACGGCAATGAATTCTTTGTCATTGATTTTGGGAGGAGTGTATTTTGCGTTTCAAATTTATGGTGACTTTTCAGGATATTCGGATATGGCATTAGGGATGTCAAAACTGTTTGGATTGGATTTATTGCGAAATTTCAATTACCCTTATTTTTCAAGAGATATTGCTGAGTTTTGGAGACGCTGGCACATTTCATTATCTTCTTGGTTTCGCGATTATCTCTACATTCCGTTGGGAGGAAGCAAAGGGTCTAAAGCCATGCAGGTTCGGAACGTCTTTGTTATATTTGTGGTAAGCGGTTTTTGGCATGGTGCCAATTGGACCTATCTGGCTTGGGGATTTATCAATGCAGTTTATTTTCTACCTCTTTTGTTATTGAACAGAAACCGGAGCAATATTGATGAAATTCAATTAAAATGGAATTGGGATTCGGTTAGAACAGTAGTAAGTATTGTTACGACATTTGTTTTAAGCACTATTGCCTGGGTGTTTTTTAGAGCCAAGACCATAACGGATGCTTGTTTGTATTTGAAACGAATAGTAGTAAACAGAGAGTTTGCCAGTCAATATCTTCTAAACGAGCGGTACAATTATGAATTAGTGTTGATGGTCGGTTTGTTTGTTCTAGTCGAATGGAACAATAGAACCAAAGTCGAACCTATTTCAGGGAAATACAATACGGTAAAGTTGGCTTTGGCTATAATAGCTATTCTCGCTTTTGGAACTTATTCGGATTACAAAGAATTTATATATTTTCAATTCTAATGCAAAAGTTTATACTATATATTTTAAAAATACTGATCCTAACGATGGTGATCGCTATCGCTTTAGATTTTATATACACTGCTGTTTATCTTCAATCGAACAATCGAGGGAAAATCGATCATGTTTATAATTCCAAAAACGAAAATTATGATGTTATTATTTTAGGTTCTTCCAGAGCCAATAACCATTTTGTTGCCCAAATGTTTGAAGACAAAGGGCTGAAAGCCTTTAATTATGGTATGAGTGGAGGCCATTTGTTTGAAGCTTCTTTGCTTTTGAAATTAATGGTAGAAAGGGATTATAAAATTAAAAATTTAATTCTTGAGACTGATTTGAATTTGTCAAATGAGCATCAGGCTGAAGGAATTTCAGCAAAGTTTTTACCCTATTTACATAATTCAGAAACTATAGCGACCCATTTTAAGCTGGAGAATGATTTTCGGGAGTTGTATTACATCCCTTTTTATCGATATATAAAATTAGGGACCGTAATTGGTTTTCGAGAAATGTTTTTTCAAGCGATACATAAAAAAACTTCACATTTAGATAATTTGGGTTATTACCCTTTAGGTAAGAAACCAAATGCTAATATGAAAAACAATATTACCAATTTGAAGCCTTTAAAACACAATAAATACTACGAAGAAATTAAACGAATCTGCAAGGCTAATAAAATTAACCTGATAGCTGTAATGACGCCAATGTGCGAAAACACAAAAGGGATTAATTATTTTGACAAAGTTCAAAAGCTATATCCCGAAATTCACAATTATGAAAATGTGGTTATAGAAGACAAATATTTTTCGTCTTGCGGGCACATGAATGACACAGGTGCGAGATTGTTTACTGCCCAAATTATAAAGGATTTTTTTAATAAATAAAAAGATGCACATCGCTTTTTTAACTTCCGAATACCCACATGAGCGAGTGCAACATGCTGCAGGAATTGGTACGAGTATAAAGAACTTGGTTGTGGCCTTGGTTAAAGAAGGCGTAACGGTTTCTGTTTTTGTTTATGGACAAGAAGAGCTGGCTATTCTTTATGAAGAAGGCGTGAAAATTCATTTGATAAAAGCACAGAAATTTAAAATATTGGGTTGGTATCTGCATCGGAAATATATTCAAAACTACATAAATAAATACATTGTTTCCGAGAGAATTGATTTAGTAGAGGCACCCGATTGGACAGGAATTACTGCTTTTATGAATCTAAAAGCGCCATTAGTGATTCGTTTTCACGGGAGTGATACTTATTTTTGTCATTTGGAACAAAGAAAGCAAAAACTTAAGAATTTTTGGTTTGAAAAACTAGCTATCAATAATGCTCAAGCTTTTATTGCACCTACCCGTTTTGCAGGAGAACTGTCAAAAAAGCTTTTTGGTATTAAAAATAAAAAAATTGAAACTATTCATCATGGATTGGAGTTGAATCAATTTAGTAACACCAATCCTTCGGTTTATGAAAAAGGTTTGATTTTATATATTGGCACCATAATTCGAAAAAAGGGAGTGTTGGAATTACCAACAATTTTTAATAAAGTAAAAAGAAAATATCCCAAGGCACGTTTGGTCTTAATAGGAAGTGACTCGTGTGATATTCAGACAAAATCCAAAAGTACATGGGAATTAGTGGAGCAACAATTTCAAGAAGACGATTTAAAACATGTTTCTTATTTAGGTAAAATACCGTATCAAGAAATACAAGAATATATAAAAAAAGCCCACGTCTGTGTTTTTTCTACCTTTGCTGAAACTTTAGGGATGGTTACTATTGAATCTATGGCATTGCAAAAGCCGGTAGTCAATAGTAATATTGGTTGGGCACAAGAATTGATTGTTGAGGGCGAAAGCGGGTATTTGGTGCATCCGAAACAGCACGATGAGTTTGCCAATAAAATACTTGGTTTGCTAAACGATGAGAATTTATGTGGCATCATTGGGAGTGCAGCAAGAATGAGAGTAGAGACTGTTTTTGATATTGAAAAAACGGTAAAACAAAATGTTGATTTTTATAAAACGTTAATAGGTTAATTTTGATTGTAGTTTATCATAATAACAAGTCCATTACTAGAATCGAATTTATTGGAAGTAAAACAGTACTCTTTGATCGAAAAAAGAATATTGCTTATGGACTGATGCAATTAGCGATTCAGTTTCCAGAGGAAACGTTGGTTTGGTGTCATGAAGATTTTGAGCAGCAAATTAATCTGAATGCCATTTCAGTAATACTACATCATCAAAAAATGATGCTATCCTATGACCCAAGTGAATCCAATTATTTGGGAAGTAAAATAGGTTATGTAGAAGAATCGCCCTTTATAAAAGTAAACAAAAAAGTGACCTATCCTACTTGGCAAATGAGCAGTAAGGTAGGGGTAATTCACGCTATTGTTTTACTCGCCTTTAAAAGTAAAATAAAGGTAGATTCTGATTTTGATTATTATCTGAGTTCAATTGCCAAAGTTGGTATGCCTTTAGGGTTATTGTGTTATTCAGAACCTAAATTACTGATTAAAACTACCATTTTAGGAACATCCACAACATCTGTTTTTACTCTTTTTAAGTTTGTAAAACAGCATTACAAAACACGTTGGATATTTTTATTGTTATTGAATTTATTGGTGTACGAGTTTCGATTTCCATTTGTAGCTTTTATTTATGCTTTGATTTTTAAAGACAGAAACAAATTGTCGATTTCTTTAGATAGCATTGTCGTTCAATCTAATCGGAATGTGGTAAAAAAGGCAACAATAGATGTTATTATTCCAACGATTGGCAGAAAAAAGTATCTGTATGATGTGTTACAAGATTTGGCTAAGCAGACCCATTTACCTACAAACGTGATTATTGTAGAGCAGAATCCACAGAAGGATAGTGTTTCTGAATTGGATTATTTGCTTTCAGAGAAATGGCCGTTTGCCATTAAACATACCTTTACCCATCAGGCAGGAGCTTGTAATGCCAGAAATTTGGCATTGAGTCAAGTAGAAAGTGAGTGGGTTTTTATGGCTGATGATGATATCCGAATTGATTTTGATTTTATTGAAAAAGGATTTGCGGTAGCTACTTCGTTTGGAATTGATGCAATTACTTTTGGATGCTATGAGGCCAATTATCAAAAAACCAGTAAATTAAATTATAATATGCAATGGAGTTCATTTGGATCAGGATGCAGTATTGTAAAAATAAATGAAATTGAGAATTTAAGATACAATAAAGCACTTGAGTTTGGATACGGAGAAGATACCGATTATGGACTTCAGTTAAGAAATAAAGGAAAAGATATAGTATTTGCCCCAATTCCAGAGTTGCTACACTTAAAAGCGTCAATCGGAGGTTTTCGTACGAAACCCAAGTTACAATGGCAGGAAGATACAATCCAGCCTAAACCATCACCTACCGTTTTATTGTATAAGTTATTACACCAAACAAAAGAGCAAGTCTTAGGTTATAAAACGACTTTGTTCTTTAAATTCTACCAACATCAAAGTGTCAAAAATCCATTTCGATATTTTGCCAATTATAGAAAGCAATGGAAACAAAGTATGTATTGGGCTAATGAATTAAATAAATAATCATGAAGTTTTCCCTAATCATCTGTACCTACATGCGCCCCAAACCGTTGCTCCAATTGTTGCAATCGGTAAGGGAACAATCATTATATCCAGATGAAATTTTAATTGTCGATGGTTCTAGCAATAATGAAACGCAACAAATTTTCAGTGTTCCGATTTTTACTAATCTAAATTATTTTCTGGTTTCAAAGGAGGATCGAGGTTTGACTATACAGCGTAATTTTGGAATTGCGCATGTTGGATCGGATATGGATGTAGTTTGTTTTTTGGATGATGATACCGTTTTAGAGAGTGATTATTTTGAGCAAATACTAAACACCTACAAAGTGTATCCAAATGCATTAGGAGTAGGTGGTTATATTCACAATGAAATGAAATGGGAATGTGTCGGATTAAATTATCAGCCTAAAATAAAGGAGTTTTATTTTGATGGATGGAAAAGAAAAGACGGAAGCCGCTTTGTTTTAAGGAAAAAATTAGGATTAGATAGTGATTGTCCACCAGGATTTTCTTCTTTATTTTCACACGGTAGAAGCGTTGGTTTTCTACCTCCAAGTGACAAAATCTATGAAGTCGAACAATTAATGGGAGGAGTTTCTTCTTTTAAAAAAAAGGTGTTTGATACTTTTCAATTTTCCACCTATTTTGAAGGCTATGGTTTGTACGAAGATGCCGATTTTTGCTTGAGAGTTGCCAAAACAGGTAAGCTGTATCTCAATACGAAAGCAAAATTGAACCATTACCATGAAGCTTCTGGTCGCCCCAATCAATACCAGTATGGAAAAATGGTGGTTCGAAATGGATGGTATGTGTGGAGGGTTAAAAATCCAACTCCCAATGCAGCGGATTTCTTAAAATGGCATGCTATTACTTTACTTTTGACATTTATTCGTTATTTTAATGTAATTACAACGAACCAAAAAAAGGAAGCTTTAACCGAAGGGTTTGGTAGGACGATTGGCTGGTGGAGTTTGATTTTTAGTAAACCAAATAAAAAAAATGAAAACAACTGAATCAATTTTAGAAACAAATATTAAGCAAGCTGAATTTTATAATACCAAAAAGAAAAATTATGCTACGCGTATTTGGTCCAAATTCAGAAATGGAATTTTGAATAAGATAAAAAAAGCAGTTGGAGTTCAAGACCAAGCTTACTTATTACATAAAGAATGGTTTGGGGATTTAAGTTCCAAGAAAGTATTGGATTTAGGTTGTTTTTCTGGGAATTATTGGTCCATGTATTTAGCAGAACATTCTAAGGAATATTTAGGAATTGACTTGAGCGATATAGCTATTTCAAAACTGAATGAACGTTTAGTTTGTTATCCAAATGCAAGCGCTAAAACTATTGATTTTCTTTCTGCAGAGTTTCTAGAGAAAGATTACGATTTAATTTATGCTTATGGAGTTTTGCATCATTTTCAAAACACACAAATTCTGATCAATAAGCTCAACGAAAAATTAGCTCCAAATGGTCAGATAATTAGTTATGATCCTTTAGAAACTAGTCTACCTATAAAAATAATACGAACATTGTATCGTCCATTCCAGTCGGATGCCGCATGGGAGTGGCCTTTTAGTAAAAAAACATTTTATCAATTTCAGTCTGCTTTTACTATTGTTGAAAAGAGAGGGCTTCTTGGTAAATCAAAATGGATGGCGTTAATTTCAATACTACCAATTTCAGATTTAAGCAAAAATAAAATTGGACATAATTGGCATAAAGAGGATTGGGATAATTCTAAGACTTCAGAATCTGTTTTGTTTAGCTGTATGCATTTAACTATGTTGATGCAGAAAAAATAATATTAGTTCTATAAATTATTGAATAATGATGTTTCCAAAATATAATAGAAGCTTCAAATGAAATTTGCCATAATAACCCATGTACCACATATAAAGTATAAAAAAAAATATTTTGCTTATGCTCCTTATGTGCTTGAAATGAATCTTTGGGGAGAATATACAGATGAATTAATTATTGTAGCCCCAATTCAAAATGGAGAGGTGACAACTATTGATAGCGCTTATAAACAAAAGGAAATCCTGTTTTTGACTATTGATTCAATTAGTTTGTTGGGGTTGAAGGAAATTTGGAATGCAATTACAAAAACGCCAAAAATTAGTTGGCAAATTTTTAAAGCAATGAATCAAGCCGATCATATCCATTTACGCTGTCCTGGCAATATTGGTTTACTAGGCTGTTTGGTTCAAATTTTATTTCCTAATAAGCCCAAAACAGCAAAATACGCCGGTAATTGGGATCCGAAAGCGAAACAACCTTGGAGTTACCGTTTACAGAAATGGATTTTGAGCAACACCTTCCTAACCAGAAATATGCAGGTTTTGGTTTATGGCGAATGGGATGGGAGTACGAAGAATATTAAACCTTTTTTTACCGCTACCTATTCAGAAGCCGATAAAGTACCGCTTAAAACATTGGATTTAAAGGGAACAATCCATTTTGTTTTTGTTGGGACTTTGGTTAAGGGAAAAAATCCTTTGTATGCAATTCAATTGGTAGAAGGATTATACAGAAAAGGGTATGATGTGTCTTTGAATTTGTTTGGAGAAGGCGTAGAACGTAAAGTTTTGGAAAAGTATATTGCTTCAAATCATTTGGATAATTTTATAAAACTAAACGGAAACCAGAATCAAGAAACCTTAAAAAAAGCGTGCCAAGAGAGCCATTTTGTGCTATTAGCATCCAAAAGTGAAGGTTGGCCAAAAGCACTGGCGGAGGGTATGTTTTGGGGTTGTGTTCCTGTGGCTACTCCTGTTTCTTGCGTTCCTTATATGCTTGATTATGGTGAAAGAGGTTTGTTGTTGCACATGAACCTGGAACAAGATATTCAACAATTGGAAACACTACTTACCAATGAAAGTGACTTTAAATCTAAAAGAGAAAAAGCATCCCATTGGTCACGCAACTATACCTTGGATGTTTTTGAAGGAGAAATAAAAAAAATGCTTGAACAATGAGAATTATTCAAATCATAGATTCTCTAGAAGCTGGGGGAGCCGAGCGTGTAGCCGTAAATTATGCCAATACATTGGTTGATGAAATAGAATTTTCAGGGCTTGTTGCCACAAGACAGGAAGGCGCTTTGTTAAATCAAATCAACCCAAGAGTCTCGTATTTTTTTTTGAATAAGAAAAGACAACTTGATTTTGGTGCTCTTTTTAGACTACGCTCTTTTGTAATAAAAAACAAAGTGACTCATATTCACGCCCATAGTACTTCTTTTTTTTTAGCTTTTTTGCTAAAACTAAGTCATCCTTCTCTAAAAATTATTTGGCATGATCATTATGGGAATAATGAATTTTTGGCAACAAGACCTAGTTTTGTATTGAAATTGACTGCTCCCTTTTTTAAAGGGGTTATTGCGGTAAATCAAAACCTTAAAAATTGGTCTGAGAAAAAATTAAAAGCTACAAATGTCATTTATTTACCCAATTTTCCTGTAAAAGAAATTGATATTGTTGAACATACTATCTTAAAAGGTTTTGATGGTAAACGAATTGTATCTTTGGCTAATTTGAGAGCACAAAAAAATCATTTTTTGATAATAGAAATTGCAAAAAAAATGAAAAAATCCCATCCCGATTGGACCTTTCATTTGGTTGGAAAAGATTTTGAAGATGCCTATTCCAGACAAATTTCAGAAGAAATTAATAAGTATGATTTAGATAATAATGTGTTTCTTTACGGCTCAAAAAAAGATATAACAGCTATTTTAGGGCAATCGGATATCGGTATTTTGACATCGATATCCGAGGGTTTGCCACTAGCACTTTTGGAATATGGGTTGAATCAAAAGGCTACTGTTGTTACTAATGTTGGAGAAATACCTATGATTATTAAAAATAAAAAAAATGGGGTACTAGTTGATTCTAATAATGTTGATTTGTTTTATAATGCAATAGTTGAATTGGCAGAGAATAAAGCAGTACGAATGGAATATGGTAAAGCCCTTTATACTACCATACAAAACGAATATTCCTCGAAAAGTGTACTGAAAATATATTTAGATTGGTTGAAAAAACAGTAAAATGAAGAAAGAGGAGTTGTCTTATTTATATTTAATCCTATTTCATGCTTTTATTGGCGTGTTGGTTTATGTTTTACCATTTGTTTCAAAAATATACACACTAGTAATTCTTGTTTTTGGCATTTATTTTATTATAAAAAATAAGAACAAAAATAATGAAGCTCTTATAATGTCAGCTTACGTAGTTAGTGTTGAGGTTTTGTTGCGTATGACTGACGGAATGATTTTGAATGAGTTCGGAAAGTATTCAATTATGACATTTATGTTTCTTGGAATGATTTATTCTGGATTTTCGAACAAAGCAATTTTGTTTTGGCTTTTTCTATTATTACTTGTTCCGAGTATTGTATTGTCTACCGTTTCATTAGATTTTGAGACTGATATTCGAAAAGCGATTGCTTTTAATATTTCTGGCCCCATTTGTTTGGGTATTTCTTCTATTTATTGTTACCAACGAAAAATCAGCTTCGATAGATTATTAGGAGTTATTACCGCATTCTCTTTGCCGTTGGTTGCTATTGTGGTCTATTTGTTTTTGTACACACCTAGTGTGAGAGATGTAGTTACTGGGACTCAGTCCAATTTTGAAACGTCGGGAGGATTTGGACCGAATCAAGTATCTACTATTCTAGGATTGGGTATTTTTATCTTTTTTGTTCAATTACTTTTAAATTCAAAAAACAAATTACTACAATTGTTAAATGCTGGATTGGTTCTGGTTTTTGCTTTTAGAGGAATCGTTACTTTTTCGAGAGGAGGCGTATATACAGGAATTGTGATGATTCTTTTATTAATTCTGATATTGTATTTTCAAGCAAATTTTAATACAAAACCTAAAATAGGATTGATTATTATTTTCTCCTTTCTGGCGGGATTAGGTGTTTGGGGTTACAGTTCATTACAAACGGGCGGATTAATTAACAAACGTTATGCCAATCAAGATGCAAGAGGGCGAGAGAAAAAAAGCCAATTAACCGGAAGAGAAACACTCATCGCCTCCGAGTTGCAAATGTTTATGGACAATCCCATTTTAGGAGTAGGTGTGGGAAGAAACAAAGAGATTCGGGAAAAAGAAACTGGTATAGTATCGGCTTCACATAATGAAATTACACGAATGTTGGCAGAACACGGCTCGCTTGGTTTAATAAATTTAATGATTCTTTTTTTTACTCCTATATTTTTATTCATAAATAATAAGCAAAATATATTGGCGTTATCCTTTTTGGCATTTTGGTTATTAACGATCAATCATGCGGCTATGCGACTGGCAGCACCCGCTTTTGTTTATGCACTTTCCTTGTTAAAAGTTTATACAATTGAAAAAGCCGTAATTCCAAAACAAAAACAAGAATGAAGATAGCTCCCGATAGCTATCTTATCGAGTGGACACATCTAAAATGGAACTCAGACTCCGATAGCTATCCTATCGTGTGGACACAACTCCAAAATTTGGGCGTTGAATAAAGCAATTTATTATAGTAATTCCTCTGGCAACGGTTTGATTATACCATAGCCAACGGTTTCAACCGTTGGAGACAATATTAGGGGAAATTCAATGTCTAAAAAAAAATGTTTATCGATACGATACCCACGGTTAAAACCGCGGGCTATGTTAGAATTGCTGATAAAACTAGATCTTATAAAATTGATTTGTTAAGAATACGTAAAAAAAAGGGCTAATATTTGTATCCACACGATAGGATAGCTCCTATGTTTGCAAAGTTAAAAATTTCAGAAATGGAATGATTAAATTTGTAGAAATAAAGTAAGAAGAATGAGAGTACACCGATGGCTAAATAACTCAAGAAGTATATTGTTCGATAGAAACCACCTCATTCTTTTTTATTTTTTAGAGTCTGAACAGAATGTAAGGAATTATGCTAGTCGTAATATCCAGAATATCCAACCAGGAGAAAAGACGAAGGGAGATTCTTTAC